>JBEBPB010000008.1:0-191230 GCA_040396195.1 Paenibacillus nanensis
GAGCTACGGGCGCGGACGGCGTGACTGGCGCAACGGGAGTTACGGGCGCAGATGGCGTGACTGGCGCAACGGGAACTACGGGCGCGGACGGCGTGACTGGCGCAACGGGAGTTACGGGCGCAGATGGTGTCACTGGAGCAACAGGAGCTACTGGCGCAGACGGTGTGACTGGAGCGACGGGAACTACTGGCGCAGACGGTGTGACTGGAGCAACTGGAACTACTGGCGCAGACGGTGTGACTGGGGCGACCGGAACTACGGGTGCGGACGGCGCGACTGGGGCAACCGGAACTACGGGTGCGGACGGCGTGACTGGGGAAACCGGAACTACGGGCGCAGACGGTGTGACTGGGGCAACCGGAACTACGGGTGCGGACGGCGTGACTGGAGCCACTGGAGCTACGGGCGCAGACGGCGCTACTGGGGCAACTGGAGCTACGGGCACGGATGGCGTGACTGGAGAGACTGGAGCGACGGGAACTACTGGCGCAGACGGTGTGACTGGGGCGACCGGAACAACCGGAACTACGGGCGCGGATGGCGTGACTGGGGCAACCGGAGCTACAGGCGCAGACGGTGTGACTGGCTCGACTGGTGCCACGGGTGCAGATGGTGTAACTGGAGCGACTGGAGCTACAGGCGCAGACGGTGTGACTGGCTCGACTGGAGCAACGGGCGCAGACGGCGCTACTGGGGCGACGGGAACTACAGGCGCAGACGGTGTGACTGGAGCCACTGGAACTACGGGCACAGACGGTGTGACTGGAGCAACGGGAACTACTGGCGCAGACGGCGCTACTGGAGCAACAGGAGCTACTGGCGCAGACGGTGTGACTGGAGCGACGGGAACTACTGGCGCAGACGGCGCTACTGGGGCGACGGGAACTACTGGCGCAGACGGCGCTACTGGGGCGACGGGAACTACGGGCGCAGACGGCGTGACTGGGGCAACCGGAACTACGGGCGCGGACGGCGCTACTGGCGCGACTGGAACTACAGGTGCAGACGGTGTGACTGGCGATACAGGGGCGACAGGTGCCACTGGACCAGCTGGGGCAACGGGGGCAGAAGGAAATGGCGGCAGCGTACTTCAAACATTAAGAATTGGTGATATTGATAGATCTATCATGTATAACGAAGGCGGCGGGAACAATCAAATGATTGGGGCGCTTATCTTTGCTCCGACAGATACCACAGTAACGACGCTTGCTGTATATGTCACCCAATATGGAAGTGAATCCGGCAACTTCCAACTCGCCATTTTGGAACCAAATACTCGAATTAATTCAACAATTATTGGGCTTACCGAGCAAGTCAGCACAGTTAATATGGGCTTATTCTCACTCCCGCTGCTTACCCCTGTTAATCTGCAAGCAAATAAAACTTATTATTTAGCTGTCTATAATCGAATTAACGGTTCTGAAATAGGAGGCAGATCAACAGGTATCGCAACAACGATGACAGCTCCGCCTATTAATTTTAGGGACCAAAATCTAGCCGATTTATCTATCGGCGCAAATATTAATACTAGTGACAACAACCTATCCTTGTCTCCTTGGATTGTAGCCTATTAAAAGTTTAAATTTTCGCATAATTATTCACCAATAAATTTATCTATAACGAACCGGGCATAGTTTATCTATTGTTAAAACTCCGGTTCGTTTTTTTATTTTCACAAAACTGCTGTACATTCCTTTAATTTGAATTGCACTATTTATTGACACGCCGAGCATCAGCAAGAGATAATAATGATAATGATTATCAATTAAAAATTTGGAGAATTACTTATGAATATTTGTAAAGACTACTTGCCATTACACGCTATGTTTGCAATTCCGGAACGACTTTATCATGTGAATCAATGTGGGCAAGAGATAGAGTTTAACGCAGCAGATGAGTTACGGCGAATACTTGTTGTGAATAAAGGCAGCATTCAGATACTGGAGTATCATGCTGAAGTCAACGAATCGGTGAAAATGAATGCAGGCGATATACTAATTGTTCCTCCAAACACTCCGTTGCATATTGTCTTCCCAAAAAAAGAGTCCGCAGATTGTTTATTATTCGACTTTCGTACTGCAGGAACTGGTGAATCGCTGTTAATAGGTTCCTCTCTCTTAATTTTAAGACGTCAGCCTATCGCTGCTAATGCTGCGAGACAAATTGCCGATCAATGGAGCAAGCAGCATAGAGTTCCTTGGCAATTACAAGCTCAGTTTGTAGATCTGATGCGTCAGCTGGAGGATATATCCAAAACCATGCCAAAGGAGCCAATTAACTGGCTTAATGATAGTCTTCGCTATATTTTTGCCAACTACAAAGAAGAGCTGGGCAGAGAAAAGCTAGCCAGACGAGCAGGTGTTAGCCCAGAGCATTATTCTCGCGTGTTTCGCCAGCGAACAGGATTTACATTAACAGAATACATCACCTTAATACGCGTGAGAAAGGCGCAGGAGCTTCTACTTTCTCAAAGTACGGCAACATTGGATCAGATCGCACAGGAAACTGGCTTTCGTGAAGGTCTTTATTTGAGCAGAAGATTTAAACAAATGACTGGTAGTCCACCGAAACTTTATCGTGAAGCTCCCATTCATGCTGCTGCCCTAAACATTAATCACAGCGCAGCGTTATGGGCTCTTGGCATCCAACCCCGGTGGGGAATCTTTGCCAATTGGCATACCCAAAAATATGGAGCGAAAGCAGCCCAATGCGCCACTCATGTAGTAAATAACAACTACAAGACTTATGATGAGATACTGCTTCCCGATGTTATTTTAAGTTATCAATTACAGCATCACGCCATCCATTTGTTAAAGCTGGCGCCAGTCATTCAATTGCCGCATAAGCAGTTGGATTGGAAGGATCAGTTCAGATCTATTGCTGAACTAGTCAATAAAAGTGAGTTAGCAGAGGAAATTTTGTTGCCGCTTGAAGAAAAGATAAATCGATTTTCGGAAAAGCTACGCGATAATTACGGTTCCAGCCGTAAAGCTATTGTTTGGGAATTTGGTGACGATATGGCTTATGCTATAGCTGGCTGCAATGGAAGAGGAGCGCAGCTGATATATGGAGATTTAGGATTTCAAATACCGCAGTCCTTGATTGATCAAAGTTTGCTGGAGCACGGGTTTATAAAAGTATCGATCGAGCAATTGTCCGGCTACGATGCAGATTTTATTTTTTTTACTGGTGCTCCATCTACCAAGCAAGCCAATTTTACTCTTAATATGACTATGCAATCCAATGCCTGGAGAAGGCTGACCGCTGTCCAAACGGGACGGGTTTATATGTTGAACAATTCCGATTTGTTTTGGGGCTACGATCCATTGTCAAGTAAAGATCAGCTGGAGGCGCTGCAACAAGCGTTGCTACCCGAATGATCACAATTTTGTATAGAGACACATCACAAACTGTCATAGCCAAACAGGAAGTCTCTGTGTATCCTTTAATTGAGAATGAATATCATTATATATGGGGGCTTAGATATGAATGTTTGGCATAAAGCTTTAACTGCATGCTGTCTTGTTTTTATACTCATTTTAGCAGCCTGCGGAAACACTTCGAACCAACCAAGCACTAACAAAGAAGAGAGTAACTCGGAGCAACAAACTCCAGCGGAGACAACACCATCTACTGCTAGCCCTAGCACCGACAACAGTCAACCCGCAACAAGAGTAGTCAATACCGTTAATGGTGAAATTACAATACCCGTTAATCCAAAGCGAATTGTAGCTGAAGAGTATTTGGGGAGTCTAATTCCGTTAGAGCTTATTCCAATAGGGGCACCAGGGCTAGCCCTTAAAAACGTATACTTCAAAGAAGCGTTGCAAGGTGTTGCGGATACAGGTGATTATGGAAAAATGAATGCTGAAAAAATTATTTCGCTAGAACCTGATCTGATCTTATCAGCGAATAATGATAATTTTGAACAGCTGAACAAAATAGCTCCCACCATCGTCATCCCTTGGGGAGATTTGAAAAATGCACATGACGAGCTGACTTTCTTCGGTGAACTGTTTGGAAAACAACAGGAAGCTGCAGATTGGCTGAAGGACTATGACGAGCGAATTACTGCTGCCAAAGCTCGAGTAGATAAAGCTATTTCTGCAGATGCGAGCTTCTCTATTTTGGAAGTGACGGAAAAGTCTATTTATGTTTATGGAGACAATTTCGGACGCGGCGGACAACCTGTGTATCAAGCTCTTGGCCGCAAGCCGCCCGAGATAGCTACCCTTGATATTATGGAAAAACAATGGGCAGAAATCAGTGAGGAAATGCTGCCGGAATTCGCTGGTGACTATCTGGTTATTACTTCAGACAGCCGCACATTGGAAGATTTGAAAAAAGATCCGATGTGGGGATCACTCCCGGCAATCAAAAATGACAAGGTCTATATTTGGAAGGAAGAAATATCCTGGTACTATGACCCTGTTGCCGTGTTGTCACAAACCGAAGAGCTGGCAAATTGGCTGGCTCCAGAAACAAAATAATGAATTAGAATATAGCTGCGAAAAGCCTTCTTCCTGCGGGGGAGGGCTTTTTTACTTTTGATAGCAGCTATGCCTCTTGGATTAACTATTAGTATTAGTGCCCAGCCACTTGGAAATACTATAGAATGATTGCTTCAAAGCCAGCGTATAGTCGCATACTAGGTTGTATTTGCCAAAAACAGACTGTATCGAGCAACTTGGAAAGGAGTAACAGATGAAAACACGATTAAAAAATCACGAAAAATTATATGGATCTTTTCTCTCGAATACGGGATGGGGAGGCTATATCGAAATATTAAAGCATCATGGCTACGACTTTGTTCTTATCGAGGCAGAACACGCTCCGCTATCTTATGCAAAAATGGAGGAACTGCTTAGAACCGCACGGCTTGCTGACATTCACCCTGTCATTCGTGTGAGCAGCCTTGAATATACGCTTATTGCCAAAGCAATGGATATGGGCGGCATATCCATTATGGTGCCCCATATTGAAAGCGCGGAACAAGCACAGGAAATCGTCAATTGGGCAAAGTATCCTCCTGTTGGTGAACGAGGCGCTGGCGGCTACAAGCTGCTATTCGAGCCTGACAAACAAAAGTATGTGAACAATGCCAATGAAGATGGCATTATTATTGTGCAGATTGAATCTCGAAAAGGAATCGAGCAACTAGATCATATTTTGCAGGTGCCAAATATTGATGCTATTCTAATCGGTCCCTTTGATCTTTCTGTCGATTTGGGATGTGCAGGACAAACCAATCATCCATCTGTAGTGGCTGCTATTGAAACCATTATACAAAAATGCCAGGCAAAAAATATGCCAATCGGTATTCATCTTAGTAATGTACAGGAATTGAAGGAATGGTCGAAGCGAGGTGTCACTCTGCTTAGTTTTGGATCAGATATACAGGCGCTCTTTACAACAGCCCAAAAAAATATTGAACTCGTAAAGGGCACTGACAAGGGCAAGCCTAATTAGCTTTCCATCTTGACTTTCTGTATACTTTGCTGCCGTTAATCAAAAGCTAATAAAGATTTGTTTAGTACGATCTCTATAATTTACCCACTATTTCAATAATCAAACAACGAAAGAGGCGCTATATACAATGGAAAAAGCAGCAGCAGCAGAGCATTCGGAAACTATTAACAAGGTACGCGAATTGGTGAAAGGTATTGATATTGCCATGTTAACAACTGTATCAGAGCAAGGGCTCGTCTCACGCCCAATGAAAACACAGGATATGGATAGCGAAGGAAACCTTTGGTTTTTTACTAAAAAAGACACAGGCAAATTTCATGAATTATTGCAAAATAAGCAAGTAAACATCTCCTATTCCGATCAATCATTTGTATCTATACGAGGTGAAGCGGAGCTAGTTGATAATAATGAAAAGAAAAAGGAATTGTGGAGTAAAGGATATGAGATTTTATTAGAAACTACCTATGATGATCCTAATCTGGTTCTAATAAAAGTAAACGCCGAAACTGCAGAGTATTGGGATTCAGGTAACAAATTTAAGATGGTGTCCTTTATATTCAACAAGTTTCTTGGTAAGAGCACCAGTAACTCACATATTAATGAAACGGCGGTTTTAAAATAATACAGAAATTCAAGCATAACATACAAACAAAAAAATGCCCCTGTAGTTCAATCATGAATGAACACTGATTTAAGTTTGAACTAGGGGCGTTCTACTAATTATAGATTGGAGCTTTTCCTGCTCGTATATTATCTGGATGAATCTCGTCTGGTTCGGAACCGTACATACAGGCATAAATATATTCCACTTCCTCTATTGGCAGCTTCAATTGTTGGCTTACCTCGTACAACCCTGTATCTTTTGCAAGCAACTCGCGTGCCTGCTCGATTTTTCCATGCAGCCAGTCATTTTCAAGCATCCAGTTTTTTATCTTGGTCAAATACTCCGCTTGTATTTCTTTTTCTGCATACTGCTTGTACTTGGCAAGGGATTCGGACATGTATTCAAAAAGAAGATTCCCTAGCGCTTCACGTTGCTCCAGCTTTGACAACCTCTGATATTGTTCATAAATAATGCTGAAATCTAGGCTCAAAAATTGCTCCTTCTTATCAAAGCGTCGTCTTGTTTTGCGAGCGTAGCTTTCAGGCAACACACGAATTACCGCTATAATCTCATAAGGGAAATCCCATGTTTTTGCAAGCTCCTCTAGTGGTACAAGCTCCTTGACCAGCTCACTTACACAGGTTCCACATGTATCTAATTGAAATGATAAATCCACTGCTGCACAGTCCCCCTGTCATTTTATTTCATTCGAGCAAAGCGCTGTCTTGAGGGGTATTATTCAATTGTAGGTACGATAATGATCGAGCAGATTTTCCAGAAACTCAGCAAAGCTGTGCGCAAATGTATCGATAATGCCATTCATCAAATCAAAGCATTTGATTTCAAACTCTCCTTGCTCGTTCACTTGTGATGTATCAAAGAAATATAACTCATCACTGTCCGGTACATACAAATCCACACGATGCGGGAATTGCTCACACCACTCTTCATCTTCTATATTAAGTCGATGAATATATAAAATATCATTATCTGCATAGTCTCTGTGCTCCGTAGGAGCAAGTCCCAATATATTTCCGCCATTTAAATAACCATTGTTATAGTTTTCTAACCACCACTTGTAGGATGGAGGCAATTGAAAACCTAATTCCGCCTCTGCCTCCAAGATCCAGCTTTGCTCTGCACCGTGTCCCTTATGCCATCTCAAAGCTTTCGTTTCCTCTAGTTTTTTCTCTAATTGCTCATACATTATATTCATCCTTTCTATCTCGAAATGCCTTAATTTCTTCTAATTGCTTCTAAATGCTGCTAAGCAAATATGATATATACATTTATATACGTTGGCAGTGGAAACAAGTTTTACTGAAAAAGAAGAGTTGAAGCCGAGCAGCGGTTCTTGCTCCATTTGACCATTACAAAGCAATAAATGGCTTAGTCCAACCTCTCCTTGCACAAATCATACTTTTTAAATTTTCCACCCAAATCCTTCTCATATGGCAGCCACTCCGAATCACTCCAAATCGATACTCCCAACCATGCTGTTAGCAGATCAGCAACAGACGCCGGGTTAGTTAGACTCAATAGCTCAGCAAGCTGCTCTTCACTTAGACCCAGTCCTTCAGACAAATAGCGATCATTCAACTGTCCTTCCGGCAATCCGTACTCTTCTCGCACCCATTCTTCACAAAAGGTTCTCTCCGCCGCTACTTGTCCGTCCTTTAAAATAGACAGTTCTAATAATTCATCATGCATAAATCCAATCGTTACAATTGGCTCTATTGTAAGCTTAGATAGTTCTTTCCCCGCTTCTTTCACCGTTCCCCATACAAAATAGCTATGGAGCACGCTAACCCAGTATTCATTGTTTTGATTGACGTATATATTGGATTCTGCCATACTTTCTCCAGCTTCACTCTCATCCCGCAAATCGTCCAGCCCTAATACATTAGGCGCCTTATGTGCTAGTTCCCTCAGTACTTCAATGATATGCTCTAGGTTGCCTGACTTAATATGCATGTTCGCAAACGACCTGCCCATTATAAGCCTCCTTTTATTTACTTTTATTTTAATTATAAGGATTGATCATACAGAGTCTTCCTACTTTTTTATTCTATTTCACTTTCCAACCAAGCTCATATTTTTTAAAAATCCACGATCCAGCAAGGTCGTCCATCGCCGCTTTACTAATGCGAACAGCCGGCTTTTGCTCCTGCAGCTCATCTATGACATAGGACAAAAAGCGAAGCGGCTTCGTCTCTTTCTTTATATAACGGGTTACTTCATCATAAAACGCGTAGGTTAGCGGCTGGTGCTCACGAATATCCTCGTAAATATAATAATCTCCCTTCTCGTCCTTAAAATCAATTTGCAATCCTTTAGGGAACGAAAGCAAAATGCATGGCAGCTCATCATCTGCCCACTGACGAAGATACGGAAATCCGACACCTTCATTTCTTACAAAAAAGCCCGACATCTTGCCATCCAGCATCAAAGCAATGGAGTAGACAAAGGAGGGATGATAATCCGGCTTTTCCGGCTTGATAAAATATTGATAATACCTTTTATATGCCTCATAAACCTCTGTTCGGTTATGTACTGTACGCTCGTAATTGCTTAGACGAAACCGAGCCTGCTTCTGTTCAAATCTATCCAGCACATGATCAAATTCCTCAGGCGTTACAAACAATTTAAGTGTATAAAACCCGCTATTTTTCATTCTATCCAATCTATTCACCGCCAGTTAAAAGTACATTTTCACCTTTCAGCGCAATTGAACAAGCTCATCAATATCCATTAGCATCACCAAACGAATTATCGCCTAGCATCACACGATGTCACAGAAGGACATGTAGACAGCACTACTTATTTCTCAATTGTTTCCCAGCGGATATTAGACGGCTCGCCAACCAAATACTGAAGGAGCGCCGACTTGACCAACTCTATATCTACAATATACTGTTGAGGAAACTCGCAGACTTGACCACCAACTGTAAGCTCAATAGAATCTGCCTCCAATGCTTCATCCTGTTCATCTGTTAATGGGTTGAGAAGATTGTGAATGGCTGTATTTGTCTCGACAGTAACGATATAATCATCATCTCCTCCGCCGATCATAATGATATTATCTGCACATTCCACAGTAACTTGATTACAGTTAAAGCCATCCATTCTCTCGATAATTTCCAAACATTTGTCCAATGAAGCATTAGAATGCTCTACTGTTTCTGCTATGGCACCCATCCGTTGTTCTTCATAAATGATGATCATTCGCCAACACTCCCCCCACAGTCCAATCATACATTTATCATATAAAGCAAGATGGTCATTTGCAATCTGACTATTTTCCCTATTTTTACGCTTTTTTCGTATTCATTGGTGCTAATTATTCTATATAATATATGGGTACAGGATATAGGGGCGACATAAAAAATGAGCTGGCTGAATGTATATGAAGCATTTGAAGGCCTTTCAGAAAACGAGAAATTCCGTCTATTTGAAGAGGCACTTTTGATAAAAGGTATTAAAGGAAAACTTGATGAAGTGGGAAGTATAACAGATAAAGCGACTATTGTTAGGATAGAAAAGTTCTCGTGTTCATTTGACGCTTTATTTAATCAATAAGCAACAAACAGCAACAATATTTACGAAAAGAGCGTATTTTAAACAAGCCGAGCATTAATTCGCTTTACGACCAGAAAAATTGAGGTTTGCTGGGTTGAAAAGCAATAACAAATCAAGCCCATGTACAAAATTTTGCACACAGGCTTGATCCATTTTTAATATATCTTATAAGCTAGTTTCCATAAACTCTAAACTCATAAAGGGAGTACCAATAGACTGTTCCCCGTTCGGTTGCCAGCATTCTGACATATCTTGCTTTAGTCGGCTCAAAGTAGATATCGTCTATACCGCCATTGCCAGTCGTTGTAGTATACACATCGGTCCAGGTGGATGCATCGTTCGAGACTTGAATTTTGTAGCCTTTAGCATAAGCATTCTCCCAGTTCAATTGGACATTATTGATTCGTGTTATTTGACCAAGATCCACATAAATCCACTGCGGGTTAGAATATAGACTAGACCATCTTGTTGATGGATTGCCGTCTACTGCTTTATTGGCTGTAAATTCAGAAGTTTCGTTGGAGGAAGAAACGGCCGGTTTGTTAAGCGCGAGATTAGGTTTGCCGTACACCTCAAATTCATATAAAGAATAGCCATAGAAGGAATAGGCCCGCTCTGTGCCGTACATTCTGACATATCTGGCATTCACGGCAGTAAAGAATATATCATCAATCCCGCCATCGCCCTTCGTTGTAGTATAAACATCTGTCCAGTTGCTGGCATCATTCGAAACTTGAATTTTGTAGCCTTTGCCGTAGGCAAGCTCCCAGTTTAATTTGACGCGATTGATATGCTGTGTCTGCCCCAGATCAACCGTTATCCATTGCGGGTCTGAGAACTCACTCGCCCATCTTGTTGAGGCACTGCCATCAACCACATTTTCAGCTGACCAAGCAGGATCTTGGTTGGAAGAGGAAGTAGCTATTTTATTCAATGCAAAATTAGTTGTTGTACCTGAGCCTATACTATCTCCATAAACCTGGAATTCATAGAGGGAATAACCGTAGATGGTTCCCCGCTCAGTTGCGTGCATTCTAACATATCTTGCCGTTGTCGGTACAAAGCCAATGTCTTCTATGCCGCCTTTGCCTGCAGTTGTCGAATAAACATCCGTCCAGTTAACGGCATCGTTTGAGACTTGAATTTTGTAGCTTTTTCCATAAGCATGCTCCCAATTCAATTTCACACGATTAACGTTAAAAGCTTGCCCTAAATCCACATAGATCCATTCGTTATTAGAGTATTGTTGGCTAGACCATCTCGTGCCCGGCAAGTTATCGACCGCTTTGGATGCTGATAGAGCAGTGCTTTGGCTTGAAGAAGCAACCGCTGGCTTGCCGCTAGCAAGATTAACTGGGATCGTATAAGTACCTTTTACAAATTTGTAAATATCCTCATACATCTGTCTGCCATCATAAATGCCAGTGACGCCATCGTTGTTTTTGCTTTTATATAGATTGTATATACCAAAAATATCCTGATACCAGCCCTTAATCGCTCCGTTCATATAACCGTACTCATACCCTGCCATCAAGTAATTATCGAAACGTTTTTTAAAATCGGGGTCAAACATCGCCCGTTCGTCGAATTCCATTTCTATGCCTTTATTGTAGGTTTGGGCTTGCGACGATACTGTGGTCATTCTTGAATAATCGCTTTCTGGTACAAAATAGTGATTAGGCTGCTGAATAGTAAAATCAATTGCATAGTTATGTCCGTTATTGCTTTGTCCCGCACCAAAGTAAGGAATCCATGCAAGCTTCAATCCGAGTGTATGCAAATAATTTCCCGCGTTGTTGATTGCATTGACTTCACCTTGATTGTATCGATCAATATCTTCATGAAACCAATAGAAGCCCTTTAGCTCAAGATGGCTGAAATTCGCTTGATTCCATTTGCTTAATACTGAATCGATATACCATCTGGTAACCTTGGTCAAATTGCTGGGCGTTGAATTTAAATTTTCACTAATTCCATCATTATCAACATCGCCGAAGTTTGTAATCTCATGGTTAGGATAGGGAATCATAATATATACTTTTGATTTATAATTGTTTTGTTGAAGCGTGGCTGCTACTTGCTGGGTTGCTTGATTAAGAGCATCGAGTTGCTTATTAGCAGTGAAAATGCGGTTCATATACCACTCCCAATCGGTCTTGTAAGTCCATTTGGCAGGGTCAGCCGTATCGCCGAAGTCTCGATAATCAGGAGTGTTAATGCCAAGAAACAGAAAGGAGTCGAAAAAGGTATTATCAATAGTGTTGTTACTGTTATAGTGCGCAACATAAGGCAGAAGCGTTTCTTTGTCATAGACGCCGATTTCTTTCCCCTCATAGGTTGTGCGTCCGCCATAATATCCCGTATATAACAGAGCCATGTTTTTCACATTGCCTGAAGCCGCAGTATTAGGTGGAAAGTATCCTGTTGCTGCCGCTGCTGCAACGTTAAAAGACTGCTCGTCTGGCATTTGTGCGCTCTCAGATGCTTTTTCCTCTTGCCCATACACTGCTGACGGTTGAACCGAGAAAATAATTGATACGATAAGTATAAACGTTAACAATAAGGAACCTCTTCTTTGATACCACTGACCTCGCTTCATTGTTCATCCTCATTTCTTAGATTAAAATGATTGTAACAGGTCTGGCATATTCTCCTGCTCCGAGCGGCCATTACATAAGTGTATAAAAGGTGGCGCTAACACTTGTATAGCTCCATTTCCGCTTTCCATGAGCTAGCATTTTTTTGCTCCAAGTTAGCCCTTGCCTCCCACGCTCATCAATTTCTTTCAGGTGCTCGTTACGACTCATTCTATGACAGCGCTTACAATTTAGAAATAGATAACTGTTTACTTTGATATACTCTTTTTTACATATCTCGACTATGAACACTAGACAACATAGCTACGCAGCAATATTTTTAAAAAGCCACGACAGCACAATTCGCTAACGCAATCATTCTGATTCCCAAAGACGTTCAAGTTGTTGTAAATACTTTTGTGGTTCTCTATTAAAGCGTCTCCGCTGAACACTCTCGGATAACCTTTCGTTCCATTGCTTTTTTGCGAGAAGCGTAGGCTTCATAACTTACGGTTTGAAGACGAGCGGAACAACATGGCGTCTCGCTCCCTTTTCCAGCAACATTATTAGTCTGTATATATAAAGGAGCAAAGAACCTTCTGTCATAGAAAGGATCTTTGCTCTTATTTAATTTCTTATAGGGTTACACTGGGCTATTCGTCATACTATTCTGTGGGCAAGGCATAAAGCTTTCCTTCACCGGGAAGGAACGTGGAAGAAAGATATCCAGTTAATGGACTATAGCTTGTACTGATCTCAGCTCCGCTGATCTTGGAAATTTCCGTTACCGCAGAAGGCTTGGAGGACAGACGGTAGCCTAACGTCCTGCTATTGTTAAAATCTCTGTTCACGACCATAACATAATTTCTTCCGCTTTGATCCATAAAGTGCGAAACAATTTGAGCGTCTTCCTCAAGAGGCTTCCAGAAAAAATCTGCAGGTAAAGGCTTCGTTCCTTCTGGTACATTCCCGTGGAAAAATACATCGTGCGAGGTCAACCCGCTCAAAATGGATCCCCACTGCTTAATTTCAGCATTCAAAGCTTGCGCGGAAGCATATAAATCTGTCATGTTGCCGGTACCGTCCATAATCGCTGTTGAAAAGTGGGTATCCGGACCTTGATCCAAGGGCTGAAACCAGGTAAACCAATATATTCCTTTTACACCATAGGCCAAGTTTGTATACACATTCCATCTCAGTTCGTCAGCATTCGGACGACGTAGATGCTCGGTTTCTCCAATTGTAAGACCGACGGCCTGCAAATAAGCGGCAATCTTTAAGTCGTACTTCAAGCCTGTCGCTCTTAAATCCTCCATGTCCTTAAAATAATCCGGACCTATCGCCCTTCCTCCAACGAACGGATAAGTATCCATTGTCAGAAACTCAAGGTTGGTTGGACCCGCTTGCTTCACCCATTCCTCTAAATAACTCCTGTGATCGCCAGGAACGCCAGAAGCAGGAAACATATTCACATTTGGAAAGGAGGCCGGATCATTCCTCTTTAATCTGTTATAAACATAAGCGGCTCTAGGGAGCTGTTCGAGGCTCGGCTCATCCTTAATATAATAGCCACCGGTTGCCGGATGGTTTTTATAAGTGTTCGCAATGGCATCAATTTCCTCATCTGTAGCGGTTGTCATCAGATTCTCCGTCCGCGAATCGGAAACCTGAACCTTAATTCCGCGGGCATGAGCCAAATCTAGGATGGTTTTCATTTGGTCTTCTGTACTTATGCCAACAACGTTCGGATAGAAAGACTGCATAAGGTTGATATGAGCGTCCTTTATGTAATCATATTGGGTATCGTTCGTTGCAGCCCATGTTGGGATATAGAATATACCAATCGGAAACTCTTTGCTCAATTTCATCGACTCCTTGACTGAAAATTGCCTACGCATCTGCTAAGAGCAGATGCGTAGGTCCACTGGTCGAATTGCATTACATTGGACTGCTCGAGACGCAGGTTAATCTGACCTCAATGAGAAAGTAAGAAATCATCAAAATACATGTCATAACCGTAAGTTTCAGTTTGTACATACAGAATGGCAGATGTTAATTTACCCGTCCAAGCGATGTTGAGTGTATTGGAGCTCTGGGTCCATTCGGTGCTATTAATGGTTTTCCAATCTGTATTCACCCAATGCGTTCCTAAATCATCATCCAATTGAATGGCGATATGCGCTCGATCTTCTAGTCCAGCTGCTAACTTTAACCAACCGGACAAATTGTAGGTCCCTCGACCATTCGCCTTTAGAGCTGCTGTTACATCTTGGGTAGGACTGCTGAATAATTGTGTTCTTCCGGTAATCTTTCCACTGTAGGCTCCTGTTCGCTTATTAGCTGAATTTGCAGTTATCGTTCCACCATAAGGAGCAGACCACGAAGCCGTTGTTCCGCTTTCAAAACCGAAATTTGCTAGAAGATTACTGCCCTTGTGCTCAGTAAATCCGTCTACAACCATATAGGTTCCCGACTTCTTTACCCCTTTGATGGTGTGGGTGCCATAGGTTAATCCAGTCTTGCTGTATACCGCCTGCTGAGTCTTATGGGATGAGGTGCTGTAAGTGCTTATCGTTTGTTGAAACACATTATCGATATAAATATCCACATTGCCGCCGCTGGTGTCCATGTCCGTCAAGAAATCTACACCCGTTCCAGTGAATGTATACTCGAAGTAATCATTATTCACGGTCGTATAATGCAGATCATTCTTAAAGTCTCCAGTACCGCGTCCATCGCTATAACCCCAGCCCGTCCCCGAGTAGGTAATGCCCGAGAACGTATCATTCGTCTTAGATGCTTGGCGTATCATACTGCCTGGCGTAACCTTAAATCGATCTACCGTCATGAAGGTTCCAGATTTCTTCACGCCTTTAATGGTATGCGAACCGTCCGTCAATCCGGTCTTGCTGTAAATGGTTTGCCCAGATAGACGGGCTCCGCTCGTGTATGTGCTTACGGTTTGTTGGAACACATCGTCGATATAAATATCCACGTTGCCGCCGCTCGTTTCCTTCTCCGTTACATAATCCACACCGGTACCATTAAAGGTAAACTCGAAGTATTCATTATTGACACTTGCGTGATGTATATCATCTTCATAGTCACCAACTCCGCGGCTCGTGCTATGAAGCCAACTGCTGCCCGAATAGGTGATGGCTGCATGAGAGTCATTGACATTTAAGGCTAGCAATACAAAATCGTTTGATAAGGCATAGAGCTTGCCCTCTCCTGGGAGGAACGTTGCCGAGATATCGCCTGTGGTATTGCTGTAGTTGGTGCTGACCTCCGCACCTGTCGATTTGGAAACCTCCGTCACGGCAGATGGCTTGGAAGGCAAATTAAAGCTTAACGTTCTGCTGTTCACATAATCTCTGTTCACGACCATCACATAGCTTCTGCCATTTTCATTAGAAAAATGGGACACAATTTGATCAAAGGCTGTTGTCGGATTCCAGAAATAATCGGCTGGAACAGCTGTTGTTCCAGCAGGGGCTGTCCCCTGGAAGTATACATCTCGCGAGGTTAATCCCATCAAGGTGGGACCTAACTTCTTAACCTCTCCGCCTAAGGTTTGTGCAGGGATATACAGATCTGTCTTGTTTCCGTTTCCATCCATAATGGCAGTTGTGAAATTGTTAGGATCCCATATTTCCGGTTGGAACCACGTGAACCAGTAGAGTCCCTTCACACCATAAGCAAGATTCGTATATACGTTCCATCTCAACTCATTTGCATTAGGGCGTCGATAATGAGCATACGTATCTCCATTAGCTTGCAAATAGGAAGCAGTCTTCAAGTTATAGGACAATCCAGCTGCTCTTAACTGGGCTAAATCTTGAAAATAGTAGCTGCCAATACTCCCATCATCCTTGAAGGGATAAGTGTCCATGGACAAATACTGAAGCTTGGAGGCACCCACCGTGGTCACCCATTTTTTCATATAACTTAAATGCTCGCTTGAACCGCCTGGCACACCTGAATCTGGGAACATATTCACGTTAGACATCGAATCTGGATGATTCATCAAAAATCGATTATATACATGTGCCGCTCTTGGGAACTCATACTCGTACGGCTCATCCTGAATGTAGTAACCCGCCGTTGCAGGATGATTTTTATAAGAATCTGCAATCGCATCGATATCCGCATCTGATGCTGCTGGCAGAGGCTGCCCCGTCCTCGTTCCCATCAGATATTCTGATCGTGTATCCGAGACCTGGACCTTCATGCCCCTTTCACCTGCCAAATCCAGCACAGTATTCATTTGAGAGATGGTGCTTGGCTGGTTCGTATTCGGGTAGAAGGTTTGGAGGACATTGATATGCGCATCCTTAATATAATCATATTGTGTAGCGTTTGTATGAGGCCAAGTGGGTGCATAGAAAATGCCCATCACAAACTCCTCGCCAGCAGCTTTTGCGGGGGAGGCGAAGCTAAAGGTGATCACAGTCAACATACAAGCCATAGCAGTTACGATAGCCGTTAAGCGTACAGTCATTCTCTTCTTCATTAATTCTCACTTCCCCTTATAGGTATTGGGTTGTCCTTCACAAGTCGAAACAGGATGTTAAAGAATGCCTTAACCATCTGGACCTCTGTCAAAATAGTAGAAACATATTTTATCGATTCACCGCATTGAAGTGAAAGTGTTGTTTAAAATCAACGGGTGTACAATACCCTTTCGACGAACGGATGCGCTCGTTATTGTAAAAGACTTCGATGTATTCAAATATACTTTTTTGGGCTTCGGCACGGGTTGCGTACTTGTTCAAGTAGATTAGTACATCTCAAGCTGCTTCTGGTATTCGTGAGAGGCGTACTGGCTGCCACGGTCGGAGTGGTGCAAGACCTCTCAGCCTGCCTGAGCGTTCCTTCGTCATACTGTCGCTCGTGTTCCAGCCAACAATCTTGCGGGAGTGCAGGTCCATCACGCTCGTCAGGTACAGCCAACCTTCTTCGGTCGCTACATAAGTGAACTTCCTTGATCTAATCCGTCCATTTTTTATGCTGACACGTTCGATTGCTTTCGGGACCATCCTTCCATTTGTAATAGCCGCTGCGAGATACTTCCAGCACGCAGCACATCTTCTCCAGTCGGTACTCGGAGGGGCGTTCGTGGATGAACGCATATTTTACCGACGGTCTTTCATGAATAAGTACATCACTTTTTTTAAGATTTCGTTTTCCTCTTGCAACTCACGAATTCGTTTTTGCATTTCCCCCAGCTTACATCCCCCTACTCCTTCACGCTACCTAGAACGATTCCCTTAACGAAATACTTCTGCAAGAAAGGATAGACTAGCAATATCGGGAGCATCGCAAGAAAAATTTGCGCAGATTTTGCAGTCCGATCGGATACCTCACTCAAATCGTTCATCGATTCACTCGACACTTTCGTCATATCGATCCCGACAAGAATGGTTTGAAGATACGTGGACAATGGATACTTCTCGTGCGACCTCATTAAGATCAGGCCGTCAAACCAGGCATTCCAGTGCCCGACGATTGTGAAGAGCCCGATAGTGGCAAGGGCGGGCATCGATAAAGGAGCATAGATGCGCCATAAAATTGTCCAGTGGCTGGCACCGTCAATCGAAGCGGATTCTTCCAATTCTTTGGGCAGGCCCCTGAAGAAGTTAAGCAGCAAGATAATGTTGAACACAGGAACGGCACCCGGCAGAACGAGCGCCCAGATCGTGTCCATAATGCCCGTCATCTTGACCGTCATATACCAGGGGATTAATCCGCCGCTAAAGAGAATCGTAAATACGAAAAACCAAGCATAGATGGTTCTGAATCGAAAAGCTTGTGTTTCCTTGGATAAGGGGTATGCTACGAGCAAAGTGAGCAGCATATTCACGAGTGAACCAATTAACACTCGTTCAATCGTGACACCGACTGAATGGAGAAAGGCCGGTTTTTTTAGAATAAATTCATAGGAGTTCGTAGTAAAGCCAACCGGCCACAGCTTAACCAAACCTGCCCCAGCTGCGTTGCTATTGCTGAATGACAGCGCAAATACATGGATAAGCGGCAAGATGCACGCGACAGAAAGCGTGACGAGAAATAAGATATTCCATACGTTAAAGATCCGATACCCCATACTCATTCGTATCATGGTAAAATCTCCTATCTAGAAAATCCTGTAATTAGCGAGTCGATATGCAAGAAAATAGGACAAGGAAATCATGACAAAGGAAACTATAGATTTAAACAAACCGATCGCGGTCGCCACACTATATTGTGCTTCCTCTAGACCGACTCGGAAGACGAGTGTGTCGATGATATCTCCACTTTCATAAACAGTCGGACTATATAAATTGAATACTTGATCAAACCCCGCATTCAGAACGTTTCCTAAGCTAAGCGTTGCGAGAAGGATGACGATGGGCAGGATACTAGGAAGCGTAATGTTAGTCGTCTGTTTCCAGCGATTGGCTCCGTCAATGACAGCTGCTTCATAGAGAGAAGGATTTACGCTGGTCAAGGCAGCTAAATAGACAATCGTGCTGAATCCGAATTCTTTCCATACGTCTGTTAAGATGATGGTAATTGGGAACCATCGGTTGTCCCCAAGAAAATAAATCGGATCAATGCCGAATGTCCCGAGAAGCTGATTCACAACCCCCTGAGACGGGGACAGAATATCAATTAAAATTCCCCCCAGAATAATCCACGAGAGAAAATGAGGTAAATAAATAAGTGTCTGTACACCGCGCTTCAACCAGCTCTTGCTAATTTCGTTAAGCAGCAATGCAATTGTGATCGGAACGATCTGCCCGATTATGATCTTTAGGCCTGCAATATAAATCGTGTTCCACAACACGCGGAGGGAATTAGGCATATCCCACACATACTTGAAATGATCAAAGCCAACCCACGGGTTATCGAAGTAAGGGCGTGCAGGAAGAAATTTCATGAATGCCATTGTTACTCCGAAGAAGGGAACGTAGCTGTATATCAGAACAAGAATAAGTCCCGGAAAAATCATAAAGTGAAGGGGAACTTCTCTTCCCCATTTTTTCGATCGCATCAGATCTACACATCCTTATAAAGAAAGAGAAGTAATAGAGCTTACTTCCTCTTTCTTCTGTCTCTAGTCTAAGATTATTGTTTAGCGTACCATTCGTTCACTTCTTGAGTAATCTGATCGCCGCCAAGTTTCTTCCAATCCTCGACGAATTTATCGAACTCATCAATCGAAGCGGCTCCCATAATGATCTTCGTGAACGTTTCAGTTAGAAGCGTACCCAATGTGCCGCCTTTTTCACCCATAGTTGCAGTAGGCGACCCGTAGAAGGAGTTGCGGAGGAACGCGTCATTTTTGACGTATTCTTCGATAGCCGAGTAGGAACCACCTGGACCAAAAACTCCGTGCATGCCCCATCCCTTAATATCGCCATTAATGTAATCCTTTACGGGTTTAAAGTCGTTTTTGAAGTTTGCTTTCAATTGCGATTCATCTTTCGTTTCCAGAACATGCTTGATCGCTTTATACTTATCCATATTCGTAGTAATAGGTGCTCCTGCTAGAATGGCGTGCTTAAAGGTCTCTACTCCCTCCGGCGTTGCTCCGTAAACCTCTGGCTCTATCATCGAATCAAACGAGATGTCATACCATAGATTCAACATTTTCACAGCAGCTTCAGGATTTTTTGCCCCCTTCTTCACAACATAATATTGCGGAACTTGGAAAGGCAATTGAGCTTTCACTGGTTGGTCATCAACAGAAGGAATGGCATAAGATTTCCACTCCATGGTCGGATCCAATTCCTTACCGCCTTGCAATGGCCACAATGGTGTCCACATCATGCCGTAATACATACCGATCTTGCCGCTTGTAATCGACTCCGCAACTTTGGTAACATCCTTCGTTCCAAATTCTTTGTCGATTTGCTTGGCCTTATACATCCTCTGCAGCTCACCCAAGGCTGTTTTCATTTCCGGTTGAATGTTGCTGTTAACCAGCTTGCCGGATGCATCTTTAATCCAGATATTATAATAAGCATGGTATCCGTTCAAGAAGCCTTCAAAGCCTCCGAATCCGCTCCCCAAATCCTTTGTCAGAGCCAAACCAAACGTATCCGGCTTGTTGTTGCCATCCGGATCCCTATTAGTGAAAGCATCGGAGATCGCATGCACATCCGCCATTGTCTTAGGCTCCGGTAGATTTAATTTCTTCAGCCAGTCAGTGCGAACCCACAGAAGCGCAACTTCGTCGATGTCCGACCCGATGCGAGGAATGCCCATCAGCTTGCCGTCAAACGTCGCTGATTTAAGTGCAAGTCCGCCGTCTTCATTCATGGTTTTTTTAACAAAATCTGACTGGTATTTTTCGAATACTTCAGTAATGTCAGTGATTTGACCTGCTTCGACCAGCTGCTTCATTTGATTCGCATTGACGACAACGATATCGGCTAGATCGTTACTTGCGATAGAAACGTTCAGCTTCTGAGTATATTGTTCGCCTCCCCCCTGCAGCGTCCATGCGAATTTAACCTTTATTCCGAGTTTTTCCTCATAGGCGCGCGTCCACTCATTATTCTCTGCTGTATCGCCCGGAGCGTATTTCGTATTGTCGTCATAAGGCCGGATGACCGTCACCTCGATAGGAGGATCAAATTTACCCAATGGATCAATAGCCTCTGACGGTGGTTCTGATGCTGGCTCGCTTGCTGGCACCGATGACTCCGCAGCTTTGGATGGGCTTGCAGATGAACCATTCTGCTCTTTGTTGTTACTGCCGCATGCTGCTAGCACTGTGGTGAGGAGCATTATAACTGCAACCATGATAATACTTAATTTTATCTTCCTCATTCGCAACTTCCCCCTAATGATATTTGAGAAGGTTTATCTTCCTGCCCTGATTATAAGCTGATCTGGATGCACTTCATATTGGAGGATTTCTACTTCACTTGACTTATTTAAACGACTTCGGCTTACTGTTCTCTAAAGCTATTTACGAGTATGCTCTCTATATTCCTGCGGTGTGCATTCGGTCGCTTTCTTGAAAAAACGAGTGAAATAGGCAGCAGATTCGAAGCCCACCCTTGTTGAGATATCCTGCACTTTGTCATTCGTATCCTTGAGCTGCCTCTTTGCTTCAGTCAGTCGGACGGACATAATCGTCTCCGACAGACCCTCCCCGGTTAATTGCTTATACAGCCTTGATAAGTAGATGGGATTCAAGGAGACCAATTCACCTAATCGAGTCAACGACAAGTCCCCAGATAAATGCCCGTCTATGTATTGTTTAATTTTATATACTAAGCTCCTGCCATGCTGGTTCGTCATTCCTTCTTTGTGCTGCAATATTGCTTCACCAATCTCAGCCAGACGGATGATCGTTTCCTCCCAATGCGGTTGAGAGCCCAGGCTCAGCAAGTTATTCACTCCCATGCTCTCGGTCACCATTTTCATTAATCCCTCGTTCATCGCAAAAGTCATAATCATAGATAAAAACTGATAGGATGCAATGAGTCTCAATTCTGAATCAGATAAAAAGGTAGAATCGTTCATGAGCTCCATTAATTTTTGCTTGTATTCCATTTGCTGACCACTTATCAGAAAGAGCTCTAACTGGGCGGTCTGCTTCTGTATCATCTTCATCTGTGAGTCTTTCGTAGGCATCTCGGTTGTCGGACTTGCCAATTCATCTGTAAGCAGCAACTCATAACCCATAACAAAGCTTTTTCTCATCACTCGGTTCAGTTGCTCGAATTGCTCAGGAATACTAGCCCAAGTACACCACTCTCTCGCCACGACAAAGGACAATTTTAATTTCAACAGCTCTTTACATGTTTGTTGAATGCGTTCTACCGTTCCAAGTGCAAAGCGAGCCAGCCAGCGATCATCTATCGCCACATCCTGACTGACAGATGGGGGAAGCTTCTGAATCAGCCAAACGATTTTAGTTTTATCGAAGGAGAACGATTGCGACTTAACGGATGAAGACAAATATTCTTCTGCGACATTTTGCACTGCATATAGAAGCAATGCCTTGTCTGCGGACGTAGTCTCCGACCATTCATCGACTTTCCCCATTACTATTAAAACAGGAGCGCTTTCTATAAAGGCCAGATTTAACTCGTTCATCTGCTCCTGCAAAGGCGTCCCTAGTTGGAGTTCACCATGAAGGAGCTCAAGCAAAAATTCCTTCTGTAGAAAAGGGAGCGCGGCTTGCAGTTGGGTTTGGGCTCTATGAAGCTGCACCCCACTCTCAAACTCTAGGTTAAGCTCTTCCAATGCCTTCTGCACGGCTGTCAGGATTGCCTGATCGCCTTCTGTTTTCAGAATATAATCCACAGCTCTGTGATGGATGGCTTCCTTAATGTATGAAAAATCGTTATAACCGGTTAGAAAGATGACCCTGCACCTCGGCCACTGCTTAACGATGCGTTGCTGCAATTCAAGCCCATCCATGCCAGGCATGGAGATATCGGTCAGTAAGATATCCATTGAGGTCCTCTCAAACCAGTCAATCGCTTCGATTGCAGAGTTTGCTTTATATACTTCCAGTTCCGCAAAATCTGCTTCCTTAATCATTCCTGCCAGGCCGTTCACGATAAAGGGTTCGTCGTCAACGATTAATATACGTCGCATTGTGTTATTCCTCCTCTAGTTGGTTTTTCGAGATGGGGATCGTCATTTGAATCTTTAAGCCTCCCAGTGGGCTTCTTGAAGCCGTTAGTCCATAGCCATCTCCGAATTTTAGACGCATACGCATATGGACATTCAGAACTCCCGTTTTTTCCATGGGCTTATCCCAGTCGGAATCAAGTTTGCACTGAATTTGCAACAGCTCCTCATCACTTAATTCCTCACCATTATCCTCTACCGATACTAAGAGGAAGCCATCCTCTGAATGTGACATAGACATTGCGACTAAGCCCCCTGCTACTTTCGATTTAAGCCCATGCTGATAAGCATTTTCCACCAAAGGCTGCAGGATGAGACGAGGAATACGAACAGAATGGGGATATTGTAATTGATTCGTTATTCGAGCTTCGATACGATTGTGAAAGCGCATCTGCTGAATCTCAATATAAGCGATCGTATGGTTCCATTCTTCCTTCAATGAAGCCTCGTCCGAAGAATTGCGAGTGATATAGAGGAAGTATTCTCCTAAATACTTCGTCGCTTTGGCCACGTTCTCCACGTCATGGGCATCCGCCATTCGATGGACCATGAAATAGGTGTTATACAAAAAATGCGGGTTGATCTGTGATTGGAGCTGTTTCAGTTCGGACTGCTGGGCCATAATTCTAGACTCGTACACCTCTTGAATAGAATGCTGCAGCTTGCTGACCATGCCATTGAACTGACCGTACAAATATTGAAATTCATCATAATTTCTGTGCACAATTGAGAGGGAGAGATCACCCATCTCTACTCTGCGGAAGGCACGAACCATCTTGCGGAGAGGGGAATGAATCAGTCGGAATATCCAATAGGAAAAGACAAAAACGACTGCCAAGGACAACCCGGAAAAAATCCAGAACCAGGTGCGATATTTGATCAACGGACCAAGAATTTCTTCCTCTGGGACATAGATGACCAAATCCATGTTCAGCAGCTGCGACCGTTCAAAGGTCACGTAATACATCTGATTATTGATCTTTACTGTTCCCTGTCCAAAGCGGTCGTCCGGCGGCTGACTTTTAACAAACTCTTTTACTTGATCCTGAGCCGGATCGTTCTGATTACTCAAGAGCGTCCACTCTTGATCTATGTTATACAATAGAGAACCTTCTCCTTTGTTATTGACCATTTGCCTAAGAAACGTTTGCAAACCACCTTGATCCATCTCCGACTGCAAAATATAAATGGGGGGTTTATTTAAATAAGAAGGATTAGGATAAATAGAGTTAATGAGAAGCTTGCCTTGCAAATAGACGACGGGCGAAACCTGTCTCCGGTTTAGCTCCTGCAGTTCCAGCACCTCTTCGGCAGACATACCATCCTCGTCGGTCAGAGATAAGAGTGTTTTACCAATAAGGGGGATATATGCTTTGGCTTCTAATACATATAAATTGGAGTTTTTCATAACCCAAAGCTTATTCTGCACCCTTTTCTGCATCAACATCACTTCATAATAGGGCATGATTGATGAGATCATACTCAACTTGGTCACATCATCATCCTGAACATATTGCTGATGAAGTCGGATAATCCGCTGCATCTCCGCTACGAGTGATTTCATATTCGAATGTACACGCGATTCCATTGAAGTTAGGATTTCTTCCCGAACACTATCCGAGCCCATACGGTTCATCTGAAGGCTAACGAAAAACAGGGGGACAATTGCGACTAGAAACGTTAATAGCAGTTTTGGAAAGATTGTCATCTTACGTAAAATAGCATTGATCCACAAGGTGAACACATCCTCTAAGCTCATTGGAGATTTCCCCACCTAAAGTCTTCGTTAAGAATCACGACGTTTCCTTTCAGAAGTGGTAGAATGAGCTTGCACATTTTCAACTTTGCTTGTCCTATATCTACTTTCGCGAAATAATAGTCCTATTCTTGGGTGAGCTCCATATAATACCAAGCAAACAAGGAGTCACTTGGGCTTCTTCTTTGCTTGGTAAATATTCAGGCTCTCCTCGTGAAAGTGGCGGCGGTGCGGGACATTTTTAGGCGCCTTTTTACATGATTAGGTGCGTTTGTTTTTTGATAGATAAGACCGCACTTCCTCTATCAACGTATGGGAATGTTTCTTTTCTGCGACAGTACAATTCGCTAATGTAAAGTGTCTCATTACCTTTTTCGGGTTGTACACCGTCCATCGCAAGAATAATCCTGCCGTTTTGTGCTCTGACCTCAGCTAGCGTTCGCCGTACATAAGTTACGCCGACGTACTCACAGTCTTTATTAGGGCACGCATAAGCCATGCCCCACGCATGAACGACACCATTGAGCGAAGAGATTTTCTTATTCCAAGCCGTGTGAGTTCGTTTTAATACAGCGTCGCCATACGGGCAATTTTTCAACTCAGGGAGAAAATATATTTTAGGGGCAGAGCCCAGTTGATCTTTCATTAGCATAAGGATACACTCCCGATAAATTCAGTCCCTTATTGATTGGACATCACCAGATAATTAATCTGTTAGTTGATTGTGCTTTCGTAGTTTAAAAAAGCTAATTACTACTAGTGAAAAAGCAAACATTTAACGTGTGTCAGCTCGTCTATGCTGACCTCGTTTCATGATATAATTGCAAAAATACATGCTTGCATATAAAAATAAACTCCCGTGAATCAAAATAAGCGGCTAAGTAGTAACACAAAGGATAATAGTATAAAAACAGCTACTTTCCCGATTTTTTATAGAGCGATATTCTGATCTGGAAAGCAATATGCACAGCGCAGGTGTATTGGTTTTTAAATATTTAAGATGTACATTCCTTAGAATAAAAGGAGTTTAGCCCATGCGATTTGATCTTAAAAGTGCGAAGGATTTTGCTACTCGTGTATGTCTTGCCTCTGGTGCTAGCAAAGCAACAGCAGTATCCTTAGCCGAAGCAACTGTCGCTGCCGAATGTTCTGGCAGAAACTCGGTTGGCTTTGCTCATCTTCCCGATTATTTGGAAGGCATGTTGCATGGTCGAATTAATACTACTGCTGAACCTGTAATTTCCTTTCCGGCACAAGCTCTTATTCAAGTCGATGCTCAAGAGGGAATTGCCCAGCTTGCCTTTGATCATGCATTAGATGAAGTGTTAACACGGACAGAGGCTTATGGTGTGACCATATTGTCAATCCAAAATAGCTACACGGTTGGGGAATTGGGTTATTATACTCGGCGACTCGCACGTCAAGGTTTGGTGGCATTGGCTGCGACCAATGGTCCTGCCTTTATGACCGCGGGACAGAGTTGCGAGGCTGTGTACGGTACTAATCCGCTAGCATTCGCTGTGCCGATAGACAATCGGGAGCCTTTGGTTATTGACCAAGCATCAAGCGCTACGGCATTTGTAAATATTAGGAAAGCAGCAGAATTAGGCGAAACGATTCCTGAAGGCTGGGCTATCGATGAGAGAGGGGGGAGTACAACGGATTCTCGTGAGGCAATTAAAGGGGCCTTGCTTGCCTTTGGCGGTACACGCGGTGCCAATATTGCATTAATGGTAGAAATACTCGCTGCCGGGATGACAGGCGCTAATTGGTCGCTGGATGCTCCCTCCTTTGTGGAAGGAAAGCAATCGCCTGGGGTAGGTTTATTTATTGTTGCGATAAATTCCGAACTGCTTGCACCTGGCTTCTCTAATAGAATGGTCTCCCTTACAGAAAGATTGTGCTCCAAAGGTATTCATATCCCCGGAGGCAACTGTGTTCGGGATGAGATAGACCTGCCTGATCCACTCGTTGCAACTCTTGAAGGGTATTGCTAGAGCTATATGGAGAAGCGAAAACGATCGCCTTTGTTCCCTGACTTCCACACTAGTTTTTTTAATATAAGAAATCAGGGAACACACTAGTTCAACCTGCATAGATATTTTTAAAAAGAAAAATAAAGCTCCAGTCTCGTCCATACCGGATCATCTACAGACTTTCCAGAAGTGAAGTGTTCAGCCATGATGTCATGCCAATTGGATGGCGTTTGATTAGTCGTCAGCTTGCCAACACGGCTCGGCCCCTTCATGGCAGGGAGCTCATAATAAGAAAATAACAGCTCTCCATTAAGCCCAATGGAATAGGATTGGTTAAAGCCGCCCGGCTTCTCCTCTTGCATTTGATAATGATAGAATACATAACTGCTTACCATCTCTGGTCGTAAAAAGGCAATCAGTCCCACACGCTCAGTGGTTTCCCGCAATTGCCTGCCGCTTTGAATTTCTGACACAGTCCCATCATAAAATACATTGGGCATCAGTATATGATAAGAGTAAGAGGCATCCCCAGTATTAGTATGATAGCGGGAAAGTTTATAAGCCGGGTTAGGCAAGCGCTCCAGCCATTGCTGAACTTCCTCAGGCCAGCTCCATTGCTCGCTGCCAAAGGATGCTTCGACATAGACAAACAATGTATGCTCATGAAGAAATACACTGCATGTAACTGCTCCTTGCTTCGTTAAAGAATCTTGCCAGCGCTCCTGCACAGCCCTTATCGATTCTCGTAAAAAATGTAACTTACCCGGCCGGACTTGTGCCCAATACATCCACCTATTCATCCGTTGCGACGTCCTCCTCGCAGCTAATACCATAGAAGCGCAAAGCATTGCTATAACGTACCCGCTCCCGCTCAGTCTCACTCCACTGTACAGGCAGCAGCGTCTCAAACAGCTCAATCACCTCGTCATAGGTACCGCCCATAAGCGCAACAGGCCAATCACTGCCAAACATCAGCCTTTGCGAGCTAAAGCTGTCTGCCAGAAAATGAACATACTTCTCAAGTAGATCCGGTTTGAAGCCGCCCGCTTGAGTAATCATACCCGATATTTTTACCATTACATTGGGAAAACGTTGTACTATATGCATATCATCAATCCAAGGCTTCATTATTTGTTCCTTGACTAGCGGTACACCCAAATGGTTAATAACAGCCTTTAAATGAGGAAAAGCAGTCAAACATGCAATGACCTCCGGGAGCTGATGAGCACGAACTAACAAGTCGACTGCAAGCTGATCCTGTTGGAGAAGCTGTAGTCGATGATGCAAAAGCTGCTGAGCTTGTATGTCTTGCTGTTCTAATCTCGAGCCATTTATTCTTATACCGACAAATTTGCTGTTTGCACGCAGTCGTTTATAATCCTCTTCGAAAGAGGGACCGGCAATATCAAGACCGCCGACCACCCCTTGAATCCAGCTGTACCGCTCAGCCAGTTCGAGCATATATTCGGTCTCCTCCACAGTGGAGGCTGCCTCGACAAGCACAATGCCAGCAACATTATGCTTGCTCAGCAGAGGCTCCAACTGCGATGGAAGCCGATCTTGAAATAAAATAGGATTATCGGGAGAAATCCAAGTGTAGTCACCCCGACTCAGCTCCCAAACATGCACATGACTATCCAAATACATCTATGCTTCCCCCCGTTAGCTGTAAGCTCGCTGTTGCCAGTTCCAGCTCTTTCATAAATGATTACTTATTGATAGTGTCCTTTAACGACTTCAATTGTATAGTACTACTACTGCTTTATTGTCAGATAGCCAAGCGCATTTTCATCCCATTTTCTTACCCTTGCCTGCCCCTCATAAATGGCGGCGCTCCTTCCGCTTCCATCCACGGCGTATGATAGGAAGGTTTATGAACATAGCGGCTCATTTGAATAACCAGTCGCGCACCTGCCCCTTTGCCCAAACAAAGCTTGAACCATTTGTCGCCCAAAGTTTGCGTTCCAACTTGCTCACCCGCTTCATTGTAAAGCACAACCGATTCAAAGCGATGCTCGCCAAAGCTTCCCGCCTGCAAAATAACTTCTCGCTCCTCAAATAGACTTGTATTGATCAGTGTAACGGTAACCGATTGATCAGATAACTGATCGATAAGCGCAGCTACCGATTCCGGCAGTCCCGGTCTTTTCTCTATAGCATCATAATAACGTACCCTGGCATGCTGAAATCCGCCATGAGAAATATGCATTGGCGCCCCCAACGTGAGCTGAACCAACGCTTCCATATAGACAGGGTTCATTTCTTGCCACTTGTGAATGCCGTTGATATCCTCCCAATCCCATCCCGCAGGATCGCCGGCATCTGATCTCATCTTCTCCAATTGCTGTACGATCAGTCGGTGATTTGCCTGTAGAATCAACTCTGGATAATTGGGATATTTCCCTTGCATAAATAAAAACCACGGGATTGTATTGCCGATAAAATGCTTCGTTTCCTTCTTAGTGACAGGATTGCGACCTGATACTACCGGAATATCAATTTCCAGCAGACTGTCTGCAATGGCAATTCGGTTGACTCGTTCCAAGTCCTCCTGCTGCATAGATACCATCCACAGCTGAATCGGATAGATTGCATTTTGAATACGGTAATCCGTCCAGCCACTGTCAAAATGCTTATTTGGCGTTACCCAAACACCATCCTGCTTACGACCAAGCTGCCAGTTATAATCCAGCTGTCCTCTGGCAAAGTCCAACCATTTCAGCTCGCCTGTCAGTAATGCCGCATTCATCACCGCATTTACCATCGGCTCAATAATGGTCATAAACCCGTGCGGCCACCGCCAGCCATAGTATCCTCCCCACCATTTTCCATCATTGTATTCCCCGATTTCCCCGGATAAGCCGATGTTATCAGGAGTAAGCCCGCCGTTGCGTGCTGTGCGCTCTATCCAAGCCCCCACATATTCTGCTACCCACTGCTTATACTTCTCCTCGCCCGTATACATAAAGGCGTGGCTGACAAGACCAGTGGCATTCAGATTTAACGGTACATCTCCTTTAGCAATGCGGCTGTTCATTTTATCTATAATTTCACGGTACACCGTATCATTCGACCAGGCACACTTGCCACTTGCAAAGTCAACACCTTCCAAATCCTCAAATGGTGCCAAATAATCATCCAGCACGCCGCGATGCGTCACCCAGTCCTCTTCCGTCATCTCAAATCTGGGACCGCGACTGCCCGTAATGGGAGAACGGATAAGCTTCCTCTGTGCATCGTAATTTGGTGCGAGCGGATCCTCCCCTGTATACATATGAGCAAACTGAATCGCTCGCTGTCTATTTTTCAAATGCTGCGGATTGCTTAATCCGAGAAAATAAATATATAAGTAGCCTTCACCATGGTGCATCCAGTCATAATAAGCATCGAACTCACGATCGATTTGACCATACTGTGTCCATTGCCACGTAAGCGCTTCCCACATGGATTGAGAAAGCCTCTTCACCTCTTCATTCCCGCCAAGAGTATATAGGAGCGACAAATACATAAATGCCTCATAAGGATCGTCGGATCCATCCATGCCTGGCCAGTCCTGTCTCCAAATTAACGTACCGTCCTCGCGGGTATAGCGCCCTACAAATTCAACCGCACTTTGGTTCAACATATCAAATAGCAGTCTTTCCATTAACGCCCACTGTGGAGGCGTCCAGCTTGCATGAACTGAAACCGCCGGAATCTGATCAGTCTGTCCCATCTCTAATCTCTCCTTATCGCTTTTTAGCGAGGAATACATCTCTCATAAAGCCTGGAAAAGCAAAAAAACAAGCCTTCCGCAAGCTGCTTACTCAACCGTTCATCGATAGCCTCTGAATGTCTGTATGCACACCACAGCTACACAGTCGCTCGTTTTTAATGACGATAAGGCTGTTATATCTTCCACAAGCTTACTGCGAAAGCTTCAAGGACAACTCTTTCATATATGCGATCGCCTTGTCTTTCTTCTCATCCCATACTTGTTGCAGCATCGAACAGCTCACCGCTGCTACCGTTTTTCCACTGCTATTCTTAACGGGTACAGCTATACAACAAAAACCAATTACAGCTTCTTGAAGATCCATAGCAAAATCATGCTCCCTAGCCGCAACCACCTGCCTGAACAGCTCATCGGTTTTATTTATACTAAATACTGTTTGCTGCTCCAGCTCTTGGCTCACATATCGCGACCGCGCCTCTTTTTCATTCAGTCCTGCCAGCAATACTTTGCCCAGCGCAGTTACATGCGCCGGGAAAGTCATGCCCGGCTCACTTACTAAGCGCACTCGGGAATAGCTGCATTCCTGTTTTGCCAAATAAATGACCTCTGTATGCTCCAAGCGTGCCAATTGGATTGTTTCCCCAAGCCCCTCGGCATACAGGGCGGCTTCTTTTCTAAAAACGCTAATTAAATCATTATGCCTATAATAAGAGGCTGCCCATTGAGCAATTACCGCTCCGTTTGAATAAACGCCATCTTTGCCCAAGACGATCCAGCCCAACGTTTCCATTGTTTGCAGCAAGGAAAACATAGAGCTTTTATGAATGCCTGTAGCTTGCACCAAATCCATTAGCCTGTATTGACCAGGAGACGCACAAACCAAGTCCAGAACGGCGTGTGCCTTTTCAATGGCTGGAACCCAATATTTGGGTTTTAACTTTTCCTTCTCATCTTGCACGATATAGTTCACCTTCTCCAATCTGTTCTGCCGTCAGCTTCCGCTACAAAATAGTTAGTCAATTGTCCCAGTTTTTCAATATCAATAGTTACGACATCTCCTGCCTGCAAAAACACCTGCTTCTCCTCTGGCAACCCAAGCACAACCCCTTCTGGCGTTCCTGTCAAAATAACATCACCCGGAACAAGCGTCATATGTTGTGAAATATAGCTGACAATCTCGGCACAATCAAAAATCATATCGGACGTATTGGAGTTCTGCCTTACCTCGCCATTGACTGTCGTTCGAAGTGCCAGCTGATTAGGATTGCCGACTTCATCAGCCGATACAAGATAAGGACCCAGCGGACTAAAGCCATCACACGTTTTGCCAAGCAGCCATTGCGGTGTTCTCATCTGCAAATCACGTGCTGACAAATCATTCACGATCGTATAGCCATAAACATAATCAAGCGCATCCGCATAGGCTACATGCTTCGCTTCTTTCCCGATGACAATCGCCAACTCCACCTCATAATCCAGCTGTGTTGTCACACTTGGGATTGCAATATTGTGCTTATGACCAGTCAATGTATTATTAAATTTATTAAATAGAATCGGATACTCCGGGTATGGAGCATTCGTCTCATCCGCATGCTTCCTGTAGTTCAAGCCGACGCAAATTAACTTATTCGGTTTCGTGACACATGCTCCCCACACAACGTCAGCTTCTTGCAGCCATAGCTGTGAAACAGACTCTGCTTCGGCTGACAGACTCTGCAATCGCTCTATCGCTACAGCCCCGCCAGCTATTAGCTCTGTATCATTACAAGGCGCATCCCCGCCAAAGCGTTTTACAGCTGCCTCAACATCTAATATACGCTCCCCTACCTTTAAGCCTAATGATGGTGCGTCTTCCTTCATAAACGTCAACGTTTTCATCAACCGTTCCTCCTCTATAGTTTTGATTACATAGGCTTTCAGTTCAAAACTGCTACTAAAAAGCGACAGCTACCAGCTATGCGTTTTTCCCAAATACGACTCCGCCATCTATGTATAAAGGTGACCCCATCATAAATGATGACTCGTCCGATGCCAGAAATAATGCGGCCTTCGCTACATCCTCTGGTCTTCCCAGCTCATTGCAAAGCTGTCTGCGTTTGATCGAAGCAAATGCCTCTTCAGGATCATTGTACGATTCTGTCAAGTACTGTTCCACAAACGGTGTCATAATAGTTCCGGGGAGCAGTGCATTAACTCGAATATGATAAGGAGCATAATCCACCTGCATTGCCTTCGTCAAAGCAAGCACCGCCCCTTTGGTAGCCGAATAAGAAGCCCTTCTAGCCAGCCCCATTTCGGCAGCACAGGAAGACATATTTATGATATTACCGGAATTTTGCTTCATCATATACCGAATGGCAAATTTGCTCGGCAAAAAGACGCCCTTTATATTTACATTCATCACACGATCCCAAACTTGCTCATCCACCTCATGCAAAGCACCTACTCCACTAATCCCCGCATTATTCAGCAATACATCAAGCCTTCCATAGGCAGCAATAATCTGGTCGATCATACCCGATACTGAATCAGAAGCAGTTACATCTGCATGAATAAACAGAGCCGTGCCGCCTTGCTCGACAATCTCACTAACCGTCTGCTCGCCAGCCGCTGTATTCAAATCATTGACAATAACGACAGCTCCTTCTCTAGCAAATAATAACGCCGTGCTTTTGCCAATACCCGAACCGCTGCCTGTAATTAAGCAAACCTTCCCCGATAATCTCACTAGCTTCCCTCCCGATTAGTTCTCCATGTAAAACCAAGTTTTTTATAATAAATAGAATTTATCATAGAATTTGAGTGTGGTCAATTGGGAAAGGTTGCGGCAGAAACGTGGGACAAAGGTTAACGTTAGAATAGATGTTGCGCTGTTACTATATTTCTGCACGATTTAGGGCGTGTCTGAAAACTTACTCTGGGGCATCTGTTACCGTCTTTTTGCTCCTGCTGCGTTGCGTTTATTGGACATGCCCCTGTTACGCCATCACAAACACGCCTTGCATGGAACAAAAATGCGGCAACATCTGCTTCCATCGAAGATTATCAGACACGCCCTAGTGCAATTATCTGTTCTTGACTCACTTTACTTTAACAATCACCTTTCCTTTTGCACTTCCTTTCTCCAAATATCGGAGGGCTTGGTCGGCATCCTTGAAAGGATAAACCTTTTCCACAACAGGCTTGATTTTTCCGTTTTCAATTAATTCTGTCAAAATATTCAATTGTGCACCACTAGGCTTCATAAACAGATAATGATACTTTACTTGGTGTCTTTTCTCTAAAGCAGTAATCTTATAGCTTGCAGCTGACAAAACCGCCGTTTTCATCCAGCCCAGCCCTTCCTTTTTTCCAAATCGTGCATTGGGTATACCAGATATAGATACAATTTGCCCATTTGGTTTCAGCACTCGAAATGAATCCTGCAGGACTGCTCCTCCTAATGTGTCAAAAACAGCGTCGTATCCAGTAAGCAGATCTGCAAAGTTGTCTTTTTTATAATTTATAATTAAATCGGCTCCTAAGGATTGAACTAAATCATAGCCTTTTTCACTGGCTGTTGTAGCAACATAAGCCCCCACCGATTTTGCCAATTGAATGGCAAAAGTTCCCACACCGCCTGCACCTGCATGAATTAAAATTTTTTGATTCTTTTGAAGATGCAAAATATCAGTAAAGGCTTGGTAAGTCGTAAGTCCAATCAATGGGAGAGATGCAGCCTCTTCAAAGCTTAGATTATGTGGTTTTAGCGCAATATCCTCTTCATGCACAGCAATGTATTCTGCTAGTGTGCCTATTCGACTTTTGCGTGGTCTGCCATAAACTTCATCCCCGGGTTTAAATGCTTTCACTCGTTCGCCAACCTTTACAACAATCCCTGAGAAATCATTTCCTAAAATTAAAGGAAATTTGTACTGTAAAAGAAACTTAGCTTTTCCTTCTTTTATTTTATAATCAATTGGATTCAGACTAGCTGCAATAATTTCCACCAAAACATCATGCTCGCCAATTAAAGGTATAGGCTGTTCTGACATAACCAGCGGGATATTCTTTCCATACTTTTCAATTGTCATAGCCTTCATTATTATTCACCCTCCATATGTTTATTAGTTTAATCCAATCGACCAATTAAGCAAAACGATAATTTTGAGACAAGTCCTTTTTTTATCGTTTACTATCAACACCACTGCATGTCTTTTCTACAGCTAAGATTAATGTTTTAATTTGCTCAAGAGGTTGCTGGAGTGTCAGTACATAGTAGTTTTCAACACTTCGTTTTTCAAAATCAACAAAGCCGTTCTGTTTCAGCACCTTCAAGTGATGCGAGATTGCCGGTCTGGATAATTGAATATGCTCTGCTATTGTATTAACGTTCAGCCCCGATTTATACTGTCCCAGCAGCATAATGATTGCTTGGCGATTTTCATCCGTCAGCACTTCCAATAAAGGGATGCAAGCTTTAAATTGCTGTTGAATATGTTCAACGTTACTCATATATCTCACTCATTCCGTCAATTGGTTTAAATGTTTAAACAAATAATAAGTTATTTATTAAATATTATCAAGTGTAGAATTTCAGTTTCTCAACCTGGTACGTGGAAAGGAGCCGTCAGCGACAGCTCCCCATATAAGATTAACTTAACGATCAACAATAACTTCTCCCAATTGCAGGTAATAATTCCCTGATTCATCAGGAGAAAGCTTGGTTGCATGAACCCGGAAGTACCTCGCTGAAACTGTTTCACTAAAGGAGAACAGCTGGGTAGTGGAGCCCGGATTGTAATAACTCTTATAAGTTTGACCTGGAATATTGACCCAATTGAGCCCATCGTTGCTCGACTGTAGTGTGAAGTCTACAGGAAATCCATACTGAGGTCGCGGTGTTAGGCGAATGCCGCTCCAGTTCCTCTGACTCCCCATATCTACCGCCAACCATTCTGTATGGGCACTGCTTGTATGGAACATGCTGGACCAGTAAGTATCTAGTTGGCTATCAGCAGCTTTCTCAACCTCCCAACCTGGCAGGAAAGAAGAAGCAAACGGAGCTCTCGACACTAATGTATCTGCTTTCATATCAGAAATCTGCATATAGTAATTGTTGAACTCGTCTGCTCCCAGCTTTGTAGCAATCATGCGAATATACTGAGCCTCGACTGTATTGCTAAACTTAAAATGCTGCGCATACGAGCCTGGATTCGGGTATTCCGTGTAGGAAGATCCAGGAATATCAATCCAGTTCATTCCATTTTGACTGGTTTGAAATTTAAAATCCTTGGGAAATCCCAGACCATTTTTTCTTGGCGTGATTTGCACACTGCTTACCTGGATTGGTGCTCCAGTATAAAGGGCGATCCATTCTGTATGAGCTGCCGTTGAGTGAGCATCGCTTGACCAAGAGGTTTCTGAATTGTTATCCAGTATACTGGAGGCATTCCAGCCGCTTAGGGAAGATGAAGCTACAGCTTCATACGGAATTTCTTCAATTTTAATATCCGCTAACTGCATGTAGAAGTTTCTCGGTTGATTCTCATCGTGCCCAAGTTCTGAGGCAAGCACCCTGACATACCGTCCATAAAGCGGCTCATTAAATTCATAGACGTTACGAGCAGGTGATTCAAGACGATACTGTCGAACATCATACACAGCATCCTGCCAATACGTATTATCAACACTTACTTGTATTTTGAATTTTCCAGGATATCCGAATTCTGCTGGTTGCCTGGCTGTTAAGGTAACGCGTTGAACCATTCGGTTTTCGCCGGTGTCGATAGTTGCCCACTCTGTATTCGCATTGGTAGAGTGGCCCACACTTGACCAAGTCGTATTCTCGCTTGCGTCAATCAGGTTGGATGCTTCCCATCCCACTAATTCCGAAGAAACCATAGCTGCTACTCGCGGTGCGTCACTAATCCTAAGCGGTACCGCGCTTACTTGGGCCGACATACCGCTTTCTCCATTTGCATTGTTGGCAGCTATGGTAAAAAAATATGGCACCCCATTTTTCAAATTAGTGATTGTATAAGGACTTCCTGTAATACCGCTGATGGTTTCAGTGTAAATACCACTTGACGTTCCATACTGGATTGTATACGTTTCGCCTGCGATACCAGTTGTGTTGAAATATAACTTTACACTCTCGTTGCCCGTCAGTACAGCACGGATAGTCGGTATTGCCGGCAAGCCGCTATCGACCAATGATATCGGATTCATAGAGGTGTACCAGTAACCCCAATTCGTTCCATAAGCATAGGCAACCCTATTATTTTGAGTTGTAATAAAGTGCCCCCGCTCATTGCCCGTGATTCCTGCATTGTGAGCAAACGTATTAATATAGTTTTTGGGAAGCGTAGCTGGTGTATAGTGCAACCCATCCACAGATTCGTACAGCTTCAAATATGAGAAAGGACCAAAACGTTTAGCCGTACTTAGCGCAATAAATTTGCCCATCGACGGCACATATTTATGGTCAGTCGAATCCTCGCCCTCAGCCCCTCTTTCTATGGCTATACCACGATACACTGTGTTGCCCGGCCAATTCGCATCGGTCGTGGAAGCGGTGAGCAATCTTGTTTGATGGTTCGGCTTCCCTGTCACAGGATCCCTGCTCATCCATGTGTAATAGATATAAAGAGTGTCATCTTTGACAACGAGACTCGGTTCCCCGGCACCATATGTATCAATTAATGCATCATCAAATTCAATGAAAGGTTGCGGATTGCCTCCCCAGCCGCTGCCGTTCCATTTCTCGTAAGGACCTTCAGGCATCGTTGCACGCGCAACAAAAATGTCGTTGTCCATTCCAAAGACATTTAATGTAGAAGTGTAAGCCATATAATAATATCCACCAAATTTAACGACCCCTGGATCACAGGTTGATTTGGAATCGACGGACCCGGCAGTCGGCTGCAGAGCAACAATTTCTGGTCCCCAAGTTACACCATTGTCACTGGAATGCTTATAACGGATATAGTCCCACACATGATCTCCAGACCCCGGAGAACAGGTCCACATATCTATACTGTTATCCTCATTGAGTATCATAGACGGACCATACCGATAATTGGCTGTTCCTTGTTCGGATGTTGGATCATAAATATTCCAGCCTTCTGAAGTACTGCCCAATACAACAGCAAAAACCGGTGCAGGACTGTTGAATATTAGAAAGACCAGAATAAGTATAATTGCTGGTTTCAATGCTTTTATTTTTGCTGACATTGTCAATCGCCTCCTCAGTTTATATGCATCCTTCAATACCCTGATTCATCCTTTAACAGCCCCTTGCAGCATACCTTCAACGTAATATTTCAGGCCTGAAATTGTAATGATGAGCAGCGGAATCGCACCTATAACAAATGCGGCAGTCGTTAGACCATAATCTACAGACCCTCCAGTCGAAATAGTAAAAACAACCTGTGTAAAAGTCATCTTCGACTCTCCGCTGATCGTCAGGGACGGCCATACATAATCGTTATATACCGCGATAAAACTTGTAATTCCTACTGTAATCAGAATAGGAAGCGACAGTGGGAGAGCAATTTTAGCAAACAAATATCCTTCCCCTGCACCTTCAATTCTGGCAGCCTCAAACATCTCCTCCGGCAGTGAACTAAAAAATGTTCGAGCAAGCAAAATACCGAATAACTGTTGTCCGGCAGCATATGGAAGGATTAACGCCCAATAACTGTTTAATAGCTGTAACCGGCTTATAATGGAAAAGAGAGGTACAATCATCAGCACACTTGGAATCATCATGACGCCAATAAATAAAAAAAACAAAACCTCTTTCCCAAAAAATCGATGCTTCCCAAACGCATATCCTGCCATACTGACAAGCAGAAGCACCAATGCAATTGTACTTGCTCCGATAAACAATGAATTTAAAATAGGTCTGACAATGGACTCCCCGGCCTTCGCATAATTTCCCCATTCCAATTGATCTGGTATTGCCCAGAAATCCGTTTGGATCAGAATACCTGATTTGACGGACATAAACAGCATCAGAATGAACGGAATAAATGTCGCAATCATGAATATTGCCAGGCATAATCTTGCTGTCCAATAGCCTAACGTTAACCTTCGGCCGTCACCGAAAAAACGCCTCATTCTCAAGTCCCCTTCCAGTCTCTTCTTAACCGCTGTTTCTCGAGAGTCTAATGCTAATAATTGTAAAAACAATAATAAGAACGAATAGAATAACTCCCATACTGGAAGCATAGCCCATGTCGTAAGATTTGAAAGCGGTTTGGTACATATGTAGCGCAGGGACATACGTTGAGTATCCCGGTCCACCCTTGGTCATAACCAAAATCTTGACATAATCTTGCAAGCTACCAATGAAAGTGAGTATCATAACAACGCTGAAATAAGGAACGAGAGCCGGCAAGTGAATGTATCGGAACAATTGAATGCTCTTGCAACCGTCAATTTTGGCCGCTTCTTCAACTTCACTCGAAATATTCCCTAATCCGGCATAAAAAATAAGAAAGTATAATCCTGAGACAAATGGAAATCCAACTCCAACTACCGCCCATAATGCTGTACTTTCCTCTTTGAGCCAATCATGCATAGCACCGTCAGCCCCTAGTAGTTGAAGAACTGTATTTATAGCCCCAAAATTCACATCATACATATATACCCACATAAGCATAATAACCATACCCGGCACGAGCATAGGAATAATGAAAAACAGGCGTAGCTTGTTGACCAGTCTTTTATTTTTAATAAAGAACAACAGTTCTGCCGCTGCTAATGGAAACATTAAGTTTTTACCCACATCTGTTGCTGTAAGGATTAATTGGTTCCACAACCCTTTAATAAAAACCGGGTCTTCCAGCAGTCGAATATAATTATGGAAGCCGATATACGTCGTTCCCTTCTCACCAAGCCTTAAATCGGTAAACGAACTGGAAACGGCATAAAATACAGGGTAATAGAAAAATATAACAATTAACAAAAAGGATGGAAAAATAAAACTATACGAAGTGAGATGCTGTTTTTTCATAAATGCCACCCTTTCAAAGAATTGTAAATAATTTATGGGACGAGCAGCTTGAAAAGAACTTTCGCAAGCCGCCCGCTTTTAATTTTGTAGCAATTAAGGTTGTACTTTCTCAGCCGTCGCAGGATCCAAGTCATAACCAAAAGACTTAACGCGATCATCCAGGACATTACCGGTAAATTTGGTCAGTTTCTCGGCAAACGTGTTCCAATCCATTTTATCCTGCATAAATTTTAACTCCGCGTCCGTTTTCTGCGGTGTTTCTGCCTCCAGCTTCAGTGCCCCTACGAACTCGCTATATTCTGTCCGCAGATTGCCCTCCGCTTTAAAACCATCCAAGTAGGCATTGATCTCATCACTTAGTTGAACGCCTCTAACTAAGGAAGGTCCCTGAACAAATTCCCCGCTCTCAATCGTAATAGCAAACACCTTTGCGGTAGTTTCCGGAGAGTACAAGTATTTTAGGAAATCTGCAGCGCGCTTATATTGCTCTGGATCATCCTTCTGTGCAATGCCAAGTTTATGACCTGCTACAAGAAGGCTTCTTGGTTGCCCAGGGAAATTTGGATCGGGTTGAGCAAAGGTAGGTATTTTGAAAGTACCCCACTCAAACTTTTTATCATCCGGCAGTTTCTGCATATCTCCAAGAATTGTTCCTACTTGCCAGCTGCCATACATATACATAGGCACTTTTTGCGCCATAAACTGAGCGTACGTTTGATTATCATCCGGGTTAGAAAAACCTTCAGGGAAAAATTTAGATAGACTCTTATAGGTATTCCAAATTTTCTCGTTTACAGGGTTATTCATATTAATATTTTTACCATAGTTGATAATTTTCTCGGGATCAAAAACAACCCCCTCATCAAAAATCGGATCGTCTGGCGAATAGTTCATATCTTTGTTCTTAGACATCGTCGATTCGTCATAACGCCCATCTCCTGGAAGTGTAACTAATTGGGAAGCATCCTTACGGTATGCCCAATCGGCAAGTGCCAAGACCACCCAATTGCTGAAGCTTGAAGCTCCTATTGGGGACTTATACCCTGCATCCCTCAATTGATTGCTAATCGCAAACCAATCCTCAAAGGTTGCAGGCGGTTCAATACCCAATTGCTTAAAAACCGTTTTGTTGTAATATACACCAAGACCAACAAGGTCGAATGGAAGATAAGTGGTCTGACCTGTACTGCCGATTGCCAGAGTCAAATATTTGGGATCAATTGCCTCTCTAACCTTCTTGTTATCGTTATATTCATTCTCCTCGTCCAATAACTCGTCAAGCGGAAGCAGCCATCCTTTAGCAATCAGACTTCCTTCATCCGCTACACCAAGCAGGTTGGTATGGACAATATCCGGGGCAACCTTTTTGTCCGCCGACATCTTTGTTGTAAAATTTTGAGCATAGGTGGCATTGTCGGCTATAATTTCAATTTCTACCGTTGTCTCCGGATGAAGTTCCGAATAGTCCTTTGCAACCTGTTTCAATGCCGTTGTGTAATAATTTTTAATTGTAGACAGCACGATCTTTCGTTTTTCCTGATTGGCACCACCTGAATCAGATGGAGAACCTACAGGTGTCCCATTGTTTGAAATACCAGAATTTCCAGTGCAACCAGACAGCATTAATGAAACGCTTACAATAGAAGCCAAACTTAGAGAAAACCATTTTGATCGTTTAAACATGTGAACCCCTCCTGTTTTTGTTCTAGTTAAATTATTTATGTTTTTGTTACTCGTGTAACATTTGGCAAAAATTTTTTTATTTGCTTATTGGGCCTGTCGATCCTCTAACAACCAGCTCTAATTTATTTAGAAAATATCCCGTACTGCCTTTCTTCATGTTACCATATAGCAGCTCAAAAGCCTTTTCTCCTAGAGAGATGGTAGGAACCGCCATAGTTGTCAATGCTGTTTCCCAATATTGTCCCAGAAAAATACCATCGAAGCCAATAACAGAAATGTCTCCTGGCACCGACAAACCCGCTTCCTTAAATGCGGTCATCGCTCCTATTGCCATTAGATCATTCGTACAAACAACGGCAGTGAACGATCTGCCTGATGCAATCATTTTTTTGGCGAGGGCATAACCATCTTGAATAGAGGTGCCGTACGGAGTGCTACCCTCTACTAATAATGAATCTCCGCAAGGAAGTTTCCACTTGTTTATTGCCAACAAATATCCTTCTATCTTTCTATCAAATTTGAAGCTCTTGCTAAGACCGCTAATACAGCCAATATCGCGATGGCCTAATGAATAAAGATAATCAACTGCTTTATGCATACCATCTATGTAGTCATTCTCAACTGAACATACTCTCTTAATATCTACTTCCGAGTTACCGCTCATTACTACTTTAATACCCGAATCAACCAAATTATATATATTGTTCATATGAAATTTGTACGGCATAGCGGCAACAAAAACACCATCCATCCTTCTGGAAATAAAGTTGTCGAAATAAGCATCTAGGTTCTTATAACCAGTGCAAATATTAACAAAGTAGCCTTTCTCAATCGCAGCATTCTCAAAGCCTAATATAATTTCGCCGTAAAATGGATTGGTAATCTCATTTAAAACAATACCCAACTGCTTAGTTTCATTAGTTACCATGCTGCGAGCAATCATATCGGGTTTGTAATTCAGCTCTCTGACCGCTTTCAATACCTTATTTCGAGCATCCTCAGAGACACTGCGCGAATTATTCAGCACATAAGATACTGTTGCCGTAGACACACCTGCTTTTTTTGCTACCAATGCTCTTGTAACTCTCATTTCTTCACTCCATCTTAACTATCTTTCATTTAATGTTACGCGTGTAACGTTATAATAATGGATTGCATACAGCTTTGTCAACTAAAAAGTAGATTACACATTTTCTTTACTACTTTGCCCTAAACGCTAGCCGTCTACCATACAAATTATTTTTGGCAGGCTACTAATACCGGGGGTGTAAATGATAAGTAAACCGAAAAATCGTACATAACCACTCCGTATTGGGGAATATAGAGTGGTTTGTACGAATTATCGTATAAACAGCAGCCTCGACGGGGATATCAGCTCGCTTTTGTACGATTTTTAGGATAAACCAAGCACAATACTGGGTTTCCAGCTCGCTTTTGTACGATTTTTCGTATAAGACAGATACGCCGATTTCCATCGCTCAAAAACCTGTAATGTTTGGCAAAAAGCAGCGATTATTTTTATTTAATAGGTGACTCTAGCTTACTTCCTAGTTATCGTATACACATTAGAGGAATCTACTGCTGCTGTGTTAAAATAGGCGTTATTTTCAATGGCTCCAGGAAATTTGATTCCATATGTAATACTGCCGCCGCCATCTCGCATCCCTGAAAAATCTTTCTTAATGTTATTTCCAATACAGCCGTTCATAAATGGTATAACGGCGTAAAAGATGTTCCAACGAAGGTGATGTTTGATTTTGTATACAAAGCTGTAGGCGGAGAGCTGGCTACTTCAGAAGAAACTAGCGAGTGCAGGTGGATTCCAAAGGAGAACGTACTAGATTTTATTACCTTACCAGCTATTCGCTTACGATATGAGACTTATTTGAATTTTGACGGCTCTGTAAATTTTATAGATTACGTTACTGAGACACCGTCAGAATGTAGTGTCAAAACCGCTCTATTGTTGACCCAAAAACTGAACCTTTCTAGCTCTCTGGACCCATGCAGGTAGAAGATCAACAGATGGTGTGGTGAAAGGCTAACCGGTTTAGATAGCTACACTTTTGGTCAAGCTAATAACGAATTAGAAATAAGGTGATTCCTTCCTTCGCTTAGGATAGGATCGCTTTTTAAATTTTCGGGAGAGTTCAATTTCCATCATTAAGCCTGTATTTGTAGAGACATAGCATGTTATGATGGTATATTGTTATATGGATGATGAATGAAGACGAAGCCTTGCAATTAATATCAGTTTTTATGACCCCGATTTTCACAAGAAAGAAATGACTCTTCTTAGCAGTCGAAATGCTCAGTTGGATGATTTTCAATATGTGCTTCATAGTATTCGAGAAGGGCACGTTGATACAGAATCATTTATTACTCATAGGACAGACTTTGATCATGCTATTACAGAGTATGAGAATTGGTTAAAACCAGATGGCGGGGTTATAAAAGCGTTAGTAGAAATAAATAATTGATAAATAACTATCTCTTATGTACTGAGAAAGGGTATAGCTCAAACTGCCTGATATAAAAAGATAGGCGGAAAATAAGTACGTTTTCCGCCTGTATATTTCAACTTATTGTTTGCATAAGTCAATCATGAAAATTTGTACCATCTGTTACTTCTTTGATCACATCAGTACGAACTACAAAGTCGCCAAAGTGCTCTCCTGACTGCCGTTCTTTAGCATATTGGGAAAGGAGCACACTCAATTCCTTCAATATTTCGGTTTCGCCGATGTTTTCCCGATACATTTTACTTAATCGACTGCCGTCAAAGGCTGCTCCGAGGTACATATTGTATTTGCCCGGCGCTTTTCCAATAAAGCCAATTTCGCCTAAGGCATGGCGGGCACAGCCGTTCGGGCAGCCAGTCATGCGGATTGTGATTTCCTCGTCCCTCAGTCCATTCAGATCAACAATTTCTTCGATTTTATCTATAAGTACAGGCAAATAACGCTCTGCCTCCGCCATCGCCAAACCGCATGTCGGCAAAGCTACACAAGCCATTGAATGGCGACGCAGCGCACTAACATGCTTCCCGTCGGTTAAACCGTAATGCTCAATAAGCGCTGTTATTCGATTCTTCTCTGCACTTGTTACATTCGCAATAATTAGATTTTGATTAGCGGTTAACCGAAACTCGCCTGTGTGTACTTTGGCAATCTCTCGCAAGCCGGTTTTTAGTTCATAGCCATGAAAATCTGCCACCCTGCCGCCTTCTACAAACATCGTAAAATGCCAATTTCCTTTATTATCCTCTACCCAGCCGTAACGATCGCCATTATGGGTAAAATGATAGGGCTTGGCTTCATTCAGGCTCCAGCCGAGACGATTTTCCAATTCTTCTACAACGGTCGCCAGCCCCAGCCGATCAACTGTATATTTAAAGCGCGCATTTTTCCGCTCAACACGGTTGCCATAGTCACGCTGAATGGTAATAATCTTTTCGGCTACCTCGCATATTTGCCCGGGTTTACAGAAGCCGATCACTTTAGCAAGCTGCGGATATGTCGCTTTATCCCCGTGCGTCATGCCCATGCCTCCGCCGATTGCTACATTAAAGCCTGTCAGCTTCCCTTCATCTACAATTGCTATAAAACCAAGGTCCTGTGAAAAAACATCAATATCATTGGAAGGCGGAACAGCTACACCGATTTTAAACTTGCGCGGCAGATAATGCTTGCCATACATCGGTTCTGTTTCCTCCGCCTCTGGTGTCCCGGCTACTTTTTCCCCATCAAGCCATAGCTCATGATAGGCTGTAGTACGCGGCAATAAATGACTGCTTAATTGCTTTGACCATTCATATACTTCGGCGTGCACCTCCGATTGATATGGATTCGGATCGCACATCACATTTCGATTGACATCACCGCATGCGGCAATGGTATCCAAAAGAGAGGAATGAATATCCTGGATCGTCTGCTGCATATTCCATTTTAGAATACCGTGCATTTGAAAGGTCTGTCTGGTTGTTAATTTTAAAGTGCCATTTCCATATTGTTCGGCAAGCTCATCCATAGCCAGCCATTGCTTTGGCGTTGCCACCCCAGCCGGCAGACGAATACGCAGCATAAATTGATATGCCGGCTCAAGCTTTTGCTTTTGCCTCTCATTGCGCAAATCTCGATCGTCCTGCAAATAGCTGCCATGAAATTTAAGTAGACGGTTATCATCATCCGGAATTCCAGCACTGACTGGCTCTGCCATCGATTCCTTAAGTGTACCGCGCAAATAGTTGCTTTCATCTTTAATCCGTTCCACGTCACTCGGTTTGCCCTCAGGGGCTTTTAAATTTTTTACCGCCATTTTCGAAAAACTCCTTCCCACCCAAACTTAATAGACATCTCGCTGGTAACGTTTCTGCTGCTGCAAATTAGTCAGATAAATTTCTGCTTCTTCCCGGCTGATGCCGCCTTCCCGCTCAATAATATCAATGAATGTGGCATGAACATCCTTGGCCATGTTTTTCTCATCTCCGCAAACGTAGACAGCAGCTCCTTCCTCCAGCCACTCGAATAGCTCTTTGCTATGCTCAAGCATACGGTGCTGTACATAGACCTTGTTTTTCGTATCGCGTGAAAAGGCTATATCCATTTTCGTTAAAACTCCGCTTTTCAACAGATTTTGCCATTCCGTCTGATAGAGAAAATCTGTTACAAAGTGCTGGTCGCCAAAAAAGAGCCACGATTTTCCTTCCGCGCCTAATTCCTCTCGCTCTTGCATAAAGGCCCGAAATGGCGCAACACCCGTCCCCGGTCCAATTAGAATAATAGGTGTACTCGGATTCGCCGGAAGCTTGAAGTTTTCATTATGCTGAACATAAACACTCAGTGAATCGCCCGGCTGCACGCGATCTGCACAAAAAACAGAGCAGACTCCTTCCCGCTCCCTTCCATGTGCCTCATATCGAACTGCCCCAATCGTTAAATGTACCTCATCCGGATTCGCCAGCAGACTGCTGGAAATTGAGTAAAGACGTGCAGGTATCTTCCTGAGAACAGAAACAAACTCTTGAGCTGAATTGCCCCATATCCCATAATCACGAATTAAATCCAGTAAATCGCGGCCCTCCAAATATTCTTTCAACGTTGTGCTGGTAGAGGAGGATAAAAGCTCCCGCAAACTAGTATGATCTGAAAGCTGCGCAATTTTTTCGAGAAGATTTTTCGTTAATACAGTTATTTCAAAATAAGAAATCAGTGCCTCCCTTAACGGCAGAACGTCACCTTCTTTATTGACCGTTACTGGGGTTTCGGCATCCCAACGCAGCTCCTTTAGGAGCTGTCCAACAAGGACGGGATTATTTTTTGGAAAAACTCCAATACTATCACCCGGTTCATACGTTAGACCGGAGCCTTCAATGGATAATTCCAGATGCCGGGTTTCTTTATTGGAGCCGCGTCCATTAAGATTTATATTTGCAAACACTTCTGCCGGGTAGGGATTTGTTCGGGAATACGTGGAATCGATCACTTCAGCTGCTGCCGCAGCTGTGTGAACTGCATATTCGCCGTCATTCCCTTGTAAACTGAGAAGCACGCCCTCAAGCCACTCCGCTGCCGGTTCATCAAAGTCAAGATCACAATCCACCCGGGAGTAAAGTCTCTTCCCGCCCAATTCCTCAAGCTTTATATCAAATTCCTTTCCCGTCTGGCAGAAAAACTCGTAGGAACTATCCCCCAATGATAAAACGGAGAATTGCAATTGATCCAGCTTCGGCGCACGATTTCCATGCAGAAACTCATGAAAGGAAATAGCATTATCCGGCGGCTCCCCTTCACCGTGAGTGCTTGTAATAATTAGCAAATATTCTATTTTTTTAATCTGATTCGGCTTTATATCGAGCATAGATAAAATGTTAACACGATGACCGCTTCCCTCCAGTGACTTGCCGAATTTCTTTGCAAGACCGTGGCAGTTGCCTGTCTGGGAACCATACAAGATAGTTATCTCTTTTGCTTTCTTTTGGGCAGCACTGTGAGCAGCATTACCTGCTCCTTGCACACTCGGCACTTCCTGTACCTCTAAAGCAGAAGTAAATTGTGCCGCAGCAAGATAACCGCTTAACCAACCTTTTTGCCCTGCTGATAATGTTGGGATAAGCTTATTAAGAAGATCAGCTTGTTCCTGATTGAACGGACTGTTACTAACCTGAAGCTGCAACGATTTCCACCTCACATATGGCTATATTTATATATAATGAGCAGACTGACAGATTTTGAGACTAGCTGCCGGCTGCACGAGCAATCACAAGTTCCTCAATTGACTCATGTCGGCTTAATGGACCTGTATGAGCTATGTCTTTCCCGCGTTTTTTCCATTGCAGCACCTTTTGGTTAACCTCAGCTAAAAGAAGCCCTGAAAATAACAAATAGGGCAGGATGATGATTTTGCCTTCAGCTATTTTGATAATATCCTCTAACCTTTCGCTGAACCGTGGCTCTGCAGCAGCCAAATAACAAACAGATACATGCTCTATCCCGAGCCGCTTCTTCATTCCATTGACGATATTCAAAAAGTCAGCGTGAATACTCGGATCACTGCTTCCTCTGCCTACAATCAATAGTTGATCCTGATTTGCAAGATTGGCTACACTAGCCAGCACAAGCTCCTCCATCGCATCAAGTATCGTCCCTTGTACGCCGAAAGGCTCCTTGACATGTACCTCTACATCAGGAAACCTTGCTTGCATGGACGCAATCGATTGCGGGATATCTTGTTTGATATGTCCTGCGGCTAAAAGAAACAACGGTATTACCGTAATTTGGGTAGCTCCTCTACCCACACACTTTTCGAACCCCTCATCAATGAGCGGCTCGGTCAGCTCAAGAAAGGAGATTTCTTGTATAGGAGCATCCACCCTTACTATCACTCTTTGGATAAAATCCTTTACTTCCTCTGCTCCTTTTTGTGATCGTGTTCCATGGCCGATATAAAGAATAGCTTTAATAGTCAGTGCCTCCTTTGGCGCTTATCCATGTACAGCTGGTAGATTAGAAGCTATTTCATCTCTAAACCAGTTCAGTTTATGATGAAGATGGACAACCTCGCCGATAACAATCATGCTTGGGTTTTGTATTTTTGCTTCTTTTACCTTCTCTTCTATCGACTCAAGCGTACCAATTACAGTTCTTTGAACATTTAAAGTTCCCCAATGGATAAGAGCTATCGGTGTTTGCGGTGATTTTCCGTTTAGAATGAGCTGCTTTGTAATGTTTGGCAGTTGGGCTACCCCCATATAGATACATAGAGTGTCTACTCCTCGTGCCAAATGGTGCCAGTTGTGCTCGGCCGATATGTCACCAGCCTGATGCCCGGTAATAAAAGCAAAGCTTTTACTTAACGATCGATGGGTGACAGGTATTCCTGCATAGGCTGTCGCACCAATACCGGCTGTAATGCCAGGCACAATTTCAAACGGAACATCATGCTTCATGCATTCCTCCGCTTCCTCGCCTCCACGGCCGAATACAAAGGGATCCCCCCCTTTTAAGCGGACGACCTGATTGCCCTTTTTGGCGTATTTCACTAAAAAATGATTAATGGTTTCTTGTTTCATCGTGTGATAGTTTGGGAGCTTTCCGCAATATATTAATTTGGCTCCATCCTTGGCATGCTTTAACAGCCTGGGATCCACAAGCCGATCATAAAGGATAACATCCGCTTTTTGCAGACAGAGCAATCCCTTTACTGTTATTAAGTCCGGGTCTCCAGGTCCTGCTCCTACTAAATAAACCGTACCGGCCATGGTACAATCATCCTTTCCTGTCTACTCGACTAGAGAATGTTTTTTGCTTTAAGATACTTCAATATTTCGTCTACAGCTTCACTCACTGTAAAGAACTGAGAACGAATCGTAATTTCCGGCTGCTCTGGCGCCTCATAGGGAGAATCGATTCCTGTAAAATCCTTAATCTCCCCGCGCCGAGCCTTCGCATAAAGCTGTTTCGGGTCGCGTCGCTCGCATTCTTCTAATGGACAATCTACAAAAACTTCAATAAATTCTCCTTCTTCAAATAAGGCACGCGCCTGTTCCCGATCTGAGCGGAATGGAGAAATAAATGCTGTAGTAACGATTGCCCCGCTATCCACAAACAATTTTGCCACTTCGCCAATTCTTCGAATGTTTTCCGTGCGATCATTTTCCGAAAAGCCAAGGTCACGGTTAAGCCCATGGCGAATATTATCGCCATCCAGCACATACTCTCTTTTCCCTTTTTCGTACAATGTCCGGGATAAAGCATTTGCAATAGAAGATTTTCCTGAGCCTGACAGACCAGTAAACCATATTACACAGCTTCCATGCTTGTTCTTTGTACGTCGGTCCAGCTTTACAACAGCAGTATCATGCCAAATGATATTCGTTGCTTTCGACATTCCTCTTCCTCCCTATACCGTATTTAATTCTTTCATCCCTTCAATCAGTACCTCAACAACTTCTTTCCTGCTGAAGGTAGATGGCGGCAGCGTTCCGGAACGAAGCATTTCCCTCACTTTTGTACCAGATAAAATAACTCTATCCTCATTGTCATGCGGGCAGGTTTTATCAGAAGCCATCCCCTCGCACTTGTTGCAATAGAAGCTATGCTCAAAGAATAACGGCTTGATTCCCAGCTCCTCTTCCGTAAACTCATTGAAAATAAGCTGTGCATCATAGGTTCCGTAATAATTTCCTACCCCCGCATGATCACGTCCGACGATAAAATGAGTGCAGCCAAAGTTTTTACGCGCAATGGCATGAAAAATCGCTTCTCTTGGTCCGGCATAACGCATTGCCGCAGGATAAACACCAAGATGCACCCGATCGGCAGGATAGTAATTTTCCAATAGCACCCGATAGCTCTTTAAGCGAACATCCGCAGCGATATCATCTGATTTGGTTTCCCCGATAAGCGGGTTGACGAACAACCCGTCTACCGTCTCAAGAGCAGCCTTCTGGATATACTCATGCGCCCGGTGTATCGGATTTCTCGTCTGGAATCCGACTACCGTCCGCCATCCCTTTTCTGCAAACAATGCTCTCGTTTCTCTCGGCTCCAGCCATACATCGTTGAAAATTCCCTTTTCCGGTTTTTTAACGAGTGTTATGGGACCGGCCACATAAACCGCTCCTCTTTCATAAAGGCGCTTCACACCGGGATGTGCCAACTCATTTGTTCTATAAACATGCAGTGCTTCCTTATCCAAATCCGGTTCAAACCATTCGGATACTGTCAGTACTCCGTAAACCTCTTGATTAAATACTAGCTTTACCTGCTCTCCCGCTTGGAGTGATGCAGCTGTTTCATAAGTGACCGGAAGTGTTACCGGTACAGACCAGACGGTATTGTCTGCTAGTCGCATATTGGCAACAACAGATTCATAATCTTCTTTTCCAAGAAAACCTTTTAGCGGACTGAACAGCCCAATGGCAATTAACTCAAGATCACTCAACGCGATCCCATCTATCTCTAGTTCCTTTTGAATCTGTGAAGTATCAAAAAATGGATCAAAAGCCTGAACAAGCTCTCCTCCATGCGGTTTCGGTAGAAATGACATATCAATCAAACCCTTCTTTAAGTAGTGTCTGAAGACACTCCCTAGTTATTTTTTAAATCCTTCGCTACATCTTGCGATACGATCATCGAATGCCCTCGTCTTTTGATCAAAGAGAGTACACCGAGAACAGATATTAAAGCCCCGGCCATCGCAATAATCGCGTACACATTGTGCTCAACCAGCAATTGGATAAAGGTATACGCCAATATCATTGATAGAACAGGTGAAACGATCCAAACCGTCAGCATTTGAACGACAATCCCTTTTTTCAAAACAGATTTTCCGTGTTTTACAAACCCAATGCCCAAAATCGATGAGGTTGTAATTTGTGTGAGCGGGACAGGAATCCCGAACACTGATGCAGCCGTCACAATCCCTGCACCCGTTCCAGAAATAATGCAGCCCTCCTCCAGCTTAATGTCCGTAATTTTCTTTCCATTAGTTTCAATAACACGATGACCAAGCAAAAGAACGCCAATGGCAACAAATAAACCTCCCCAGAAAATTCCGGTTCCAGTTGAAAGCATGTTGGCGCCAACAAGCGGTCCAACCGCATTGGCTACATTGTTCATACCCGCTGAAAATGCTTCAAAGACTCCCATAAGCACGACAAGAATGGACAGAATCGGGATTGCTTTTGGCGCTGCCATCCATCTTTTGAGCCTTTTGTTTTTTAATAATAAGGAAGCAAGAATGCCGATCAAAAATGCAATAACAGGAGTTAGCAGCCAAAAGGACATAATCCAAACAAGATTTTTTAAAAATATGGTCTGATACACCATACCCGCACCAACAATCGATCCAACTGCCACTTCACTTGTAGACAAAGGAATGCCATAAATATTAGCTATAAACAACGATAAAGCGGAAGAGGCTAAAACAATCAAAGCAATCGGTACAGTAAAAACACTATTGGGCACAATCCCGCTGCCCAGCGTTTTTACCACTTCTCCTCCGCCAAGCCACGCTCCTAAAAAGACAGCAATACTGCATAACAGCAACGCTATTCTTTTTTTGACAACACCTGAACCATATGAAATACCCATAGAAGCTGCTGCGCCGCTAGCACCGATATTCATGGCAAAAAACAATCCAATGGTTATTGCAATAATTGTAAGCAAAAAAGTTCCTCCTTTTAGCGATTATGGAGACCGCATTCCGTCTTGCCGCTCCCCATCCAGCGTCCTGTGCGAGTATCACCATCTCCGGCAGGCTGTGTACACGGACTGCAGCCGATGCTCGGATAATGCTGATCATGCAAAATGTTGTACGGAAGAGCTCTTTCCCTGATGTATGCCCAAACGTCCTCCCACGTCCAGTAAATTAACGGACAGATTTTGACGTTCATAAACTTCTCATCCCTATTGATAAATTCTGTATTCGCCCTTGTTGGCGACTGATCTCTGCGCAGACCAGAAATCCACGCCTTTTTCTCGGCTAAAGTTTCTCGTAATGGAATAACCTTACGTATATTGCAGCATTGATTAGGGTCACGCAGCCATAGTTCAGAACCAAACTGCGCTGCTTGCTCATCAAGACTTAACGCCGGCAGTTTCCGCTCAATTCGCAGTTTCGGGAAACGAGCCTCTATCCGGTCAATCACTTCATACGTCTCAGGAAAATGCAGCCCCGTATCCAAAAAAACAATATGCGCATCAGGCTTTATCTGCTGAATCAAGTCAATTAACACGATAGCTTCTGCGCCAAAGCTGGAAGCGTACACCAGCTCTTCCTCTGAATAGACTCGGTAGGCCCAATCGATAACCGCACTTGCCCCTTTCGTGTAATCCCCGTAGTTGAACGTAACCGACTCGGGAAGCCAGTTGTCATAGGTCATTTTAATCGTCATCCTAAACCTCTCCTTTTGCCAAAAAAAATGAGGCAGCCTCCTACTAAGATCAGTGGGAGACCGCCTCTAGTTTTTCTAGTCAGCGATGTTTATTTGATGGAAGACGAACCTTCTCATTTTTTTCAATTAATACAATCTTTCCGTCTTGAACGACCAAAGTGATGGAACCATACTGCAACGTTCCCAGCATTTTTTCAAGATGGGCTAGCAGCTCCACTCTTTCAGATGCATCCAATGAATTCGTCCCCTTTCAAAAGAAATCCATTGCTAACTGAATCCTGCTTTTATATAGATTTATACGGCTTTTACAATGCTAACGTGTTTTTCATAACTTCGCATAGCCGTACTATTCCTAAACTAACTTACTGTTTACCCAACATCACCTTTGCCCGACATTCATCTGCGGCTTGCAGTTAGTAGGCTACAGTCAGATATTATGGTAACAATCCGTAGCTGTTGTATAAATTTACCTTTTAATAAAACTAATCCTACCATACCACTAGGTTTAATGTAAATAGGCAAAATGAATTTTTTTGTTTGCAGTGACGAATAACTTTTATGCTTAAGTTGTTTATGAACAGTTAATCGACCGCGAACCTGATCAAAAGTATGTTTTTAAAGAGAAGAAAGCTGCATTAAGAATTGATGTCTCTCTTCAAGCGAGTGTCTATATTTCTCCTCAACGGCTTCTTTGTAGAGGGCTTGTCTCTCCTCTTTTGCAAGCAAGCTTTGTTTAATGATTATTCTTGTTTCGTATAAAAAATCCAAATAATCCTCATAGGTATCGTCATATTTCTCTTGTAACTCATCGCGGATTTGTTTTGCCAGCAATGGGCTTGCTCCGCCTGTAGCTACACTTATTTGCAATCTCCCGCGAGTTAAAGTTGCAGGGATATGAAAATTGCCCATTTCAGCATCTGCAATCACATTGATCAGCTTATTATGGTTTGTCTGCTCATAAATCCTCATGTTTATCTCCTTGGAATTGGTTGCTGCTATAATTAAAAACGCATTATTATAATCCTCGTCCTCAATTTCCCTTTGTAGTATTTTAATTTTCCCTTCGAGTTGTAATTGTTCAATCTCCGGGATAATATCAGGGCTGACCACCGTCACATCGGCTTTAGCCTGAAGAAGTGGACCGATTTTATTAAACGCAATCCTCCCTCCTCCCGCAACTACACACAACTTGCCCTCTATTTTAAGATTAATTGGATACATATGGCGATGCTCCTTTCTAAATATAAATATACTAACACGAATAGGAATTGGAATTAAAGGTCAATTTAACCATATCTGTATGCAAGGAGATTAGCATATGACGTATGGAGAAATATTGTTTCGTACAGCAACATCCTTCGTTGCTCTGCTCGTTTTAACTCGTTTGCTCGGTAAAAAACAAGTCGGACAGTTAACGTTTTTCAATTATGTTACCGGAATCACATTCGGTTCGACAACTGCAGAAATTATCGTCAACAAACACATAACGCTGCTGCAAGGAATATCCAGCCTGGTTTTATGGTCGCTTCTGACCTTTATAATCGCTTTAATCGGATTGCGTTCCGTCAAAGCGCGTGAGATTCTCGACGGTCAGCCAACGATTCTTATAAAACAAGGAAAAATTATGGAAGAAGCATTGTCCAAGCAGCATCTCAATATCGACGATTTAAGCATGTTGTTGCGGAATAAAGACGTTTTCTCCCCCGAAGAAGTTGAATTTGCAATTCTGGAGCCTGACGGAAAACTTAGTGTGTTGATTAAAGAAGAACTTCTGCCTGCAACAAAAAAAGATATAAAAGCAACCGTTACCCCAATCCAAAGAATCCCGACCGAGCTTATCGTTGATGGAAGCATCGTAGAAAAAAATCTTCAGAAAATCGACGTCTCCGTCGCCTGGCTCAACCAACAATTAAAAAAAGCCAACATTTTTTCTTTGGATCAAGTGTTCTATGCAGAGCTTCAAATGGATGGGACACTGTATATCGACAAATATCAGGATTCGATTCCATAGAAAAGCCGGTCCTCGAACGACCGGCTTCGCACTTTTGCATTTTTAACATTATCCATTATCTTTATATGCTCTTTGTAACTTTTCAAGATCAAATTTCTTCATGTCAAGAAATGCTTTGGTTATGGAAGCAATCTGCTTTGATGTACCCTTGCTCATCATCCCGCCCATCTCTCTGGGCACAATTTGCCAGGACACGCCAAACTTATCCTTCAGCCAGCCGCATTGCTCGGCTTCAGGAACCGCAGAGAGTTTTTCCCAGTAGTAATCTATTTCATCTTGCGTGTCGCAATACACCATGAATGAAACTGCCTCATTGAAACCAAATCCATGCTCGTGCGCACTGTCCATTGCGACAAACCACTGATTCTCCAGCATAAAATCAGCGAACATTACCGTACCTTCTTTGTCAGGCTCCATGCCCTGAGGATAGCGAGCAATATGTCCCTGCCTGGAGTTTTTAAATACGGATAAGTAGAAATGAATCGCTTCTTCCGTTTTACCGCATACATCACCAACAAATAATATCGATGGTATTATCGCAGGACGTTCTTCGCCATCTGGATGGGTCAGAATTAATTGCCACGTCATACCATACTTGTCCCGAATCCAGCCATACCTCTCACTGAAAGGATACTTATCAAGCGGCATTAATGCTGTGCCGCCATCAGATAATTTTTTCCAAACCTCGTTAATGTTCTTTTCCGCATTTTTGTCTCGAGACGGATCAAAATTAACCATAAAAGAAACGGAAGGATTGATTTTAAAGTAAGGTCCTGCGCTAATCGCCATCAGTTTTTGACCCCATACTTCGAAAGAAACAATATCGCTATTGCCAGATGGTGTGTTTTGAATGGTAGTCACATTCGTAATTTTTGAGTCTGGAAACAAGGAAGCGTAAAACTCCGCCGCTTCTTTTGCCTCCTTGTCATACCAGAGATGCGGCACAATTTTTTGATCTGATAAACGGATTGGCATTATTCAACAGCTCCCTTTATGGGGAAATCTTAAACCCCTATTTTGACACCTGTATTGTTATATACCATATTTGAGCCATTCAAACACTATTTGAGAATAAACCAATTACAAAATATAGCATATGCCCATTCCCTTATCTCCGCTCCTACATACAATGTTTTAGCCTATTCTTAAAGGAGTGATAAGATTATGCCATTGTTACCGCCTCTAGGTCCACCAGGATTCCCTGGATTTCCAGGGCAATCGGGGCATCAAGGTCAACTAGGAGGATCAGGACCCAGCTCGCCTCCCCCGGGATTCATCCCGCAGCAGCCTGCGATTACGCCGTTTGCCGTTGACCCTGGTGCAATTGCTGGCTGTTTATTTCGGAACACTTACGTTTGGCTTGTAAATAGAAATCAATTTTGGTTTTTCCCTGTTTTCGTAGGACGCACCTCGGTTGCCGGGTTTCAGTGGAACGGAAGGTTTTGGATGTATACTGGACTAAGCCTGCAGTCGATCCAATCATTCACATGTTTCTAAAAGAACAAGATAAGAGCTCCATTCCTCCAGGGATGGAACTTTTTTTGTTTGGCAGGACGCACCCCTGATAGTTCCCTTCGTTTATACCTTACCGATATCCAACATGAGAGCTTGATTCTCCCCTAAAAGGAGCTTTTATACTAAAGATTAAGTAGAATCCAAAAAGGTATTTAAGGAGGGGTACACAACATGAGATTAATTGAATTGGGGCTTGTCCTATTTAATGTATTGTTAATGGAATGGCTAGTTCTGGGACGACCCAAAACACAGCGAAGCTGGCTAACAGGTGGTGGTATTTGTGCAACTTTTCTGCTCATCCATGCATTAGTCGAGGGGTTACGCTGGCCTATGATTCCCGTTTATCTAATCACACTATGGATGATTGTTAGAGGAATAACTCTCTTTCTCCGTTCCAAAGCAATACCTTCAAACAAGCCGCGACATCGATGGAAGAAAGTAATACTTGGGGGAACTGCGACAATCTACGCTATTGTGGCTGTTGTTATGCCGCTTCTGTTTCCTATATTCTCTTTTGCCAAACCGACAGGTCCCTACACAGTTGGAACAGCAACTTATCATTGGATAGACTATAAAAGAGAGGAAAATTTCACTAAATTATTTGGTGATTCACGCGAGTTAATGGTTCAAATATGGTATCCTGCCAGTCTCGAGGCTACAGGAAAACCAGCATCATATTTATCTGATCCTGCTCCATATGTAGAAGGTCTACACGAATTATTGCAGCTGCCAAAGTTTTTATTCTCAGGGTTGAAACTGGTCAAAACTAATGCAATTATGAATGCCGAGCTAGCAGAAACAGCATCTAAATATCCTGTGCTTCTATTTTCGCATGGCTTTATGGGCTATAAGAATCAGAATACGTTTCAAGTCGAGCAATTGGCAAGCCATGGCTACATTGTCGTAGGGATTGAACATGCTTATAGCAGCGTGGCCTCCGTATTTCCGAACCAGCATGTGGTAAAGTTTGATTCAGAAGGTAAGATCGGATATGAACAAATGAAATATTCTTTTATGGATAAGCGCAATAAAGTCTGGGTGGAAGATGCAAAGTTTGTACTGGACCAGATTGAGGCATTGTCCGAGAATGACCCTGGAGGTATGTTTACCGGCCGGATTGATCTTGAGCATGTGGGCATGTTTGGCCATTCCTTTGGGGGAGCCACAACGGTGCAAATGCTGCTGGACGATACCAGGGTACAAGCAGGTATGAATATGGATGGAGTGCTTTATGGTGAAAGGCGAATTGCTGAAGGCGGCTTAAAAAAGCCATTTCTCCTCATGAGTGCTGACCACACCTTAAAAGGGGCGGATCAGACAAGCGATGCAGAGATTGCCGCTCTCGGAACAGACAGGGAAGAAATTGCAGCTTACTATGATGAGCTGTTTGCCCGGTACGAGCTGGTAACCGCAGGGGGTAATTATTGGATCACTTTTAAAAATACCAAACATATGAGTTTCTCGGACTTGTATCTGCTCACCCCGTTGTTTGAATGGATGGAAGGCGGAAACGTGCGTAGAACACATGAACTGATTAACGAATATACACTTGATTTTTTTGACCATTATCTGAAGGGGAAGCCGATGCAATATTTGAACCGCAACCTCGGGGACCATGCAGAGTATACCCTTCAACAAGGGCCGAAGTGAGCTCCCTCCTGCTGCAGTTTCCATTGCAGTCCTTGCATCAACAAAGCGTTGCCGCTTACCACGATGTCCCATTTGGGATTGAGGATCAAGCACAGTTTATTAAAGCGCTCCATACGTTCAGTTGGCGCATGAAGCATAGATTGACCGTATTGGTGGAGAAAAGCAGCCTTATCACTGAACTGCTCTGAATTTGCATACATCATTACAAAGTCTTCAACAATAGTCTGAACAACAGAACTATCTGCTGACAGCCTTTGTTGCAGGGCCGCCTCCACCCGGAGTCGAATGTTTTCCAATTTTTTAATCCAAGCCGCAGCAGGAACGCGGGGATGTCTGACCATGTTAAAAAAGGGCAGCTCGTAATGGACAAGATCTTCCAGATACTGCGAATCACTAATAAGTGCTTGCAGTTCGTTCCATGCTACGGTTTGCCTGGCTGTGACTTTGACTTCATTGATAATATATTTATCGAACAAATACAAAAAGGTATCCTGCCATTCCACTGGTAATTGTCCAAGCACCTGTATTTCTTCTATTTTACTGGATATAAACTGGTTTCTTTTATTAGCATTCATGGACAGAGAGTCAACCAACTCATTTAGATACTGCAAAGAAGTGACTGTTGAACCATGCTCTTTGGCTTGACGCAGAATTGAAATCATATTCGTCAAAGTACTCACCTGAGTTTCCAGCGCTTCAATTTGCCAATCGAGTGCTGTCATGAACGGGATTCCTCCGTCCATTACTTTACGGATTTCATCAATACCAAAGTCCAGATAACGTAACGTTGTGATTAGTCGCAAACGTGAAATATCTTCAGGAGTATACAACCGATGTCCACCCTCGCTCAAGCTGGAAGGTTTCAATAAATCGATGTTGTCATAATAACGAACGGTTTTAACGGTTGTACCTAGCAGCTTGGCCACCTCTCCGATGGTTTTGGTATCTTTCTGCAAGCGATCACTCCCTCGGTTAAATCATAGAATGCTTGGAATAATTGTACCGAAAGGGAGGACGACTTTCAATTCTCAAGCTTTGCAACCGCACTTCTTTGCAAATGTAATCGCGCCATGCTTCAGGGCTAACTGAACCACTAGTTTGAAGGTTAAGCCATAACCTATGGTTGAATTGAACCATAATCTATAACCCTTTCTGATAACATGACAAAAGATCTTCCATATCTTCAACGCTGATATCCGCCATTTCAAAATATGGAGCCGTCTCTTCCAAGACGGCTGATCCATTAATCCATACCGTTGTCATCCCCATTTGAGAGCCGCCTGCAATATCTGTGCTTAAATTATCTCCCACCATTACGCACTTCTGCGTTGTGATTCCATAGCTTCGCATCGCATAATAGAACAGGTACGGGTTGGGCTTACCTACATATTCAATCTGTTTATCAATAACAGATTTTATCGCTGCCGTTAGTGCCCCCGTTTCGATTATTCTGCGTCCCTTTGCCCCGGGATGGGAAAAATCAGGATTAGTAGCTACGATGCGAACACTATCTCCTTCCTGATCAACAACCTGCTGCAGCTTTTCAAATGTAAACTCGGTGTCTCTCCCAATTACAATCGTATCGGCTCTATCTGAGGAAGAGAGTGGGATCATCTGATGTCCCCACTGCCTGATAGACTGTTCCAGGCTGCTGGAGCCTACTGCCTTCACTCTCAAGATTCCGTATCGATCTTTTAAATAAGAGCCTATAGCCTCTGTGGCAGTAATAATCTCCCGCGGTGGAATTATAATACCCATTCGCCCTAACTTGTCAGCAATTTCAGCAGCTGTTTGCCGAGAATTATTCGTAATAAAACCAATTCGTTTGCCTTCTGAACGCAGCAGGGCCAGCAACTCTTTCGCACCTGGCGCAGGTTGATCAGTATGGTAGATACATCCGTCTAAATCAAAAAAATACACTTGTGCCGTATGCAGCGCCTCTATATTTTTGCGAAGCTGTTCATTTGCCTGTCTATATGTTTGTTGCGATTTTCTCACTCGGATACCTCACTTTTAATATAATTGCTTATTTTTAAACAAGCTTACGTAAAGGATAGATGCTCCTGAAAAAGATCGGTTCTCCCCATACCATGCACACTGCGACCATCTGTCACTATTTCGATTTCCCGGTAAAAATCACTGCGGAACACCTTGGCTCCATTACGACTGAACGCATGCATATTGCTTATAAATGATGGTCGCTGTTCAACCACTAATTGATTGCATGGAATAATGACAATACGAGCATTGCACATGGAAATAAACTCTGGGGTTGTCGATTCATCGCCTCCATGATGAGCTGCTTTTAGCAAAAAAACATTCCTCACCTTCTCATACTGCGCAGAGTCAATAATGTTTTTAGTCTGTGTCATGCCGCAATCGCCAGGAAATAACGCAGTGAATTTGCGGTAATTCAGCTTAAGCACCAGATTTAAATTGTTTAAATTAACCGGTTCTCCATTCTGTACAACCTCTTCATTAGGAGTCGCTATAATATCGAAATAAAGCTCGTCATCAATTTCAATGATGCCCCCAACTTGTTCATTTTCAATAAAAACTACTTGTTGCTTTCTTTCTTCAATTAAACTCTGCAGTTCCACCCACAATTGGTAGTTCAACTCGCCAGCATCACAATGTTCAAGTGAATAATTGGAAATAGGTGAATATATTAATTGTTCGATTGTAATTTCGGGATGATTCAAAAGATCAATAATGCCTCCAAAATGATCGTAATGCATATGTGATATAATAAGCCTATCAATTTTGGTAATCCCTTGTTCATGAAGATAGGGAATGATAATACTTTCCGCCTGGCCCTTTTTGCCAGCATCAAGCAGTACATGACTAGTCGCCTCGCCCTTCGTAGAACTGATAAGAAAACTATCCGCAGGATTAAACTCCGGGATACCCTTAGCCCCGTTATCTTTCGAGTTCAGATCAAATGTTAAGATACGGCAATACCCATCCTCGTTCATAAATACAGTTTTCATCCTTTTACACTCCCTAATACGATGCCATTAATAAAAAATTTTTGTAGAAAAGGGTACACACAAAGTATTGGCAAAGCGCCAATGAATATTTGAGCGGCTCTTGTTGTGCGTTCAGATATTTGTGCCAAATCCTCCAAATTGCTAAATCCCATCAAACTCGTATCCCCTTGAATAACAACGGTTTGCAAATAGCTCTGCAAAGGATAATGATCCGGATGATTCATCAAGACTAGCCCATCAAACCATGAATTCCAATGACCGACCACCGTAAATAATCCAATTGTCGCCAAGGCGGGCGCAGATAACGGCACATAAATCCTCCACATTGTAGTCCACTGACCCGCCCCGTCAACTAATGCAGACTCTTCCATCTCCTTCGGTAAACCGCGAAAAAAGTTAAGCAGCAGGATGACATTAAACACAGGCACAGCACCAGGCAAAATTAAAGCCCAGATCGAATCCAGCAAGCCCGTCCACTTAATTACCATATACCACGGAATTAGCCCTCCATGAAACAAAATAGTAACTACAAAATACCAAGCGTACACGGTGCGCATTCTGAAGACATTCGTTTCTTTGGAGAGAGGATAGGCAATTAAAATGGCCAAAAGCATATTTATACAGGCGCCAAGCACCACTCTTTTTGCAGACACAACAAATGATTGTATAAACTGCGGTTTACTTAAAGCAAATTCGTATGACTTTAATGTCCAATCCACCGGCCATAGCTTGACTAGCCCAGCTGTTGCTGCACCGCTTGAACTTAACGAAACCGCGAGCACATGAATAAGTGGAAACAAGCAAAGTAAGGAAAGAGCAATTAGAAACGAATAATTAAAGATGATGAATGCCTTTCTACTCCAGCTTATATTTTCTACCATCAAAAAAATCCTTTCATATAGAAGATACGGTATTTTTAGAAAATACGATAATTTGCAAGTCTATACGCTAGCCAATAAGAAATTGAGATCATAAGCAATGAAACAACCGATTTAAAAAGCCCTACTGCGGTAGCCAAACCATACTGTGCGTCAAGCAATCCCATTCTGTATACAAAGGTATCTATGATATCTCCTGTTTTATAAACCTGGGGGCTATATAAATTAAATACTTGATCAAACCCGGCGTTTAAAATTTGGCCTAGGTTTAAGGTAGCTAGCAAAATAATAATAGGCAACATTCCAGGCAGTGTAATAAACCACATTTGCTTCAAGCGATTAGCTCCGTCAAGCACAGCAGCTTCGTATAATGCAGGATTAATACTTGTCAACGCCGCTAAGTAAACGATTGTGCTAAATCCAAAATCTTTCCATACATCAGACACTACCAGCACATACGGGAACAGCTTGCTGTCCCCCAGAAAATCGATAGGCTTTATACCAAGTGTCTGTAAAAATGAATTGACGATTCCGCTGGACGGAGAAAGAATATCAACCATAATTCCGCCTAATATGACCCAAGATAAAAAATGAGGTAAGTAAATGAAAGTTTGTATACTTCTTTTCACAGCTGCTTTACGTATCTCGTTGAGCATAAGCGCAGTAAGGATCGGAGCAATTTGCCCCGCCGCCATTTTCATAGCAGCAATATAAATTGTGTTCTTAAGCACAACAAACGTATCAGATAAGCCGAGCATATAGGAGAAGTTGCCAAAACCAATCCAATCTGATCCCAATATCCCTCTTGCCGGAATAAAATCTTGAAAAGCAATGACAATTCCAAAAATCGGACCATAGCTAAAAATAGCAGCAAGAATGAGTCCCGGCAAAATCATAAGATGAAACGGCAGATTAGAAATTCTTTTTTTGCGCAGCATGATTATGCCTCCTTAAAGTTGAACCTAAGTGTAAGGATAAGGGATTGGCAACCAATCCCTTTATAGACCTTCTGGTCACTTCGTCTCATACCAATCATTGATTTCCCGAGTCAACTGTTCTCCGCCAAGCTTTTTCCACTCTATAATAAATTTATCGAAGTTTTCAATTGGTGCACCTTTAATAATTTCCGTAAAAACCTCCAGTTCTTTCTTGTTTAATATAGAATTTTTAGAAACCATCGTCTCCGTCGGCGATGCATAAAACTCATTTCTTATAAAAGAATTTTGTCTATTGTAATGATCAATGACTGACCAAGATCCATGTTCGCCAAAAACTCTCTCCCACTGCCAAAACTTGTTATCGCCCTTTTTGTACTTATCAATGTTGTTATAGTAGCTCATCTCTTCCGCATTCAGCTTGCTGGTATCTTTGGTGTTGAATGCTTCGGTTACCTTAAGATGCGCATTTAAATTTTTGGTCCAAGGATACGCTTTAATCGTTGCATAATTGGTTGTATTCCGATCTTCGGCATCATAAATATATGGATTGGGATACCCAATCGTGCCATATTTTTTCTCCATCCAGAAATTAAGCATTTTGATTATTGCCTCAGGATGCTTAAAACCTTTCTTAACAACGTAATATTCCTCTGCTCCCAACCCTAGTTGACCTTTGGCTGGTTTCTCATCAGCTGAAAAAATCGGGTATGCTTGCCACTGCGCGTTTGGATCAAGGTCAATTCCTTTCTGTAAAAAACCGATTGGAGCAGCCATCCCAGAGAACAAGATGCCAACCTTTCCGGCGGTTGCCTTCTCTGCTACCTTCACATCGTTGTTAACCCCAAACTCCTTATCAATCAATCCTTTTTTATAGAGCTCCTGTAGCTGTTGCAAGGCGGTTTTAACTTCTGGCTGAATCGCCCCGTATACCAGTTTCCCAGTACTATCCTTCGTCCACATCCCACTGATATAGGCGTGATAGCCATTAAAAAAGCCCATTAAGTTCGCATTGCCGCCATATAAAGTGTTAGTAAAAGTAAACCCCTCTGTGTCCGCTTTATTATTATGATCTGGATCATTATTTACAAATGCTTCTGCAATAGCAATCAGATCATTCATCGTTTGGGGAGCAGGCAGCTTCAGTCGCTCCAACCAGTCTTGACGAATCCAGACGACCGGAGCTCCATCAAGAGCAGATCCTGTGAACACAACCCCCATCATTTTACCGTCCAATGTGGCTGAAGCAAGCTGCATCCCGCCATCCTGACTCATAATTTCTTTTGTAAAGGGAGAAGCGTACTTCTCAAAAACATCAGTCATATCTTCTATCAGATCAGCCTCCATAAGCTGCCTCATCTGTGTCGCATTTACTAACATGACATCGGGGATTTTTCCCGAAGAAATTGTCACATTTAATTTTTGAATGGCTTGCGATTGATCAACAACCCATTCGTTTTTCACCTTAATGCCTAACGCCTCCTCATATCCCCTAGTCCATACATTATTGTCAATTGATTCTCCCTCAGCAAATTTATAAGCAGAGTCATTAATCACACGAACAGTTGTCACCTCAATAGCTGGATCGTATTTCCCCTCTTGAAGCGGATTGTTATTGGACAAAGGACTGGATACAGGATTTTGGGCTTGTTGGTTCTCTTCTTTTTGGGGACTTTCCTTGCCATTGCTGCATGCGGAAATAGCCATCACACTGATCATGAGCATGATTATTAAAATTGCACTTCTATTCACAGTCTTCAAACCGTTCACTCCTCGAAAAGTAGTTTTCAACTAGAAAAAAGCCATAAAAAAAGAGAGAAGGCACAAAATAATAAACAGAAAAACATCTGCTTATTATTTAGAGCTTTCTCTCATCACGTTACTCTAAACAAAATATTCATATAAAGTTAATTACAATACTTGCGCTTCATCCTAAACTTCCAAATCATCAAAATTCAATGACCATAACTGTGTCTCGCTTACAGATAAAGAAGTCGCTCCAGCTTGCAGACAACGCTCTGCCTCATCCTTGGTTTGAATCAAACCGCTAGCAATAACCGGTATCAGCTCCGAAGCTTCAGAAAAACGCTGAATTACCTTGGGGATAACCCCTGGCATCAATTCGATTGCATCAGGCATAACCTGGTCTATCGTCTTCAAGCCACTTTCAAAGGCTAGAGAATCAAGAACAAAGAGATGCAGCACGCCATAAAGCCCGTAACGCTTTGCTTCTTTAATGACATGACTCTTGGGACTGACGATACCGTCTGCTCCCACATATTCAGCAATAAAAGAAACACTCTCTCTGTCTGTGCTAGACAGCCCTTTTATTAAATCCAAATGAACGAAAGTACCTTTTCCCGCTTGCTTAGCAAGTCGGACAGCCTGAATAATTTCCTGAATCGTTCCCCCCATAAAAAATATGTTATCGACTTGACTCTTAATAGCCAACTCAATATCTTGAGGCTTTCGGACAGCTGCAATAATGGGTTTATTCCCGATTTTATACAAAAGGGACATGTTCATAAATTCCTTTCAGTCACTTTTGTTAGTTTAGGAGAATGTATGAAAAATCAAACATAATGTATCATTTGTAACCCTTAATTAAGGTATACTACACGCGTACCTTATATATAACACAACCCGCAAATTAATGTCAACGATTATGAATGCGTTTTCAAATTCTTAATAAAAACCTTTATGGTTAGCCTGCACTTGTTTTGTAAAAAAATCTGTTGTTTAGCCTTCAAAAAACATTTCTTAGTATTATCCGATCTATCGTTCCTCTTGTAGTATAGATAAATTCGCTCAGTAGTATGTTGTGAAATCCTCCCTACTTAGCTGTTCCACTATAATCACCTGAGTTGAACCTAATCTGTTATCGTAAAAAATAATCGGCTATTCCTCCAACTAAAATACAATTCCGATAACAATCGCTGATAAAACGCTTACAAGCGTAGCACCGTATAACAATCTCAAGCCAAAACGAGCAACTACATTCCCTTGTTTTTCATTCAAGCCTTTCACTGCACCCACGATTGTACCAATAGACCCAAAGTTAGCAAAAGAGATTAGAAATACAGACACGATAGCTGTTGTACGGTCACTAAAGCCTTCCTGAATCTTAACAAAATCAAGCATAGCTACAAATTCATTCGCAACGAGCTTTGTCGCCATAATACTTCCTGCACTAACAGCTTCACCCCACGGTACGCCCATAACAAAGGCAATTGGTGCAAAAACATACCCTAATGCTTGTTGGAATGAAATACCGAATATTCCGCCGAATATTCCGTTAATTAGAGCAATTAACCCAACGAAACCAACTAGCATAACGCCAACAACTACAGCTACCTTGAAGCCATCCATAATGTACTCGCCCAGCATTTCGAAAAATGTCTGTTTTTCTTGTTCCTGAACTTCAACAATATCCTCTTCCGGTTTAACCTCATAGGGGTTAATAATTGATGCAATAATAAAGCCGCCAAACAGGTTGAGGATTAGTGCAGCTACAACATATCTAGGCTGCAGCATCGTCATATAGGAACCAACAATCGACATGGATACAGTTGACATTGCTGATGCGCATAATGTGTACAGACGCTGTTTAGACAATAATCCAAGTTGATTTTTTACCGAAATAAAAACTTCATTTTGTCCAACAATAGCAGCCGCAACCGCATTGTAGGATTCCAATTTACCCATACCGTTTATTTTACTTAGAACAAAACCAATATACTTTATAATAAGCGGCAGTATTTTATAATATTGCAGAATCCCGATGAGCGCTGACATAAACACAATAGGCATCAATACATGAAGGAAGAATGTATGGGCCCCTTCATTCACCATTCCACCAAAAATAAAATCAATACCTTCATTTGCATATCCCAGCAATTTCGCAAAGCTATTGGCAAAGCCTTTAATTAACAATTCTCCTACACTCGTCTTGATTAGAAATAGACCTAAAACAATCTGAACCACAATCATAACAATGATTGGTCGGTATTTTATTTTTTTCTTATCATTGCTTGCAAGCCATGCCAGTAATAAAACAAGAATAAGACCAGCAACAGAGATGAGATAATGCATCTTTACCCCTCCAATTTTTGTTCGTTTAATGTTTTAACTTACTCCGCTGGTTCTCTCTCCATATGAATCCCTGCTCCAAAATAATCGCCAACAGACTTCCGCATATTAAACCGTTATTTAAAATGGTCATTACGATCGGAGATAAATGGGCTGTAGCTGATGCAGGGACAAACATTAAACCGACACCCACTAACAGGGACACTCCGCTAACGATAAACGTTCGCTCCTCGTGAATGACCTTTCTTAATTCTCTCAAGGATATGCCAACCATCTTCACAAAAATAACGAATGTAACGGCATAGCCAATCGGAGCTGGAATACCCGATATGACATTCATAATTGGCGGAAATATAGAAATAACGATCACTAGGCTGCACCCTATTAAAAATGATCTGCGTTCCTTCATCCCTGTCTGTTCAACATATCCCGCTGCTCCCGAAATAGGTACTGAGCCAATCGCTCCTAGAGAGCCTCCAATGAAATGTGTAATCCCGGATATCACTCCAGCATGCCAATATCGGCGTTGATCTGTCGATTGCTTTTTCTCTATTATGGTTTCCATTAAACGGATCGATGCAATCGCATTGGTAATTAACAATAAGGTTAGCAACAACGCAGTAGTAATGGTTCCACCATCAAAATGCGGCCATCCAAATGGTAATTTTTCAGGTAGGCTAACTAGGTTTTCTGCTTGCAAAAAAACGGGCATACGACCAAAAAACATAAATAGCAGCCAACCTAACACGATACTGATGATCACCGAGAATTGGCGAAGTAAAGCAAAGCGGCAACTCCCTAACCAAAAGGTAATGCAAACCACCATCATACTGAGCAAGAACACTTTAACATCTAACGTCGTGTGACTAGATGTAATCCCCATCATCCCTTTCATAAATGAACCGCTTAATTGAAAGATCAGTAACAGTAGATAGATAAAAGTGATCGTTGGCGTAAACAGACGCGCAATTTTCTCCATAAGCTTGAAAACTGAAATCAGGATAAACAAAGTACCACTTATCATCATTCCTCCACTTAAGGCTTGCAGGGCAGCAATGTTAGTGGAATATAATACCCCAACTAAACTTGCGTAAATGGTAAACATGCTCCACCATAACCCTGCCGGACCTTCATGAATAGGAAATTTATGACCAAGCATACCTTGTAAAAAGCCCGCTATCCCCAAAGTAATGATTGTACTCTGAATGAATCCAGCAGTCTCAGCAGGAGTTAAGTTATATAAATCTGCGATAGCTATTGGCGCAGCAATGGCGCCTGCAATCATAAATATCATCCACTGCAATCCCGACAGCATGACTTTCATTTCTTTCCCACTCTCATTTCCTAACCCTTAAACCTATAAATCAGTGTCATCAATAACTGTTTGAAGAGCTACCTCTACCATCTCATAAAAGGATTGTTCACTTTCTTGATGCGTTAGGTGTTCTTGTGTTAATAATTGGCTGCCTACAGTCAAAATAGACAAAGCTTTTACACCATATTTTGCAGCCAAAGTATAGAGGGCTGTGCTTTCCATTTCTACTGCCAATACACCGAAATCCATAAACTTGTGAAGTCGATCCAAGGTTTCACGATAAAACTCATCAGAGTTATAAATGTTGCCAACAAAGACATTCGCTTGTTTACTCCGTGCTTGCTGATGCGCTTTCATTAGCAGCGAGAAATCCGCCGTAGGCGCATAGTTGCAGCCATGGAAAATCTTCTCAGTCATGTTGCTGTCAGAAGACACCGCTTGAGCCAGTATAATATCACGGATCTTCACTTCTTTTTGCATCGCACCGCATGTTCCAATACGAATCAATTTCTTCACGTCATAATCGACTATCAGTTCTGTCGCATATATGCTCATCGATGGATTGCCCATTCCAGTACCTTGAACTGACACCGGCACACCTTTGTATAATCCGGTGTAACCGTACATACCTCTTACTTCGCTATAACAATCGGACTCCTCTAAAAAATGTTCTGCTACAAATTTTGCACGTAAAGGATCTCCCGGCAGTAGAACACGATCTGCTATTTCTCCTTTTTTTGCGCCTAAATGCCTGCTCATATGCTTTCCTCCATTAATCTGAATATTAAAATCGGATTTTCCAAAATCGCTTTCATTTGCTGGCGGAAAAATAAAGGCTGTGTCATTTTCCCAGCAAATTTATTAAGGAAGATCAGTTTTAATCGTTCAGAAGTTACTTTGAGCATACGGCTTTTTATCAACGCAAACTAGACCAAAATCTTACGTAGGGTACGGAAAATAATTGATCAAATTATAAAAGCAACTCTTTACGAATATTGTCTAAGTCCCTTCTAGATGGGATCGTAGAAATAATAACAACAGGCACTGTCTTTAAGGCAACTGGGAAATTACTAATAACAAAATCGATATGATGCTGCTGCACCGTCTCATCGGTTAGCCCTTTCATAATCGATGTGTTAACGATTAACTGATCCCCGATTTCCTTTTTAATCAAATCCGCTATATAATGGCGAATCGAAAATTCCTCACCGATCACTAAGAAGGCCTTTTTTCTTTTATAACGCAAGCTTGAACGTACAATTAAGGTCAGTTTTGTTAAATGGAAATCATTATACAGGATAGAAGGGTAAGCTTCATTCCATGCTTTCATGCAGTCTTGCAATTCTTGATAAATCTGCTGGCACTCCTGTTGAACATATGTCGATAAATGGCTTTTTGATATCATCAACCATTCAGGAATGGCATTATCAATGAGAAGCTTGTCAAAGAACTCATATACCTCCAATATAAATCGTTCACCCATATCCATATTTGGATAAACCTTTGCCAATAGCGCAAAAAGCAGATTACCCATTTGATACTCTTCTTTATCCTTGAATAATTCCACTGCCCTCATTGGTGTCATTTCCGAGCCTTCATAATAATGATATTGGCTGAGACTCAGCTGGGATTGGATAAAGAATAGTTCACTTTGAAGAAAAGTAATTGAGAGCTGGTCTTCAAGACTCTTCGCAAGATTTTTCGTCGGCAAATAAAACATCCCTTTTTCCCAGAGATATTTATTTTCATCGACTTTTACACATTTCCCTCTTGTAACCCTATCTAAAATAATCGCCAGCAAAAAGGATAATCTTCTTTTGGAATTGATAAAATAAACAATATTCTTCTCCTGCTCTATATTTGTAATTAATTGATTGATGTAAGCAAAATCGATATTCGCAAAGGGCCATCCTGTAAACTCATAGGCATCGCCATATAACTTCCAGTAAAAATATCGTATATTTATTTCATTTCCTTTGATCTTAGGGGTGGAATAGGTAATGCGCAGCTTATACGGTTTCAAATCATTATTATTTAAATGTACAATTAGCTTTTTCAAAGACGACGTGCTCATAAACATTTCTCCAGCGAGCTCCTCCACTGAATATCGTCCATCAGTAGTAAACAATAAATTCATCAGTCGATAAAAGGTGGTTTGTCTGAACATAGAAGAAATCACTTCACTGATCGTCTTGCTTCGTCCATCACGCTGAAGAAATACTCCCTTTCCTCTAGACACCTCAATGGTGATATCTGGAGGCAGCTGCTTGCTTATCTCCTCAACCATCTTACGTATTGTTTTATCTGAGACCCCTAGACCTTTTTCAACCTCGGCTAAGGTAAACCATCTTTGTTCCGCATCAAGCAATGTGATTAGCTGGCTAGCTAATGTAAACCCTTTATCCATTTTCTCACCCTATTTCAAAAAGTCTTTCTAACAAAAAATCGATTCCCCCAGAAGGAAGAATCGGCTTTTGATCGATTTGAATATTATCTATTATAGTCTGTTGAAAAAGATTATATAAGGTGCTTCCATAAAAACATTTGAACAATTTATAGGGATAATAGTAAGCGTGCAGTAAGATGATTTCTCAACTATTTTAAGCAAAAGTATAATGATAGCTTAAGTAACAGCAAAACGCAGGAGCAAACGGGGATAGCTTATTTCATGTGCAACTCCAAACAACTTCGGGCAATATTACAGTGAAATAAAAAGATTAGGTAGCTTTAATTGTAAAGCAACACCTTGAAATGTGTTAGTAAAACAAGTAATTTAGCTTACCAGTGCTTTTCCATGGCTTCTTCACATCGAGAAAAGCCATTTCTTGAATAAAATTGTACACTGTTGCTACTTGGCCAAACAATAAGAAACTCCACTTCATTTTCTTTTGACCACTTCTCCATAGCAAGATGAATCTTAGATCCTAAACCTTGGCCTCTGAAAGCAGGACGAGTATAAACATTAGTGACGTATCCGAAATAAGGGTCTTTAGATTTTGCTGGTCTCGGTACTTTGTGGATTAATTGCAAAAACATATGTGAGACTATAATTTTTTCAACTTCTGCAACCCAAATGTACCAATCTCCCCCTTCAATTGCTTTAATCAAAAATTCACTGCAAATCTGGTAAAACTCCTCAAAACTGTCCGAACTATTGCCATAGTCCTCTTTCGAGAAATCCCAACGCATTTGTACAAGTTCATCAATATCGTTCAATGTGGCTAATCGTATAATCGCCATTCGTTTGACTCCTCATTAGGTTCTACGTATTTTTGTTGCGTAAGTTTACCCGTCATACCTAATCTTTACTGGTCAATAGTCGTCTCCCGAAATGGAGGCGTGCTTCAAGTTCAATGATATACTTGCAATTCTCGCAACAATGCATTCCTTTCCTGTTCCGCTTCACATGATCGTAAGCTTGAGTTCCCTCTATAACATGAAACTCTTTTTTGCAAATATAACAGGTGGCATGCAAACGAAATATTCCGTTGGATTGATCTTGCACAGAAATCCCCCTCTCGTCAATCGCGACTAGTTCCCATATTGTTGACGGAATAACCGCAATGCGTTATAACCAAATAAACATCTAATTAACACACTGTGTTTTTTATTTTAATACGATGTGCTAAATAAAACAAGGGGGAACTATCATTGCCAAAAATCGTAAACCATGAACAAAAGAAGAAACTGATCGCTGAATCAGCATGGGGTATTATTGAAGAGAAAGGGATTGAGCATGCATCAATCCGTGCGATTGCTGCTTCGGCAGGTTTATCGCCGGGGGCCTTACGGCATTATTTTTCAACGCAGGACGAGCTGTTGTTGTTTATCGTGGACTACTTTTTGACGAGGCGAGCTCACAAAGCGACGGAGCTGAATATAAGCCTTATTCCAATAAAAGCCGCGAAAGAAATCATTTTAGAGCTGCTGCCTATAAATTCGGAAAAACGAACGGCAACCGGCGTCTGGTGGGTATTCGCTATTCGCTCCCTCACAAGCTCGACGTTGCAGACTAAAAAAGACGAGCTCACAGACGGTCTTCACCATTTGACTAAAACGGTCCTTGACCTTTTGGATAGTGCGGAGCTTCTTCCCGCATCGATAAATATAGAACTCGAAACGTTTAGGTTAGCTGCAGTTGTCGAAGGCTTGACAATTCTCGCCTTGCTACGCCCAGAGCTATACACACCAGAGACTATTGAGCGAATCGTCGCTCTTCATCTTCGGGAGCTTTGCCTACATAATGAAGCTGTCGATTAACTGTGAAATAAGCAAGTAGAAGTAAGCATACGTCGCCTGACTCTATCAATAAAAAAAGCTTCACAAACGGATATAGGTAGAGATTACGCCAAGCATAGCTAGAAAGGAACCGCCATGAAAAGTTTTCTGGGGCAAATGATGAAATTAATGAGAGTACCGGCAATTCCCGGTGGAATCATTACCATCCTTATGTTTTATCCTAATTACTTCCAATTCGAACTTGTTGAAAAATTCTTGTTGTTTGCGGCCTTTGTCATTGTACCTCTTGTGATTACACTTCTGAGTCACGACATAAGGAATAAACAGCAACGGATTATTTATACTGCTATTAAGCTTCTTCAATTTCCCGCAGCGCTTCTCACCCTAGCTTCCGTAATGATCGCTAAGACGTGGGGGGTAGGAAGCACAGCAATACCAGGGATTCTCTCACTTGGGTGGCTACTGTTCACATTGCTGCTTGGCATCTATGGCTTGACCATTATTGTAATTCAAAAGGGAAAAGTAGCAGAAATAGCGATTGGCGTCGGGCTCATATACTTTTTTATCGGAGGTATCTGGTTCACCTTATATCAGTATCAAATTAACCTCTTCCAAGCTCATCCTGCGACACACGCGCTAAGTTCACTCCACTTTCATTTTTCATCTGCTATCGTTCCGATTTTTATTGGTGTTCTGGGGCGAATCATGACGAAGAAAAGCTGGTATCCCTGGATTGTTGCCATCGATATCATCGGGCCCATTCTGATCGCTATTGGTATGATCTTCTCCAAGCCGATCGAGTACATGGGTGTCACTTTGTTCGCATGTAATATTGTCATTTACACCACTTATCTCCTTGCTTACTTGAAGAGAAACGCTTTAGATAATAAGGCTGCCTTCTTTTTAGTCCTATCATGCACAGCCTTTTATACGGTTGTCGTTCTTTCCCTTTTCTATCCGTTACTGAAAAACTTGTTTTCCTTAACCATACTCGATTTCATTCCGGTTTACGGAGCGCTGCATGCGTTTGGTTTTGTATTATGTGGACTGATCGGATGGGTGTACATGGTAGACTCTTTTAAGAAAAAAATTACCTGCGGTAATAGTTGACCTGCTATTCATCGGATAAGCCGAGCGCTTTGTTCCGTTCTTTAAACCTCTCGTTATGTGACGAGACATAGGCCATTCTCGGTGCCTCGGGATCCATATACCGTTTGGCACTGTTAAGCGCCAATGCCGCATCTGTGAAAGCCCCTGCAATAAGGTTGAGCTTACTTTCATAGTTCGCGAAGTCGCCTGCCCCGAAGATGCCCGGCAGGTTTGTCTCAAGTCTCGGATTGACGAATATGTTCCAATCGTCCATATCCAATCCCCAATCCTTGATACCAGTAAAATCAGATTTCAGCCCGTGATTAACAATAACCTCATCTATTTCCAGCTCGCGCGAGTCCCCAGATTCGATATGGGTAATCATCACTCGTTCAATCGTCTTCCCGTTGCCGCTGTATAGCTGCGTGACTTCATATGGCGTAAGCACATCGGCAGAAGATTCCTTCATTTGAACAATATTTTTCTCATGTCCGCCGAAACGTTCACGCCTATGTACAACTATGACCTGAGCAGCAATGGGGACCAGTTCGTTTGCCCAATCAACAGCGGAATTTCCCCCACCCGAAATAAGTACTCGCTTTCCTCTAAAAGGCTCCAGTTCCTGTACAGTATAGTGCAAATTAGACACTTCATAACGCTCAGCCCCTTCAAGCTCCAGCTTCGCCATTCGCAGGATGCCGCGGCCGATGGCCAAAATGACTGTACGCGTCCAATGCTTTTCCCCCGTTGCCGCCTCCAGGATGTACGTCGAATCCGTTTGTTTCTCCAATCCGATAATGTGCTGACCGAATACAATTGTAGGATCGAATGTCTTCGCCTGCTCTGATAATTGGGCAATTAACTTCTCGCACAGGATTGGCGCAACCCCTCCAACATCCCAAATCATTTTCTCAGGATATATCAGCATTCGCCCGCCCAGTTCATCCTTTGCTTCTATTAATTTCGTCTTTAAATCGCGCATTCCACTATAAAAGGCAGCATACATTCCCGCAGGACCACCGCCGATAATCGTTACATCGTATAATTCAAGCTGCTCTGTCAATCATTGTCCTCCTCTAGCTGGCTCATGTAACAGCTATGCTATGATAATCATTATCGAACTAATTGTAGCTTCGGCAACATGACCATAACAATGGACAAAATCGACGATTACTTTATACAAAATGGAGAATGCAGACCTTTTTAGCTGCGAACAAGATCAAATCAGGTTAATAATCGCAGTATATCATCAATTTTTTTGTTGTTGGAAATAATGCCGTTATTTAACCAAGTTAGAAAATCAACCTCATAAACGCAGTTGTTTCTCACAGCGGGCAGATTATGCCACTCCGGCTTCTGCAGCAGTTCCCTCTCCGTTCCTGCTGCCTGACTATGCCACTTATCGAAGGTAATGAACAAATGATCCGCAGTCAATGTATGCAGTTCCTCTACAGCTAGATTGATCATGCCTGGCCTATTCGCTTTTGAAGCTACACCTATTACGGAGTGGGAACGCAAGCCAACATCGCCGTAGAGAACATTCGAAACAAAGCCCTGTCCTTCTTCTGTATATTGGATGATATGATCCGCCGAGATACGCAAAAAAGCGACCGTTTCCCCTTTCATAATCCGGCTCAGCGTATGACTTGCATTCCGCGCTTTGAAATCATACTTTACGATTGCAGCATCAGCCAGCTCTGTCCGACCAAAATAATCGGCGATGCTACGCAGCAGCGTACGCCAACTATGGGTCTGTTTATATAGAATGCATGTGCTGGATATGCGTTGATATTGAGAATATTGCTGCTGCTCGTAACGATCCTTAAGCAATATCAAATCCGGTTTATAATCGAAAAGCACGTCAAAATTGCTGTCGTTCTCGTCAAACGTCGGAATATGGTTTAAGCCTAAATAGTCTTGTTTTCCCCATTTTGCATGCCAATATTGGACGATAGGCTGCATATCCAGCGCTACTATGAAATCCTCCAAATACGGCGCCACTACTCTAAGCTGTTCCTTGCGGCTGCGACGGTATTGTCCAGGCGATATGCCTACTGTCTGCTTGAAACGACGATTAAAATAATATTCATTGTTGAAGCCTGCATGCAGCGCAATATCCAGCAACTTGTCATCGGCGTTTGCCAGCCATTTCTTCGCTTGATTAATTCGTACTTCATTCAAGTACTGCAACGGTACTTGCCCTGTAGCCTTTTTGAACAGACGGGTATACCTCCAGCGATCAATGCCTGCCACTGAGGCCAACTCATCTACTGTCAGAAGCTCACGATAATATTGATGAATATGCCGTATGCTATGCTCTATCCTCTGCTTCTCGATATCCGTTTCCTTATCCACAGCTGCAGGTACATTTTGGCGAAGTAGAAAGAGCAGCAGCTCTTGAAATCTCACAAATCGTTGGAACAGCTCAAGCTCGTCACTCGCCCCGCGAAGTCCGTATAACTCATCAAGCAGCTCCATCGTTTTGGCAAAAGGGAAGCAGGCAAGCTCCTCCTTGTCTGGCAGCAAGCTCCAAGCTGCATCATAATCGTTCGCTACGAAGCATACTTGGTAATAGCTGCAGCCCAAAGCCGCTTGCTCAACAGGTAAAGATCTTCCATGCCTCTGCAAATAGCATTTTCCTTTTCCCGCCCCGCCCATTATAAAAAGCAGTTCAAAGCTCTCCTTATCGTTTCTATTGCAATCGTCCAAACCACTCCTGTCTGCTTGCTCTTCCGCAACGAATAAGCGGATCGATCGAAGCATATATTGGACTACAGGAGCAGTCCCAGCTTGTTTGTGCTGTTCAATATCCATCGTTACTATCAACCGCCTTTTAAGTGATATTAATTCTCAATTAATATAGTCTAAATTAAAATGAGCCGCCCATCAACCTCCGTTGAAAAGCGGCTTTGTTTCAATTATGGCGATAATTCTAGCCCACAAACTTAGTCAGTACCATTTCTTACTAAGAAGCCAGCAATCGAAGTAAATCATCCATCTTCAATCCGTTGGCCGTAATCGCTCCTGTCTGCCAATACGATCTCTCTACAGGATATACATGCCCATTCTTAAATGCAGGAGCGGACTGCCATAATGGATCTGCCTTCATTTCCTCAAGCGCTTTTGCGTTGCTCTCTTCTTCCCACGTCCCGTTGGACGGAAGCAAAATAATATGGTCTGCGTCAAGCTCTGGAATGAATTCCTTCGACAAAACAACATTGCCTTCGGTCATCGTCTCCGCAAACTTCGGTGCCTTCAGCCCAAGATCCTCATACAAGATTTGTCCGACAAAAGTGTTACGAATGCCGAAAATATTAATCGATTTGTCTACGACGTTCATCCGCAAAACAACAATCTTCTCATCGCCAATTGCCGCGTTCAGCTTCGCCTTCACATCAACAATACGGGCTTCGTAATCGGCAAGCACCTGCTCTGCTTTGTCGCTGATACCAAGCAAGTCAGCGATTAAGATCAATGTTTTGCGCGAATCGGCAATGATTTCGTCTGGCAAGCGAAACGTCGGCGCAACCTTTGAATAGAGCTGGTATTGTGCGGCATCGACCTCTCCGGCGCCGATGATCAAGTCTGGTTCAGACACAAGCAAAGCTTCGATGTTACCGGTCACGTCGAACAACGGTACATTCAGATTCAAATAATCCTGCTTGCCCCACATTGGGTTATAATATTGCACAATAGGTGTTACCCCGAGTGCAACCAAATAATCCTCACGATAAAGAGCTGAAACTCGCTTCGGATTTACCGGAATCTCTACCTCGCCGAAGCCATCGGTTACCATGCGCGTTTCCGTCTGAGGCGTTACTTGTGCAGGCTGATCGGTAGTCCCCCTGGTCACATTGTGATCGCCTGTCGATCCGCAACCTGTCATCATAATCGTTACTGCTGAGACAAGCGATACCCATCCTGTTTTCATAAATCTTGATCTTGCCATAACTAAATTCACTCCTATAAGTTGTATGTTTTGTAGCAAAACATTCCGGATGTTTATAATGATAATCATTATCACTTTATTTGAATAAATTGTACCCCAAACTGAATTGTACGATCAATGCACATTCTCTACGACCGGATTTATACAAATTCGTCACTAAGAAAAAACACCTCTTATCGTTTTCATCAGTCCAACACCGAAGTGCATTTCCAACGACTACAATAAGAGGTGTCCCCACATATAGTTCAGATAGCTGGCGGTTTCTTTATAACGCCACGTTTAGCGATCTTTTTTGATTAATGAATAATATCGTCTCTGGTTTTGGCTTTTTCGTTCATATACGCTTCATATTCCTGAATGCCACCCTTAATCAATTGTTCGCGGTAGTCATTCAAAATCTGGAGTGCCTTCTCATCACTTCCAGCAAAAAAGGCGCTCTCGATGATGTCACGCTGGGTATTGCTATCCAGCAACATTTGGATCTTATCAAATTCCGGATATTCATCATTGAAATAACTTAAGCGATAACCGTCCACTACTGTCAATCCGTATACATTCTTCGCTGTCTCATACAACTCGTCAATATCTGCTGTATCGCCGGCTGCTGTGAACATACGATTCGGCAAACCATATACACCTAACGTATAGACGCTTCCAATCCCCTGATTAACTGCATAACTCGGGTCGTTTTTGGCGTTTGACAAGAACTGTTCCGTATATTTCGGTTGTTGGTTCTCATCCATCGTCCAATGCTCACCCTCAATTCCTAAATACGCCAGGAGTTTGCCTTCCTCACTGTTGATAAAGTTTAAGTAGCGCATCGCCGCTTCCGCATTTTTGCTGTCACTTGTAATAAATAGTCCCGGCACGCCGGATTGTCCCTTTAATACTTTAGACTCCACCATCGTATTTTCACCATTTGCATCCACAATCGGTCCTACAGGTACATATTCCATTTCCGGATGATCCACATATAAAGACTGGCTTAGAACTGTATTCATGTGAGGATAGTGTGCGCTAACCATAGCTACTCGCCCTGTTGCCATTTTCTCTTTGGCGACCGTATCGTTTTGGCGAAATGCTTCTGGATCAAATAGACCTTCTGACACCAGCTTTCTCATAAATAATACCCGCTTGTCGGTCAACTCCGAGAAGATGCCGTGACGGTATTTGTCGTCAATTTTTGTGAAAGCAGTAAAATTATTTTCAGAGAATGAATTTAGCATAGAAGAGTAATTCCAGCCGTTCTGCCATGCACCCGACGGAATAACGGGACGCCCTGCAGTATCTTTGAAGTCGCCTTCTTTAATTTTCTGCAGCAACGGATACAGATCTTCGGAATGTCGAATATCGGATGGTTTAACAGTCAATGCTTCGAGTATATCTTTTCTGACGAATACGTTGTACGCCCACTGCGTCGTGTCATCAGGACTTAAAGGCGTATGCATGGGAAGAAAATAGTGCTCGCCATTAAATGATGCATCTTCCAAATCATTTTCCCTGAAATCAGAAGCTACACCAACAGTGAAAGCATCCTTCACATTGGGACCATACTGATTAATCAGATCATTAAGCGGCATAATCAACCCTTCTCGGGCCGCCTTTTTGATCGCAACCGTATGCACATCCTGACCTCCCCAATATGGAGCCATCACCATATCTGGCATGTTGCCGGTAGCAAACAATAAATTCAATCGCTCAATTTCAGGAATTGTAATCCACTCGACATCAAGCGTTACCCCCGTCTTTTCTTTAATAACTTGGGCAACAGGATTATTTACAAGATCGGAAGGCGCCAAGAAGGACAGGCCTTGCCAGGCAACCAACAGCTTCAACGTAACCTCTTCCGGTTTATCGTCGCTGCTGCCGCCGCCATCTGCATTCGTCTTAGGCGAGGCAGATGGGGAAGCGCCATTATCTGTTCCCGCACAACCCATTACGGCAACTGAACATAGCAACAGAATCATACCAAGCGAAAAACTTTTCTTTAACCAGAAATTCATTGTCCAACCCCCTAGATATAATTGTTTTTTACTCTTTAATTGAGCCTATCATAACGCCATTTACAAAATATTTTTGCAAAAATGGATATACGCATATAACCGGGACTGTAACTATAACAACAAATGCCATCCTCAGCGCCTCAGGCGTTGTATTAGAAACTGCTTTGGCCATCAAGTCAGAGTTCATGCTTTGCTGCATCGCGTTCGCCTCAAATGATGTTTCCGCTAGCACTTTTTGCAGCAGCGTTGCTGCAGGAATCATATTGGGATCATTTACAAAAAAAGCTCCCGTCACCCAATCATTCCAATGCGCAACCGCCACAAACAGAGCTATGGTTGCCAAAACAGGCTTGGACAGCGGCAAATAGATTTGAAAGAAAATGCGCAAATCGCTTGCGCCATCTATTTTGGCAGACTCCGACAAGCTGTAGGGAATATTCTCAAAATAGGTTCGAATAATGATAATATTAAAGAAGCTGTACATGCCCGGAATAATGTAAATCCAAATTGAATTGATTAAACCGATCTGTTTATACAGCATGTATAACGGAATAATTCCACCGCTGAATAAGGTCGTAAAAAAACAATAAAAAATAATATATTTCCTTCCGGGCAGCTCCTTGTTCAGAAGCGCATAAGCCGCCATGGAAGTCAGCAAAACCGCTAAAATGGTTCCTGTCCCTGTGCGCAGCAATGAAAGCTGAAATGCACTTATTATATTGGGATTGCCAAAAGCAGTCTCATAATTGGCCAGTGTAAATTCTCTCGGCCAGAAATAAATACCGCCCCTCAAAGCGTCAATTCCATCATTAAAGGAAAGCACAAAGATGTAATAAAACAAGTAAACGGTACTGCATCCAAATAAGGTAAGAAAGATGTAATTACACAAGGTAAACCATTTTTCACCTAACGTTTCTTTGTAGAACAATTAGCATAAGACCTCCCTTCCTTGAATGTTTACCATAAGGAAACACCCGTCGCACGCCTAGAGATCGTATTGGCCGTGAAAATAATGATCAAGGAAACTACGCCTTGGAATAAGCCCGCTACTGTAGCCAGACTGTAATATCCTTGCCTAAGGCCCATATGGATAATATAGGTATCCAATATTTCGGACACGGATAAGTTGCTTGGCTGCCGCATTAAATAAATCTGCTCGTAACCTGCGCTCATTAATCCTCCCATAGACAATATGAGCAATATTCCGATAATCGGCTTAAGACTTGGCAGCGTGATGTACCACATGCGCTGGAAGCGCTTGGCGCCATCCATGCTGGCAGCCTCATATAGCTCAGGATTGATCGCGGATATTGCCGCCAAAAAAATAATGGTGTTCCACCCTACATGCTTCCATATATCCGACATGACCACAATCGAATAGAACCATGATGGATCTCCAATAAAGAAAATAGGATCTCCGCCAAACCATTTGACCTTCAGTTCGTTGATTGGACCTGCATTCGGAGATAGTATTTTTGAGAACAGGGTAATGATCACAACCCAGGATACAAAAAAGGGTAGATACGATACCGTTTGAATGACTCGTTTGAACCATCGATTTCTTATTTCATTCAGCAGCATCGCCAGCCCTAATGCAGCTGGAAATCCGAACATTAACTTCAAAAAGCTAATGACAAGCGTATTACGGATCAAATCCCAAAACTTATAGTAGTTAACAAACTGATTCAGGTATTGCCATCCCGCCCAAGGAAGCTCCCACATGGTTTTATTAAACTGAAAGTGTTTAAATCCTAATGTGACACCATACATGGGAATGTAGGCAAAGATAAAGTAATAAACCAAGGCCGGAAATAAAAATAAATATAAATATTTGTACCTCCATATCCTCTTCAAGATCATACTATCTCTACCTGATTTCGTGCTGGAAAGGCAGGAAATTTCTTAGCTGGCATGGCCTGGTACCAGTATGCAACTGAACTAATATCATGTGTTCCAGGATAGAAACGTCCAGAGTCTCGCCACCCCAAAGCCTGTATCGTAACCTTCAAGTCTTTCTGAAAGCGAATCGGATCGACAACATGCCAACGGTACATAGCGTGCCGATGTTGGGATTGATACAACCCATCCGGAGCTAGCACCTGATGCATGCCCATGTAAGGCGTTGTATAAGTCCGGTATTGCCCGTCTACATCCCAATTGAATGCCCCGCCAAAATAATCTTCGGTCCCCGTACCGCAAATGGTAGGAAATTGCTCATCGCCATCGAGATAAAATTTGATTTCCCCTTCTCCCCACCATCCGTTGTTATTAATTCCCCAGCCCATGGAAGTGCCCACATATTGCCCCTGACCCTCAATTCCATCCACAATCGTGTACACTTCTCCATAAGGCAACGGATTTTGCCGTCTGAACTGAGCATGAAAATATGCTGCATCATCCGGCACATCAGTAAGCGTGTAATTGATCTGATAATAAATAACCTGATCCTGAGAAGGATGAATATTCTCCAGTGTCATGTAGCAGCGTTTTCGAAAAGGCATTTCCCAGAAGCAGTTCATACCCCTGTTCGGATTAACCGCCACCATCATGGAACTGATTTGGGCGAATGGCCCTTTGGTCGGCACAGCCGGATCCATAAATGCAAACGGAGTTGCAAAGAAATCCGAAAGCGGACACTCTACTGACGGCTGCTCACAGTCATCCCAATAAATCCGTAAAATAAAATCTCTTCCTATCGTGCCAGCAAACCAAATACTTTGAATAGCACCCTCATCTTGAATATCCGCCAAAATCAGCGTCTCCCCAGGCTTTACCCATACGCAAGGCCTGCATTTCCACCCCAATCCAAGCTCTCTTGCGGGACCATTCGGGTCAGCCTCAGCTTTGGCTCCGCCTGCAACTTCGCCTGCAGGATTCTCAGGAGAAATGGATCTCGATCTTGCATTCGATAACTTCCACAAATTATTAGGATGTAATTCCAAACCGTTAAACATCAGTATCGCCCCTTCTAAAGTGTTAATGTATCTATCATAAAATTTGCTGGATAGTTGCATAATGGATTAATCTTTGCTGTGTATTGGACGAAACTCATTCGTTATCCATCGGCATTGATACAAAAAAAGGAACCCGGTCCAAATCGATTCTAAAATCGACAATTCCGGGCTCCTTTTCTTTATTTGGCTGCTTGGTGATTCCGATATTCAAGCGGTGTAATCCCATACATTTGCTTAAACTTGCGATGAAAGTAATGAACGTCCTCAAATCCCACACTTAGGGCAATTTGCGCAATCGACATCCCAGTGAGCTGCAGCAATTGCTGAGCCTTCTCCATCCTAATGCTCGTTAGTTCCTTGACAAAAGTAATGCCTGCTTCCGCCTTGTACAAGGTTGACAAATAGTTGGAGTTAATGGCGAACTTTCTGGATAGCTCCTTTACGGTTAAATTTTCGGCGTAATTGGCCTGCATATAGCCTCTAATGTTCTGAACAATTGCACTGCAGTCCATAGGCAGCCGATGTTCCGGCTTGACCAAGTTGACAATGGTCGTTAGTAAATATTGCACTAAATCTTCCGTGCGATCAAAGTCCTGCGCCAAATCCATATTCATAAAATCAAAATCAGTCGAATCCGGCAGCTCCAATTGTTGCTGGGAGCATAATCGCATCACTGTCCGAATAATCTCCATGTATATCAAACGAAAATCTAATAATGAAGCGTCCTTCAGCTTTTTGTTGGATAGCAGCTCTAATAAAATAACTTCGACATTTCTGAAATCCGACAGCTCAATTGCTTTGCTGAGCAGGCTGAGCTGCTCTATCGGAATATCCATACGCGAGGACATGTGTATATCCTTGGCATAAAACACGTTATGATTCCCTTTAATAAACCTCAAATCCAATGCTGCGCGGGCTTGTTTGTACAATTCTTCCGAAACCTGCGGCAATGTCGAGCTGATTCCGATGGTAACCGTTATTTTCAACAGCTTGGTCATGGTTGTAAACAGCCGAAAAATAAACTGTTCGATTTGGGTTGTGTGCTCAGCTTCTTGACCGAATTGCAGTAATATGTGGACCTGATTCTGGTCCTTCAAATTATTTCCGATCAAAAATTGTCTGTCTATCAACAAGCTTTCTGCAATATTTTTAATCGCGAATTTCATCAAACCCAAATCCTGATATTTGAATCGCTCACCACTGTAATTCGTTCGATCAATATGGACGATGACAAGCGTATATTGCATATCGGGACGATCGAAAAGTTGAACATGCTCTGGTAACGGAGCGGCTGTATACTCCCACTCTGCAAGCAGATCGCTAGGAAAATAATCTGCACTCTGGGTCTTGTTCTGAGACAAAGCATGATTGAGCACCTGCTCCTCTATCAACTGCTTGGTCTTCTTCATTTGTATCTCCCGCTTAGCTTCTGACTGCTGCCTCTCCTTGCCTTTCCTCACATCTTCACAAAGATTAGCAAATATGGATCGGAATTGTTCCTCCTTGATCGGCTTTAATAAATAACCCATTACCCCCATATTTAACGCTTGCTCGGCATATTCAAATTCAGCATGACCGCTGATGATCATAAACCGCACATCCAGTCCCGCTTCCCTAACCAGCCTGATCAAGGAAATACCGTCTACATCATCCATTTTGACATCTGTAATAATAATATCGGGACATTCCTCCTGAATGATATCCATCGCCATACTGCCATCAGCAGCCTCTTTCACCCATTCATACGGAACATTTATTTGTTGCAATTTATGCACGATCCCCTTGCGAATCCACTTCTCGTCATCTACAATCAGCACCTTATACATAGCTGTCCTCTCCTATTTTGCAAATGGCATGACTATAGCTACTTTCGTTCCGACGCCAGACACACTCTCAATTTGTACCCCATACTGCTGACCAAAGGTCAGATGAACCCTGGAATGAACATTATGCAGTCCAATACTGTCACCGTGATGTTCACTCGAAGCAAGCGTATTATTGAGATGCTGTAAAACCTCCGAAGACATGCCTATGCCATTATCAGAAATAACAAGCCTTAACTGCCCGTCCTGCTGCTCCGCCGTCACTTCAATTCGACCAACGCCTCTTCTTCCACGAAAAGCATGGAGTATTGCATTTTCAACAATGGGCTGCAAAATAAGCTTCAGCACCCTGACACCCTGCAGATGCTCCGCTATCTGAATAGAGAGCAAGAACCGATTATCGAAGCGTACATTTTGAATATTTACATAGTGGACAATATTATTGAGCTCATTGCTTAACGGAACCAGACTGTCACTTATATTAATGCTATAACGTAGCATATCTCCCAGACTCTCCGTAACTGCGCTGATTTCCCGGGCTTCCATAATCGAAGCCATGGAATTAATGGATTCTAGCGTATTAAAAAGGAAATGCGGGTTAATTTGATTTTGCAAAACAGACAATTCTGCTCTTTTTTTGTACAGCCCTTGAATATAATTCTCTTGAATGACTTCATTCAATCTCCGCACCATGGTATTAAACTGGCTGTCGATAATGGCAATTTCATCTCTGCCTTCAATATATTCAGTTATTTCCAACCTTCCTTCCTTAACACTATCCATCTTTCTTATAAAACGTCGCAAGCGCTTCATTAATATGAGAGACATCAAATAGCTCATCACAAATGTAAAAATAATGATGGCGATGACAAATGTGACAACCTTACTAAAAACGGCTTTCGTTTTTTGTTCGATTTCAAAATCAGGAAATAGAAAAAGAACCTCTCCGTTCAATTTTTCAACGGGCTTCCTTATTAGAACCTCTCCTGATGTCAAATGCTCAATTGCGGCTCTATTCTGCATGGAGTCGTTGTCAAGCTGAGCAGTAAATTGCTCATGAGAAGCAAATAAAATATTGTTTTTACCATCTCTAATGGCAAACTGATAATCACTGGAATGATTCGTTACAAGGCTTTCCTCAAAGATCAGAGCGGCGTCCACATCAATCTTGATCAAAGCCAACGTGCGGTTGTAAGTGCCATCGCTCAAATCTTTCATTGGACTGGTAAAAGAAAGAATTCGCTTCTTCAATCCTAATGTTTGATAGTCAAAAACTAGAGATTCCAACATTAAGGTTGATAGATTGTCGGAATACCAATGCTCCTCCTCCATAGCTTCAAGATTGGCGACATGCCTGCCATCTCTCGGAAATTGCGGGCTCTCGGCGTAAAACATAATATTGTAAATCTCCGGATAATCAGAAAAGATAACATTTTTCATTTCCGATTTAAAAAAATTACTAATATACACTAAATTTTTAGTATCATACTGATATTGCTGTTGCATAATTGTTTGAAAGTTTTGATTGGATGATAATGTTTGCAATAAATTTTTGTATATCTCCAATTTGTAATTCAAATTTACTGCATACTGCTCTACAAAATGAACATAGTTCGAGCTTACTTCCTGCCTAATCGAATGCTGCATTTCTCTGAAAAAAAACCAGCTTATTAAAAAAACAGGAATCATGACCATGGTAAATACCATGGCCACGATTTTGTTGGAGAGTGACATATTAAGGATAGCTTTTCTCAATGGGATATCCCCATTCTTATTTTTTTCTTATATAGTAACATACTAACTAGCTATTTATAGCTGTCATGCGATCCTATGACATGCTGCCCGAGTAAGTATTTAGCATCCCAATTGGTTTGCATCTACAATGTACTTAGTTGAACGACTGTAATCCCCTCGCTATCTCCGCTAACATTAACTGCCTTAACTTGAACTTCATAAAGCGTATTGGCAGCAAGTCCCGTAATAGTGGCCCCGGTTATTGGTGAGACGTCATCAGCCCATTCATACCAAGTGCCGCTGCCGCTTACCCTGTAAGCAATCTTATAATCCGTAATCTCGCTCCCTCCATCCGAAATTGGCGCATGCCAGGTCAGATTGAGGCTTGAACTTGCTCCTGTTCCTGCTAAATTTTCTATAAATCCAGGCTTGGCGCTCGCTCGCTGCTGATTGATGCGAATACTTTCCCTTGCCCAATTCAGGTTGGTATTGCCCGTGCTCCCTCTGGATGTTGTAATATGGAACCATTCTGTCCATCCATTCCACGGACCTAAGGTGATCCCTGCCGAACCCAGCACTGGTGTAGCCAGTGTTTTCTGTAATTCCAGCCATTGCGGTGTTTTGCCGTATACATCGCTGTCAGGGAATACATTGGTCGAATCGTAGCCTGCAATAACAAAGGAAGCTGTCGGAAACCCGGCATCGTTCCATGTCTTTAATAATTTTGTAGCCCACCGCATTCTTGCTTCGTCACTGCTTCCATCAACTGTTATTTCCCAAGGATGGATTAACAGAACGTACTCATTATTAGCTAGATCCGCAGGTCTCGGTCCATATGCGCCCGGCAGCAATCCGCCCTCCGTTTCCTTAGGCAGTCTTGTCGGATCCAAAGCAAAACCAATTTCAATGTCGTAATGCTCTGCAACAGCTTCCGCTATACTTGCAAGATTGTCTTTAAAGAAATTGGCCGAATATGTCCCTATTTTTACGGATTCAATAAAGGATACAACCTGCTTAGCCTCGCCAGCTTGATTGTATAGCTTAAGCCAGCTCGGAGAATCTCCCCATCGCTCCGCCCAGTAGCCGATTCTATGAATCATATTTTGATTGTTGACGCCAAATTCCAAATAGAAAGGCATTGTACTTGACGTTTCAATTAAAGGGTAGAAATATAGTCCTTCTTCCTCAATTAATGAAATTAAACGGTCATAGTCTTCATAAATTTGACCATCGGTACGATTTCTCCATGCATTCATAGGAAGAAACTTGGAACCGCTTAACGTATCGGCACCGAAAAAGCTGATTTGCACCGCATTTATACCGATCGATTTCATACGCTGTAGTTGAAGCCGGATATCTTCTTCTTGAAATCCCATTTCTGTTTCAAATGGCAGCGCTGTATAGGCGGACATATAATTACTGTTCGGAATTCCCGGAAACATCAGGGTTGAAGCCAGCACATTAGATTGAGCGGAGTCATCGGCGATCTTCCCCCAGGAACCGCCAAGTTTGCGAGATAATACATCAGATGAAAGTCCTGCGCCATAACTATTAACGGCTCGAACTCGAAAATCATACCACTGATTCGCATTCAATCCCGACACACTGGCCGATCTGGAAGTTGTCGTGTTATGCAGCTGCCATGTATCTGAAGAGGAAAGCTTATACTCGACTCTATAGTTGGTGACCGATGTATAGGAGGAGATAGGCGCTGCCCAGCTTATATTCACTTGATTGCCAGATACGGCGGCTTTTATTTTCCTAGCTTTAGCCGGCGTCAAATATTGTTCAATTTGATTGGCCTCAATGGCGGATCGTTCCGCCGAAGTCAATACGTCAGCGAATACAAGCACCTCTTGCATATATCCTACCAGTCCCACTCCTACCGTATTGCTTCCGATAGTTGCAGCCGATGTAAGTCCTGCTGTCCCCATATTGCCGAAAACGACATTGCCATTCAATGAAATGGAAGAAGAAGAACCATTAATGATGCTGGTGCTTACGAAGCTTTCTCTAAAATCAAGACCCGAGGTTTGTATCAGATGATCAGCATTGCCTACTCGAAGTTCATTGACTGCAGGAGCAACATTCCAACGGTAGACTTCGGCGCCATTAGGATCAAATATATAACGGCTGCCATTCCCGAACGTTGTTCTTCCCACCAAGTTAATTGAAAGTGGTGCAGGTGTATGGATTGAGCTTAGAGACAGTTCATTGTACTCATCAAAGTATATGGCTGGCCTGCCATCCACATACTGAGCTGCTCCCTCACTCACAATCAGCGGCTGAAGATTGGAAACGGCTTGCACTGCATCAGCTTCATTCCCGCTCTGGTCATACCAGATCGCGACATGACCGTTAGAGTGTCCTACAAAATCCAACAATGCATCGATGGCCAATTCACCAGTAGCAGTACTGTAAATATCCTCTACTGCATTGTCACTTGATCGTCTTACCTGTATTAACGGCCCTTTGTAATCGCTTTCAACTAGACGTAAACTATAAATCGCCGCCTTATTGTCTATCTCTTCTATAGTATCTTCAGCCGCGTATATCATACTTGACAAAGAAATTAACCCCAATCCTAATGCCATGCAAAATATTACTCTTTTCAAACCTTGAGCCATCATTGTCCACAACCTCTCATCGTTGATAAGCTCATCATAATTGAAATTCCAACTTCTCGTAGTAGAAAATTGTTAGATGGTCAGTGGACATTTATTAGTATTACGAACAAATTGCAATTAATAGAAAAGGATAGCAAGTGCATAACCCCTCACTCTACTGTTCACCGATTAACCATAGCGGGCAGCTTTACGCCACGATGTTTGCCCGTTGTTCGGATTTATCCGTCCGTCAGTAAATTTGCTAATTCGTTATATTCGGGAAACTGTCTGAAGCTATCACCTGCCTTTTCCAACCTTTCCAAAATTGCTTTCTTTTCTAGCTCAGAGAGTGCAACCGATGTACTTCCCGTTTCTTCCCATTCTTCCGTCAACGTCTGATGTAAGGAAAGAAAACCTTGTTCGTAAACGCTGATTGCTTCATCATAGATGGCTTTTATCAAAATCTCTTTATTGACTGGCAGCCTGCGAAAGCCTGCAAAATATGTAACAGTGCTTTTCCAAGAAATCGAACGATTGTTCCACTCGTCCATAAGAGTTTTCCATTCTTCCAGCTCTAACATAAAAATATAATCAATACCCTCATCAGGATCTTCTGTTTCGTTGCAGATTTGTTCTTCATTTAGAAAGTAATTAAGCGCTTCGTTCATTTATACAACTCCCTAACTCTATTGATTTCATTTGATCATTGATTCTATCATCGTCTAATATACTCTGATTTGCAATCCAATAATACCATTCCAGTCTATATCCAGTTCTTTCAATCGCATACTAGCGCTAGCGGTGTTCAGGCACAGTGAAAAAGATTCATTCTCAAATTCTTCAAAGATCTCAAGTGGTCCATTATTCCCTCTCCTTATGCCTCCACTGTGTAGGCGTATACCCACAAGATTTTTTAAAATGTCTGCTGAAATAGTGCACGCTTTGAAATCCTGTCGCAGAAGCTATGTCTTGTATAGACATGTTGGTCGTGGAGAGGAAGCAAGTGGCGGCGCTTAGGCGCAAATCGAGCAAGTATTGCAACGGCGTTTTGCCTGCGATACTTCTGAATAGCCGGATAAAGTAGGATACGTCCAGATGTGCGTATGCGGCAAGCGTGTTAACCGTAATGGGATCGGCGTAGTGGGATTCCATATATCGGATCAGTGCTTGTATGCGCACTTGTGTTTCGACTTGTTCTGAAAGCTGAAGCGGATCGGATACAGGACGAGAAAAGAAACATTCGATGAGCAGCAATATTTTGCGAATTTCAAGCATGGCAATCTGTTCTCCTGCTTTTTTGTATGGATAGTGCGGAGACAGGAATTCTAGCAACGAGAGCACGGACGAATACACTTGCGATAGTTCTGGATTATAGCGATTTTCGCTAGTTTGCAGGTGGTTCCAAACAAGCATTTGCGCGAGTGCAGGAAATTCCGCGGAGTTTTGCATATCCAACTCCAGATACATAAAGTTGCTGGCAGCAGACTTTTTAAGTAAAAAGTGAGGTGTGTTTGGAGCGAGTAAAAACAGAGCTGGAGCGTCGACCATATACTCTTTACCCATCCAATGCAGCAGAACGTTCCCCGAAGAAATATATAGTATCTCATGGTAAGGGTGTATGCCGCCGCCGCTTTCCGCTTTATCACCCGAAGACATAGTTACAAAATCGTATTTTCGCAAATGCATACAAGCAGCCTTCCTCTCCAAATGGATTTTATCAACTTAGGTAGCTAGCAACCCTCACCATGAATATATGACAAATGTGATGCTAATTTCAACTGGCATGTGTGCCTGAACAAATGGACATTATTATTATGAATTCCCTCTGAAACATAGTAATGTCAAGGCTAAATAGAAGGGCGGTCCATAGTCACTGGGCCGCCCCTTTGCGTGGCGATTTCATATGAAAAGTCGATTTTGTGCAAACATCGGAGAGAAAGGCTGATCCGGCAACGAAAAAGAAGCCGCCATCACTAACAAACTCTAATAGTATCTGCAAAGACAACGCATCCCGTTTCTTGTAGCATAAAAATAATGACAAACAGAGGAGTGAACAGAGCGAATGAAAATGAAATCATTGCACATCACAGGAGCTGGGCAATTTTCGATTATCGAGACGGATGTTCCTACAATTAAAGATCACGAAGTGCTGGTCGAAATTGAAGTCGTCGCTACTTGTCCCAGATGGGATATGAACATGATGGCTGGCAAAGACATGTTCGATTATTCAAAGTCGCCGGACTATCCGTTAATTCCCGGCTGGCCGGGACATGAAGCGGCTGGCATAGTACGTGCTGTCGGCAGTGGCGTATGCGGATTTCGGGTCGGTGACCGGGTTGCTGCGCTTGAGCACCGCGAGGAAGGCGGTGCTTATGCCCAGTACTTGAATTACTTGGAACATGAGCTAATCAAGCTGCCAGACAATATTTTGTTCATGCAAGCGGTTTCGTTTGAGCTGTTGAAATGCGTAATGATCGGTCTGTCGCAATTCGGCGATTTGCGCGGCAAGTCGATGATCGTCTCCGGGCTTGGTCCGGCAGGCATGCTTGCGATTCAGGTCGCCCGAATTTGGGGCGCTTCTGAAGTAATCGGCGTCGACGTGAACGAACAGCGGATTCAATACGTTCGCGAACTGGGAATCGGGCAGGTGATACATGCGAATGAACTTGGCGACTGCCGATTTGACTGCGGGTACGATTGCGTAGGGGCAGCGCCTTCCGTGCAAAACCTGCTGCGGATCGTCGACCGGCATATCGTTATTTTTGGCGTGTTAAAAGGGACGCTGCAGTATGAGGAGCAGTTGTGGTTCAAAGGACTAAAGCTTGAATCGTATCAATATCGCCCGTTTAACGCCAGAGATAGGGAGCTGTTGATCGATGCGGTAGCGAACAAAGGACTGAATACGACTTGCATCCAGACCCACCACCTTCCGTTCACAAAGTATGACGAGGCTGTGGAATTGTTGAAATCGCAGGAAGCGATCAAGGTTTATTTTTATCCTGGCACAGATTTTGAATAGAAAGAGAGAGGAAGAGCGAATGAAAGGTAACGCAGTCGTATTTACGGACCGTTTAACGGCTTTGTACCAACAGGTGGATATTCCGGAGCCTGGTCCCGAAGATGTTGTCATTGATGTGGAAGTTTCGTGGATCAGCAATGGGACGGAATCTTCCTTCTTTCGCGGCGAACGGATAGCCGGGGATACGCCTTACGAAGAAGGCGCGATTTGGCCGTTTCCGATAGTTGCCGGCTATCAAAAAGTCGGCAGAGTAACGCATGTTGGGGCCGACGTTGCGGACGATATAAAAGTAGGAGATCGTGTGTTTGTCACGATCAGCAAGGTCGAGGGAATGTTCGATCCGTTCGGAGGGCACGTCAGTCCGGCGGTAACGCCAGCCCATCAAGTCTGGAAGCTGCCAGATGGTCTTTCGTCCTCTGATTTCTCTGGACTTGTCTTGACGCAAGTCGGTTTTAACTGCGGCATGCGGGCTCCGGTCACGGCAGGCGATAAGACGATCGTGCTTGGCGACGGTCTCGTAGCCAACTGGACAGCGCAGACTATGCTGCATCGGGGCGCCAAAGTAATTGTACTCGGCAGGCACGACGACCGTTTGAGCTATTTCCCTGCTGAAGCGGTCAAATGCAATACGAAGAAGGCGAATGCGGTAAATGCGATTCGCGAGTTCGCTCCAGATGGCGCCGCTGTTATAGTCGATACGGTGGGCGATATGGACTGCATACAGACACTATTCCCGCTACTTGGGTACGACAGCCACATTGTTTCTGCCGGTTTTTATGGCACAAAGGGATGCATCGATATCCAAAAGCTGAGGGCAAAGGAAGTTACGCTGCACAGTCCAGCTGGCTGGACAAAAATGCGCATGGACGATACGCTGCGAGCGGTCAGCGATGGCTGGCTGAAGACCAGCGCGCTCATTACGCACCGTTTTCCGGTGGAAAGTGCAGATAAAGCATGGCGTTTGATTGCGGGTAAGAAAGAACCATATCTCGGTGTTGTACTAGATTGGTGAATGAAGGAAGTGAAATATATTGATGAATGTGAATCCATTTGGCCGTTTTCATAATAGGCTTCGCGAGAAAGCTGGAGACGTTAGAGCGCGTGCGGCAACGTATGTTGCAATGGGCGATAGCGTGACGCAAGGCTGTATGCAGAACGGAGTTTTGGAGTACGAGAATGTCTACCATCAGGTATTGAAACGCAGCATTGAACAGCATTATCCGGGGACAGTGCTTAACGTTATCAACTCAGGTGTGAGCGGTGATACGGCGCAGGAATCGCGCTCGCGTTGGGAACGGGATGTGTTGATGTACAAGCCCGACCTTGTGACGATTTGCTTCGGTCATAATGACGCGCATAACCGTCAAGACGGAATTGCACCGTTCAAACAAGCGATATCTGCTCTAGTTGAACAGATCCGATCCAAGACAGAAGCCGAACTGCTGCTAATGACTCCTTGCATGATGACAAACCGCGATAATAAGGCAGTAGCGGAGGAGCATAGATCGCTTATTCCCGCATTTATCCAGTTGGCGGAAGACGGCATCTTGCCGATGTATGTCGATGCTGTTCGAGAATTATCTATGGAGCTAAGCGTTCCCTTGCTGGATGTTTATGCAATGTGGGAGCAGATGGAGCGGGACGGGGGCGATATTGTCTCTCAGTTATCGAACGGCATCAATCATCCTGGTGCACAGTTTCATATACAATGGGGTGCGGCTTTGGAAGAGATGTTGTTTCAAGGGCAGGCGTTAATACAGAAGCGATGAGTTGCTGAGCGCAAGGACCAGCAATTGAGGAATGATTGCGGACTCGGCTATGTACAGACAAAAAGCTAGAACACGGTGTAAATGAAGGTCGTTATGGCTGGTATCGCCGTTAACCTCAACATTCCCATTGTCCGCAGTTCCCTCACTGAAGCCTCTATATATACCGAATATCTCCTTGCTTATGGCTTCACAAAGGTAGCGACCTAACCCTATACACAGTTAGTTGAGTGGAAAAGGGGAGTCCAATTGGGTATAACATCGATGTAGATGAGAACTATTACTCAAATCACAATTTGATGATACTTGATAGTGTAAAGGTAACCTTTGGAGGGAAGTGTTCATTGCTCCTAACATACATTCAAAATAGCTGACTATGGGAAAAACCTATACTCAGCTATTTTTTCGATCATCATAACCCTATGCGCGTCACCTAGAATTCTATTCTCCCTATCCCGCTAACGACAAATTTTTAGAGCACTTGCCTAAGTGTTTTTTTCACACATAGCTAAGATTTACCCCCTAATAATAGGAACTTATCCCTTTATTTATATCCTCTTTTTTCAGACAATAGACTTGCAACAAAATATTCTTTACGATCCACGACCAACTCTTTCACTTTTTCACTTTTTCACTTTTTCACTTTTTCACTTTTTCACTTTCTAACTGCATCACAGTCTTTATTGATCCAATATTTGTACAAACCGTATTCTTGGAATTTTTGTGGGATTACCTGTGTTCAAACCTTATCTCAAAAGGAGGTGATTAAAAAACGTTGTGAAAGCGTTTTAAAGTTGATTTTTCCGAAAGCGTTATCATTTGGATGAAGTTTATGCATCGCTACAGCTTGGGCTGCAAGCGTCAGCTAAAGGGCAACGACGAGACGACATACAGTATCAAAACCGACATCTGCCGACAAAATCTCACCTATTACATGGCTAGGAGTCTTTCATCATTCCTGCCCTGTGGATTTTGAAAAGTAATCAAACACGCCTATCGTCCGACATTTGGACCCGGTTATCTCTGATGATCGCGGCGTGTAACACCATTTCCCATTGGAGGTAAACCTATGTCTGTTACTGTTAATTCCCGGATTCATCGTTTATTAATCATGTTACTTATCTTTGCCTTTCTATTCACTACCGCAATGGCTGCTGCTCCTGCGTATCAAGCTTCGGCGCAGCCAGCCTCCAACAGTAAAATTATTGTAGGCTATTGGCATAACTTTGATAACGGTTCCACCAATATTCGATTACGTGATATTTCTTCTGATTTTGATGTTATCCAGGTCTCCTTCGCTGAGCCGACAGGCGGACCTCTGAGCGGCAACATGGCGTTTTCGCCTTATAATGCCACGGAAAGTGAATTTAAATCTGATGTTGCTTACCTGCAAAGCCTTGGAAAGAAAGTGCTCATCTCGATCGGCGGGGCAAATGGCACGGTTGAATTGACAACGGCTCAAGCAAAGCAAACCTTTGTAACAACTATGAAAAACCTAATCAGCACTTATGGTTTTGATGGCATGGATATTGACCTAGAGGGCAGCTCCTTATCTTTGAACGGCGGCGATACCGACTTCAAAAACCCGACCACGCCAAAAATTATAAACCTGATTTCCGCTGTTAAGGAAATTATGAGCGGCTTCGGTTCGAACTTTGTATTAACGATGGCACCAGAAACGGCCTATGTACAAGGCGGATACACCTACTATGGCGGACCATGGGGCGCTTATTTGCCGGTGATTTATGGACTGCGCAATGAACTTAATTACCTGCACGTTCAACACTACAACTCAGGTCCGTTAACGGCACTTGATGGCAAGTCCTACTCACAAGGTACGGCAGACTTCCAAGTGGCTATGGCTGAAATGCTTCTCGCCGGTTTTCCTGTCGGAGGCAACCCGAATAATAGTTTCCCAGCCTTGCGTCCAGATCAAGTATTGATTGGATTGCCAGCTTCTCCGCAAGCGGCTGGTGGCGGATATACGAGCGTGGCCAATGTTAAGAAGGCGCTTGATTATTTGATCAAAGGGGAATCGTTTGGCGGCAACTATGTGTTGCGTAATTCTGCTGGTTATTCCGATATGAAAGGTCTCATGACCTGGTCTATCAACTGGGATAAATACAACAACTTCGAGTTCTCCCGCAATTATCGGACATACTTGGATCAATTCGGAGGCGGCAATGGCGGCGGGGATACAACAGCACCAACAGCTCCAGGCAACCTGCATTCGACTGGTGTTACAACAAACAGTATCAGCCTGGCATGGGATGCTTCAACGGATAATGTGGGCGTGACCGGATATACAGTATCCTACGGCAATTCTTCTGTGAATGTCAGCGGTACAACAGTAACCATTAACGGCCTTGCGGCAAACACCGATTATACCTTTACGATAAAAGCAAGAGATGCGGCAGGCAATGTATCGAACGCAAGCAATCCCGTGACGGTGAAGACAGCCCTGCCGGCTGAAGATAATACTGCACCAACTGCACCAACCAATTTGCAAGTAACAGGCAAATCCACTTCGAGCGTCAGCTTGAGCTGGACGGCATCCACAGACAATGTGGGCGTGACTGGTTATACCGTGTCGTATGGTGGCAGCACATCGGTAAACGTAACGGGAACAAGCGCAACCATTAATGGCTTGTCTGCTGGCACAACATACACCTTCACAGTAACAGCGAAAGATGCAGCGGGCAATGTATCCGCGGGAGCTACGATTCAAGCCGCGACCGACAGCTCTGGTGGCGGTGGCGACGACGCTGCAGCTTGGGCTGCAGGCGTCAGCTACAAGGTCAACGACGAAGTGACTTACGGCGGCAAAACCTATATCTGCCGACAAAACCACACTTCTCTGCAAGGCTGGGAGCCTGCTAACGTCCCTGCCCTGTGGTTGCTTAAATAGGAGGTATGTGAATGTACACAAGTAAAAACGCATATCGTCCCTTTGGACAGTCAATTAGTATTGCACTCATATTGGCACTCATCGTATCCGTGTTCTTATCAACAGCTCCACAAGCTTCGGCGGCACCACTACCAGCCGATAAAAAACTGATCGTCGGATATTGGCATAATTTCGATAACGGATCAGGTAACATTCGTTTGCGCGATGTATCCCCTGATTTCGATGTAATTAACGTATCGTTTGCTGAACCGACGAACGGCCCACAGGGAGGCACGATAGGATTCGAGCCTTATAATGCTACAGATGCCGAATTTATCTCAGACATTCAGTATTTGCAAAGCCTCGGCAAAAAGGTCATCATCTCGATCGGCGGTGCGAACGGTCAAGTGCAACTAGTTAATAATCAAGCTCGCATCAATTTCGTGTCATCCATGAGCAGTATTATATCCAAATACGGCTTTGATGGGCTCGACATTGACTTTGAAGGACACTCCTTCTACTTAAATCCGGGAGACAGCGATTTTCGCAATCCCACAACACCGGTCATCACCAATGTGATTTCCGCAGTTCGAGAGCTTCACACCACGTTTGGCGATGACTTTATGCTGACAATGGCGCCAGAAACATTCTTTGTTCAACTTGGATATTCATTCTATGGCGGAAGCTGCTTGGGCTGCGACAATCGAGCCGGCTCTTACTTGCCGGTCATCTATGGATTATTGGATATTCTCGATTGGCTGCAAGTGCAGCACTATAACTCAGGCTCCATTATAGGTTTAGACGGCAAACCCTATGCGATGGGCAATGCCGATTTCCATGTCGCCATGGCGGACATGGTATTGAATGGATTCCCGGTTGCTGGAAACACGAATCAAATGTTCCCGGCACTTCGCCCAGATCAAGTAGTTATCGGTCTACCGGCGAATGTGAATGCTGGCGGGGGCTTTACCGGAGTGGCGGAGGTCCACAAAGCGTTGGACTACTTAATGAAAGGTACGTCTTTCGGAGGCTCCTATAAACTGAAAAATGGTCTACATCCTGGAATGAGAGGTCTTATGACCTGGTCTATTAACTGGGATAAATACAACAACTTCGAGTTCTCCACCAATCATCGAGCGTACTTGGATCAATTCGGAGGCGGCAACGGCGGCGGAGATACGACGGCGCCAACAGCTCCAGGCAACCTGCGTTCGACAGGTGTCACGGCAAACAGCGTCAGCCTGGCATGGGATGCTTCGACAGATAATGTGGGCGTGACTGGTTATACGGTATCGTACGGCAATTCCTCTGTAAATACCAGCGGTACGACAGTAACGATTAACGGTCTTACGGCAAACACCGATTATACCTTTACCGTAAAAGCAAGGGATGCGGCAGGCAATGTGTCGAACGCAAGCAATCCCGTGACAGTGAAGACGGCTCTGCCACCTGAAGATACTACTGCACCGACCGCACCAACTAACCTGCAAGTAACAGGCAAATCCACTTCGAGCGTCAGCTTGAGCTGGACGGCGTCCACAGACAATGTGGGTGTGACAGGCTATACCGTGTCGTATGGTGGCAGCACATCGGTAAATGTAACAGGAACGAGCGCAACCATTAACGGCTTGTCTGCTGCCACAACCTACACCTTCACGGTAACGGCGAAGGATGCAGCGGGCAACGTGTCTACAGGAGCCACCATTCAAGCGACTACCGACAGCTCCAGCGGCAACACCTGCACGAACGCAGCATGGAACGCAAGCTCAGTTTACACAGGCGGCCAGCGGATCTCCTATAACGGCAAAGTGTATGAAGCCAAGTGGTGGACGCAAGGTGACCGTCCTGACTTAAGCGGCTCGTCGGGCGTCTGGAAATATATTAGCGACTGCTCAGGCGGAGGAAACGGCGGAGATAATGATGTGACGGCTCCAACTGCACCGAGCAATCTCCAAGTGACGAGCAAGTCCACTTCAAGCATCAGCTTGAGCTGGACAGCATCGACGGATGACGTTGGCGTCACCGGCTACACTGTAAGCTACGGAAGCGCTTCTGTCAATGTGACAGGAACGAACGCGACCATTAACAACCTATCTGCCGGCACAACGTACACCTTTACAGTAACGGCAAAGGATGGGGCGGGCAACGTATCCGCGGGAGCCACCATTCAAGCGGCGACCGACAGCGCTGGCGGTGGTGGCAGCGAAGCTACAGCTTGGGCTGCAGGCATCAGCTACAAAGCGGACGACGAAGTGACTTACAGCGGCAACACCTATATCTGCCGACAAAATCATACCTCTCTGCAAGGCTGGGAACCTACTAACGTCCCTGCGCTTTGGAAGCTGAAGTAACGTTGGCTCAACCGACAGCTCTATAATCATTGACGCTCCCTCCATGCTACTAATGGGGGAGCGTCTTTACCATATCAGCAGATCAGATACGACTAATCCGCATGCCTTACTTATACATTTTATGAACGACAAATAAATCCTCGAGATTGACTGAGCAATTGTCACGCGTGGACTTGCGCATACCAATACCAGCATGTGCGTTACTCCAAATCAGATGGAACATTATTGGGTTCAGGTTGGAACAGTAGTGAACAGCACACCAGTCCGGCCTCCGAGTCACATATTTACATATTAAATACCCAATCGAGCTGACTTCATAAAACGAGACTATTCGTATCATCTATAAAGCGCATTTTAAGATGAAGATAGGGTAACCAATTGCAACAGCTACCCTTTGTGTATCTTCACTCATAAACTTATCCACTAGCTCTAATCACACAATGGATCCGAAAGGTTACCCTTCCGTTAAAACAAGCCTGTTGTCTTCTCCATAATCCACTACTAGCAAAGAGACGAATTAAATTGCTATCTAAATCTGATTATTTTCTTACTTGTTTATTCCTATCAATCAATTCATTAATTTTCAATTCGTTTGGTAAGTCATATATATATTCATCATATACTTTATCAACCCCACTAATTAAACAATTGAATTTATGAATTAGTACTCTGTAATGATTTTCGCGAGCTAAAGATAACCCCGTTTCAATCCAATCATTGCTCTCTACAATTTTTTTGTTTTGTAAAAACTTAGCATAATAATAAATTGCTTCCGTATAATAATATCTAATTGGTTGTAAATTATTTATTGCTGCTTCGTAATAACTCCGTGCCTTCTCTATATCATTTTCTATGAATCCATACATTAAGGATTTTAATCCGGAAGTATAAGAATTTGTTGCAACTAGTTTATTAATTTCTTTTTTTTCCACCCCTCCTCGCTTGGCTATTATATAATTAGTTTGCATTAATTCTGTGTATTGCTTTTTGTACAAATTATTAATATAAGTTTTCAAAGAATTTATGTCTAGTGTATCTGTATTATGTTGGAATTCATAAGTATAAAATTCCGGTGTCTTCTCAATTTCTGTTAAATCACTATAACTTTTATATTCACCTGCGTGAAATAATAAATCACTGATCATTTCATAATTGTAAAGACCAGTCTTTACTATATATCTTCTTATATCGCTGAGATTTCTATATTTATAGACAGATAATGCATTCATAATAATAATCTCTTGTACATTATCATTAATATCTAATAAATATAATTCCTCAATTGGAATAAGCTTTTGAAGTTGAATGTACGCTTCCTCAAATTTACCCTCATAATATTTTGAGCTAATTATTATAGTTTCTAACATCATGTCTGCTTTTTCAATATCACTAAAGTAATTTTTTATTCTCCGAAGCTTTAAATAAAAATGACTTACTTGCTCAATTGATCTAAATAAATAGTCTAGGCTACCTATAAACATTAATTTTTCTTCTTTTTCTTCTTCATATAAAATAATATAATCGAGACACTTTAAACAATTTTCGATATTTTGATCGAAAATTTCTAGTCCTAAGGCTTCATTATCAACACAAATTGATATAATCTTATCAACTAAATAATTAACAAAATTAAAAGCTCTTTTATAAAAGTCAATTTTTTCGACGTTTGTCCTTTTAAGAAACTGATGCTCCGCAAATCGGCCGATTATTGATTGTAATTCAATGAATCCTTTGTTTATTTCAATTAATGACTTGTTTTCAAGTGCATTAATTTCTCTATCTGTAATTTTTTTCAAATCCCACTTGTAATCCTTTTGTTGAAAAAAAGTTTTAATATTATTCATGTGGATACCATCTGGGAATAAAGATAATGTTTCAAACAATAATTTCTCATTTGCTAAAAGCCTTTTATACGAATAAGAAATTGATTGATACAGAGATTTTGAACGCTCTATGTTTATGTCCACTTTATCATCAAAAATATCATCGTATCCTGCTTCAGTAATATTAAAGAAGTCGGCTTCAAGTTCTTTTTTTAATAAAAGCATACTTTTTGTTTTTGGTGTATTTCGAGTTATAATTTTAATTGCCAAAGGGTTATTATTTAACAATTTATCAAGTATGTCTTCTTTTAATATTTTAGTTTCCTTTTCATTTATGTTTGATTTGTAGTATCTGTAAAATAACTGAAGGGCCTCTTCATTTGTTAAAGCTCTAAGTTCGTGCCTCTCCTCAAATTCTAAATCCAGCCACTCTCTAGATGTTATTACTAAATTAGAATATTCACAGATAAATGTTAATAGACTTTTAATAAGTTTTACGTCTTCAATATATAGAAGAGGTTCAAAATTGTCTAAAATTATTAATGAATCAATTTTTATATTGTTTTGTAAAATATGATCTTTAAGATTAATTGAACTTTCAATATCAAAGCACTGTGCTATCTTATACTCAAAAGACTGATAATTTTTAATAAATTCACAATCAATAAAAAAAATACCATCAGGAAAAAAGCCTCTTTCAAAAAACTCAGTAGATACCTTTTTAATCACAGAGGTCTTCCCAATACCTCCTGATCCTTTAATTGTAAGTATTTGATTGTTTGTATTAATTATTTTTCTAATGATATCCTCTAGGTCCGTCTTCCTACCTACAAAGTTAGTTAACTTTTTTGCATCGATTTGCTCAGATATTTTTATTTTAAGTTTATCGGTTAACATATTAATTTTTGAATTTCCTTTCGAAAAGGAAATAAGAGTGAAAAATTCTTTATTGATGATAATAGAATTATTTAGTAATTCTATTGATTTTTTTTGAAAACACTTGAATATAAAACCACTTAAGTCTTCTCCTCTAACAATAGCTAAGGGTATGGTGATATTTTCTATATTTGGATTAAATTCCTTATTAATAAATACAAAAAAACCTTTTAGGTGTTCGTTTATTAGGTTTTCTTCAATTTCTTGAAGTGATATAAGCTTGCTTTTCATATATTGATCTTCAATTATTAATTTATCCTTTATTGTTTGAGAAAAGACAATAACATAATCAAATTGATCTAAATTACGAAGAGTATCTATAGAAAAATGAAAACAATCAATTGTAATCTTATACTTAATAAAATTCTTTAAAATCTTTTCGAAAGTATATATATTCTCTCTATCTATAGGTGCAATTATTAAAATTGCAATCAGGATATCTTGTTTTTTTAATACCTGCATTTCTCCAGTAATTAATTCTATGGATGCACTTGTTTGATTAAAGTTAGTTTTAATATCTATTAATTGGTCAAGATATGAATCAAGTTGATCCCAATCTGACAACTTTATTGGCCTTACACCGATTACTTCTTCAAAAAAATTATCGGTTGTAAGGATAAAATGATTCTTTGTAAATCCGCTATATAGCTTATTTATGTATTCAAATTGTTTTTTTACATATTCATCTGCTAAGCTAAATCCAATAAATAGAATAGTATTATCGGAAATTAAACTCTTGAGCTTATCAACAGCAGCTGTATTTGTATAGAGATCATCATATTCGTTTTGAAACAGAATACACTTCTCTGGATTTTCTATACAGCCATGTAATTTTAGCAAGAAATTTTCTTTTTCTGATAAATTAGCTATATGAAATGTATTATCAAAAACAACTTTTTTAAATTTTGTAGCACTCTCAATAACTCTGTCATAATTCGTGGTAATAATTTTAGAAGAAATTTTACCTAACTTTTTATGCAACTCAAGATTAAGACCGTCTAAGGGGATATCTATCTCTCTATCTAAAACCTGATAAACTTCTTTTTTTCTAATTTTAATTTTATCTAAAACTTCAAGCGTTCCAAACATTTCTGTTTTCAAACCATCAATTAGAATCTGATATTTTTTATCTTCCTCTAAAAGTTCATTTAGTATTTTAGTCACAAGACCATTCCAGTTAGGAAAACCTAACGGAACAGATAAACCTGCACCTATAAATAAAATAAGCTTATCTTTCTTAATAGCATCTACAATATGTATATTCATAATATCCCCCTTTCAAAAAATTACACGGAATATCAACACATAACTTGGCAATGCATCATCCTCTGCATTGTCCCATCCGTCTCTATTGATTTATATCATTCTTATTTTGTGTGTTGTCTATTCACCTGTGTAACCTTCTTCTACAAACTATCCTTATTTCCTTTAATTAACACATATTATTACAATATATTTTGACAACTTCCGCATTTGTTTGAAATCAACTTCTAGCGTTAACTCGATTAGTCATTCTAAGTGAAAGATTGCGCCCTACTTATGATAGGGTTCATCTTAACGCCTCTATCGGCGAAAAATCCACCGCAGCTCATGACCGCCAACCATTTATACCCGATCCAATAGCTAAATCAAACCTTCATACACTTGCACCGAAGGCCGTCGAAATACTCGCCGGCCTAGTTGTCGATGATTCAATTATCGTGCTACGAAATGCTGCCCCACGGAGTAATATTCATCCTTATTTACGGCATCGTCCAGCCACTTCATCAGCTTCACCCCATCCTGTTCGGCATTGTAGAAATGACTTAATGGGGAGAGTGTATGTGGTGTGCTGCCCGTCTTCTCGTTGAGACCGTAATCAGTGATGTAATAATAGTAGCCTGGCAATACTTGAGTTAGCTCTCCGGCAGATTGTAGCATGCGCGCCGACCAGCGATGCACATATTCACCATCGTCCGAAACATCACCATTCAGGTCCTTTTCAAAGTCGAACAGCAGCTCATCATAAAGTGTATTGGACTGCAAAAGTACCGCGTTGTCCGGGAGCAGTTTGCGGTTCGCCGCGAATATGGACGAAATCAAATCGCCGTGGACTTCATATCCAAAGGTTGCTGCAAAGTTGGCATTCCATTCGTTATCGATAATATCTGGCCAGTGGTCGACATTTAAGTAGGAGCTATCCGAATATTGATAAATGCGGGCAGCCGGGTAGCGTTTCGCAATCTCAGGCGCCCAGAAGGCAGCTCCGAATCCTCCGGCGCTTTCTCCCGCAACGAGGATCTTCTCCGGTGCAGCGAAGTGGTTTGTAATCCATTCCAATGCTGCGCGCGTATTAGCTTGACCGTTGTAACGCATTGTGAACGGCTCGCCTTTGGCGTCCGTGTATTCCTTGAATGTATTCCCGATATGCAGATCACCAGTAGAATAAGGGATATATACAATATTCCAACCCTTGAACGGATTGTCAGGATTATTATTTTTCAACAGACCGCCAAGCGTACTTACTTTAAAGAATGGAATGTTCGGAAAGTAATATTTGATCTTACCGCTCTTCATCACATTACCCAGACTGATTGGCTGCGCGGCAGTCACCGCATCCCAGGCCACACCGCCCCCAGAAAAATAAATGATTAATTTATTTTCAGCAGCTGCTCCCTTATTGGCGAGTAAATAGTATTCCGAACCGTCGGCAGAAAATATTTGTGCATCCTGGTCAAACCTGATTTTATTCCAGACATAGCGCTCCGCAGCAGCCCATTTATCCGGTTCAGCGGGTTTTTCAAGTATGAAGAAGTAAACATAACCCGCTAAGACACCGAAAACAAGTATAATTCCACCTATCGAAGTCAGGAGAATCTTGTTGATTCTGTTCATTGTTGTCTTTTTTTCCACACAAAAACCGACCTTTCGACCATAAAGTAGTCCTCACGTTTTTCAAATAAAAACAGACGGTTTCAATACCGTCTGCAACGCACCACTGTCGATCAGATTCTCTTATTTCTTTTAATGAGTAGTAATTCAACTCCGGGCATCAGTAAAAAAATAACTGTAATTGACATTGCTAAAATAAAACCAATTAATAATTTTGTATCTCCTAAGGATACACCATCAGCCAACATGTATACAGTAGTTGCACAAAATGTTAATAATAATAGCACTTGTCGAGTTATCCTAACACTCCTCCATTCGATTCCCAAAGTAGAACATAAAGACACTATTAATAAGATAGGAACTACAGTTAAGAAATGTAAGTACTTTAATCCTTCGTCATGTGTTGACCACGGGAAATTATAATCATCTGAATAGATATGTAAAACAATAAACAATGCAATCCCTAAACATATGTAATAAAGTAACGATAAAAATATGTTCCACATCTTTACTTTTTCCTCTCCCGGAAACTTCGCCTATTATCTTATTCACGAACTTTGTAATACCACCGTTTCACTTACATTACTGTAAATCGCTTAATTAATCATTAATTTTATAATATCACAGAATAGAAATATATGGATAACCACAAAAATCCCTCGCAAAGCCCCCCATTTCCGTTACTTATGATAAGAGTTATGTACATGAAAAGTTACCTTTGTCCCTGTACCTAACGTACTTGTGATATGAAGTCCTGTTCCGAAGTGCCGTTTTAATCGCTGATCCGTATTAATCAATCCGACGCCTGAACGACTATCTGCTTTTCTTTCTAATATTCGTTGCAATTGAACTGCCTCTATTCCATCCCCATCATCTTCAACGGTTATCTCTGTTCGCGTCTCATAGACGAGAATCCGAATAATAATTGTTCCTCCACGACTACGCTTCATTATGCCATGTCTTATCGCATTTTCAACAAGGGGCTGGATCGTAAGAAATGGGACTTTTATGTCCCCGCAGCCATCTATCTCCCAAATCACCTGTAACCTTTCTTCAAACCGAGCCTTTTCAATATATAGATAAGAACGCACTAGACTTAACTCCTCCTCGATCGGAATAAGCCTTTCCATATTTTGAAATTTAAATTTATTCCTCAAAAAATTGCTAAATTCATCGAGCAAATTACGCATCTTATCCAAATCAATATCGCTTAAAGCTGCTACAGCATTCAACGCATTAAATATAAAATGAGGCTGGATTTGCGCTTGCAGCCATGCAGCTTCTAATCGCAGTTGTTCCCGAACGGATTGTTTAATCGTAGTTAACGCCTCAATCCGTGATTTTATTTCTATTGCTTCCACTGGCTTCGTCACATAATCGTTTGCCCCTGCTATAAAGCCGCTCTGAATATCTTTCGGTTGGCTTCTTGCGGTAAGGAGCAATACAGGGAGCTCCGTGAGCGTATACCGCTCACGAATCATTCGTGTCAGCTCATAACCAGACATCTGCGGCATCATAATATCGGAGATAACTAGATCCCATTCCTTTGTATCTAGTACAGCCAACGCTTCTTTACCACTCGTTACCATCATTAACTCGTATTCGTCTGGTGCCAGTATGGCTTCAAGCACTTGAAGATTGATTGGATCATCATCAACAATTAATATGAGCGGACGATTACCATTCATTTTGACTGAAGTAGTTGCTGATGTTGCTGATGTTGTTGATGTTGTTGTTGATGTTGTTGTTGATATCGCATCTATCGGAAGTTCCATTTGGTTCAAAGCGGCTGTGGCTCCTACTTCTTGCATCGCCATAGTTCGCAATACGAACGGTTCCAGTCGGTTCAAATCTTCACTCTCTGCTTCTACTTCCGCCAGCTTTAACGAAAATGTAAATTTCGATCCTTCGCCTAAAACAGAGGATACATCTAATGTACCATCATGAAGCTCAACCAGTTGCTTGCTTATACTTAAACCTAGCCCAAAACCGCCTTCAATCATGGTCACGTTCGTATTGCCTTGCTCATACGGGCGAAATAAGCGATTAAGCATCTGCTCATCCATTCCGATCCCCGTATCAGAAATTACAATATACGCTCTTCCATCCTTGGCAAAAGCTTGAATCGAAATTGTCCCGTCATTCGTATATTTCACAGCATTATGTAGCAAATTGAACACAATTTGGATCACTCGATTCTCATCCGCAATTACTGGGGGAAAATCCTCCGAAATCTGATTTGCAATTTGGACAGTCTTTACTTCTGCATTAAATTGCAACATATCCATTACTCCGGTCACAATCGACTGAATAAATATAACTTTTTTCTGTAGTTGTGGATTGCCTTCCCTTAAGCTCATTACATCAATTAAGTCATTTAATATCCATGTCAGCCGACGTCCTACAGTTAAGGCTGTTTCAAGCTCCTTGATGCTTCGATCCTGCAATAAATGCTGCTCCCTTTGTAAAACAGATTGTGACATATTAAGAATGCTATGTAGCGGATTTTTAAATTCATGCGAAGTGTTCGCCAGAAATTGATCCTTATGATCATTCATTCTTTGCAAAGTTGCAGCAAGCTCTTTTGTGTTCGCATGCATAATAAAGTACCCCTTAAACCATTCAGAGGCTAAACAACCCATCGCAATAATCATATCGAACGGATAGTAAACAAGACTCAAACCGCTATCCAACAAGATTAGTGACCAAAGACCATGGTTAATCAATGCAAGAAAGGAAAAAAGCAGTAAAAGATTGCTCTTTAAACCTTTAATTAATTTTTTAAACATTGTAATCAGCGTAATAACTCCAGCAGTACCAAGTAATAGATAATAAACAGGAAAGAGCATGATCACTTGAGTTGGATCTAAAAACAAAGTGATACCAACAGTCCCTAGCACCATTACTTTATAGACAGGGTACATTCTACGCCAGTATGGAAGCTCGCTATGATTCGTACATTGGAGCAGCGAATAGGCTGCAATAACGAAAGCAATATTAGCCACCCTGAAATCCCAATTAACCCCAATGTAAAATAATTGATGGAACAGCTTCTCATCCGTACTAAAGACACTCATGATCGTTACACATAATGCAAGCAAACTGAAATAGAGCAGCTTCTTTTCCTTATTTCCTAGTAAATACAAAATAAGCGCATAGACAGCATGCATAATAAATATAATCGCTGCTAAAAATTGCATAAAAGTGGAGGCTTTCGCCTCTTTGGCAATCGTTTCTTCAGAACCAAATTTAACAGATCGGACAATCCCCCCACTTCGACTATCCACATAATTTGCCGCCTGAATGACAAGTTCAATTACACCCTTATCATCTGCTGTGAAGGTTGTAGAATAAGGTACGTCCTTTGAAATGGATTGATCCTTTGTTGCCGCTACCTGACCGGATTTGATAAGCAATCGACCATTTACATATAATTCTGATGCAGTCCGTATGCTCGGTACCCGAATACTATAATTAAGTTGCTTTGCCGGGTCTACATAAAGACGCAAACGATAAGAGCCATACCCGTATGGAGATGGCTCGTCAGCATGCAAAGCTTCACTCCATCCTTCCGGTACCTGAATATACCTTGGCGCAGTATCGCCCAACAATTGTTCCCGACTACCGTCTATCAACAATCGGGAGGGATAAAACTCCCATTCGCCATCAAGTAAAAGAATGCTGCCATTCTCTGCATCCCAGCTACGCAAATCGGACTCTCCATTATAAATCGACGCTTTTTGAGGAACATGAAACGTCTCCATCCACAAAATGCGCAAACCGGTTAAAACAACTAGTATGGACACCAGCAATAATATAATATAGCTCTTTTTAGTTTGATATTTGGGTGTGTGAGTTTCCAAGAAGTATTTCTCCCCTAGTCTTGTTCTTCTAAGACATTTAATAAGTACTCTCCCTAATTTATCACAGTTAATAGTACAGAGAAACGGACGATGGAGATATCTTTATTTCTATTATATAGAAATACCTGCTTGGAATTTCGTGAGCTTGTTGTTTAAAGGTAATTTCAAGGTGATGTAACTTTTAATTTAACATTTGTAAATATATACGGAAACCCACCGAAATAATCGGCAGCCTTACAGTGATGATTCAGCTCCCCCTATTTGCTCCTTTGCATAAAGAAAAGTAAACTAAAACTAAATTCCAAAAGAAAGCTAAATCTACAATAGGTAGATCAAAAGAGAATAAGAAATGAGGATGCATATGTTCATTATTATTGCTTTAGGTACCTTAGTCCTAATCATTCTCGTCATACTATGGCTATTACCATTGAAGTATCAAAAAATTGAATGGATTGAAATGAACGCACAGATTATCAAAAGTGATTTTTCACACCGAACAATCGGCCATGAGATTACGTATGCAAAAGGAGAATCTCAGCGTAGAGTGAAGTTGACAGTACAATTTACCTCTTTACAAAATAAACCAATCACGGTCACAAACAAAGTGTGGACATATACAAAAAATCGCTCTTTTTTTGAGGAGGGTCAATGGGTGACGATTCTATATAATAAAAAGAAGCCTCAGCAGTTTAAGCTTAAATATCAAATATAGAAAAAGGCGATGGGGTTATATGAGAGATAGGAAAGAGCGCTCACTCTTTCCTATCTCCTTAAAGGTTTTTTTTCAATTGATTTGGAGAGAAAGTTAGTTAAAACTACTTTTCAATGTTTTAGTTTAATCGGTCCAATAATTTCAACTTTAAATTAGGATATATTTTATAATACATTTTCTTTTCTATTAATTTATGTGCAATTACAATAGAAGCAAATACAAGAGCGTACAAAATAAACGCCCATGGATAAGCTAAAAACCAATCAAGTACATTTTTAAAGATATCCCCTCGATCTATTACTTTTAACTTTCCTAGTATCATATAAACAATAAAGATAACGATTGGTAATGCAATAACACCCGAGATAATGTTTAAAGATCGTTTTTTGTTCCGAGCTTCGATAAAAGTAGGTTCATTTAAATATTCACTAACCCCCACCGCTTGTTTTTCAAAGGTATCTTCACTTTTAATAGGTAAATTGTAATCACTAATTATTTTGTGAAGTTGTTTAAGTTCTTCCGCGCTAGAAAAAAAATCAACCATCGTTTTTCCGTAATTCAGTTTCCTCACTTCTTTCTCATTTTAAAATACCGAACGTCTGTCAGATTTCCTGCTCCGTGACCGGCAACGCGATCGTCCTATATCCTATTAGCCAGCAGCGGGGAAAAGCAAGCTCCAAGCACGATAATGATGCAAAGTGATGTTAAGATTCTTAGCATCATTATCCCTCCCAGGTCAGATTCAAGTCATGGGGCCAACATAGATGAGTTCCGCAGGATTGGTCGGATGCTGTCCGAGTCCGATGTGGTCCCCTGCCCGTGGCACCTGTAATTTGGATACAAGTGTTTCGAGCGTTTTTGTATAACGGCTGCCATCGGTTTCCGTCACCTCCAGCTCCAAAATAACAACCGGGTCAAAATTAATCAGTTTTCCCGTGTCGCGTACGGAAAGGACGATAGCGGTAGCAGTGATAGGAACGGAACCTCCCGCAGCCATCTGCGCTTGCCTAGCCTGCTCAATGCTTATATTCATGGTTTCGCGATGCTGCTTAGGGATGAGTCCCTTCATCATCATGCCGCTCAAACCTTTATTTAATAATTGATCCGCTTTCTCCAAATTGTCCTGCACATGTTTCTTTTTACCAAACCAGCCCATATGTTAAGCACCTCGCTACAATCGTATTTTTGAGTTCATCGATGTCTCTATCACCATTATAAGCAGCGGATGGAAAGGCGACAACGGATTTGAAAGAAGACAATACTGTGGCGGTGATCAGCGGTTTTACTTCTGGTTTAAAGAGTGAATTTTGCAAAGATCCACCCTTTACAGCAATAAAAGGCGGAAATCCGCTTTTTAACGTTTGGAACAGCCTATTCATATTGCGGTTTTCCGCCTGAGATCCAGTTTGTTATTTGCTTCGCAGCAGGTAAACTAGCTTCTTGTAATAGGCAGCAGATTCCTTGTATTTTCTGGCATCCTCATAGACGACGGCAAGCGACTCATATAAAGTCTCCAAGCGGTTGGTTTGCTGAATGGACTCAAAATAAGTCAAACAGGCCAAGGTTTGCTCCATTGAAAGTTCGAACTGCCCCTGCGCAATCGATAGTTGGCTTTGGTAGAACAGCAGCGACATTTGTTGATCAGTTGTTTCGGCACTGCTTTCAAGCTCCTTGACCATCTGCGGGAGCAATGCCCACTGCTTTTGGTTTAGTGCCAACTCGCAGCGGTAAATATCGAGCATCGGTTGAAACTTCTGTCTAATTTCTTCGGGTTCCCGCTGAATCATTTCTTTAAAGCGGTCAATCTCCAGTACAGCTTTGTCATATTCGCCCAGCAGCGTTTGCATAATAATTCGGTTATTCATTATGGATATCATCATTTCGCCCTGATTGGAGGTATATACCAGATGTGCTTCCGCCATGGATAAGGCCAGCAGCGCTTCCTGAACAAGCCCGACCATAAACTGATAACCGCTGTAGGTGAGATACAACCCGCTTAAACGGTGAAAGAGCCTTTGTTCATAGACATGATTCATCATTTGCTCAAACGTCTGTTTCGCCTGATCATACTGTTTCAAATAGATAAAGGCCTCAAGCATGAAATTATGTGCCGTTAGCCATGACTCGCTGCCTGGAGCAAGCAGTTCCGCAAGTTTTCGTGCTTGGTGCAGTGCCTCGTGGTAATGGTATTTGGATCTGAAATGATGGATTTTATAATAAAGCATCCCTTTTTTGACTGGCAGCGGCAGATCATTATCGTCAGGACGACCGTATTTATCCAAGTAATAATTCAAATAGTTTCGGTGCAAATAATCATGAGCTGCCGAGTCATTAAGTTTTTGGTAATATGTGGATTTCATTAAGGCTGTAGTCAGCTCGACGGTTAAGGCATCATCGCGGTCCGGCAGATCGTTAACCTGCTGTTCATCGATGGATGCAGCGGATTGGGATAACATTTCGAAAATGCTCTCTGCCTTTGCCAATGTATCCGGCGATTGAGATGAAGCCTGCAGCAAATAAGCAGGGGTGACTCCGAGACGGGAGGCTATATGTTCAGCCAAATCGGCGGCAAGCGGGTAACGCTTTGCGAGGATATTGGCAAAATGGGTTTGCGTCACTAAACCTTCAACCAGCTCTTTACGGGTAATATTTTTCTTTTTGCACAAAAAATCGATTCGTTCTTTTAACATAGGACGTGGAAAGCTCCTTTCCGCTAAAGATTCGTAGAAGCATACCATAAATATATAGAGAAACTGGTTCTCCGTGGCTATTTGCACATTGTATCCCGGCTTAAGTTGGCCGTTTTTCATTTGATCTTCCTTCATCCGCATGAATGTGGCGTCTGGATCAGTTCTAGAGTAGCTGTTACAATCGCCAAAACAAGCTTTCTGCTGCTCGTATTTGGCGAGTCTTGGAAGAAAGTCTCCGTTGATTCTTTCCACTTTTTCTTTCAGCATGACGGCTGTTTCTTTGAGCTGACCAGGAAGCTCCTCTGGATTTGCCACTGTGTAGTCTCCAGCTTCTTGGCTGGGTAAGCGTATGAATATGCACAAGGGTCTCCCGCACCTTCTCCTTCAGTTTTTCCTCGAGGCACAGCGTGGATTTTTTTCACACAAATGGTAGCGAGAAGCAAAAAAAGGCCGTGGAGAGAAGGCAATCGCCTTGAGCACGCCCCGCGAATGCAAAAGAAGCCTTGAAAAAGGCTCGCGCACCTGACTTCAATGATATACGTTCAATCGTTCATTGATTGATTAATTAATTGTTTTTTCCATGTAAATGCCATATACATTATTCGAAAACTCGCCACTTGCAAATGTAATTTCCTTGTTTTCCTTTTTAATTTTCCAAACAGTAAATATAAATTTCTGATTGTATAAAGGATCGTGAACTTCAACCTTTCTTCCCGTATCTATCCAACTTCTTGTGAATATATCAATTCCATCAATGACAAAGTTATCACCAAATGAGCTGCCTATGAAGTTCCACATACACATCACTCCCTGTGTAAAATCTATGGTTTTCAAACACAATATTGTTAAATATTTTCTAATTTTTAGATTTCATAGAAATTGCGTCTACCGTCTTATTTATGAGATTCGTAAATACTATATTATAGCCCTGTATTCGAAATCAACTACTAACACTTATTATACCACGCCATGGAAATCCTGATAAAATGTAGGGACAGTAAGTCAACCAATATTATATTTTTCATACCATTCAAATCTTTTTTCAAAATCGAACAGCAGCTCATCATAAAGCGTATTGGACTGCCAAAGTACCGCGTTATCTGGGAGCGGCTTGCGATTCGTCTCGAATATAGATGTGAAGACATTAACTATCTTTATGCCATTCGGCTTGGCAATCAAGGCGAGTGGAAATCCACACGATAGATTGATTGAGATACGGATTAATAGTCCGTTTAATAGACAGGCAATTTCCCGCTACAACGAACAACCCCCACGCCGACTCTGTCTCCGCGTGGGGGTTAACGTCAATCTATTTTCAACCTACAAAAGCTCCAACCGTTTCATCAAACGAACGATCACGGCGGCAACCTGCTCTCTCGTAATCTGTTTCTTGACGCTCAACTGCCCGTTACTTCCCGAAATCAAGCCTTCCCGGATCGCCAAAGCAACATCGCCTCTTGCCCATTGGCCAAGCACGCCTTGGTCACTGTATCCGGCAAGGATTTCATCGATTTCCTGCTCCGTCAGCCCAAGCTCAAGGCCGAACCCCGATTGATGCAGCATTCTCGCTACCACCACCATCGCCTCTTCGCGGGTAATGGCTTGGGCGGGGCGATACGTTCCGTCCTGATAACCGTTGATCAATCCTAGTCCCGATACGGCAGCCACTGCGCGCGCGTACCAGGCATCGGCGGCAACATCCGCAAAATTGCCAGAACCGTTCGAGCCCGTCAAGCCTAACGCCTTGCTGATGACCATAGCGAATTCCGCCCGCGTAATGTCGCGGCTCGGTTCGAACGTCGATGCATCAACACCATTAAGAATGAGCTTTGAAGCGAGCGTATCAACGGCTTCCTTCGACCACCCCGAAACGTCTGCGAATTTCGGCTGTTTGTTAATCAATGCATAGGTGCCGGAACCATAGCCGGCTGCCGATGCCTCATGATTTTGCCCATCTCCTGCAATATAAGCGCGGATCGGAGCGAACTCTCCGCTCTCCAATGCCTTCAACAAAGCCGTAGGAACAAGCTTTTCGCCCTCCGCTTCATATAACAGGACCATCCGTCCGAAGTCCTGCAATGACAAGCTTTCTTTTTGCTCGTTCAAAACCAACCATTCCACGGCTAGCGGATTGCCTAAAATCCGATACCCGCCTTGCTCCGCTTTCTCATGCAATCGGGCAAACTCGCCTTCTTCGATTACACTGGCGTTTAGGATCAAGCCAACATGCTTGTTGGCAAGCAATTGCTTCAATTCCTCATGGCTCACACGGAGTTGAAAATCTTTTGCCGACAGGACAAAACGGTTTCCGTTTGCCTCAAGCTTTGCCATCGCTTTTTGATCCAGTTCAACTCGCACATTCAAAAAATTCTCGGGCAGCTTCAATTCGACGGCTTGATTGCGATTCTTTTCGTTTAACCCAGAAAGATCGTTTTCGGTCAGCTTGACCGTTATAGAACTCCCCCGAATATCCGCTTGTCCGGTAAAATGATTCTCCGAATCATCGCCACGCTTAAGCTTTATGCCCGTTTGAACGGGCGGGATAATGATTCCCGTAGTATTCGCCACGGCATACGTAATCGTAACCGTAGCCGTATTGGAATAATCCACGCCATCGTAAACGCGATAAGTGAATGTATACGTTCCGTTACGATTTTCGCTCGGCGTGAACACAAACGCTCCCGTTTGTTCATTCACGTCAACCCGTCCGTTAGAGGGGGCGTCAACAAGATGATATGTCAGCGTATCGCCGTCCAAATCATCGGCATCCAAATTTCCTTGCGCTGCGCTGTAGTCGGGTTTCGTTACTTTTGCATTCCGTGCGACGGGAGCGGTATTTACCCTGGCCACCTCTATCGTCAGCACGGCATTTGTGGCAGCTGCAATTCCATCGGCTTCTGCACTCCAAGTCAGCTGATCCGCTCCGAACCATTCGGCGTTCGGCACATAGAGAAGTTCAGATAGCCGCTCCGCCGCGAGAATGGCACCAGCCGCAAGCTCCCTGTCGTCAAATATGAGCTTACCATGCAGTGGCAATTCCACGACGGTGTAGGAACCAAGCTGGACGCCGTCGTCATTCCCAAACGGGAAATCCGCCGCGTCAAAAGAGTACGGTGTATTTTCCACGGCTTGAACCGTGCTGGCATCAAGCCTCGGAATCGAGCGGTACGTGATCGACGCGCTGGCCACATCCGAAACGTTCTGTGCTTCGTCCGTAACGCGCACAAATACTTGCTTCGGTCCAAATCCGCTGCTTAAGGTCCAGGCTTTGCTCTCCGCGTAGCTTTCGGCAGGCAGCCAGCTATATCCGTCATGAGATAATTCCATCGAAAGTGCGATGGGTTCCCCCATTCTGCCCGGATCGGATGCCTCGATTGCCAGCGACACCTCTTCCTCTGCCGTTAGTGCCGCGCCTCCATCAATTGCCAGAGAGACGACCGGTTTAACCGTATCGACATAAATAGAAGCTGACGTAATGAATCCGTTGCCTATCGCATCATAAAATGTCAAATAAATTGTCTTTGTACCATCACTCGTGACAGGCCATTGCTTGGAATCGACATAGGGCTCCATTGGCGACCAATCCGTTCCATTTTCCGAAAACATAATGCCTGCGACGTCACCCTCATCTGGAGTTGTCAGAGTAAGCTCCAATACCGTTTCGTTCGTAAAATCAGCGCCCTGATTGATCGAAATTCCGCCTTGCGGAGGCGTGGTATCCAAAATAATGCTACTATGAATCAAGCCAATATTGCCGTATTGGTCGATCAACCTCACATAGACGGTTTTATTTCCGTCGCCTTGCGTCAGCGTTACGTTCTTACTTGCGTTAAAAGGCTCCACGGCCGACCACGTTTGATTATCTTGCGAAAATTGCATGCTGATTATATTCGCCGTGTCTACATCCAAAGTGATATCTACGTCAATATCCCGATCGTTTGTATGGGTTTCCCCTTGATTCAAAACAATCGTTCCCGTCGGAATCGTCGTGTTCAACTCAAAGTTCCAGAAGTAGAGAGGGGATATGTTGCCGGCAGCATCAATCAGTTGCACCCTGACGGACTTGTCGCCGTTATCAGCACCAACCCCAATCGAAAATTGCGAATAGTACGCCTGTGTTGTCGATACAGGGCTTTCGTTAACCGAATACCTCATGCTGACAATATCATTCACTCCCGGATCCGGAGTAATTCGAACATCCACAAATTGATGATTTGTGAACTTACTCCCGTTGTTGATCACAACGTTTGCGGTCGGAGCGGTTTTATCGATCGTGAATTGAATCGTCTTCGATAGGCTATTATTCGTCACCACAAGGGTATAGGTTCCTTCATTTGAGACAATCGTACCACTTGTAAATAGGGCCCCGTTTAATGTAGCCGTACCCCTATTGAAATGCGGAGTGACATTCGTATTATATAATCCGCCATCCATAACCCCTGTGATCTCGATCTGATCTATTTCCGTGTATGTTATGATTAGATAAGGTCTCTCCGTACCGTTCATATGGGTTTCAGTCGTTTGAATGTAGTGATCAAGGGAAGTAATATCCGCTGCTGCTGCTTGTTCAGCCGTAAAAGCCGAAAGAATAAATGTAGCTCTTGGATTTGATTTTCTAATTTCATCTGTCACATAGCTTGTAAAATCAAAAGGCCCAATAACAGGTTTCGCAACCGGGGCATTTGTGGCTACAGATCGAGCTATGGTAGACCCGGAAATTGGGGCTGGCAATGTTGCTAAAGTGATTTCATCCTGGATCCAATCATGATTTAAGCTAGAAGAAGCCTCCAGGCTAAAGGGAGCTGCTCCCTGTAGATTGCCGGCAATGACAGGAAAATAGAGATTTGCCGACTCTACTTCGTATCCCGCGGGAATGTCCGGCAATTGATATTTAAGTAAGACTTGTACCTCCAACGGCTCCTCATAGGATCCCTGATATCCCACATCAAGATAGCCCAGACCGCCATCTTCGTACATGTATTTCGATCCTCCGGTTCCCATATAAATAATGGTCGTGTCTTCTACCGCATAAATATGGGAAGGTGCCACGGCAGCCGTTGCATGCTTAGGATAAAAAAGCATACTGACCAATCCCATTCCCATCACCGCAAGCAGCAATATGGTGATCGGAGCAAACTTATTTTTCATTAAATGCACATCCTTTTAAGTAAGTTGTCCTATTCGATCTATCCAATAAACAATTGAAGTCATCGCTTTCATTAAAGTTTTGAATTCTCCCCTTCATTAATGAGATCTAAAAATTCCAAAACTCCTATCTTAGAAGTAGATTATATCACTTCTAACTACAACAAAATGTGAACTGCGATACTTTTTTCGGATAAAATATCTTACAAGTTAAACAAGTAGCTGTTCGCAAGCATGAATGAGCCATGAAACCCCTTTACATTGGAAGAAACAACTTCCTCTTTAGCAATACTCCTGCAGAGTATCGGGCTAAATTGTAATTTTAAAAGCATGAGAAGTAGGGCGAACTGCCCTCTTCGCATGCTTTTTGCTTGTCCATTATACTTATATCCGGCTTTTCCTCCAAATAGCCAGTTCATACGCACCAATTTCCGTTGTCGTTTGTATTAAGCAGCTGATGGGAGAGCTATTACTGGCGTGATTGCTGATTAGTTTTTCCCATCGCCCTAGCGCTGGCATCTCGATTTCCATAACTGTGTTCAGCGGATTGACGAAAATAACAAAATCCTCATCTTCGCCCACTAACATATATCCAAACACCGGATTAGGTGCAGACACAATATGGAGTCGTTTTTGAATTTCTTGCGCTGTATGAAGTCGAAATAACCTATACTTTTTGCGCAGTGCAATTAAGCTTCGCACCCACCTAACATTATCATCTTCTATACCTCGTTGTATCCAGTCCATTTGATTGACAGGATCGCCGGAAAGATAGCTGTTTTCATCACCATGTTTTGTGCGAAAAAATTCTTGCCCCGCATGTAAGAAAGGAACTCCTTGGCTAAGCATTGTTATGCCGGTTGCGAGCTGGTGCATTCGCTTGCGAGTTTCCTCCGTCGCATCTGGATTAGAGAGCATCAGTCGATCTGACAGTGTATGATTGTCATGGCATTCAACATAGTTAATGGATTGCAGCGGATTAGAAAAGATTCTTCCGCCAAATCTTTCATCACAGGAACCCGCTACTAACTGGGGCAGACGCTCAATATAATGACCGTTTCCATTCACATATCCTCTGCCTCCCTGATGAAATAGATTTCCTTTTAGCGAATCACGAAAATAATCATTGAAAAAGCTAATACCCAATAGTCGTTCTGATTGGGAAATCGTTGCCTTTTGATTGGAAAGAAGCGGAGTATTCAGCTCCCAGCCTTCACCAAGAAGAACGATCGGCCTTTCCTCCTGCAAGCAGCGGCGGCGAATCTGCTGCATCGTCTCCACATCCATTGCCCCCATCAAGTCAAACCGAAATCCATCCACTTGATATTCAGTCAACCAGTAATCAATTGCGTCAAGAATTAGTTTACGCACCATCTTGCGTTCTGTCGCCAAATCATTGCCTGTTCCGGTTCCATTACTGAGACTGCCGTCTTCTCGATACCGAAAATAATAACCGGGCACTAATTTTTCAAACGCTGATTCCTCATAACAAAAAACATGATTAAAAACGACATCCAGGATGACCGACATTCCTTCTTGGTGAATCGCTTGGATCATTTTTTTACATTCGTAAACACGTAATAAAGGATCGTTAGCATCGGTTGCGTAGCTGCCCTCGGGTACAAAATAAAATAATGGATCATATCCCCAGTTATAGCTTTCTTGTGGCTTTAATTCATTCACCCGAGCAAAGTCTTGCACGGGAAGAAGCTGGACATGTGTGCAGCCAAGCTGTTTGATATAGGACAAACCGCTCGAAAAACCTTCCTGGCACTCCGTATTCCTTTCCGTCAGTCCTAGAAAAAGACCTTTATGCTGTGTCCCGCTCTCTGCTGAGCTTGTTGCGTCACGAACGTGCAGCTCATAGATGACAGCATCCTGCTTACAAATCTTGGGGTAGTCCATTGTGCGAAACCCCTTCGGATTTGACGACTCAAGGTCTAAAACGACACTTTGCATACTATTCGCTGTCATTCCTTTGGCATAAGGATCATTAACCCGCTTATTTTCACCATGTACCGTTGCAACGAAATGGTACAGCGCATTTTTAAAGTCGCCTGTTACGGTCGTATGCCATACACCGTTAGACTTCCTAGCCATCGAGATTCTGTCACTTTGTAAAACTAGTTCCATTTGAGTTGCAGTAGGCGCCCATACTGAAAAAGTCGTTTTTTCACGGGAGTAAATGTAGCCCAGTTGTTCATCACTAGCATCATAGGTTTGGTCAAGTGTAATGCTCTTTCTTCCATCGATCCAAGAAATGGGATTTGTCATCGTTAGATTCCTCGTTTCTCTAATCCGTCCTTGAAATTTTCACTTTACTTAACTATTAATTCTGCATATCAGACAATTGGGAATATTATACTTTTCCTATCATACAATAGTAACAGTTAAGCAATTTTCATATATTTTCCGCGATATCGTTGTCCTATTTGCTGCTATTGAAAGGAGTTATTATGTTCAAGATCAAACGACTTCGTCGTCCTCTTATCAGGATCGCAGAGCTAGACAGCTATCTTTTTCATCAGGGAACGCACTATCAATGCTATAAATTTCTTGGTTGCCATATTAACGAATCTTATGGTGAAGAGGGTCTTCGGTTTGTCGTATGGGCCCCCCATGCGTCTGCAGTGAAAGTGGCTGGTGATTTTAACAATTGGACAGGTGATGGCTATTCGTTAGAGCGTATGAACCAAACTGGTCTATGGGGCGGATTTTTTACGGATATTGCGCCAAACAGCCCGTATAAATATCGGATTACACCCACCAAAGGCACTCCCTTCTTAAAGGCAGATCCTTATGCTTATCAAGCAGAGCTTCGGCCTCTTACCGCTTCCATAACGCCTTCTCCTGATATGTATATGTGGAAGGATCAAAAATGGGAAGCTAAAAAGAAAAAACATCAACCCTACAAGGAGCCTATTCTTATTTATGAAATGCACTTTGGTTCTTGGAAGACAAAATTGGATGGAAGCTATTACACCTACCGAGAGCTCGCCGCAGAAATCATTCCCTATGTTAAAAAGCTAGGATACACGCATATTGAATTATTACCTATAGCGGAGCATCCTTTGGATCTGTCATGGGGTTACCAAGTGACAGGATATTATGCACCCACTAGCCGCTACGGCAACCCCAATGACTTTAAGTATTTTGTGGACCAATGCCACCAAAATGGTATCGGTGTGATCTTGGACTGGGTTCCGGGGCATTTTTGCAAGGATGACCATGGCTTGCGGCGATTTGACGGCGAACCGCTGTATGAATACAGTGACCCTAAAAAAGCGGAAAAGCGAACGTGGGGCACGTTAACCTTTGATTTTGGCCGTCCAGAGGTACAAAGCTTTCTTATTTCAAATGCAATCTTTTGGCTCAAGGAATACCATATCGATGGACTGCGTGTTGATGCAGTCGCAAGCATGACCTCACTCAATTTTAATAGAAGCGATAACGAGGAGCAGCTCAAAAATGGATGGGGAGAAGATGAAAACCTGGAAGCACTAGCTCTGATTCGAAAGCTAAACGAAGTCGTTTTTCAGTACTTTCCAAACGCTCTAATGATGGCAGAAGACAGCTCCGATCTTCCGGGAGTCAGCAGGCCTACCTATTTGGGCGGACTCGGCTTTAATTTCAAGTGGGACATGGGCTGGATGAATGACATGCTCACCTACATGGAATATGACCCCGTTTACCGGAAGTGGCATCACAACCTGCTTACCTTTTCATTTATGTATACATACTCGGAAAATTTTGTTCTCCCCCTCTCGCATGATGAAGTTGTTCATGGAAAAAAGTCGCTGTTAAACAAAATGCCCGGCGATCAATGGCAGCAGTTTGCTAATCTGCGGCTTCTTTATGGCTACATGATGGTACATCCGGGGAAGAAATTATTATTTATGGGTGGTGAATTCGGCCAATATATTGAGTGGCGGGACCAACACCAATTAGATTGGCACTTATTCGATTACCCGCTGCACCATGCACTATTTGATTATGTTAAAGATTTAAACCATTTCTATCGCCATCAGCCGGCTATGTATATGCTGGATCACGATCCAGCAGGATTCCAATGGATCGATGCAGATAACAGGGAGCAAAGCATTATTGTTTTTTTACGAAAAGGTATCAATCCCTCACACGATTTACTTATCCTTTGTAATTTCACACCTCTTGTTCACTACGATTTTAAGGTTGGCGTTCCCGCTCCAGGCACCTACAAGGAGATATTTAATTCTGATTCTGCCCGCTATGGCGGTTCCGATCAGCAAAATACTTCCTTCCACTTTAGCTTTCCCGATGACTGGCATGGGCAAAAACAGCATTTAAAAATAAAAGTTCCACCACTGGCAATCTGTATTTTTAAACAAGCTACTTTACTCCATGAGGAGGAATAACAATGAAAAAAGAATGTGTCACGATGATTCTAGCAGGCGGCGTCGGTAAACGACTAGGTTCGTTAACCAAGAACATCGCCAAGCCAGCAGTTCCCTTTGGCGGAAGTTATCGCATTATTGATTTCTCATTAAGCAATTGTCTAAATTCCCGCATGTATACGGTCGGTGTGCTAACCCAGTACTCCCCACTGGAGCTCCATAAACATATTGGGGTTGGAAAACCGTGGGATTTGGACAGGCATGAAGATGGTCTTAGTATTTTGTCTCCCTTTACAGAAAATGACGGGGGCAATTGGTATTTGGGGACAGCCGATGCCATTACAAAAAATATAAATTTTGTGGAACGGTTTAATCCTGAATATTTAATCGTTATTTCCGGTGACCATATTTACAATATGGATTATGACAAACTGCTTCGCCACCACAAAGAAAAAGAAGCAGATGTTACGATATCTGTCATTGAGGTCCCATGGAAAGAAACCTCTCGTTTCGGAATTGTCAATACGACTGAGAATCTAAGAATCTATGAATTTGAGGAAAAGCCTGCACATGCTAAGAGTAACCTGGCATCGATGGGTATCTATATTTTTAATTGGAAGCTGTTAAAGAGTTACCTCGAGAAGGATGCGTTGCTTCCTGAATCCAATCATGACTTCGGTCAAGATATTTTACCTGCCATGATAGCCGATGACCGTCTCCTTTATGCTTATCAATTTGCAGGCTATTGGAAAGACGTTGGAACGATTCAAAGCTACTGGGATGCCCATATGGATTTGCTGGAAGAGGATTTATCGCTATCGCTAAATCACAAAGACTGGAGAACCTATTCCCATGATTCTAATTTTTCCCCTCAGTTAATCGCAAAAACCTCTAAGATTCATCATTCGTTGGTCAATAATGGCTGTATTATTTCAGGGCATCTAGATCACTCTGTTTTGTTTGAAAATGTGGAAATTGGTGAAGGCTCGGTTATTAAGCAATCGATTTTACTTCCGGGGGTTCGTGTAGGTATAAATGTTCTGCTAGATAGGGTGATCATACAAGAAAATGTGACGATTCCAGACCATATACGGATAGTTGCTAGTCCAGACGAAGAACCCATCGTAATATCAAACGACTACTTAATGGAAGTAACCGATATTAATAATAAGGTGGGATTGTAATGGAAACCATGATGGGCTTAATCAATTTAGAGCACGAGCACGATTTTTTAAATGAATTAACCTATTTTCGCTGCGGGGCAGCTGTTCCTTTTGCCGGACGTTATCGACTAATAGATTTCACTCTATCTAACATGTCAAATTCCAATATCAATGAAATTGCGATATTCACCCGCAGCAAATACCGTTCGTTAATGGACCACCTTGGGTCGGGGGCAGATTGGAACTTGGACAAACGGCACGGCGGGCTATTCACCCTGCCTCCGGACTGGAATGATCCTACCGATATTTCCAAAGGGGACTTAAGCCATTTCCATAATAATCGTGATTATTTTAAAAGAGGCCAATCTGATTATGTGTTGATAAGCGGAAGCCAATTTATTTGCAATGCGGCTTACAATGAATTATTCCAGCATCACCTTGAGCAAGGAGCTGATGTGACCTTATTAACGACGATCTACGATCAGCTGCTTCCAGAGCATAATGCATGTATTAAGGTTGGTGTAGACGAGAATGGTGCCGTCCAATCCTTAACGAATGACTCTAAAAATTCACGCGTCTTTACAGGTGTATATGTGCTGCGAAAATCTTTGCTGCTCCAATTAGTTGATGAATGCATAGCTAATTATAAAAACCATTTCTTTTTGGATGGCATTAAATCTAATCTGGACCGCTTAAACATCCATTCATACAATTATGACGGATATAGTGCGATCGTGAACTCCATCGACAGCTATTACCGGCAAAACATGGCCCTGCTGGACATCACAGCCTATAGACAGCTATTTTCCAATGGACGTGTACTAACCAAGGTGGGTAATCAGGCCCCTACAAAATATTCGGGTTCAGCAAATGTCTCTAGATCATTAGTAGCCACAGGCGGCGTCATTGAAGGAACGGTTGAAAATAGCATTTTATTTAGTGATGTGAAAGTAGGTAAAGGAGCTTTCGTGAAAAATTGCATCATTATGAAGCATTGTATCATTGAACCGGGCGCCTATTTAGAAAATGTCATTATGGATAAGGATGTAACGATTACTATGGATCAAGTGTTAATTGGAGCTAAAGAGATGCCGTATATGATAGCCAAAAGAAAAATAGTCTAAGTGAGTGTTCAAAAAGTCCGATTTTCAGAACAATAGCGTATGCTTCCGATGCTGCGTTTTTTTCAAAACGCTGTAGAAGGTTGCATGAAGCTAGAAATTGGACGTATTGAACTACCTCTATAAGGAGCATCCATTGTTATGAGGAAAAAGGTTCTATTCGTCGCATCAGAGTGTACCCCTTTCGTCAAGACCGGAGGACTCGCAGATGTAGTCGGCTCTTTACCACAGGCACTGAGCAAAAGTGATCAAGCGGAAGTGAGGGTTATTCTTCCTCTTCATCAAGAAATCATTGCGACGTGGCAGGATAAACTGGAATGGATCACTACAGTCTATGTACATCTAGGTTGGCGTAAGCAAGAGGCCAGTCTCTATCAATTAACACATCAAGGCATTCATTATTATTTTATCGGGAATGACTATTACTTTGCTCGAAACACAATTTATGGTTACTACGATGACGGTGAACGATACATCTTCTTCTGCCAGGCTGTTATCGAAGCACTTACGGTATTAGATTTTCAACCTGATATTCTTCATGCTCATGATTGGCAAGCGGGATTAGCTGTTGCCTTTGCTAAAATATATAATCCGGTCAATAACATGAAAACGATATTCACCATTCACAACATAAAGTACCAAGGAATCATGCAGAAAGATGCTTTTCAAGATTTATTCAACCTATCACCTGAGCATATTAGCGGAATGGAATGGAACGGTCTGCTCAATTGCATGAAAAGCGGCATATTCCACGCAGATAAAATCACAACAGTAAGCCCGACTTATGCGGAGGAAATTAAGACGCCCTATTACGGCGAAGGTCTTCATCCGATGTTTGCTGGTCGGCAGGATGACGTATTCGGCATTGTCAACGGTGTTGATATGGATGAATACAATCCTATGACAGATAGACATCTAACCTCTAACTATACATATTCAGGGAGCAATAAAAGGGAAAACAAAGGGCTCCTTCAAAAAAAGCTTGGTTTGACTGTGGACTCAGAAAAGCCACTGTATGCAATCATTACTCGTTTAGTTGAACAAAAGGGACTCCATTTAGTAAACGCGATTATTGATGAATTTTTACATGAAGACATTCAATTTGTTGTGTTGGGCACAGGAGATTATGAATTTGAACATTTCCTTTACCATGCAGCGGAACGTAACAAAAATAAATTAGCTGTCTATTTAGGCTTCGACGAAGCATTGGCTCGGCAAATCTATGCAGCTAGCGATTTCTTTGTCATGCCATCTTTATTTGAACCCTGCGGCATAGCACAACTAATTGCCCTACAATATAAGTCCGTACCTATTGTTCGGGAAACCGGCGGTCTCAAAGATACCATTACCCCTTTCGATGAAACAAACGGCTGCGGAAATGGCTTTAGTTTTTCTAATTACAATGCACATGAGCTGCTACATATATTAAAGTATTCTCTTGCCGTCTATCACGACCCAAATAAATGGGTAGCACTAATGGAAAATGTCAATAAGAGCAGCTTCAGTTGGAAGGACTCTGCCTGTGAATATGTAAGTCTGTATTTATCATTATACAAAAAGAGTGCCTCTATAAGAGAGGATATTTCCGTCGATACGGAAAAAGGAGTGACCAGCTTTGAAGAAATGGACGGTTGATGAGCTTATCCAAGCTATTATAAGTACAACAGAAGGCATGCACAAAAAAAAGTTCGAAAAGGCATCTGCTAAGGACGTGTATTATGCCATTAGCTCTATCGTAAATCAAGAAATCCATGAAAATTGGCTGCATACTAACAAGAATTATCAGGAAAAAAAGCCGAAGCAAGTCTATTATTTATCGATGGAGTTTCTGATTGGCGGCTTATTGGAAAGTAACTTATTAAATAGCGGCATGCGGGAGATATATAACGAGTCCTTGGTAAAGCTAGGGTTTGATCCTATGGAAGTGTACAGGCAAGAGCATGATCCCGGTTTAGGAAATGGCGGTTTAGGCCGATTGGCAGCATGCTTTTTAGATTCGTTAGCATCATTGCAGTATCCAGGCCACGGTTATGGAATACGTTATCGTTATGGCTTGTTTGAACAACGAATTATTAACGGTTATCAAATCGAACTGCCCGATGACTGGTTGACAAAGCCTTATCCTTGGGAAACTCGAAAAGCCGAAGAAGCTGTACAAATCGAGTTTGGCGGAACTGTGTATATGCACAGACGTGCTGATGGTTCACTTGAATGCAGACATGAGAATACAGACAAATTGCTTGCCGTTCCCTATGACATCCCAATCGTTGGTTATCAAAATCAAGTGGTCAACACACTTCGTCTATGGAGTGCAGAGCCGACTTCTACGAGGGTTAGACAAGATACCGGAGAGCATTATAGTCAGTTAGATCACAACCACGCCATAGAACAGATATCGGGGATTCTTTATCCAGACGATTCAAGCGAAGAAGGAAAATTGCTGCGTATTAAACAACAATATATTCTGGTCGCAGCCAGCCTTAAAAAGATCGTCAATGATTATAAATCTGCTGTCCACCCAACATTAACCCACTTTCCCGACAAGGTTGTTATTCAAATCAATGATACCCACCCAAGCTTAGCTATCCCTGAAATGATGAGAATATTAATGGATGAGGAGGACTTTGGCTGGGAACAAGCATGGAGGATCACAACAAATGTTTTCGCTTATACTAACCATACTATTATGAGTGAAGCCCTTGAAAAATGGCCCGTTGATATGATCAAATCACTTCTGCCGCGCTTGTATATGATTATTCATGAAATCAATGAACGATTTTGCCAAGGTGTTTGGTTCGATCATCCTGAGCTCCGTGATCAAATCCCTACCATGGCTGTCATTGCAGACCAGCAAGTCCATATGGCACGGCTTGCAATCATAGGCAGCTTTAGTGTGAATGGAGTAGCTAAGCTGCACACCGAAATTATAAAAACGCAAGAAATGAAAGACTTTAATACACTGTACCCCAATCGCTTCAACAATAAAACAAACGGTATCACGCACCGCCGTTGGTTGCTTATGGCGAATCCGCAGCTGGCAGACTTAATTACAGAAACCATTGGCCCACAATGGATCAAGCGCCCCAGAGAGTTAACTCACTTGCTCCGACACACTATGGATCGCCCATTATTAGAAAAACTCAGGCAGATTAAACAGAACAACAAGCAAAAGCTTGCCCAATTTATCCACCGATCAACGGGTATCCTAGTCGACAATCAATCGATTTTTGATGTGCACATCAAAAGATTGCATGAGTATAAAAGACAGCTGCTCAACATTTTTCATGTTATTTATTTATACAATGAGTTGAAGGAAAACCGTCACCTTGAAATCACGCCAAGAACATTTATTTTCGGGGCTAAAGCGGCACCCAGCTATCACTTTGCTAAAGAAGTGATCAAGCTAATCAACACCGTGGCCTCCACAGTCAATCACGATGCTGATTTGAAAGGTAAGTTAAAGGTTGTTTTTCTTGAAAATTATAACGTCAGCTTGGCAGAGAAAATAATACCCGCAGCTGATGTAAGTGAACAGATCTCGACCGCGGGTAAAGAAGCGTCTGGAACTGGTAATATGAAAATGATGATGAACGGCGCCCTGACTATCGGTACACTGGATGGAGCCAATATAGAAATTGAGAATCTGGTTAATCCATCTAATATCTTTATATTTGGATTACGTTCTGAAGAGGTATATAACTTTTACCAAAATGGGGAGTACAGCGCCCATGAGATTTATCAGAATGACGAAAGAATTAACAAAATTCTGCATCAGTTAAGAGATGGAATATTCGGCCAGCAAAACTTTGAAAATATTTATCACCATATCCTTTCAACCAATGATCCATTCTTTATTTTAAAGGATTTTGACAGCTATGTTGAAACGCAGCAGATTGTTGATCAGGCTTATCGTCAGAAAGACAAGTGGCTGTCCAAAAGCCTTGTTAACATCGCTCATTCCGGCAAATTTTCCAGTGACCGTACCATTCAGGAATATGCCACTGGCATCTGGAAAATCGAGAAGCAATAGCGACACAAAGCAAGCTACCGAAGGGTAGCTTGCTTTGAATTTATGAGCGCATTAATCCTCTAAGTTTCTATATCAATCATTTATTTTATTCTTTTCTCCGCTCGATACATTGGCAATAATCAGGTTCTGATTAGCTGTTATCCGAAACTCGCCTTGTGCACTTTGGCAATCTCGCGTAATCCGGTGTTCAGCTTGTAATCATGAAAATCTGCAATTCGGCCGTATGCACAGAAAGTTGCTGCGGCCGCTAAAATCGACGCAGAACCTAACGGCCATATTCCGTCCGATTTCAATCAACAAGTCATCCATACAATGAACAATATTGTAAAAGTCCTTGCATCTCAGCAGTAGACTCCAGACCATGTGGTTAAGATCAACATTGGGGCTGTGATCCGATCGATTGGGATTTTTTCGACCAAGTTTGGGAAAAAACTATAGGCCCCACCCCTCCGTCCATGACGATAGCCTATGTTCAAGCTCTTGGCCTGCCTGAAATTAAAATTGAACTGGACGTTTGAGCAGCTGGGTAATCTATAATCGTGCTTAACTATCTAATATTCAAAAGTGAATTCCTCAAAAAAATTATCTTTATTTGTGGTACGGTTCAGCATATCACTCTAAAGGCGAATTTTCACGCACTCAGCCATTTGATTAGCAAAGAAAAAGGGCTGCCTCTGAGATCTCTACTCGGGGGCAGCCTGTTAACTTATTACTTGGAATTTCCTTCGTCGATCAGCTTTGCCTTGAATAACATTCGTTGTAGGATAGCCGCTGTCTCCGCTCGGGTAATGTTGCTGGACGGCAGCAGCCCCGCATCGGAACCTACTACCAATCCATTTTTCACTATCGCCTCAACCGACGTTTTTGCCCAAGGTGAAACTGAAGCACTATCCTTAAACGAAGTGCTTAGGTAAGCTTCATCCGTGCTGCTTACACTTGTATCTAGTCTGGTAAGCTTCATCGCCCGCTTGATCATCACCATTGCCTCTTCGCGAGTGATCGTTTGAGCTGGGAGGAAAGTACCGTCCACGTACCCTTCAATAATTCTATACTCCCGCGCTTTCGCAATTGCGCCTGCATACCAATCGTCAGGGCTCACATCGGCGAATGCCGGTGTTTTCTTTCCTTCGGCGAGGCCCAACGCCCGTATGATGATCGCCGCAAACTCGGCCCGAGTAATCGCTGCGTCCGGGTTGAAATGCTTCGCGTCGATACCTTTTACTATCATTCGCGATGCCATGTCGTTCACAACATCTTTTGCCCAGTGTCCCTCGACATCAGCGAACGTCATTGGGTGCCAGATCAAGGAGTATGTGCTGTTCGTCAAGCTGTTGATAACTGCTAAATACTTGCTATTGCGAGATGTTACATAGGTCGGCACATGACGAATTGTTCCGTCTGCCTCCAACACGACTGCGGTTGTAACCCTACTCGGGTCTACACCAGCCGGCAAAGGAATTTCTCGCTCCACATAGGAATTGAATTTGTCTACATTTACCGTATGGCCATTAACAGTAGCGTTCACCTTAAAATCAACTGGCTGAACAACAACAGTAACCTTTCCTTTCTGTGCCGTCTCCTCCATCAGTCTAACCTTTGCTGCATCGCTCTTGGCGATGTCTATGCGGACGGCAATATCCGATAGTTTCACTTGCTCGAACTGTTTCGATATTTGATCAATCAAGACTGCCGCCGCAGGAATTCGGTAGTTTCCGGTAGGCGTCTGAACTTCCAATATGGCCTGCTTTTTCTCCATAGCTTTCACTGCGTCCCCGGTTAGCACAACCGTCACTTTGTCCGAAATCGACATAATCGGAATAACGATAGTCGGCTTGTTCCCTTCGCTCGAAAGCTGAGAGGAAAGCTTGGAAGTATCGACGGTAACCGTTAGTACGTTTTGTCCGTTCTCCTTCGTGATTGCCCCTGTTGCAATTTCTGCATGCTTCCGACCGTTGATAACCACATTAAAGCCAAGTTGAGTATTCGGACTGCCTTCTGAATTGCCGTTTGACGGACCTGTGTCACTTGGCGTTGCAGCCGCAGCACGCGTAACCGTTACCGTGTACTGGCGGCTGTCCGAATCCAACCCTTTTGTTACTGTAGCCGTTAGCGTAACCGTTTGGTCTCCGGCCCCATACGACGGCCGTGATACCGAACCGTCAGCAGGATTAATCAGTTCCGTTCGGCTAGAAGCCCATGTAATGGCAGAGCCGTTCGTCCCTGCAGCCGGGAGCGTCAGTCCATTACGCACGTGCGTTTCGTCATCTCCGGCTGCGTAACCGATCGTAAGCAGCGCCATGTCTCTTGTTACCGCCTCTTTGTCCGTCATATCGGCAGCGATGATCGATAGATTGTATTGGATGTCATAGGTTGTCTGATTCGCATCAACCGCAGCTTCCAGCGTTACGGCTGAATCGCCCGCCGAGTAAGCCGGCCGATGCACGGCTCCTGTTGTTGCATCAAGCAAGTTGTTGTCCGAGGACGTCCAGCGGATCAGACGGCCTGCAGCATCTGTGCCCGGCAGCCCAACATTCGATTTCACCGCACCGGCCGTCTCTCCCGCGGCAAACACCGGCTTTGGAGCAGCATAGACGATTAACTTGCCTGTGTCGGTTATGAGCTCATAATTGGGCAAACGGTTCAACGGATCGTGAAGCTGCGCGGTAATATCATAAACACCTTCAGGGCTAGATTCCGTCGCAGTCGATTCATACTCTGCAGTAATGTTATCACCAACGACAACACCTGTAAGATTGCCGGTTAACTGTGGATTTACTTCGCCTACCCAGCGCAATACCGAATCCGTCGCAACGCGAAGGGGAGCTCTTGTCACCTCTAGCTCGCCTTCCTCAATGTCAACATTGTAGTTGTTTAGCTTGCCTCCCGGATCAGATAAAGCTGGGACGATCGGATATGATCCTACGGGACTTGATACGACTGCTGCTGTTGAATAGGACGCCAGAATCGCATCTCCATTTACAACACCGTTAATCGAGCCAGATAGAGGAGGATTGTTCTGTCCATACACTCGGGTTTGATCCGCAGCAATTATGGTTAAGGGCGCCTGCGTCACAGTTACTGTGCCCGGCACATAAGTCAACGTGTATTTGCTAGATGTCAAACCGCTTACTATCAGCCCATAATTACCGATTGGACTGGATGCGTCAGCGATAGTCGAGTACACCGGCTGCCCAAGCGAGGTGGCGGTGTCCCATGTCATCAGCCCTCTCAACTCCGATGTGAAAGTGCCATTCGTCTTACCATAAGTTCTAGTTACATTATTCGGTATTACAGTCAGCGGAGCTTTATTAACCGTAAACGTCGTAGTTTGCTCCGCCGCGCTATAAGGATACGAGGCTGCTGTCGAAACCTTCAGATCATAGCTTCCCGCGTCTTGTCTGATTGAATAGCTACCCGTGCCATTTCCTGCTGCATTCGTCGTCAAAAATCCTATTGAGGATCCATTAACGTAGATATTAAGTCTCTTTCCTGCAAGTGGTCCTTCCGGTGTAGTCAGCGTCGCCGATATAGTTACCGTTTGGCCGTATGTACCGGTTACGGGAGACACGGCGAGCGTAGTCGTAAAATCCCTTGGAGAGTCTCCGACATAAGTGGTAAAGCCCATGTCATGGTTGGACCAATTGGAATCAGTATAAGCTCTTCCTCCTAGATATACGTCTGCAGTATAGAGCTTCCACGAGGTTTGCGGCGTATCACCTATGGAGGATGTCAAGTGCATTGTATACTGCTGTCCATCCTGCACCTGTGCCGGCTGATCGAACAAAACGGACAGCCAGCCTCCCGGATTGTACGGAATATCGCTACTGCCAAAAGTCGCTGTAGCAAGCACCGTTCCGGTCACGCTTTCTCCTGCATAGATATTGAGCGTAAATACGATTCCAGAGCTTCCGTACTCCGCCATGTATAAATCAATTTGATTTAAATATCCGGACTTACCCGCCGTAAAGCTTTGAGCAAGTCCGTTCGCACGATACGTACTCCCCGGATCCCCTGCTCCGGATGTTTGGTCAGGCGAATCCGCTGCCGCCGATGTGGGCAGCATGGCAAGTATCGGCACAAGCGTAAGTATCAATGCGAGTAAAAGGCGAACCATCCAAGACGTCGTATGCATGTAAACACCGTCCTCCTTTTCCGTATGTCCCCAATTTATTATTTTTCTCTTTCTCCCTGGACTGATTAAACTTTGTCAAATTTCGTCTCCAGTAAACCATATTATACTATAGTAATCCAAAGATTTTTGTAATCCTTATTACAAAACAATACAAATAATGGTTCAGCTAGGGCAACGCCTAAGCCGCAATCGCAAAAAACCGTCAAGGAAACGTTCCTTAACGGTTTATGCGCGTAATGATTATTTCTTCGGCTTCCATGTCCAGATCAGCATACTTGTCGGCCGACGGGCAGTGGAACGCGGGCGTGAAGTCCGTCTCTTCCCGACCCCTAACGAGTACTGCGACCTCATCCGCGCGAAAAAGTCAAAATTGGAATAGTCCGTTCATCTGGAGACGAAATAAATTTCTCGAACGCGATGACGATGCCCGCCATGGGCAGCGGGGAAGTGCCAACACAAATACAGGCCAGCCCTTCAGCAGGAAACCTGCGTGAAGTACTGGCCCGCATTGCGCTTTATGGTCGCAAAATGCGATTGAATGCATCAATATCCTTGTTATCAATCTTGTCGTTCTGATGAAGGTCTGCTTTTTGCACCTCAGCCCAGTCTGGGCTCTTCTTGGTCTTTCCAAGATGCGTTACTGCGAGAGCCAGATTGTCAACCGTAATGGCGCCGGCGCCGTCCAAATCGCCCAAGAGAATCAGCGGGATCGTAAGAGAAGTCGGAGCAGCCTGAGTGACAAGATCTTCACTGTTGCGAAGTGTGGCGCTTTCGACGGATATCGAAGCGGCCGCAGTGCGCGCCTCCTGTTTCACCTTGAAGACCAGCAACGGCTTCGAGATCAATTATAGTTGTTGAGTATGGGGCGCCTCGCGTTATGAATTCCGTAGTCCTAAGTTCATGATCATAGCATTAGGAAAGGCATCTCCACGGTCAACTACTAGGAGATCCCTTTCTTGTGTCTGACGGATCTTTCAACCCGTAACCTTTATAAACCTAACGGACACAAAAATTAAATTATATCAACAGGAGAGTCATCTTTTTTACTGGCTCTCTCTCATTAACTAAGCGACTCTACAGCAATGAAATATTCAAGCTCTTTCTTTCACAGGATTCCTAACACTCACTCAGTTGCTTCGAGACCTGTGCAACATATATTGTTGCATCGTCGAGTAATTTCTGGGCCTTTTTTAAATACTCGGAGCACTGCTTTTCGACTTGTAATCTACGAGTTACCCGCAGCTTCTACTTCACTATTTGCCATTCTCATGGCGTAATCTACTTTAACTATTGTGATCTCTGAGGGCGCGTTTAGATTCTTGACCGTTTCCCATGCATTTTTTAATTTTTCGATTTTTCTCTGAACATCCGCTTTGGCGCTTTCTTGCCAGTTAATCGTACTTTCCATAGAACCAGAATCAATCTCTATGCTACCCAAGTTAACTTCCAAGGTACCCAAATCGATCTAGAAGAGAAAACACGTCGTTACAAGAAGGATATTCGGCACGCCTCTAACTGGACATACGAGGAGTTGCATGATCGATTCATTTGCCCGAATAGCCGTTACGTTCGCTTCAAGAAATACCAAACGAAGAAAAACGCATCGGGTTTGGAGCAAAGCTTCAAGATCTATGAATGTGAAGATTGCAGCAACTGTCCCTTCAAGCCGGCATGCACCAAAGCAAAAGGGAACCGCCAGGTACACTGGAATACGATTTGGGAAGAGTTAAAAGCAAAGGCCCAAAAAGCCCTTGAGGATGACGAGAGGTCCGCCATCTATGCTCGGCGTAAAGTCGAGGTAGAGAGCGTATTCGGTCACATCAAGGGCAACCGGTCGTTCCGACGGTTCTCCTTGCGAGGGCTAGACAAGGTTCACACGGAGTTTGGGATTGTAGCTTTGGCCCACAATCTACTGAAAGTAGTAGGCACCCGCCTCGCTACTTTTCTGCAAAAGCAGGCAAATAAAAAGGCTGGACGAAAGTTTTCTCGCCCAACCTTTTTATTTTGGGACTTATTGGACAGCCCCTTTGAATTTATGAATCAATCCCAGCCAATCGACTGCCAAATTTTTCGCCGTCACTTAATGGTACGGTTTCCCGCGATGTCTATAACGGCAAGTTTCTTCAAGGAAAACGGACCACCCATGACGAGATGGCCCGTTGCTCAAAATAGGGAGGATCAAAGCTCATAATAACCCATTGTCGAGGTCTCCACGAAGCCGGAGGATTGACTTAACGGGTCTATCGGCGAAAGATGATTCAACTTTCGTATCCGTTAGAGCTTATTGATTCATACTTTATCGCAGAAAGCCGTGAAACTCAGCCTGAAGACGTCAGTGTAGGAATAATCGCGGTAACCAGGCTCCTTGCGATCAGCACCCAGAATCAGGCCTGTCTGCTCATAGTAGCGGATCATCTTGGCCGAAACTCCAGATGCTTTTAATGCCCGTCGTATTCCAGCATCACGAGGGCTAATCGGTGTCGGAACGGGACGCTATAGCGCTTACCGTGAAATGTTTTCCGAATTCCGGAGCCTGATCAGATCCAGTCACATGCTTTACCTTACCGCTTCAATGAAATCATAGCTCACGCAAAGTTTTTGCAAATCACCCATCACGAATCACAAACTTCCGTAATCAATTTCTATCTCCTCTTTTGTTCCCGTTTTGAAAAAACGTATCTTTCCTTTATCCTTTACAATATATAAATCCGTTCCAACTGGCATATGATATAACATAAGTATAGAGGGATTGATGTTAGCAAGCGTATTGAAATCTAAAAAAACATTATTTTCAGCTATATTTATATATGATTCACTATCAGATTTACCGATGAAGCGCCAACCATTATCCTCAGGGGCTACAGATTCTACTCTAAAGCACCATTTAATTGGAGTTTTTCCATTAAAAATGCTTTTCGTGCATATACATCCACCAGCATTCTCTATGAAAATAACTGGCTTTTTGATGCCTTTTCTTATTTTCCAAGCGTTCCAAAAATTCCAAAGCATAAATTTCCTCCGTTCCAAATTACGGTCTGGGGTGGCAAGATTGACTTGGGCTGGGCGTGTCCACGAAAATCCTCTTGTATTGCTCGTTGAATGCAGAAAATCGATGGGCGTATCGAGAGGTGTGGCGACCGCTACAGGACCTGCATTGAAATATTGCGGCGAGATTTACGGGTCGTATGGCCGACACCGCAGAGCCCAAGGCATTCGTTGCTTCGTCAGATCCCCAGTAGTTACAAATAACCCCATAATGATAGACGCACATAAAAACCAGTGTGTTGCGCTATCCTGCCAGTTAGTTAAATAAAATGAGCAGGCCTCGCAGCGCCCGCTCATTAATGTAGTTCATTCAACTATCGTTTCACGTTAGCTCAGTATAAAGATGAAACACGTTCTTCCTTTGACCATAGCGCCATGTATTCCCCAACCTTTCTTCTATTTCCAGTCTAATGGATTTGGGAGAACACACAAATAGTTTGCTGACTCTGTTTCAGTCTCTTTCTGTAAAATGAGAGCTCAGCTTAACGGGTTAAATTACAATAAGGTATTCCAAATCCGTAATCCGTATTTTGGTACGGTGCAACGCTTCACGGGATATTCTATTGATGTGAAACGCTCATCCCCGGTCACAATACCTTCGGCGGATTGTCTGTCTCCATAAACGGCAAGAGTCACTGTTTCTCCTGCCGTCACCCTGTCGCGGTCCAGGGTAATCCTATTGCGTGATGAATCTGCCTTGTGAGTGTCGGCCGGCAGTTCAACCTCCGTGATACTGTTCCACCAGTTTGCACTGTTGCCATGACCAACAATCCTTAAGTACCGAGCTTGAACCGGTTCAAAATACACATCCTCCACACCAGCCGTCAAGCCTGTGCTTTCACCCATGTGAATTTTTTTCCATTTTCGGGCATCATCTGAAATATACAGACTAAATCTGGATGTCCTTTCTGTTGCCTTATACCACGCTATGCCAACTTTATTGAATAGCTTCCTTTCGCCCAGATCAAATTGAATCCATTGGCCATCCCCTTCGGCAGACCACCTTGTGTCAAGTCTACCGTCAACGGCGTTAATCCCCTCATTGCCATCGTCCAAGCTCCATGATACAGCGCCGTTTGTTTTTCCCTTTGCCGTGAAATCAGGTATGATTAGCATAATACTTGCGTTTTCATCCCATTCCACATATGCACCCAATGCCTCCGACACCAATCGAACAGGAACATACATCGTTTCCGTTATGACCCGCGCCGGTACGTCCATCTGATGCTGCTCTCCATTTACAACCGCCACAGAATTATCTACCTGCATCCAAATAGCCACTTCGTCTTTTTGCAATGTCACGGATTGGTCAGCCTCATTATAATTAACATTCATGCCGAGCTTCTCCGCCACAGACCTTAGGGGAATCAGAACTTCTCCGCCAACCATAACAGGATCAGCGTTTATATATTCAACGCCATACTTCATCCTTATTCCCAACTGTTTTTGCGGTATCGAAGGATTGCTGCCAGCACCTGGTGCTTCATCGTTGATTTTGACATATGAATACTCTCCAGGCGGAGCTTCAACATATAGAACTCCCGTCTGATTTGAGACAGGAATATTCTGTGAAAAGCCTTGTCCCGTTACCCTCCAAACTCCGCTAGCCACATCTGTTATGATGAATGCTAGTTTTTCCTCCGCGTCCCCCAATTTTAACTGGAAGGCATCGCTGACTTTGTTATTCCCTTTAGCAAAAAGTACTACCTTTGAGCCTAATTTCACGCCATTAAATTGGTCTGTTGATACCGTTTCGTTGTTCAGAGGCTGACCCGAATAATCACCGTCCATGATCTGCATGACATTCAGAAAAACATCACTCGCCGCTTTTTCTTTCGGTGATACCTCTACACGCCATGCGCCCACCTCATCGCTGTTCTTATTCGAGGTCGGTGATGCGGGATAATTTACCCCGTTAACCAAAAACTCCTCACCTGGACCGCCAATCTTTTGGATGTTCGCTGCTTCGGGAAGCAATACATCATCGATCAATTTACCGTTATAGCCGTTTTCTGCTCTAGACACAACGATTCGGGAACCATCTATTTCCGGCACCTCCATGCTGTGCAGCAACCAGGTTTTCTTGAACTCCTTGTCAGATGATGTGATATTATCATAAACAATGAATGCGGCCGGGATGTTTTCATCCTCCAGATTTAAAAAAACAAAAGAACGGTTGTAATTGCTTATTTTATCTGAATACGCATTGGTTAGATTGCCCTTTAGATAGCTGTAGGCAGGCTTTACCGGATCAGGTCCAAAATCATGAGCCATAACTGCAGCTGTATTGGTGTCCACGCCTTTTGTGATCAGCTCATCTAGATCAAACGGCTCTTTTGCATTTAACGGCCAGCGCTGACCTCCGTCATTAGCAACCTCTGTGCTGCCAAAATAAAACTTTTCGCCAGGATCTTGTACAAGCATACTGTTATGGGCAATTGTGCGCTTCTGATAATTAATATCATGAGGCTTGCCATACCCGGCGTTCGTTCCCTGATATAGACCAGAATCGATTGCCAATGCTCCTTTATAATAGATCTGGAAGCTTCCGGCATCTAAATGCTGATGATTGTTGAAAGCAAACTCAGAAACCTTCATCTCCACTACAACGTCATCGGAATCCTTGCCCAGCCCCCATCCTGTCCTTGCAATCATCGACCCGCCGGGCGAAGGGAAATATTTCGTCAGCGGCAAGGTTTCTTGTGAAGCAGGTCTAACACTCGGATCGTTAAACAAGATATAGAATATGTCTTCTGTATCCCATGGATGGTTTGAATATTGCGTCAAGAATTCTGCCTTTAGAATCGGGTCTTTGTAGTATCCTGCCGCTAAAAGAGTTGTGGTTGTGTAATTAAAATAGCTTCCTGCAAGATGCTTGGAAGGCAGCGATGCGTCACCGTCGCGAAGCAATTGCCCGTCAGGTCTTCTTGAATACAACCATCTGTATGGTGTCTGCCCCTGTTCATCAGAAAATACATTTCCAAAGCCCATCCTGTCAAAAATAAAAGTTGCGAAGAGATCCCATTGGAACCTGTATGTGCCATAAGATGTGCCCTGATGATACATGTGCGATTGATACCAAAAATTCCTTGCCGGCACATACTTGGACAGAATTCGCCCGGCTGCGCTATTGTACATATCAGGCTTTTCATCATAGATGGCAACACCCGCTCCAAGCTGATCACGCAGAAGCTGAGCCTCACTTGAATGACCAACCAGGACGCTTAAATCCCTTGGCGGATAGCCGATAGCCATGTCAGAAGCCAATGTCTCAATCAAAGCAACCCATTCCGTTTTTTCGGCAGGGTCGATCAAGTCATAACACCAGTCATAGACGATTCCAGCTGTTAGCAGAACCTGCCCTTTGTCCCTTGTCACATCGGACACATTGCCAAAGGTTACGGTCTTAAGCATATTTTTCATCATCTGCACCGCTTTTTCGCCGCTCGCCTGATTGCCCTCTAAAATATAGCGCATGGCATTAGCCTCAATGGCCTTCCTAACGGTTACATTGTAATTTCTCGACAACGTTTTATCTAGAACACCATCATGGTTGATACCGCTTACATTTATAATTCTTTGCCATACACCATGCATCTCAGGGTGGTTCAATTTGCCTCTGATTTCCTCGGCAATATCGTTGGTGATGAATAGTCTTGGGTGCTCCAGAGGAGGAGTAACCATATCATGGGGCGGATAATCATCCAAATTAACTTCAACGGGCATTGTCCGCCCATCATCCGGTATGGATTGATCATCTGCCAGAACGGTGATCTTAAAGTCATCGATATAAACTTTGCCGCCGTTATAAGTATCGAATTTGACACCTTCGAGCAGGCTCACATTCTTCAGTGCCGCAACCGGCTCATTCTCTTTGATCCTAACGCCATCCATGGTTAGGTCAACCCGTGGGTCCTCTTTTATGGTTGTATCCACCACCATAACAACGTTATACCAGTCGGTTTTAAATGGCGCCACGTTTTGCAAGCCTGTGGCATTGTCGAAGAAATGGACGCCTATTTTGTTATTAGCTCCATTCTCCCTAAACTTTAGCGCCAAAATATGTGTTTCATCATGCTTCGTCGTTAAATAAAAGCCTCCTTCTCCTTCAATCTTCGCCTTGAATTGAATGACGGCGCGTTTACTATTAAATTCATATTTACCTCCTGTTATATATGGATTTTCGCCTAATGCCGCCGATATCAGCAGAGCTTTGTTAAGCGGCTGTCCTTCTTCTGCAACGTTAACGGTCGTTATGACACTGTTGGTTTTGCGATTGATCTTTCTCCACTTTCCGGTCACAACAGCAAATGGGGAGTCAATCGTATAACTGGAAAAATCATCATTTACGAGTGTTTGTTCTTCTGCGTATACCGGAATAACCAGAAAGCCTGTCATGAGCGCAAGTAAAGTTAATAGAGAGATAAGCTTTTTTAGCTTGCCCATCATTTATCACCTCTGTTATTTGTTAAAATCTAGGATTCGTCGTGAAACAGAGCTTTGCGGACAAACCAGAGATGTCCGTTTATCCCTGGTCAGTCCGATTCTTTAAACCTGATTTATTGCTTCAAATATCGGGCATACGCATCATTTTTGATCGTCAGCACCTCTTCAATGCCCATGGTTCTCAATTGAGTAACGAAGGCTTCGAAATTCCCCTCCACCGCTTCTGCGCCCAATACCCATTTCTGGGTGGTTTCATTAACGTAAGTCAGAATGTTGGTCTCCAGATTTTTAATCCTTGCCTCTTCCTCTTGTGTATAAGCTAGTGCTGGAATCTGAGGACGAGGATACTTATTATCAATATATTCGGACATTCCTTTAGCTGCAGTCGGGTTCAAGTATTGACGTTCATACTCGAAATCCTGATGATAGCTGCCAAATTCAACGTTGATCCCATATTTCCACAGGTTTTGTGTAACGGCTCCACTGTTCAGGATTTCATCAGTAAATTGCGGCTTTCCATCAACCATATTATAGGTCAAGCCTTCAACGCCGAAATTAGCAAGCCTTCTTCCCTCTTCCGTGAACCAGAAATCGAAATATTTGATCGTTTCCACCTGATGCTTGTTGCTTTGGGAGATCCCCCAGCCATTGGTGGAAACAGTCGCTCTTGCCGTGTATTCCACCACTTTGCCGTTAATATCGGCTGGCGGCTTGATCGGCACAAAGTTGATGCCCGGCACTTTATCCTTCAAGGAAACGTTATACCCTGCTGTGCTGGCAAACCAGTCCCGAGTAGAACCGCCAATATTGTCACCGAGCAGAATGTCTCTGGCATTGCCGCCGCGGGTGAAAATCTCCCGATCGATCAGCCCTTCCTTATACCATTGCGTGATTGAGGAAATCCCTTTCTCGTATTCTGGCTCCAATGGGCCATAGGCAATCTTGTTATCCTTCAGAAAGAAATCCCGGTCAGCACCCCATAACGCCAGCAGGCCATAAACAGATACAGCTGCGTCTCGATTAAAGTACGGAATTTCATCCGCTTTGTTATTCTGATTGGGGTCCTTCTCCTTGAACGCCTTCAGTACATTGTAGTATTCATCCACAGTGGTCGGCACCTGCAGGCCCAGCGTATCCAACCAATCCTGACGGATAAACCAGCCGGTAGCCGCTTCTCCATCAGGAACAAAGGGCAAGAAATATATATTGCCGTCCGGAGCGGTAGCCACTGATTTCACATCAGGACGACTCTCCAGAAACTGCTTAATATTGGGAGCATGGTTGTCAATCAGGTCATTCAGTGGAATAAAGGCTCCCTCTTGACCGAACTTGTCCATATTGGCCTTGGTGCTGGTTACGATATCAGCGATATTGCCCGATGCCATCATCAGATTGAAGGCCTCAACCTTATCCGTCACCGTTTTGGCAATAGCACCCTTCAAGGATACATTGGTCTGTTTGGCGGCTTCCTCAAATATAGCCCAGGTGTCGTCAAACGGTTGATTGCTAAACATGTGAAAGGAAAGAGTAATCGGAGACTCGCTGGCCTTGTCCCCTTGCGCCGCTGTTTGGGCGGATGCCGTGACGCTTGGCGCTGAGCTGGAACCGGCTGATTCTGTATTTTCCTTACCGCCGGCGCAGCCTGTCAGCATGAGGCCCCCCATAGAGAGAACCATGACTCCGCATAATACCGCCTTCAACTTGTTGTTCACTTTCATTTCTGTAAACCTCCCCTATAAATATGAATTGCTTAAGCATGTATAGAATCCGTAGTTGAGCTTGCCGTATTGGCATGGGCAAAACGCTCCGGTCAATACCGTACAAAATCTGGCTATGAAACGAATGAATACCTACCCTTTGACGGAGCCGATCATTACCCCTTTGACAAAATATTTTTGAATGAAGGGATACACCGCCACAATGGGAATGACCGACACGACGATAGTCGCGTAAATAACCGTTTCCTGTGAATAAGCTACCGCATCCATGGTGCCGATCATCTCTGCCGTTGGCCTCATCTCTACCACCAGCTTGTTCAGCAGCACCTGCAGCGGAATCTTCCGCTCATCTTGAAGAATAATCATCGCCCAGAAATAACCGTTCCACCTGGCCACTGCATAGAACAGGGAGATGGCAGCAAGGGAAGGCTTGGAGAGCGGCAATACGATATTCCATAAAACCTGCAAATCGCTGGCCCCATCCACCTTAGCCGCTTCTTCTATCTCCTCTGGGATAGACTGGAAGAAGCTTCGCAATATAATGACATTGAAAGTTGTAATCGCGAATGCGAATAAAATCGCAGTCCGAGTATCCAGCAGCCCCAACTCCCGCAGATTAAGATAAAACGGGATCATTCCGGCATTAAACAGCATGGTGAAGGCAATAAAAAAGCCGATCACCTCGCGACCCATCAGACGTTTCTTGGACAGCGGATATGCGCCCATTATGGTAAAAACCACATTGATGACCGTTCCCACCACAGTATAGAAAATGGTATTACCATAAGCCAACCAGATTGCTTCCTCCTTGAATACTTGGACATATGCTTGCATAGTAAAATCGACGGGCCACAGTATCACTGTACCGGTAATTACTTCATCGCCGGAGCTGATGGAAGCCGACAACACGTACAGAAATGGATACAGCGTAGCAAAGGAAAGCAAGGTCAAACAGATATGGTTCAATATGGAGAAGGCTTTTTCCCCTCTTGTTTGTTTCATCAATAATCACTCCTTGGGCGGCTTCCAGCATGGCATATATCCGACTTATTTACCACAGACCGCTCTCCGTATACTTCTTGCTCAATTTGTTGGCCACGATGACCATCAGCAAGCCGATGGCGGAGTTGAACAACCCTACTGCTGTCGTCAGATCATAGTTGCCTTCTCGTATTCCGCTGCGGTACATATAGGTACTGATGACATCGGCGGTTTCGTAGGTGGCGGGCTGATACAACAGGATGATCGCCTCGTAGCCTACATCCAGGATATGACCAACGCGCAGAATGAGCATAATCATAATCGTTGGCAGAATACCCGGCAAGGTAACATGCCAAAGTTGTTTGAATTTATTGGCTCCGTCGATGACGGCGGCTTCATACAGCTCTTGATTGATGCCAGAGAGGGCAGCAATATAAAGTATTGCGGCAAATCCCGTTTCCTTCCATATGTTCATAGAAATAAATATGGTCCGAAAATACTCTGGAACCGTAAGGAAATAGATTTTTTCCATGCCTAACTTTTCCAGTAAAATATTGACCAGTCCGCTGCTTGGAGCAAGGAAGTTGGTAACGATGCCTGCCACGACCACTATAGAGATGAAATGAGGCAAATAGGTAAGCGTTTGCACCGTCTTCTTGAAAAAAGCATTGCGTACCTCATTCAACAGCAGCGCCAGAATAATGGGTGCCGGAAACCCCCATACAATACTAAGAAAGCTAATCGCCAGCGTATTCTTGATTGTGCGCCAAAAATACGGGCCTTGAAAGAAATTGATAAAATGGTCGAATCCTATCCAGGGACTATCAGCTATTCCTTTGTATACACTGAAATCCTTAAAGGCAATCTGCAATCCGTACATAGGTTTATAAGCGAACACGATATACCAAGCGATAAAGGGAATCAGCAATATATAGAAGAAACGATCTCTTGACAATCTGCTGGCGATTCCCTGCAACTCCAACCGGATCTGTTTCCCGCCTTCCCGACGCTTCAGCTTTGATTCCATACTCTCTCTCCCTTTCCTTGAGGTTGCGCTTTGGTTTATGGTAAATTGGAAGCGCTATTTATCTCGTGCCTTTATCCTAGCAATGTGCAACCGGGACGTAAATCATCATTATCATCAAACCTTCTCCATAATTATCGTTCTCCCGAAAATACACAAAAACAACAATATCCCTTATTATTTGAAAGCGTTTTTATTGTCTTAATAATAAACAAAGACACGCCATTAAGCGTGTCTTTTAGTTTGTTGCTTTATATATTGTCCTGGCGATATCCCTTCGTATTTATTGAAGATGCGAATAAAGGTATTCACATTGTTGCACCCTACCATACCAGCCAGCTCATTCACTTTAACGTATGGACTTTCATTGATAATCCGCTTGGCTTGAGTAACTCTGTATTCATTAAGATAGTCCTTGAAGTTGTCACCGATGTGTTCCTTGATTAAGTAACTGATGTAATTGGAGGACAGGTTGAAATGCTGCGCAAGGTCTGCCAATGCAATATCCTGATGATAATGGGTGTGCATATAATCGATCATTTGTCTAACAATCGAATGGTCAAGCTCCTGGTTTTTCTCTTCTGTCACCTGGATAAGACGACGAATCAACAGATGAAGCCGCTCCCGGATTTGCTCCTCCGATCGGCTCGACCAAAGGGTATCATAGATGGATTTCCCTTCAGGAAAGATATCCGCCTCCGTTTTGCTCATCTGCTGCAGAATCCGGTTGATCGTAGTAATGCAGGCATACAAAAAAAACTGCAGCGTGCCCGCACCGAGCTTCCCTTGCCCCATATTTTCGTCCAGAATATGATCCAGCAGTTCCTCCGCCTGATCTGCTTTTCCCTGAAGCACGCGGATAATGAGCTCACGCTCCATTTCCAGCGGATAATAGTAGTTCAGATTCTGTAAGGGAACCAGATCCTCATAGGTTAGCACAGACTGCTTATACCGTATAAGCCGCTGCTCCAATAGCCTTCCCGCAAGCTGGCAAGCTTCCTTCAGCTGAAGGAACTGCAAAGCAGGAGGCCCCACCGCCGCCGTAATATGAATGCCGAAGGTAGCCTCCACACTTGCCACTGACCCCACGGTCATCTGTTTTATCCGGTGCAACCGAGCCTCCGGGATTAGAATAGCGTATCGGGAATAATCCAGCTCCACACTTTCACATTGTTCGAATTCCACAATATGCTCCCGAATAATCCCCACAGTCTGCGATCTGATATGAAGGATAGCCTCTGAGGAATATTCATCCTCCCACCCCTGTTCATCCGGGAAATCGAAGAGAATGACCGTCGTTTCCTGCCGAAGCCATTCTAGCCCGTATCTGTCCAGACCTTGCGTCGCCTGCTCGTTGGTCAGCAAGCCAAGTAGCAGGTCCCGTAGAAATTTACTTTTGAGCGAAAGCCTGTTGTTGCTAATGGTTTCCCGTAGGGCGAGGTTGTTCTCCCGAATATTACTAGCTGTCTCCTGAATAAAGGAAAACTCATCTGTCTCCTTCAGATCGTTATAATCTTTGAAAATACTGATGACCTTCCGTACAGGCCGGTACATTCTATTGGCTAGAAAAAAGGCCAAGCCAATACCCAAAAGGGCCATAACAGCATAGACCAAGGATGAATCTCTGACAAGCGTCCACAGACTTGCACCAAACGAAGTCTCCGGCGTAAAGTAAACATATTTCAAATTGTTGAGGACAGCAGCGTTAGCCACATGGACAACCTTCCCATCTAGCTTGAACACACTGTAGCCTGCAGACTCGGTCGAATCTGCGCCAGCGGATAAGATTGCTGCGGCAGCGGGCCGATCTTGCTCGTTTGCGCCATCCAGCCAGATGTGATCAGCGAACAGGATGCCAAAGTCCTCGTCGGCCGAGCCGTTCAGCGACGGCAAAAAAGTTTGCTTATGGAAGGAAATGAAGAACATCACCTCGGCGCCACCGTTAAGAATTTCCTTTCTAGCGAAGATGATCCTGTCCTGCAGCTTTGCCGCGGAAGTGGAAGTGACCAGATGAAGCTTGGACCACTGTCCGTTCGACTCATATTCCTCCAGCTGGTTAACAACCTCCGGCTCCAGTCCCATATATTCATAATAGTGGGAACGACTCATAGTGCTAAACGGCGTGATGACCGTTGAATCATGAAGAGCAATCAGGTCAATTTGATACTCCAAATTTGTAAACGCATTCATATTTCCGCTCAGTTCTTTGAACACTTGCGTCATCGCATAGTTGTTGCTAGTGGGCGCTCTGGCATAATCCAGCACATCTTGCTTTCCCCGCAATTGGTTGACGTAATTGAAAGCCACACTTAGCTTCATATCCAATTTGGTTTGGGTCTGCTTTATAAATGCTTCGCGCTGGTCCTGTAGTTGGATCCCCATCGTATGATAACCATTGTACAGATGTACACCTCCGGCAATAAAGGTATACAGGAACGCGATCATAATATAAGCCGCCACTAATTTGCGGAGAAATTGTTTCTTCATGCTCTGCCTCCTTGCTGCTGCATCTCTCCCGACATCGCTTACGCTGTCCTGGCATTCAACCTAACTATACGTCTGCCAGAGACGATCTGTAAATCGCCATTTTTTCGAAATGATCACGAAAAATACCGAATTCCGAAAGCCCACTACTGATTATCCCCCCTACAGCTCAGCGAAGCCTAGCTCTACCATGCCCTAACTCACACGTGACTTCCCAAGAAAGGGGCTTTTCCTAAATGAAGACTGCCAGACTTTGATTTATTATTAATGTCACTTATGGTACTGTTTCCCCGATACACCTGCTCCAGCAGAGCACATGCATCAGTTGGTGCGAGTAGATAATGCCACCAATAAAAGAATAGCCAGAGGAACTGTGTAGCTTACGAACACGATTGGATTCGAACCAATTAGCGCTGACGATAACTTAAGAACAGAATCGTTATACTGTAATTTCAGACATTTCGCCGTCACTTGTGGTACGGTTCACCGTATCACTCTAACGGCGAATTTTGAAAGGTCACTGAGGAAACAATAGACCCAGATTTATGCAGTACCAAAAATCCTTTTAACGATTCTTTTGTTATTTATATTTCCTTATTCTGTAATATTTTTTTGCAGTGTTGAAATTTTAGCCCTTCTTCAGATGAAGCGATCAATATTCCAAGCCTTCTTAATCGTGTTTCTTCTTTCTTGGCGCTCATTACCCACCAGATAGAATCTCTTTTATAGGATGGTGGTAAATTAGTGAAGAATAGCCAGGCTGTCTGATTTGCCTTGATTTGTTCTTCATATTCTTTGGCAAGTTCCACGTTTCTTTGTTCAGAGGAATAGCCTTGTGCATCGGTTCTGTTGTTAAAGACGTGCATTCCTTCTGGTCTCATCTTTCCAAGCTGTATTAGTGCTTTTACCTTCTTTACGTTCACAGCACTCCATACACTATTTACTTTGCGCGGAGTAAAGCGAATCTTATAGCTTTGTTTATCAATGGTTTTTCGTATACCGTCAATCCACCCAAAACAAAGAGCGGCATCTACTGATGCAGACCAAGTAAGGCTTGCACGCCCTGTACTTATCCCAAAATAGCCCACCCAAATTTCACTAGCTTCAGCATGATGTTCTTCTAACCAATCATTAAACTCTTCTTGGTTGTTGAAAAAAACTACATCTCCCATTGTTCCAGCCATTTTAAAATCGCTTGGTTTGTTTCTTCCGGCTTTTCTTCCTGGATCCAATGACCGCAATCCAGATTGACCACTTCCACATTGGGCACGAACTTTGTCAGGTTTTCAGACTTCGCAACCACATCCCGGTCGCCGTAGATCATGAGGGTCGGCTGCTGGATGATTGGGTTCACTTTCGCCAATAAGCGCCAGTTGCGGTCAAGGTTCCTGTACCAATTTATGCTGCCCGTGAACCCTGATGTTTCAAAAGCGGAGACGTAAACGGCCAGCTCGCTTTCGCTCAATACGGGCTCACCGAGCGGTGTTTCTGCTCTGGCGAGATTGATCAACGCCATACCTGGCTCAGGTGCTCTGAGAGGCTCGTTCTTCCGGTACAGGTTGCGAAGGAACCTGTATGTATTGTCTTCGAATACGGCGTCCGCGACGCCTGGCTGTCGATTGAAGTGGACGAAATAGAAATCGCCGCCAAGTATTTCTTCCATGAACTCGATCCAGGGTTTTTCTCCGCGCTCTTGGTAAGGCAAGCTCAGATTTATCACTTTATTGACGCGGTTTGGATGCAACAAGGTCAGTCCCCAAACGACGAATGCACCCCAGTCATGACCGACAAAGGTAGCGTCCTCGTATCCATAGTGATCGAGAAGCGCGATGAGATCACCCGACAAGTGTTCAATGTCATAGTCTGTTACTTCGGTCGGACGGGATGAGTTGCCGTAACCCCGCTGGTTGGGGACGATGACATGGTAGCCCGCTGCCGCAAGTGCGTCCATCTGATGGCGCCAAGAAAAGGCATGCTCTGGCCAGCCGTGGCAGAGTACAATAGGTTTTCCTGCGTTTTCTCGGCCTGCTTCAAACACTTCGAGTTCCACACCGTTGGCTGAAATAAGGGTGGGCTTGGGAAAATCGGTTGGATTAAACATTGAATTAAAACCTCCTTCTTGTAATACTTGTAGTATAATGGATAAAAGGTGACATATAGGTGTCACCGTTCTGAAATCATGTAAAAAAAGAGGGCAATTATGGACAAAGTGGAGAGACTCATTTCGATTATCATGATATTGCTGAAAAAAGAGGTTGTTTCTACAACGGAATTCTCACAACTATTCAATGTCTCCAAAAGAACGATCCTTCGCGATATGGAAACATTGAGCTTATCGAACATCCCGATCTACTCTGTCAATGGGGTCAAAGGGGGCTACGGCATAATGGATGAATACAAGGTTGATAAACGCCTTTTAAGCAGCTCCGATTTACAGAATATATTAACTGCGCTCGGCGGATTTGAACAAATCCTCCGTACTGAAGAAGTTGAAAGAACGATAAAAAAAATAGAGGCAATGGTTAGTCCATTGTCTCTAAATCGTTCCATTCAACTGTCGTTTTATGATTGGGAAGGTCGGTCCGAGATTCTTGAAACCTTAAAGACATGTCAAGAATCCATTTCAAAAAAGAGGCTGGTTTCGTTTGATTATACAGATAAGGACGGGGCTGTAACGAATAGAATGGTCGAGCCCTATGAGCTGCATTTTAGCGAATCGAGTTGGTACTTGAAAGGATTCTGTTTACATCGACAGGGATATCGAACTTTCAAGTTATCTCGGATCGATCATATTACTATGGATGAACGCGCGTTTCATCCTAGAGACGATTGGTCAGAGCAAGTACACGAAGCAAATTATCTACCTGAATTCGTCACGATTAAGGCATGGATATCGCCTAGCATAAAAGATCAAATCATCGAAAGGTATGGTCGAAGAAGTATTGAAGACCATAGTTCTGGATTTTTATTAGCAACCATTTATGTCCCACAAAATCGTATGGGATTTCAACTTTTAGCAAGCTTCGGCACTCATCTAAAAGTTGTAGAGCCCAAAACCTATGTTGAAGACTTTCGAAATTATTTATATCAAATGATGGAGAACTATTCCTGATATATTTAGCATTAAAGCTTCAACCTTCAACTCAACTTTTCGCCCTATTTATGGTACGGTTCAGCTTAACATTTATAGAGCGAAATGAATTGGAAACCATTCTCCTATTTCAGATTCTGTACAACTAGTCAGTCTAAAACAACTTTCTTCGGTCAGTCCTACTACAAATTTTTTTGCTGTGAACACTAGCGGAACTGATCAAAAAAAGTTCCCTTACTAACGTTGTGTCCGTTCTTGAAAATCGAACAACCACCCCTTGGAGGTGTGAGCTTGCTACTGGAGACGCTATCCTCAGAAATTCATTCAATAGTAATATCTAATTTGCTCATCTGATGAAATAGAAATTAGACCGTCCGAGGGACGGTCTATACATTTACTCAAATTTACTTTTAGTTTGAAGCAGATTCATTATAATAGTTACTGCCTCTGCTCTCGTTGCTGTCTCATTCTTTACAAATAAATTGCCGTTACGACCGCTCACAATCCCTAATTCCTTCACAGCAGCGATTGCTCTTTTTGCCCAAGCAGGAATTTTACTATCATCAGCAAAACCTGTTAATACTGTTGCAGCTCTATCTACTCCAGCTGCTCTAGCGATCATAACCACCAGCTCCGAACGCGATATACTTGCACTCGGACGGAAGGTTTTATCCTTGTAGCCTTGTACGATTTCCGCCTCTAATGCTTGCGCAATCGACGTTTGAGCCCATACAGGAATTGAATCTGTGAAGCTCAGTTTCACACCTTTTCCAGCAGGCTTTAGCGCATTCATCAGCTATGTACCGGTAGCTCTATTGTAAAACATTACGTTACGTAAGGTGCAAGTGAAATCATGAATATGTAAGGGGGGACCCTTTCCATGTGGGGGGTAGCGCGACTTCAATGAATAAATATACGCCGTTCGTGTCCTTTGCCGTTTCTAAAAACGTAATTTTTTCACCCGTAACTTGATTCGAAACCGTGCGCTTCATACATGATCACTCCACTCCAGATACACTTTTTTCTGTACAGCAGTGGCCTCCCTTGGGTGAGATAAGCTCCCTACTTATGATTCATAAGCCATGCTCTAACAACTTGCGGCAAGCCTTCTTTATATGTCGGATAACGGAACTTAAACCCTGTTTCCTGCAGTTTTCCACTTGAAAAATTTGTGTGAGCTGTTGCATATTCTGTTAGCACTGGCCCTAACATGAATTGACACAACCAACGAGGTACTGCACGGAATTTGGGATCATTCACATCCATTAACTTTATAATTTCATCCCTAAATACTGTGGAAGACAGTGGCTGTAGATCAGAAAGTATATAATCTTCTCCAATTTCACCATGCTCAATTAAATATAATAAGGCACGTGCACAATCTTCAATATGAATAGGTGAAAAATATGGGGTATAGCCTTTTAAAGATGTGATCGGTTTATTCGTAAATAACGGTTGTAAAAATAGTTGTTCCATCCATGAAGAAGGTCCATAAATCTGCGCAGGAAACACAATCGAGGCAGGATATCCTTCAGCTATTTTTTCTTTTGCATAATGAATTGAAGGCGCAATATACGGTCCCCAGCCCTTTGGATCAGCTTGGAAAGATTCTGTTTGAGGAGCTGTATTACCTGAATCTCCAAAATAGCTTGTACCACCTACAAAAATAAGACGCTTCAAACGCACGGGATCAATCGCTTCAAAAAGAGTTTTCGTTAACTCCAAATGCCCATCTGCATAAGAAAGTGCTACCTTTTTGGTTACTTTTTTCCCCCACGTTGGTGGAGCTGCTAAATGAATAACCGCATCCATATCATTTATTTTTTGTTGCCACTGTCCATCCTGCAATAGATCTCCAACAATGACTTTGACGCCTTGCTTATCTAAAGCTTTTGCTTTTTCTTTATTTCTCGTCAATACATAGGTATTGTGCCCAGCCTTTACTGATTCTTCTACGAGCACTGTCCCAATATAACCTGTCCCACCTGTAATGAGTATGTTCATAATAACCTACCTATTTTGTGATATTAATCTTTACGAGCTTATTACCAGCAAATACACTTTACTATAAAAACAAAATCGTTTTTGTAATCCGAATTACAAAAGCACTAGTAATAAATAATATTTTTATGATTCATCCAGCTTTAAGCTCAAAATGCAACATCCGCAATCTTTCAAAAAAGCAAATAGACCGTCCGAAGGACGGTCTATACATGACTCAAGTTTGCTTTTTAGTTTGAAGCAAAATTCATTATGATAGTTACTGCTTCTGCTCTCGTTGCTGTCTCATTCGGTGCAAATAAATTGCCGTTACGTCCGCTCACAATCCCTAATTCCTTCACAGCAGCTACTGCACCTTTTGCCCAAGAAGGAATTTCACTATCATCAGCAAAACCTGTTGATGCTGTTGCAGCTCTATCTACTCCACCCGCTCTAGCAATCATAACCACCAGCTCCGAACGCGATATACTTGCACTCGGACGGAAGGTTTTATCCTCGTAGCCTCGTACGATATCCGCCTCTAATGCTTGCGCAATTGACGTTTGAGCCCATACAGGGATTGAATCTGTGAAGCTCAGTTCGACTCCTTTTCCAGTAGGCTTCAGCGCATTCATCAGCATGACCGCGAATTCAGCGCGTGTCACCGTAGCGTCCGGCTTGAACGTACCGTCCGTATAACCCTTGACGATGCCATCGCTCACCGCTTGCTTAATATCGGCCTCCGCCCAATGTCCGGAAATATCGCTGAATTGAGCACCAGTTGTCGACTCAGTAGATGAACCTATTATGGGTAATCCAGTCGCTTGATCCACTACGAGAACAGCAAACTTCGTAAAATGGTCAACATCTACAGAAATGCGATTCCCATTTATTTTGCCACCATTAACTTTCACCCAGGACTTTTTCACTTCATCATAATAGAAAATCGCAACCGTTTGACCAGTCTTCAATTGTGCTGGATCGAACACAAAGGTCAGAGTTACTGCTTTACTAAAGCTCTCCGGGAAGTTTTTCAGAACCTCATAGACCGAGCTTGCAAGAATCTCACGATTGCCGAGAAGGTTCTTCGTATTCAATACCTTCTCAATCGTTAATATCAGTTCCTTGCTAGAAGCATTAACAGGAATGGTAATAACAAGCCCATTGTCCAATCTGACTTCGCCTGCTTGACCTGCGGGAAGCATCAATCTCCCGTCTGTAGAAGTAACCGGGAGTGCGACATTCGATCCACCACCGTTGCCGCTGGCAGCAGAACCATTGTCTTGTTTAGCTCTCGTTATCATTACCGTATATTTCGTACCTGTACCATCCTGCGCAATAACGATTAACTCAATGCGATTGCTGCCTTCTTCAAGGGGAAGATCTGCACTTGATTGCCCGCTTGCCAAGCTTATCGGGCCAGCTACAAGAGTATTGGCACTATTGTACACGCTCGCTGACACTGAACCATAAGTAGCATCACTGACACTCGCCGTTACTGTGAAGCTAGATAAGGAATTCGGTACACTCGCCGTGTAGTCATATACACTTCCACTCACCATTTGATCTAATTGTACACCGCTCAAATTTAAGCTATTCAAGCTTGCACTAGAGCTTAAAGTTGCAAAAATAATCTCCTGACCATAACTTACTCCGATTGCATTCACTGCATAAGCACGTACATGATAGGTAGATCCCGATTGAAGCCCTGCAAGATTCACTGTAAAGGCTCCTATTCCCCCTGATGCAGCTGTTGCTTTACCATCCGCAATGGTCGGATTGGCATTCGTGGAATATACAATTCCTCGTTCCGTAACCACATCACCACCGTCAGAAGTTATGTTTCCTCCAGCAGTAGCTGTCATAGAAGTAATTCGAAGCACTTCTGCATCTGTATCAACGATAGCAGGCAGGAGCCCATCCAGATTCGTCATTTCTTTTAGCGGCTTACTCATTGCAGATACTCTCTCAATACGAGCGCCATCTTTATCAATAGCAATAATTTCAATCGTATTCTCGCTGTTAGGGATAAGCTTCATTAAATCAAATCTTGTTGCTACGGTGTAGCCTTGCCATACCTTATTGGCAAATACATCATAACCAGTAGCTCCAGTAACTGCATCCCATCCTACATTTATCGTAGTGTCTGTTTTGCTAATAGAAGTTACATTTTGTGGAGCTGCAAGCGCATTCGTATTCACAACGCCATGAATAGGAAGATCATTCGCAAGCTGTGTGGATAATGTTCCGTTGCGATCTCCAGTAATATCCCAGCTCATCACACCTGCAAGATCAAGCGTCTTCACTAGGGATGCTTTATACATCATGGACTGGGTATCGTCATAGGAAATAAAAGTGCCGTCTGCCTCGTTATACAAATAAGGCACTTTGGCTGATTCGTTCCAATAGCGAACAAAATCCTTGTCATTAAGATAAACATCTTCTATATCATAGATATCAAATTTCCCGTTCTCCCAAGTACCGAATTGGGCAAACTCTGCACATGGGACGTATTCGCCCTTCGCCTGACAGCCTGTCCATCCGTTACCGAAGAAAGGTACTCCTAGGACTAATTTATAATTAGGTACTCCACCATTCAAATGTCCCGCAGCCCCTGCATAGACGTTGTTACGCTTCGCGCTCGCTGAAGGACTAGCCGGATCATAAAACAACGGTGCATTATGATACCCAGATGTATTCCAGTTGCCGCTATAATCATAAGTCATTATATTAATGAAATCGAGATACTGCGAAGAATTAGCCAAGTCAGCATTGTCTACAAAAGATTGACCTTGATAAGAAGCGATCGTCAGCAAATAATACTTGCCATCCTCTGAACCTGCTGCATCAAGGGCCTCACGAACAGTCTTCATTAACAATGTATAATTCTGTTTGTCTTCTGGCCTTCTCGAATTATCGATATCCCCACCCGATACAGGGTACTCCCAGTCAATATTAAGACCATCGAATCCATACTCCCGCAGAAATTCAACGGCTGAGTTAGCAAATAAACGTCTATTTACTTCCGTATTCGCCATATTAGAGAAGTTCTTCGACCAACTCCATCCCCCAACAGAAATCATTAGATTTAGATGTGGATTAGCAGCTTTAAGTGCTTGAAGATCACTAATATTAATTTCATCTTGTGTTGGGTCACCCAGTACCATTTCCCCATCAAATACGTGTCTATCTTGCAAAGGAATATCTGGATTCTCACATACTCTACCTCTAGATCCCGCTTCCTTCCAGCACAGGTCTGCGAAAGCATAATTGATGTGTGTAAGTTTCGATGCACCAATGTCTGTGCTAACATCCGCTACCGAATAATTTCTTTCACTCGGATTTCTAGCCCACGAGGTATAGTAAGTCACAATATTATAATTACTTCCTGGTACCGCTGTGATCACATCACTTGCGGGAGATTGCCATAGCTTGTTCTTAGCGACTATCTTGAAGTCATAGGACTCGCCTTCCGTAAGTGCTGTCGCAACATAACGATTAGAATACGTAGAAGCGATTACAGAATGGCCTTTATAAATATCATATTCGGTTGCTCCCGGTGTAGGTGCCCATCCTAATGCCACGGATGATTTGGTTGCACTCACGATTTTCAAATCTGTGGGCTTGGATAATTCCCCCCACTTAATCGTGACTCTATTACTTCTGGCCGATACATTCGAAGGCGTAATCTGTGCTGCAACCTCAAAATAGACACTACCTGTGACCGACTTTGGAACTGGATAAGTAAATGTATTCGATCCGTCCCAAATACCACCAGTCCATCTATTATTCACATACATATCATAACCAGCAGCTCCAGGACTGCCCGTCCATCTTAATTTTACTGCTGATTCTGTAATGTCACTAATGACGAGGTTATGTGGAGTTGACAATGGGGGTTCAGGATAAGAAATAGGATCCTCATCTGTCTTTGCCGTTACAAGAGCACTTCTATCGTTCGATGCTACAATAGCCGTAACATAGAAAGAGTAGGTCGTGTTCGATTTTAGACCTGAAACGGTTACTGTTGGAGTACCAGTCCAAGCGGCCCAACCTCCGTTGGAATACCATACTTGATACCCAGAATTCCCATCGACACCGTCTACAGGATCCCATGCCAACGTTACTGATTTATGTGTAACACCAGTAACCTTTACATTCTGCGGAGCAGGCAACGGACCAGCTGCCGATGCTGTCGGAACTAATGGAAAACTAAATGAACCAAATACAATAGCAATACTAAGGATTACAGCTAACATATTGGCGTACTTATTCTTCATCTGCTTGTACAATTCATTCACCTCTACCTCATATCTTCATTGCAATAGCTTGTCTATCAGCGGAATAGGGTTATTTCTTAGCGGGACTATACTTGATGACTTGGGTATTATGATAGCTGTGTAAGTCAACTACTTTGCCAACTTGCTTTTAGTTCCAATCGCTATTATATAACATAAGCAGTGGTTCAAGCTGTAATCGCTATTACATTTTGATCATACGTAAAAATAAAATTAGATTGTTGCTATGGGGAAGATAAGCGGAGGATCACGAAGCTATTCAAGCTGGAATACAAGCTTCTGAGGCATTAATATATTGTGAGAGCTGAGAAACCAGCTTGGAAGCGTCCAATAGGGAGACTTTCCGTCCACGTTGAGTGGCAATGCCAAAAAAATTCGCCGTTACTTATGATACGGTTCTCCCCGATTTATCTTCACCGCCCGATAAATCTGCTCCACCAGCACCAGCCGCATCAGCTGGTGCGGGAGCGTCATGCGCCCAAAGCTCAGCTTTTGCTGGGCGCGCGCAAGTACCGCAGGAGCAAGTCCGTTGCTCCCGCCAATAACAAAAGCCACATGGCTGCGCCCATACGTGGCGAGCTTGTCGAACTGGTCTGCGAGATCCTCGCTGGACCAAAGCTCTCCATCAAGTGCGAGCGCGATAACATGCGCGTCTGGCTTCAGCTGCGCCAGAAGCCGTTCACCCTCGCGCTCACGCACTTGGGCTTCCTCCGCCAGACTCATCGTCTCTGGCGCTTTCTCATCAGGCACTTCCGTGACCGTAAACTTCACGTAAGGCCCGAGACGCTTGGCATACTCCGCAATGCCAAGCGCAAGATATTTCTCTTTCAGCTTTCCTACTGCTGCAATCTGTATATGCATAATATGAACTCCTTTGTTTATCTCATTTTCATTTCAGCTCACACTAGTTCTAACTCTCGCTACTGCTCATTGTTCAGACTTCACACCAAAACAACGAGCTTGTCCTAACGTAAACAGACCTGTAATCTTTTGTGAAGACCAGGTCTGTTGCTTAAAGAAATATGTTATATATCCGAATCTATCTCATAATATCAATAACCGTCTTATTCAGACGTGTACAGGTGAACATAGTTTTATTGTCTACCTAGTTTCTAACCTTAGTTTTTATCCATTATGAAATCGATTCGTTCTATTAATTTATAAAATATTTTATAAACACAAAAATGTTGTGAACCCTATCCCTATTCTACACAACCAAATAAGCCGCAGCCTCTTCGCAGAAATCACATTTGCGCGGTGGGTCCCAATCGGCAAACTGAGTTTCTTTTAGATCCACTACATCTGGTGCATCCTCGTATTCATCGACAAATCGTTCCAGTGCTTTTTCAATGCATGGTTTGCATACACAATACATATTCCGCTTCGCTTCCTATCCAAGTTTATTCTATCTTTTATTCTTTCATTTATTTTAACAAATAAACTCTAACAAATAAACGCATTTCCTAAAAGATACCTTTGTGTTTTCTACATGTTGAACCAAGTCTCCAATAAATAGTTTATGTACCCATACTCTGAACAATCAACTAACTGTGACTCATGAACTTTTGTCATAACTCAACTAGAGTGGTAAATAAAAGGCTATCTCATAATCGTGAATACTTTCACAAAATACTATTTTATATTACATGTTATGCCATCTTATTGTACCATATTTCATATTAATACTATTGAGCCAAATGAAGTTTATGCGCCTTTTGCATAGGCGCTTCTAGCATTGCTTAAGCAATTGGACCAGTCCAAACGGTAGAGACGCGAGTTGACCGTATGGCAGTAGTATTGCCGAGCTGCTATTGAGCTAAATAAAATGCCTTCCCCGCCTACTCAGAATAAACTCCCCATAATAAAACCTAAAACAAAACTAATCAAAGTGTCTATACTTTTCAATTTAAAATACATATTTTCAAGAATAAGTATTTACTGTAAATGGATTTGATGCTATAGTGTTTAATCGTATTCAAAAAAGGTAAAGTTTGTGAATTTATGAAAAAATATCTTCTTATTATTTTTGCTCTCGTACTAGTTAATACAGTATTTGCTAGTCCTAGCTATGCAGTTCCATCCAGTAATTCAAAATGGTTTGTTGAACACTCCCTAGAAAAAGATGAAAAAACAAAAAAATGGGAAAAACACGTATCACTTTTTCCACAATGACGGCAAGAAAATTAGTCCTACTGATACTAAGGGTATTATTGTAGGAGAACTTAATGTACTCCCTGATGAAAATGGTAACCTTTCAAACCTGGTGGGAATCGGAGTTTATACAGTTCCCAATGGAAAACTTATACATATTTTGTTTTTTCTAACATAAAAAAACACCTGTCGATAATATTAAGGCCACAATTCTAAATTAGGCAGAAAAGGCATATAAACTTTCTGGTTCTGTTTCTGTTCTAGCAAGTACTGCTGATCACTCTGACTCATATAGCTGGGACTTCTATGATGGGATCACTTTAGCTGGCAAATATACAAGTAATGTAGATTACTATAAACAAGGCACAGGCACTCTTTTTAATAGAACAGTTTCAATTTGGGATGTGAAATACTTTAATCAATCTGTCCCTCAAAACTCCTATCAAACACGCCAAATTGTGACACGGACTAGTGCACAATCTTATGATAATCAGACATTACGCTCTTACGGCCCGACTACCAATGGTTCTTCTAATACTGCAACAGTATCACTTACTGGTATTGTTCCAAGCTTCAGTTGGAGCTTTAACACAAAATCACTCATTGTAACGGATAATTCTGACCTTACATTAAAGTATGCTAGATGGACTGTAGATATAGCATTAGGATCTTCCGCAGCCAAAAACACAGTCGCTTTTGAACCTGGTGCACGATTTACAAATGCAGTTGGTACAATCGCTTTTGTTCGTAGTCATACTATTAACTATTATAAAAATTTAAATACTCAAAAATTTGGAACCACTGGCGTTCTTCAACGAATCTTGCCAGATCTCTAATCAACATCTTTATCAAAATTTGAGGTTTTGTATAGAAGAGAAAGTTTAATTCTCACAATATAATTATGATGATGTTATTTACTTAAAGTGTAAAAAAATTGATCTTTTTAAAAAAATACCTCCTATAAGATGGACACTTCAAAAAGTCCAGTCCATCTTATAGAATATTTTGTTTATATTTCGGCAGCACCCATTCGCCTCGGAGTGGGGACAACAAAGAGTAAGTTGCCTTCAAACCTCCCATTTGCCTGTATTCTTTATCTTTTACTTCTCAACCCTGCTGGCTTTTTCTCTAAAACTGCTTGAGTAACTGCCCCAGCGATTAGGTTGGTTCAGGCTCAAGAGCATAGAACACACATCTTTTCGCCTAAAAGTTATGATTGTCTACTATACGCCTAGAGCGGTTTTTTTGTATCACACCGCGTAAGGCAAGCCCATTTTCGCCCAAATACCTATATTTTTTGCCACACAAAGTTAATCTTACGTAATCGATATGATCATTAACGGACAGCATCTTGTAAAGTGGGTTTTATGATGGTGTGATGTCGGCAAAAGATAATCTGTCAGATTACTTTGCATTAATACACCTGATCTTGATAAAAAGATCCATTCGCAACAGAAGGAAACAGTGTTTATATTGAATTTGGTAATGGAAAAGAGCAAACTGGAAGGGATGCATATGATCTTTTTAAGGAAGCTTCAACAGGAAAAAAATTGCGTATTCCTTTATTGAGAACTCGCCGTACAATTTTTGAAGTATATTTATATAGGTTCTTTTCCTTTACCTCGAAAACATGTTTTTCAGGATAAAAAAGTAGCTCATTAGTGCAACATATACGTTCCAAAGTCAGCTAAATGCTACCGGCTAACGTGGACTGTTCTATCACATCTTTGTACCTGACGCTATTCCAAACGGATTGAGACTCAACGAATAGGACTTTCTTTTCCTGTTCTTCATAAGACTTTTCAAAAAATGCAAGGTCGCTGGATAGCATTAATAGGTTTTGCGAGCGATTTGAATAAGAGCAACTCACTCCTTATTTTCCGATAGTGACAGCTTTTACTAAACCTATTCGGGAGATCAAACAATACTGGTCCTTTGTTTCAACTTTTATCTGCTATGTTAACAGCGTTATTCTCAACAATTATTTTTACGAAACTTCGGTTCCAAATTTTTGTTGTTACAACTATTCTTTGATTATCTTTTTCAAAAAAATATCCAGCTCCATCTTGTTCAATATAAGTCCAGTCTTCGTTTTTCATTCGCTCTTTGATCATTTCGGCAGGCGAATTCACTTTGGTAAGGTAGTGACCATTACCATCCAAATTTTCTTCCATCTGGAGAATGGATTTATTTGTCGTTCTTAGCGTATAAATAAGTTTTAGGTTATTGAGGCCGATACTATTGATATATAAGGCAATGACTATTACGGAAATAAGGAAAACGCCAATAATACTTAAAGCAATTTTTCGTTTATTCATATCTACTTGTTCCACCACCTAAAATAAAGTCATCATCATAATACCTATTCATTCTTAAACAATCAAATTTTATATAAAAATCCACTGTCTCTAGGTGAAGACAGTGGATTTTTTATTGTTAATTAATTATCTGCCTTGTCAATTTCATATCCGTACACAGTATAACTGCTTCCGTACCAGTTTTGGAGTGTTGTTTCTTCTTTCCTATCCGATGTATGCTGTGTAAGGTACTTATTATTGTTATAATTACCTGTATTTTTAGTTATAAGCGCTGTGTGATCGATGTCGCCATCACCTGTAAAATCAGCATTCACAGCATCTCCTGTCTGCAAATCACTAACACTAGAAGCAACGCCCGCTCTTCCTTTCCAATGTAAATAAAAATTATGCGCTCCTCCCCACGTATGTGATGGGACGAGAGGGCCAAAATGCCAAGACTCGTTGCTTGTATAGTGGATTCCATGTTGAAAATTCATTCCACCCGCACGTAAGGCCTGTGATACAAAATTTGCGCAGTCATTCCACTTAGTCCAACACGTTTCATTGTTTACATCGCAACCTGCTTTTTGAGCGTAATAAGTTGAATACGTTGGGTTTCTACCATCCCACCAAACGTAGGCGTAGTCTCGAGCGGCTATGTTATCGTAACCATTTGCAGCAGTTATAGAAAGGTCATAAGCACTTTCAATTAACGTTTCAAAAATTGGGGCTTCACTTCCTAAAGTAATCGGTTCCGTTGCAAATACCGGCAGTAGGGCTCTAATTTCTTCAATTTCTTCCTTGGAGATTTGCGACTTCTGGTTCAATTTAAATTTATATTCATTGAGTTGATCATTCTTTGCATAATTCTCATAAAGATCAATGAACTTCACAAAAGAAACAATTTTCTTCATATCTTCTGCGCTGAAAATATCGAAGGCAGTTCCTAAAGAAAGCACATATTGCTGATATTCAAAGTTGTCAAAGTCTACATCGATCTTAACGCCATTTTCTAACAAGTGTGTATTAATGAGTTCAATAGCTTCCTTGTGTTGCACAGCTCCCTTATCTTTTTCATCTTCAAGGGTACCAGGAAGTGTTTTATATAAATGAATATCGTTTGCCGTTAATACTGTTGCATCATTTGGTATTGACTGTGATTGAGCAGATACACTGCTTAGAGAACTTAAGATTAAACAAAGTGCTCCTATAACTCCCCATACTTTTTTCGATCTCACAGTTAATCCCTCCTTTTTAATAGTAATTTCATTACATATAACAACGAAAAAACTTTTGCAATGCTAAATTAAACTGAACCAATTCACAAGAAAAACTCACCTCCCAATCCTGAATGTAAGCTACCGCTCTTTCCCAGTGACAAGTATTATGTAAGCTAAAAGCTTCCAGATTGTAACTTGCCCAAGCGAAATAGAGTAGCCAAGGGTGGTGACTGTAATCGAAAAGATCTTCTATTTACATAAAAGACTATTTTTGGAAAAATGTTTCACTGCAGAAGCGAGACTTATTACTAGAAATTTAGTTCTAGTAACAAAATAAATACATATACGAAGAGGGTATCTAATAGAACAAGATTTATAGCTATATTTCTTACTTAATAATCCCTACATTTTAGATCACGATGCCAAAAAATTAGTCTATGGCACTAGCGTTGCATAAAAATCATTAACCACTAGAATATTGAATATTCAGAAGGAAGAAAATAGCGTACGATTGTCCATGCTTAGGATCCTTTTCAGTGGATTTATGGACAGGTCTACCTCTCCATTCCATTGTAAAGGATTTTTTTATGCACAAAAACAATACAGGCAGAATCTTACGAAGATTCAGATAACATTAATGCAACGCTAGTAAGTCTATGGGAATTATCGATATTTAGTCTATCAGGATATTTGGTATTCTTCATATCATATGTGAAAAAATGTAACCGAATTATTCGAAAGCCTTCAGTAGCCTTACAAAATAAAATTAGAGAGCTATTTTCTCAATAGAAAGGAGTACCAGTTGTAACTTCTTCAGTTTTATAAATGCTAGACTGACTACCAACAACTCAACAGAGCACCATCAGTACTGTTTATATTTCGAAGCATGTGTGGTTCATGAAGTGTTCCGTCATTACCCGGGATAATCGATAGCTACCAAAAAAGGGACGGAACTCGATCCATCCCTAGACTATAAAGAAACCCACGTTTTTTCTATTGATATGCTTGCATATCAATAGAAAAAACTTCTGCTTTCACAACAATTAGAGCATATTAAACCAAAAGACCTTTATTTACTATTTAATTACCACCCACGCCGTTTTCAGCACTTTCTGCTATCTTCATAAACAAATCCTTAAAGATCGGATCACGCGTAATAAAATAAACGCAACGGATAAAATGCCGGTTTGTATCCTTGCTCCAGCGCAGATCGTCAGATAGTACCGGACTATGAACAACAGAGCTCCAGCACCAGTTTGGATTGTTAAGCCATGCTATAACGGATATATCCCATATAACGCGCGAGTAGGCAAAATGATCCTTGGCGCAGCCTTTGTACGTTTCGTACAAATAATCGCCGATTGTACCTTTACCCTTCACATAATCTCTCAACTCCGAAAGATTGGTATGCAGATGTGTTGCTACTCCTACGCATGGCACAAGTATAAGCGGTACTCCACAATCCAGCAGTAAACGTGAGGAATGAACATCCTGCAACAAATTGAATTCTCTTGTATCTGGCCACTCCAATGCATTGCCGCCCAGCCATACTATAACAATTCGTTCAATAATGGATGGTTCCTTTAAAATTGCCGAAGCCACATTTGTAATTGCTCCGATACCAACAACATATAACGGATCGGAAGGATCGAAGGACATAGCGCGCTCTACCAGATTTTTTGCTGCTTCACTTTCAACCGGATAATTGGCTTCTGTCATGAAAGTTTCTGAACCGCGATATACGGGAATATCCTCCCTGCCCAGTATTTTTCTAATTTTGAGTATCTCCTTATAGCTTTTTTCCATGCCGTCTGCCGGTCCTTCAGATAGTTCGTTATAGAAAGGAGCCGCATAAAAGGCTTCTACTTCCATTCGATCGGACGATAAAAGCGCATAGGTTACAGCAAACTGGTCATCTATTTCGTTAAAGGTATCTGTATCAAGCACCATTCTTATTTTTTTGCCGGGATGCGACAGCTTGCGCATCATTTCGTCTGCTGGAATGACTGGAAAGTTTGGTTTCATTATTGTTCCTCCGTTAATATGCCAAATATCTATATTTTTGGGGTTTTGTTGTACTTGTTGTACTTGTTACATTTGTTTTGTTCGATTCATTTCATTTGGTTTATTATTTCTGTTTACTCTATCTAATTTGTCTCTTCTCCCTCTAATTCTTCCACTCTTTCATTCGCTTCTTTAGCTCTCTGGCTGTTTCTTTTTCTTCTACTTCTACTTCTACTTCTATCTCTTTTACTTCTTCTACTCCCTGCGTTTCTATCACTAGCTATAAGCTACCTCATCATACCAAGGCAGTTCTTTAAACTTTGCCGCTTTGCGGTAAAACTTAGCTGCCTTTTCGCCTCTTAATCCATTAAGCAAACAGAGTGAAAGTGCTCCACATAGGGCAAATATATTCTCTTCAGTTGTCAGTACAATTCGTTCTGTACCATGCAGGTTTGCTGCTGGCTGATCATTATTTTTCTTGCCAACTTCATCCTGCTTATAACAAATAACAATATCCGAAATAACTTGGGAAGAATCGCCAGCCACACTAGGGGCTTTGTGAGCTGAACCATCATTTTGTTCAGTCTTGCTGCTACCGCTGACCTTATCGTCGTTGCCATCCTCACAATCCAACTGTCGTTCTGATTCTCCATCTAATTGCACCAGCACGGTTAAAACCCCACGTTCTTTGGCATAACGAATGGCTGTTTTGCATTGCTCTATGGACAACTCATCCGTTAAAAATAATGTGTCTCCCGGCATAAGTTGATGGTAGAGCAGTTGCAGGCGTCGAGTATGCATTTCTCCCGCTGACCAACAATCTCGGATAAAAACATGATTATCTATAAGCTGATGCTTTATCTTTTCGTCCAATATCCCCCTATAGTTTACATCTGCTTTCATTCTGGCTGCGGCTACAGCAATTTTCTCCTCTTGCAGCACATAGATTCTGGACATTAGCTGTCACCCTCCTTTGGGGCACTGACAGACACTTCTGTGCAGCCCACCATACTTAACGCCGTATGATAGATTCGATATGTCCAAAGAAAATCGGTCGGATGCAGCTCCGATACAGTAACTGCTGTAGACAGGGAAGCACCTGCCAGTCGCCAGCCAAACTCATTTTTAATAAGCCCAGCATTATGATTGCGCGGAAAGCCAGTATCTTTTTCACTGTAATTGTAGAGCACCTGCCAGCCGCCCTCATTGCGTTCAAACTTCTCTCTCGAAATAACCAGCAGTTGCACATACGATGAAATAAAGCCCGGCACCCGCTCCTTATCGAATGGGGTTCCTTCCCGAGTCAGAAAGTAGCAATCTGATGCACGATCCCATATAATCGAAGGATTAAAAACAGATACGTTAAAATCTGGTTGGTTTTGTTGGTCTATTTGGTCTATTTGGTCTAATTGATCTGGTAGGTCTTTCCGATCTGTCTGGTCTAACTGATCTTGTGTATTCGTCTGCTCCTCTAGTTGCGCGTTCCATACCCCGCCCTCATGCATCATCACTTCTTCTCCAATGAATGGGTTATCGGCGTTTGAAAAGTCGAGATCGCGCCAGAAGGTTTTGGTAATATGCAGCCTGCGCTCGTATTCATGAATGGATTTGGTATACAGCATACGGAATTGTCCTTTGCCGTCAAGCGATATAATGCAGGGCTGCCCTGCCCCCCAGTGGAACATTTCCTCATAAGCTACGATCGGGTTGCCATCATATTTGATATAGGGTCCTTCAATTTGCTTGGCAAAGGCTATACCGATTTGATTATGATAGCTATAATGAATATCGCAGCCGAGAAATACCATCATCCAGTTATAGGTATCTCCCTTGTAGTGAAACTCCCCTTTAATAACATCAGGGTCGCATACATGGATGCAATCCCAGCCAAGCCGGGATGGCTCTAGTACACGAAACCGCGCATCGAATTGCCATAATCCGTCCTTTAACTTCCCTTTGCGCGCATAAATATCATCTATAACTAGTCCCGGCTGCGTGTTGGCACAGTAAAATACATATATTGTTTCTTCATCGGTACGGACTGGTGCAGGACAGTAATTGTAGATTAGCTCAGCATCGTCAAACATTTTATACACTTTTTCCGTCGCAGTACCTGCCATAAACATTACTTTTGCCTCCCTTCACTTGATTACTATCTAAACAGCACAAATTTTCTCTCAAACAAGTTGCCGCAAAACAGTGAAAATTTTTCGAGCACTATTGTTTCTTGGTATCTTTGTTTCTTGGTTTCTTGGTTTCTTGGTTTCTTGGTTTCTTGGTTTCTTGTCTTTTTGTTTCTTGTCTTTTTGTTTCTTTGTCTCTTGTCTCCTTTAACCTACATTGCCACTATCACCGCATCTTACTTTCTATATCCTTGTGCCATAGCTTTATACGAAAAACAGTACAAAATTGAGCCGACAGCCCCTATACGGGGCCTGTTTATACGATAAATCGTACAAAAACAAGCCAATAGACATGCCAACGAGGTCAGTTATACGAAAAATCGTACAAAACTAGCATTTTCACCATCTTCTTGAAGGGTTTTATACGATATTTCGTATAAAATTTTCATTTTACCCACACACATAGGTATTGTCCAAAAAAGAAGCAGCGAGTAGCTGCACTATTTCTAAATAGTCATCACCCTCAGCCGCTTCTCCAGTTTCATTCTTATCATTTATCTGTTTACTACTTGTATTTTACTTTTTCACTACTTATCTTCCATCTACTTACTACTTGCAATTTACTTTTTCACTACTTACCCCTTCAAAGACCCGACCATAAAGCCGGTTACGAAGTATCTTTGCAGGAATGGATAGACGCATAGGATCGGCACGGTACTGATCATAATCGCCGCCATCCGTATGGTTTGTACGCTGATGCTTTTTTGCACCTGCGGCGGGATGTATTGACTGTTGGAGATAACGTCAGCCTCGCGAATCATTTTCATCAGGAATAGCTGCAGCGGCATCAGGTCTTTATTAGTTGTAAAGATCATGGCGTCGAAGAAGGAATTCCAATGGTATACCGCATTCCACAGCGCTACAGTTGCCAGCACTGGTACGGAGAGCGGAATAAACATCGACCAAAAGATCCGAAACTCTCCCGCCCCGTCTACTGTTGCTGATTCGTGCAGCTCCTCCGGTATTTCCCGGAAGAACGAGTTAAAGATGATCATGTTGAAAACAGAGAATAGCGACGGAATAATGTACACCCAGAAGGAGTTGATCAAATAGATATTTTTGAGTACGAGAAAATACGGAATAAGTCCGCCGTTAAAAAATAGTGTAAACAAATGCATCCAGTAGTATGGGCCGCGTCCGATTAGGTTTTTGCGCGACATGGCATAGGATACCATCGCTGTGAAAAGGATACTTGTTACCGTTCCGATCACAGTACGCAATACGCTTATTTTCATACCGATATAGAGCCGTTCATCCTGCAGCACGACGCTGTAGTTGGACAAGCTGAATTCTCTCGGGAACAGGTAGATGCCCCCGCGCATATAGTCATTGCCTTCATTAAAGGAGCCGATTAGTACAAAATAGATCGGGTAGATCGTTATTAGACAGAAAATGGCCAGCAATGTGTAGTTTACGATGTTGAACCAGTCTAGCCGCTTAGCAACCATTGTTCTTCCTCCTATCAGAATATCCCTCTGCCCGCTACTCGTTTACTGATTAGGTGACCAGTAACAAGCAGTATTAGTGCAACTGCTGATTTGAACAGACCAACTGCCGTTGTATAGGAGTAACGCATTTGAGTAATTCCCATTTTGTAGACGAATGTATCGATCACTTCGCTTCGCTCCAGATTGAGCGGGTTTTGGAATACCCAAATATGGTCAAAGGATGAATTAAGCAAATTACTGACGGATAGCAGGAAAAAGACAATAATTGTACCGGATATGGACGGAATGGTAATATGCCATATGCGGCGGAAGCGTCCCGCTCCGTCTATTGTGGCAGCTTCATAAAGTGTAGGATCAATCGAAGTGATTGCCGCCAAATATATGATTGAGCCCCAGCCGAGACCTTTGATCAGCGATGTAATAATGATGAGTCCCCAGAACGCCCCTGATTCTCCCAAAAAAGATACAGGCTCCTCAATGATGCCGAGCTTCATTAACAACGGCACAACCATGCCGGATTCCACCGATAACATATTAATTACAATACCGCCAAACACAATCCACGAAATAAAATGCGGAAAGTACGTAATTGATTGCACAAACCGCTTATAGCGCTTGTTGGCAATTTCATTGATCAGAATGGCGAATAGGATGGGCGCCGGGAAATTAATAACGAGCTGCAGCAGGTTTAAGCCAATCGTATTGAATAAAATGTCTCGAAATTGATAGTCGTTAATAAATTCTTTAAAATAAGCCCAGCCAACCCACGGCGCTTCAGTCAGGCTTTTCATTAAATTGACGGAATAATCTGCCTTTTTAAAGGCGATGACGATCCCAAACATTGGCAAGTAGCAAAATACCAGTATAAAAACAATGCCGCACAGGGCCATCAGCTGGATTTGCCATTGCTTCAGCAGACGCGACGGCAGGCTTGGTTTACGCGGCACTCCTGTTGTTTGCTGCACAACGTGCGCCTCCTTCCCCTCCTCAAGATACAAGCAGCCCGTGGGATTGACCTGCAACCGCACGGGCTGATAAGTTTTAATTATTGTACAAAGGCCATGAATGCTTGATGCCCAGAGCATCCTTTGCATTTTGGAACAGCTCATTGCTGTATTGATCCAGCTCTTGTCTGCCCATTTCATCCAGCTTCTTCAAGGTTTCATCAAAAATGCTGCGTGCTTTCTCCTCAGAATCAGCCATAATCATACGTGGCAGCTCTCTGCCCCAGTACAGGGAAATACGGTTGCTTGCTTCTTGCATTTTGTCACGATCCGGATGATCCGGGATGACTTTTCCGATTCTTGCACTTGTATCATAGCTATAATCGACGAGTGGCTTCTTCATATTTTCTTCGGACAGGTAAATATCAACAGCCTTCTCCGGTTTCGGGAACAGATCCTTTACAGAGTACCAGTCCATAAGCAGGTTAAAGCCCATTCCCCATTGCTTATCGGAGCCATCTTGCTTGTTCATAGCATTCATATACTGCTCTGTCCAGGAAATTGTACCGTCCTCATTGTACGTATAGGTTTCGCCTTCCCAGCCGAAGTGCACCAAATGCTGACCTTCCTTACTGTTCAAAAACTGCAGCAATTTAATAATCCGATCATGTGCTTTGGAGTCCTTGCCGACCATAGTCACCAACCAGCCGAAGCCGCGAATGTCGGTCAATACCGGATCATTGCCTTCATAATTGCGTAGCACAAATGTTTCATAAGCTGCTTTCTCGTCATTGTTGAACAAAGTACGCATTGAATCGGTGAAATCTTGCGGCGCAGTCAAGTTTGCAAATACACGCCCGCTTGCAATCTTTTCATTAACCTGATCACGCTTATCTGTAAAGTTGTCTTTTGAGATCAAGCCTCTTCTGTATGCATCATTAAGGAAACGAATCGTATCCCAATACTTATTATCATAGAGACGGTTGGCAAATTGCCCATCCGCTGTTTCATACGGAATCGCAAAATACTCCTGCAGCCAATCCAGCGAGCTGTTGCCGTTTGCTGTAAATTCATACAGCTGCAACGGAATGATCGGCTTGCCGTCATAAGACTTCACTTCATTCTTCACACGTTCAAGTGCATCCAAAAACTTGTCGGCAGTCGATATATCGGGTCGTCCCAATTGTTCATAGATATCGCTGCGCAATGTAAAGCCGCTGTTCGGCACCAGCTTCTCTCCTGGCTTCATTGCCTGGCTGGAGTAAGCATAGTTTGGCAATACATAGGTGTTGCCGTCTGATTCTTTGTACCAATTAAAAATATCCTCATATGGCTTAAAATCAGGTGCATATTTCTCAATCAATTCGTTCATCGAAACGAGGTAGCCGCCTTTGACCAGACTCGATTTATAATCCAGCCATGATTCAACTGTAATCAAATCCGGCACCGCACCTGTTGCAATCATAGCGGACATTTGCTCTGAGCCGTCTCCAGCTGGCGTAATGAAGTTAATATTTAGACCAAAACGGTCACGGATTAGTTGAGAAAACTTATCCTTGCCGTAGTCGCCGCTATATTTCCACCAAGATAGGTTGACATACCAGTCAATATCGATAACCTCTTGCTTTGGAGTTTCGCCTGTTTCTCCACCAGGTGATGCACTTTCTGTTGGACCATTATTGTTGCCTTTGCCGGAACATGCTGACAGAATAGACATTGCAGCAAGCAGCATTACTAAAGTTGTAGCTGTCCACTTTCTGTACTTCATTCCTTTACCCCCTGTTGGTGCGATGCACCTGCGTTTTGTGTTCAGGCCAGAACTATGACTTTATTGTATAAGCGTGCAGGCGCAATTATCTACTTCGATATGATGACCTGGTTTGCTGTCCTTTGTTTACTTCGAAGTGGTTTAAGTGTATTACGGTATCTTTTTTTGACCTGAGACACTGTTTCTGTTTCTAGTTTGAGGTTAGATTCAAATTTAAATTTAAATTCGAACACCCGTTCCGATTCCGGTTCAAACGCTATTCTGCTTCTTTCATTTATAGTCTGTCGTTTATAGTTTGTCCCGATATTCCTGTGGCGTCATATTCATTGCCTTTTTGAAAAAACGGTAGAAGTAATGCTCAGAGTAGAAGCCGATCGCTTTGGATATATCGTTGATCCGATATTGTGGGCTGGCTAGCAGCTCCTTTGCTTTTTCCAGCTTGAGCTCATTAATGGTTTCTGATAGTGTTTTTCCGGCTTTTTGCTTATACAAACGGGACAGATAGGACGGATTATGTCCGATAGCAAATGCCATTGTTTTGAGCGACAGATCACCGCCCAAATTACTTGCTAAGTAGGCGTTGATACTTTGCACTACCTGGTTTTCCTCATACTCGCCGGCAGGCAGCACTTGTTGCCACAAATAATCAGCAAACAAAATGAGCATAGACCTTTGACTTTGCCAGCTGACAAGCTCCCCCCGTCCCATTTGTTTATTCAGCTCCGTTATTTCCTGCGGCATATCATTGGTTTCAGCTGTATTCAGCTTGCTTGTATAAGTAGTAAACACAGCATATAATGAGCTTGTAATTTGCAAGCAGCCAACAGGCTGCCCCACTTCTGCCGCAAGATCACCCATATCCAGCAATAGCTCAAAAATACGAACAAATTCTTCCTTGTGGCGGTGTTCCATAGCATAGGCTAAATGCTCATATTGTTTAAATATATCCTGCTGCACCGCAAGTTTTTGTTGCACATTTCTATGCACTTCATCCACACTGTCCTCGATATAGAGCTGCTCCTTTTTAAATGATGCGCGCATGCGCAATTGCAACCGCTCCAAGTGCTGACCAAGCTGCTTCCATCCAAGCGGTTGACCGCTGACTGCAAATGACATGGACAATTGCAATAGATCGCGGCAAGAGGATTGAATACCCTCGAATGTTCCATAAACGAAACGGCTGGTCATCGCCATTGTGCTGGCTGCCTGTGCATTTTCCATCCACGGTTCTGCCTTGGATTGAATCAGCCATATAATTTTGGAACGATCATGAATAAAGGAATAATGCGACATCGACAATGACAAGTATTCATCCGCTATATTTTGCACGGCATATAATAATAGCGATCGATCATAATGACTGTCCCCCAGGCGCCATTCATCCACTTTGCCCACAACAACGAATAATTGTTTATCCGAATGAAGCGGCAGCTGCAGCTCCGTTAATTGCTGGTTAAGAGATGAATGCGTCTGCCTATTGCCCGCGATCAGGCTCTCCAAGAACTCCTTTTGCAAAGCGCCGAGCGCTTGCTTCACCTGTTGTCGCGCATGCTCCAGCACCTTTTGCGATTCCTTATCCTGTTTTGCCAGCTCTATAGCGGCGTATACCGCCTGCTCGATCACTTCATCATCTTCTGTTTTCAATATATAATTAACAGCGCCATGTCTCAGAGCCTCTTGCGCATAATTAAAATCATCATATCCTGACAAAAAGATTACTTTGCAGTATGGCCATCTGGCTTCAATAATTTTTTGCAATTCCAATCCGTTCATCCCCGGCATGCGAATATCCGTTAATACAATATCTGCAGGCGTAGTCATCAAAAAGTTAAGTGCCTCAGCTGCTGAATAGGCTCCTGCTGTTTCTAAATCCGGATGCTTGTCCGGTCCGAACAAATCAACTAATCCATCTACTACGTACTCTTCATTGTCTACAATTAACAGGCGGTACATGACTAGATCTCTTCCTTTCAGCAATTTCCTCTGTATCGTTGTCAAAAAATATGCGGGATAACCTGTCATTCGTGCAATTGCTATAGCAGTGGCAATCGAAGCAGGACATGTAAGCCGCCCAAACCGCTGCGCTCTAATCGAATACCGTACTCACCGCCAAACTTCAGCTTTATCCGCTTATCAATATTCAGCAGTCCCGTTATTTCTGCATCCTTATCCGGGTGAGCAAGCTGCTGTTGCAACTGATGGAGCTTCTCCTCCGACAACTCCGTTCCATTGTCTTCAATATGAACGTACAGGCTGTCCTCTTGTTTTTCGAAGGATATCCGAAGCATTCCTTGCATCAAATGATCTTCCAACCCATATTCAAAAGCATTCTCCACAAGCGGCTGCAAAATTAATCGCGGCACCTGCAGTTGCTCCATTTCAACGGGCAACCCGCCCATTTGAGCATCCAACTTTCGTCCGAAACGCAAACTCTGTATACCAATGTAAGCTTCAATATGAGCAACCTCGTCTTTAAACCGCACCTCATCTTCTTTATTGCGCGTAATAAATCGGAAAAACTGCCCCAAATATTTGGTCAAACGCTTGGCAGCCTCTATATCATCAAGTTGAATCGTTCGATTAAGCAAGAAAAAGATATTATATAAAAAATGCGGATTGATTTGCGCTTGCAGCTGCTTTAACTCAGAACGCTTCAAACGAAGCTCATGCTCGTATACATCATTAATTAATGCTTCCAGGCGCTCTGACATTTTGTTGAATTGCTTGTACAAATAATTAAATTCATCTTTGCCGCTCGCCTCCAGCTTATGCTGGAAACCGCCACTTTCCAACCGCCGAAATGCACTGGTCAACCGCAGCATCGGCTTATGAACAATGTTATAAATCCATGCGGCAAATAAAACAATGACGAGCAAAGATGTGGCAGCCAGTGCAACATAGATCTGTTTATGCTTTTTAATCGGTCCAAGAAAGCTGTCCTCCGGCATATAAACCATAAATACAGCATCCAGCAAGGAAGATGACTCATAAGCATAGACATAAGCCTCTTGTCCGATATGAAAACGTCCGATACCGCCTGATTCACTGTTTTCCTCCAGCTTCAATTGCTGAATAAACTGCTGATTATCCACTTCCTGTTGCGGAAAAGCTCCAATCATCCAGGCGCCGCTCCGATCGGCAATAATTGCTTCACCGCCATTGTATGCTACTGCTTCGCGAAGCGATTTTTCCATGTTTTTTTGGGATAAAGTAATTTCCAGCCACATTTTTGCCGTCCCTTCCTGCATATCATGGCGAGGATAAAAGTCACCCATAATCAATTCTCCTTGCAAAGGTGCGATATGCTTGCCAGACCCCGCCAATTCAGATACTGCTTGCTGTTCAGATTCAGGAATTACTTGCTCTACTCTGTCATTTTGGATAACAATGCTTAGCTCTGGCAGCATCAATTTGATTTGATGAACGAACAGGCTTGATTCCTTGAATTGCTGCAAACGGCGCTCAATTTCCTGTATCGCATAAATCGTATCGCTGTCCGAGTAGATTTTATGATAGCGCATTAAATTTTGCACCGTGCTATCCAGTATATACTGCTGCTTCATACGGATAACCCGCTCCATCTCCCGCTCAAAAGTGCTCAAATAAAAATGCGCATTCGATTTCAATGAGCTTGTAATTTGCCCGGACACAGCAGCTTCACCAGAACGATTAATAAGCGCACTTATAATAAAGGCAGGTATAATCATAATTAAAAAAATTACAACGAGCTTCTGAAACAAATTAAAGCCTGTTGTGGGCATTTTTTTTAACAGAAACAGCTTCACTATATAACCGCCCTTCTTTGTACTTCTCATTCTTCTTCGCTTTCTCTTACTAATCTGCTCCTCTTTGAATTTCCCTGCTTCCTCTGTAATCTCTATTTCCACTGTTTTATCTATTTGTAACGCTTATACATTTTTCCTATTAATTTCTCTTAATTTCTCTTAATTACTCTTAATCACTATATTTTTTTCTGTCTCTCTCTTTGTTCTTCGTTTCACTGCTGTCTTCTCTTTCTGTCTACTTCCATTATACTTGATCAAAAAGTTCGTCCTGCTATCTTATATTTACCTGTTTATATTGTCCTATGTAAAAATCGGACAGTCATCATCCAGCAGTAGACTGCGACGGCTTGCTGTTACTATCATGAAAGGGATGCGGGACAATGCTACGAATTGTCTGCGCCAGCTTATTAAAAACATTTAGGGAGGAACAGCTTATGAAAACACAAAAAAAGAATAGCCCGTTGTTATACGCAAGCTTCGCTTTTACGTTGGCTGTCGTGCTATTGGTCAGCCTGTTGCAGCCGCAATCCGCTTCTGCTGCCGTCCTTTGGGACAAGCAATCGCTTGAAGAGGTCTACAACCCGACAGGACAAATCTATACTTATGCCCCTACTGTAATCCAGGAAGGCAGTACAATGCATATGTGGAGCTGTCACAATAATGAAAGCGATATCATAAGAGATCATATTTATTATACAAAAATAGAAAACGGCATCGTTGTTGACTCACGCCCCGTGCTCGCACCAGGCAGTGCAGGGGCATGGGACAGTTTCCATGTATGCGACCCATCTGTTGTCGAAGGTAACTTTCTTTATAACGGCACAAACTACAGCTATGCGCTTTTCTACTTGGGCAATGACGTCAATGCCAGCTACCATAATCAGATAGGTGTTGCTTTCTCCAATGATTTATCTGGCAACTGGACAAGATATCCAAACCCGATTATTACCTATCCGAATGACGGATATTGGGGCGTTGGGCAGCCAACTGCTACAAGTATTGACGGACAAGGAAAGCTGATGCTGTTCTATACGCAAGGTGATCCATCTGCTACAGCCGGATACCGGGTTGAAATGAATCTCGCTGATATGAGTTCGCCCATAGTGGGTACGCCAATGCAATTGACTACAGCAGGACTTATTGGCACGGACGGCGCCAACGACTGGCTAAACAATTTTGATATTGTATATGATCCATCGCGCGATCGTTTCTACGCCATACGTGATCAGCATCCGTTCCCGTCCGGACAGCCAAACTATATAACAGAAAGCATCCAGCTTGCCAGCATTGATGGTGCCTCTATATGGGGAGGCGGCGGAACTTGGCGGGTGGAAGGCAATATTACGCCACTGTTGACCGGGCTGCCTCGTAATCATAATGCAGGTTTGATGCGTACAACATTTGGCACCTTGCCTGATTCAGAAGAAGCTGTTGTCTACTTTACTGAAAGCCAGGCAGCACCAACTCTGAGCGGATTGCCTGAGTACACTTATAATATTTGGACAATAACAGGTACGCTGAGCGACAACAACCTTATTACCGAAACCAAAATTGACTCATTAAGCAATAAATATTTTGCTGTTGATCGGTTGACCCACGAGCTAAACATGGAACATTGGAGCATCTATGGCAAAACTTTACCCAAGCTGAAACAGACAAACATATGGACAGGCTACCGCATATTTGATCAAAAAGGCTTCCTGCTTGATGCTGGCACAGCTTATCACAATATTGTGAGCACAGTGCAAGCGGATCGCAGCTTTTCCCTAACTATTCCGAAGCCTTCGGCGGCCCACTCCAAAGTAAAATTAGAGATCTACTTTCTAAATGAAAAAGGAAAAGAAATTACCTCTAAAAGCAGCTGGATCAATGTAAACTAACCACCTTACGCGCAAACATGATAAACCAGAGTCGGGAAGCTAGTGTTGAGTACCTCTAGTGGATTATAGTCTTGTTGTTTCGTACAAAACCACTACTCCTCAAAAGTGACGTTACACTTTTAGCCAAAGAATGTGGAGTCCTCAAAAACATTCATACACACGGAAAAGAGATGGAGCGAGCTCCATCTCTTTTCCTCTTACTATTTGCTGTTTACTACAGTACCTTTTATTCTCCTGCTAATCTGTCTGCTTATTCTTCGTCCTGCTTATCCTCAAGCTGGAATTCTACCGTCTCCAATTGTCCTTCGCGATAGTAACTTACTTGGATGGAATCCCCTACCTGTTTCTCATTATACAAATATCTGCGCAGTTCGCGTGTGCTGTTAATTTTCTTATTATCCAGCTTCACGATAATATCATTGAGCATCAAGCCAGCTTGAGCAGCAGGACCGACAGCCTCAACAACAATTACTCCGCTAAATACTTCATCAGGTAACTGCAAGTCCGGCAGCTTGCTGCCTCCATGCTTGTTATCTGTCTTGGCATCCGTATCAGAATTAACCTCGGAATCGGACGCCCCCTCTAAATCAGTGTCTGATTCAGATTCAGCACTGGTCTCAGAATCAGATCCGTCTGTTCCATCATCAGCACTCTCCTCTTCCTCCTCAAGCTTATTAAGCTCCTGCTCGAACATCCGCTGCATCTCTTGCTGCTGCCAATACTGTTCCAGATCAATCGTATATACACCCAAATACGGACGAGAAACATAGCCCTGCTTCATTAAGCTTTCAATAATCGGCATCGCATTATTTATCGGGATCGCATAACCAATGCTTTCTACTCCGAAATCAGCGATCTTCATACTGTTGATTCCAACGACTTTGCCATACATATCAATTAACGGCCCGCCGCTATTGCCTTCATTGATCGCCGCATCCACACGTATCACTTCTTGCTCCCAATCAATGATGCCATTTTGGCTTAGGGATACAGGGACAATTTCTTTAATAACACTAACCACACCAAGCGTAACAGCTTCACCCATACCGAGCGGATTCCCCATTGCCATCACAAATTCTGCGGCACGCAGTCGGGATGAATCACCAATTTCAGCTACCACTCGAATATTTTTACTGCTTATCTCCAGCACAGCCAGATCAGTAATTAAATCAGAACCAACCACTGTCGCTTCCCGTACCTCTCCATTGGTCAATACAACTTTGACACGCTCGGCATCGACAATAACATGATGATTAGTTACTACAAATGCTTTATCGCCCTGCTTGGATATAATTACACCGGAACCGACACCGGCTTCCTTCAATATTCCTTTTCCGCTCTCTTTCTTGCCACTGCGTCTGCCTGCTCCCGCCGGTGCTGTCTGCTCATTAATGATACTGACAACTGCCGGACGCATTTTGGTTGATGCTGCAACAGCCGATGCCGAGAAATCCTTGCTGCCTGGCCCCAAGTCTGCTTTTCCTTTGCCCATCGAACCTGTCAGCAGTACAAACAATAAAATGGCAACGACCGCACTAGCAAGCGAGGTAACGGCAATAAGCTGACCGCTTGACAGTTTTTTGCCGCGAAAGGGCGATGGTAGGCGCATACGTCCCGGCAGCTTTGGCGAACGGACTGCCCGCTTTAATCTTTTGGATACCTTCGTCGAAAAAAAATCATCATCGAATAAGCTCAATATAATCGCCCCTTTCTCAACCTGCACTTGCCACGTATACGTATGATCGTATTTTACAGCCTGCTAGTTACTTATTGTCCCGCTCCCAGTTGTCCGCATGTGATCGACAGTTCCAGCTCCGACCACAGCCGAACCACTAAACCACTGGCTCCAGCTGCTGTTATATTCCATTATTAACTTTACACATACAAAAACTTCAAAAAACAGGAATATATCTCCCCAATCATGCTTACACTAGCAATAGAACCATTGATAGAGTTTTGTTGCAAATTTACTAGCTTCTATCATTATAACGTTAATAGAAACGTAAAGGAGAGATTTGATATGAAAACTTCCTCATCTTCTTCTATTCCATCTCATAATTGGCAGCAGGTTGATTTGGGGGCAAAGCTTGCCGACCTGAAGCAAGAGCATTACCATTCTGTATTAACACTTAGCGCCATGATGGAGCTATTGATCGATAAGGGCATACTGACGATGGATGAGCTTGAAACAAAAGCAAACGCGATCGATAATAAGTTGCAGACGCTTATTTCCGGCTTATCTCGTCCCATATCGTAGGGCGATCATGATAAGTAGGCCGTAACGGTATTTCATCCTTCTTGAAAAACAGACCATTGCTCTCCAGAATCGAATTCACTGTAAGCATCGCCAAATCAATCTGGTTATGGTCAAGACTCAAATGTGCCAAGTACACACGCTTGGTTCGATCTGTCATAAGCTCGATTAGCGCCTCGCCTGCAGCATTATTGGACAAATGCCCAATATCGCTAAGGATGCGGCGCTTTATATTCCACGGATAACGCCCCATCCGCAACATTTCGGTATCATGATTCGATTCCAAAACCAGGACATCAGAATCAATAATCGCATCTCGAACCTTGTCGCTGACATAGCCCAAGTCGGTCGCCAGACTTAATTTCACACCATTTTCTACAAAACAATAACCTACCGGTTCAGCCGCATCATGTGAGATGGGGTACGACTGCACCTTCAAATCCCCAAAACAAAGTTCTTCCCCCGTCTCTATGTATACGCGCTTCTCAGCTGCAATATTTCCCACATGCTTGTCCATCGCCTGCCAAGTCGCCTTATTCGCAAAAATCGGAAGATTATACTTTCGGGCAAATGCCCCCAACCCTTTAATATGATCAGAATGCTCATGTGTAACGAATAAAGCCTCTACCTCGTCGCCGGATATCCCCTGATCCTTCATTAATCCATCCAGCTTCTTGGCACTTAGCCCGGCATCCACCATAATCGTATGGCCGCTGCCTTGCACAATTGTTGCATTCCCCGTTGAACCGCTGCCCAGCACTGTAAATCGAAATCCCATAGCTGTCTCGTCCTGTCCTTTCCCCAGTTAAAGCACTGTTTCTTAAATCGCACGCCCCTTTTTTGCAAAGCTGTGCTTACTTCGTTCGAAGCAGCTCCTCTGAGCCGGTATGCCCCTCTTCAAAAGCCGCCTCACCATTTGTTGTCTTTTCGGAAACCTCGTCCTCGTCACTTGGAGCTTCCCCATGATTAGAGTCTGTTGCTACCTCACCGCTAATCGCATTCACATAATATATCTTTCCGTCCTCGAGCATCACTCGCCAGCTAGGCGCCGAAACTTGCTTGTCCGAATCGAATATCTGTCCATGATAACCAAGCCGGATATCCGAAATAACAACGTCGTCCTCCAAATAGGTGTCTATCAAGCTGGCAACCGCCTTGGCGGCAGTCAGCACTTGCTTCGGTTCTCCTCGGCTAACAAGCTCTACGCGATCCTGCAAATAGCCATTAATTTTCAAATTTCTGTTATACAGCTCTAATTTTACATTAAACATCGGGTATCCGTCCGTTATTTTATACATCACGAATACACCGTCTCTGCTGCTGGACAAATCATAAGCATATTGGTCAATATCATCGATTTGCCCATTCAGCGCTTTTACCAACTCACTTTTTGTAAAAATCAAAGCACTGTCTACAGGCTCAGCAAGCGGAATCGGCTTGCTCGCTTGTCTCGTATCTGTATCCAGCAAATATGTGAGATCCCCCAGCACAGGTGTCTCACGCGGCAGATTTGCTGCCAAAGAAATTCGTTTTTGCTGCATGACCAGCAGCTTATCAGGAGGCAGCTCGGCAGAATTAACATTAGCATTAAGCTGCTCGCGAATATCTGTCCATAACTGATAGCCCAGCAATATATTCAGCATAAGAAACGAAAAAATCAATACACTTTTAGCTCTGCCCCAATCCACCGCGCCTCACCTCCTGTTACTTCGCATATTCGGTCTCTCTATCACTTTTATCTATTTTATCTATCCGACTGACCTGCTTCCAGGTGATCTGCACTGCCCTCTTCGTTGACCGGCGGCTTCGTCACTGGAACAAAGCCTGCCGGATAAGCCTCTGTCAACACCGCTTCTGTCCCATCCTTGAGCCTCACAGCCCATACAGGTACAAATTGCATCCGTTCCCCGTCAATTGGCAATGCCTTTAATGCAGGGAATAAGGTTCGGATTTCCGCTCGGCGTTCATATTGCCCTAACTTGTTGAGCAGCAATTCTCTTCCTGGCAGCAATCTAGCCTTTCTTTCCTCTGCCTTGTCCTCCAGTGTAATCAAAGAACGCACATACTCCGTAACATCGCCCTGCTGCAGCGTCAGTCGCATATAACCGTAGCGGAACGGAGCTGTATCAATGACAGGGTATTGCTCTACATATTTGCGGAAGCTTATATTTTTGTCCGTTGGATTCGTTGAATGATTGAGTCGATATGTGCCATCCCAACCACCATGCTGATTCACAAACTCTACCGCTGTAAACACACTCTCGCTCACATTCGGATTGCTCGTCTGTGTAGCCGTTGAGTTGGTAAAGTTAATCCACTTTCCGTTCTGTTCAATTTGCAGACCTCGCTTCCCATCCGTGAACAATAGCGATCCGCTGCGATCTTCAACAGCCAAAGTCGTGCTTGGGTCAACAAACAGACTGCGCTGCATTTGTTCTGGAGTGTAGGAATCATAGGCAAAAATCATCTCGGTTGCCTGGATCGGATCCACAGGAATATACAATCCGTCGCCCGTCACCTCATAAGCAGGCAAATATTGCCCAAAGCCTACGTAATCCTGCACATCACGTACCGTTAAATCAGCCCGGACAGATTCGTAGACCATTTTTCCGTCATGACTGAAGAAAAACGCTCTAACCTCATCGGTATCGCTTGCTTTGTAAATCCATATGCGATCAATTTTTTCGTTTTGAAAACCAATGTCGCCTTCCAGCTTCATTAGCTTCTGCAGCAGCTCAACCGCTATGCCGTTCGAAAAGTGAAGCTCCAGGCCGATATCATTTTGGCGAACCTCATTCCAGTTGATCATCGCAGCCGGAGTACGCTGAAAGCCCTTAAACTCTCTGCCCGCAATCCGTTGTTTTAAAATCATATCATAGAACTGTGTGCCTGGATCAATAATTGTATGCTCATTATCACCGCGGTGAATTACGATGCGTTCAGGAAAAATCAAACTTTCGACGGTCGCAGATTTCCCGATCGGCTCAGCATTCACATAATCCTGTTCACTGCGAACAGCCGCACCAAGTCCTGGCATATGGTAGACAAGAAAGTAGCTTTGAATCAGGCTAAGAGCGACTAGGACAATAAGCGTTGTCGTTTTCAACTTCTCCATCACTGCTCTCCGCCCCCTTCTTGCAGCAGCGGAAGCGTAAAGGTTACTGTTGTACCTTCATTCAGCTCAGATTGCAATGCAATCGTACCGCCGTGTGCCTTCACTATTTCTCGGGCAATAGATAAACCAAGCCCAGTTCCGCCCATATTGCGGGAACGCGCCTTGTCGACACGATAAAACCGTTCAAAAATTCGATTCAAATCCTTGTGGGGAATACCTATTCCAGTATCCTTCACACTTATTTCCAATTCAGGTTTTGTTGCTGAACGTTTGGCGGACATCACAATCGTTCCTCCGTCCAGCGTATATTTGATCGCATTGGACATTAAATTGTCCAGCACCTGATCAATTTGATCGCGATCAAGCCATGCTGTTTTCAGCCCATGTTCAACCGATACGGCAGCGCGAATAGACTTTTGCCGCAATTGAAAGGAAAACCGATCCGCCACCTCATCCAGCATGTCATGCAAATTCGTTCTTTGCTTGCGCAGTGGTCCGGAGCTTGAATCCAAACGAGACAAATGCAATAAATCAGTCACCAGTCGAATCATGCGCTCTGTTTCATTGCTGATTACTCCAACAAAACGCTCAGACAGCTCCCGCTCCTCCAGTGCTCCATCCTGCAATGCCTCAGCATAGCTTTTAATGGTGGTTAGCGGAGTGCGCAGCTCATGCGATACGTTAGCAACAAACTGTCGCCTTGATTGCTCCAGCTTCTCCTGCTCTGTTACGTCCTGGATAACGGCGATCGTTCCGACTATTCCTTGTCCCCGCCGATGAATCGGCGTAAAGGTTAGTCTGAGCAGACTTTCCTGCTTATCCTCGTCATCGCTGTCATCATCGCTTTTCATAATGAAGGTTTGCCCTCTGCCTTGCATCAAATCCTCCAGCTTTTCTTGCGGCAGCTCCAGCAATCGATACAAAAGATCTCCCTCGCAAGACTTCACCTGAAGCAACTCCAGTGCACGGCGGTTCCAGACGATAATATGACCGTTCTCATCTGATGCCAGCACTCCGTCACTCATATTCGATAGAATCGACACAAGCTTCTCATTTTCTTCCTCATTAACCGATAACGCTTCCTTCAGCCTGACGGTCATCTCGTTAAACGCCATACTAAGCCTGCCGATCTCATCATCCCCAAGTACAGGAGCCTGCATATCAAACTTTCCTTCGGCAACCGCCTCAGCTTGTCTTGTCAGCCCTTTAATGGGACTTGTAATGGTATGAGACAATACAACACCGAGTACGCCTGTAAGACCAAGCGCGATTAAAGTACCCGATATAAATATTTGATTGACGCGGCTTACCGTTTCGTACAAATCCGTCATAGAAGCCGCTACATAGACAGCCCCGACCACCTTATCATTGTAAGTTACTGGTTCAGCAATCATTTTTTTGCGGATATTATCCTCATCAATGATCTCTTCCTCATTGTCGGATATATTTTGCAGCGCTCGGCTTACCGCAAGCGATTTGTTCTTTTTGCCGATATTAGACTGATGCACTTGCAGTGAAGTCGCTACGATTTTGCCGTTGGCATCCAGTACCTGCACTTCAGTGCCGCTAATACTGAACAAATTGCGGACCACCAGGTTCAAATCCTCCGTTGTTCCTTCGGTTGAGTCTCCCTCTAGCTCTACATTTGGCGACAGACTCGGTGCTGCAAACTTGGATAGAATATCCGCCTGCTCCTTCAAATTGTTCGTAAAGCTCATAATGAGCGAGTGCTTGACTGTGCTTATGAAATAAACACCAATCAACTGCATCGCCACAAGAATCAGCAATAAATAAATAATAACGAGCTTTACTTGAATCGTCCGAAAAAAGCTTGAAATTTTCATGCTTAGCTAAAGCCCCCGATTTTGGGATTCCGCATCACATAGCCAAGTCCGCGCCTTGTCGTAATATATTCAGGTCGACTAGGATCATCCTCCAGCTTCTCGCGCAACCGACGAATCGTTACATCGACAGTACGCACATCGCCAAAGTATTCAAAGCCCCATACTGCCTGCAGCAAATGCTCCCGCGTCATCACCTTGCCGCTGTTGCGCGCCATATAATAAACCAGCTCAAATTCCCGATGGGTAAGATCAAGCGGCTCGCCATCCTTATACACCACGTACATATCCGTATCTATAAATAGATTGAACAACTTCAGCCCCTGCTGCTCCGGCTCTTCCTGCACATCGACAGCTGATTGCTCATGTTTTTTCTGTCTGCGCAAATGAGCCTTCACCCGTGCCAGCAGCTCGCGCGTGCTGAACGGCTTTGTCACGTAATCATCCGCACCAAGTTCCAAACCGAGCACCTTATCAATTTCCGTATCTTTAGCTGTCAGCATAATAATCGGCATTTGCAGCTTTGCCCGCACCTCACGGCACACATCCATCCCGTCTTTAAGCGGCAACATCAAATCAAGCAGCATCAAATCCGGCTCTTCCTCAAAGGCAAGCCGCACTGCCTCCGCACCATCAAAAGCACAAATAACCTGATGCCCTTCCTTCTCCAAATTAAATTTCAGTATATCTGCAATCGGCTGCTCATCATCGACCACCAAGATTTTACCGTGCATCGTTTACACCGCCTGTTCGCTTGTCCTTTTTTATAGCTCTATTCTAACATACGCAGATGCTTCATTCACAATGGATAATAAATCTTCCCCCCAAAAGACCAATACTTGCCTAACAAAAAAAATCCCGGAAAAGGCTATGCTTCTCCAGGATTGCTATCAATCGGTATAAATATTGCATTATAAATACTTCAATGGATTTTCAGCTGTTCCGTTTTTATGAATTTCAAAATGAAGATGAGTTCCAGTTGAGTTGCCCGTATTCCCCATAATCGCAATAGATGCGCCTTTCTTCACCTTGTCGCCTTTGCTCACTTTGAAGGAGCTAAGATGTCCGTATACCGTTTTATAACCGTTCTTATGATTAATAATTACTGTATTCCCCAGTCCGCTTTTCCAGCCGACATATTCTACTTCGCCAGCATCCGATGCAAGAATCGTTTTGTTTCCTGTAAAGTCAACGCCTTTGTGCATTCGTCCCCAACGCTGTCCGAACTTGCTCGTAATTCTGTAATTGGTAACAGGTAACGCAAACTTCCCTGAGCCTTCACCAATCACTACCATTGTGCCCTTCTCAATAATTTCTGGCACAGGCTCCTGCAATATTTCTTTATTTATCAGCTCTTCAGAAATGACATAGCCGTTTTCTTTCGTAATTTTATAGGTCAAGCGCTGTGAGCCCTCAACACCCTCTTGAATGACCTTCTGCTGTCCAACAGGCAGCTGGTCGTTCTTCTCAATTTCCACTGGAGCAGCTATCGATTCAACTTCAACCAGACTTTCGATTGTCTTCACCGTTACTTCCGGCAAAATAGCCGTTAAATCCAGCTCATCTCCTACACGAATAAGGTCATCCTTGATCCATGGGTTATTCTCATAAATAACCTGTGGAGAAACATTAAACTTATGTGCAATACAGCCTACGCAGTCGCCAGCTTGTACAACATACTTCGTCGGCTTTGCTTCCCCTTCAGTCAAGCGCTTGTAAAGCGCCTCCGGGTCTTCCACTTGCTCAGGTGCAATCTTCGCATCCGTCACATCAATGTCTTCAACAAACTCTACTTCACTTACAATACGACCTGGTTTGATTTCTCCCTCTTGCACACCCTCTTCAGCATCCGCACTCTTCGCATTGTCTTCTGTCTTGTCGTTCTTGTTGTAAGACAGCGTCATCACCCCGCGCGGGTTCTTGCTGTCTGCCGCGAGCTCAGGCGCATACTTGCTCTGGATTCGCAACAGTATAGCATCTGCTGTTTCCTGATCCTTGACGATACCGATCACTTTTCCGTCTACCTTCACCTCAACGCCAAGAGCGTGTGATGTGAACATGGACCCCAGTTTCGCCAATGTCTCCTCAGTCGTCACTTCAGGCTTAAATGCACTTTCACTTGCATATGTAATCATGCCTGTTTCCAGCTCCATATGGAGATCCGGATGTGCACTTTTCAGTTCTGCTGCCTTCTTCTCGATCAACTCATCTACTTGTTCCGGACTATCAACAGTCCCTACCTCAGTTCCATTCATAGATACATGGAAATATTCAAAAGTATTAGCTTTGATATATTGGGTGTATTGCTGATAACCTATTAATCCAGCCGCCGTTAGCAGAATAACTGCTCCGCCGATAAGTTGAACTGATTTTTTGCGCCATAGCGGTGCTTCAACAGCTGTTGCTTCTTGTTGATCATTCTTGCCCTTCAAGTCTTTCGAGCGCGTACCACGAATATACTGAATCGATTGATTCCATAGCTTCTTAATACGACTCATGTCCCTGAAATCGGTCATGATTGTCTCCCTTTCGCACTTCAGCTTATAAATTTTTGAGTCCAAAACGTGAAAAAAGACGAATTCTCCCGCTTTGGAGCACTCGCCTATTACTGTAACATAACCATATTTATCACAGCAACCTTTACAAACCTGACACAATATTAATATTTACTCAGAATCTCGATCATTTTGGTATATTCTTCTTTATCCAAATGCATCGCCAGCAGCTGTTGTATCGCTGTTAATTCCTCGTCCGTTATACCATCTTCAGCATATTGCGAGATTTCCTGCCATACTTCCTGCGGCAACTTTCCGGCAATCATTTGCAGCAGTTCATTTTTATCCTCTGAGCTAATTTTATCCTTCATTGCCGTCAACTCATCGGTAGATAATGCCGTCTGTGTCTCATCTATATGAAGAGAGGACTCACTTCCGTCTATTAATGGGTCAAGTCCCTCCTCCAGCTTCTCTTTTTCTATATTTTCTACGTTTTCTGTGCTTTCTATGTTTTGTTGTCCGAATACACCCAGCGCATCCTGCCCTGCCTCCTCCTCCAGCGTACTGCTATCCTCCGGCAGCAGCGTGCCTTCCTGACCTGCAGCATCCTTCAGCGGCGGATTTGCTCCCCACAAGCTTCCCCAAACACCTGACACAGCAACAGGCTTCATATCAAAGGGAACATTGAATTGTTTCAACAACGTATCCAAATAATGAGTAACGATATATCCTGTCGTCCAAATGGACATTATGCAAATTAAAATAACAGCAGCAGCAAGCTTCAATATTCCTGTCGCTTTTTTAAACAATCCGTTCACACTCCTTCATATCCTATCAACCATTATGGTCAAGTTGAAAGATATGCATACGCCTTTTCCAGCTTTGTTTTTTTGCAAATCAGGTCAATGAATTACCCTAAAACTGCTGCCATTTGTTAATAAATTTGCTGCAAAAAATGACGTTTTATGGTCAAAATAACTTTGTATGCCTTTGCTTGCTTCTTGTCTGTATGACATTTCAGAACTATAATTCATATCAAATTCGTTTCTGATCAAAGCAGGAAGGATGAACTGAACAAGATGAAAGCGATTGCCTGGTTTCGCAAACAAAAAATACAATCAAAAATTATTATTATTTATGTACCGTTGGTGCTTATTCCCCTTTTGCTGCTCAGCTTCTTCTCTTACAAAATCAATACAGATGCTGTTATTGCGCAAACGAAAAAAAATATGAGGGATGAATCGGGACTAATCACAACCCGGATTGATGCCATACTGGCAAACGCTGAAAGCTTTGCCAACAATGCTATGCTTGATCTTAACAAGGAGGCAGGGCTAAAACTGCAGGACGAAGCGCCCAAGCCTCTCTCGCAAATTCCGATTAACCCGGATTATATTGTTCGCAACCAAATTGAGATGAAACTGGATATTGCCAAGCTTATTTTCCCGGAAGTAGAATCCGCTGTGTTCATTGACCGCAGCTACAATGTTTATGTAACGGATCATCGTTTGATTACAGGTTCGATTACCGGCTTCTCCAGTTCGATGTTTGAGGCTGTTACTGCCAGCAATGGCTTGCCTCTTTGGTTTCCTATGGAAAGGCGCGATTATTGGTCGTTTGCTCCTGATGAGCCTGTGCTTACCGTAGGAAAAAAAATCTACGATACCGAATCGCTCGACTTGCTAGGATATTTGTTTATTAACATAAATGAAAAAACATTGTCTTCGGTCTATGCGCCAGTAGGACCTGTTCAATCCAATGGCTATTATATTACCGACAATAGAGGAGTCATTATTTCCTCCTCCCGTGCCGAGCAAATTTTACAGCCTGTCCCAACCGAATCTGATCCGGCAAGCCATTCTAATGAATTTTTAAGAAGCAAGATGCATTTTGACAAAATGGACTGGACACTCGTTAACGAAATACCGCTAATGGAATTAACAAAGCAAACGCGGAAAGTGTCTTCCGTCATTCTAATAGCCGCTGCTATCTGTTTACTGCTTGCTCTGCTAGGCGCCATTATTCTATCCAAGGCGATTGCCTCTCCGATCATATCGCTTGCCAAGCATATTAATCGAATACGAGATGAAAATATCGATCGTCCTGTAAAAGTAAGAAGCAGCGATGAAATTGGCATACTTGGCTCTGGGCTCAATATGATGCTTGGCAGAGTCAGCGATCTGTTAAATCGCATTAAAGAGGAGCAGAAACAAAAACGAGAGTACGAGCTTGCCTTAATTCAAGAGCAAATTAAACCGCATTTTTTCTATAACACACTCGACCTGATTTATATTTTGTGCAAATCCGGCGAAAGTGCTGAAGCGAGCCGTGCCGTTAAGGCGCTTGCCGACTACTATCGGGTCAGTCTTAGCAACGGCAAGGAAATCATTTCGATTCGGGAGGAAATTCGCAATGTGAACAGCTATCTTTATATTCAGAAGGCGCGTTATCCTGATATGTTTACCTTCTCTGTCCATATTCAAAATGAGCTGCTTAATGGAGCGATTCCCAAACTGACCTTACAGCCGCTTATTGAAAATGCTATTTATCATGGATTGAAAGAGAATGGATCAGCCGGCCATATATCCGTTACGGGCGTTATGCACCAGCAGATGATACAGCTAAAAGTGACCGATGACGGGCTGGGCATACCGCCCCAAAAATTGGAGGATCTCCTGCAAGCCGGCAACGAGAGCGATTCCTTTGGGCTGCGCAGCGTCCATGAACGAATCAAACTGTATTTTGGAGATCAGTACGGCGTTACAATCACCAGCAGCCCGGGACAGGGCACTACTATTTTGCTGGAATTTCCGATGATTGGAGAAATCTCTTATGTATAAAGTTATTTTTGCAGATGATGAAGCAATATACCGCAAGTTTCTTTGGCATGTAATTGATTGGCGGGCGCATGGCTTTCAAATCGTTGGCGAAGCCGGCAATGGCAAGGAGGCGCTTGAGCTGATCAAAGAGAAACAGCCTGATATTGCCCTGCTTGATATTAATATGCCCTTTCTGAACGGCATCGATTTGGCTGCTGCGGTAAAAGAGCAGTTTCCCAATACTGCTGTTGTTATGATTACCGGACATAGCGAGTTCGAGTATGCGCGTCAGGCATTGAAGCTGAATGTCGATGACTATATTCTAAAGCCGTTTGACGAAGATGAGTTGCAGACTGCTCTTGCCAAAGTAAAAAGCAAACTGGAAAAAACGCGGCAGGAGCATAATAAAGCGTTAAAGGAACAAACGGTATGGCGTGAGACCATGCTGAATCAACTCATTAGCAATGAATTTTCTGAAAATAATGATTTGATGCGTGAGCAAATTACCGCTTATTTGCAACAAGTCGATGGATTATTTCAAGCGTTTGCAGTTGAAATCGATCATTTGCAGGAGCTTGAGCCAAGCGCCCACGATATTCGCCTGTTCAAATCGATTATTGCAAATCTGCTTCAGGATTTAATTAAAATCGATGGACAATTTTATATTGGCAATGGGCCGGAGAATCGTGTAATTCTTCTGCTTCAATACAATAAGAATATAAGCGGTATGGACTACAGTGCAGTATTGTCCAAGGAAGAAGAGGAGCAGACGAATGCGGCTTTGTTGAAGCTATGCTCGCTTATTAAGCGTCACTTCGGCTTTAGTGTAACAATCGGAGCCGGCAGCGCCAGGCTTGGTTTAGCTTGCATCCGCAGCTCTTACAAGGAAGCTGTTATCGCGCTTTCCAACAAAATGACGATGCAGCTTTCTGATGTGCTTTATTTTGAGGAAATGAAACAACGCTTTGCCAATGCCGGTTTTTATCCAAGCGAGATTAATGAAAAACTGATGGTCCAGCTTCGCAGCCACGATACAGTCGGATTAGAGCACAGTTTGCTAACGATTCAAACTCACGTTACTTCGCAGCAGCTCGCTATGGCGTATACCCAGCTTATTTTATCCAATCTTGTCTCATTGGCACTCACTTATATCGATGAGCTTGGAAGATCGACCGAGGAGATGCTGCCGGAACATTTCTCTCCACAGGATGTGCTGGAGCAGCCATCGCTGGAAGCTGCCTTTGGCTGGATTAGAGAGCTGTATATAACTATTTGTGATAAATCCAAACAGTCCAAGCACTCCAAATCAAATCGTTTGCTTAAGCAAGCTATAGCATTTATTCAGAATCACTATACCAACAGTCAATTAAAAGTGGAGGATGTAGCTAGACATCTCTATATTCAACCGCGTTATTTGCTCAAAATTTTTAATCAAGAGCTTGGTAAAAGTGTCAGCGACTATATTTTGGAGCTACGTATGGAGCAGGCAAAAAACCTGCTTAGCAGCGGACAAAACTTGCGTTTGACGGATGTGGCAGAAATGAGCGGCTACAATGATGCCAGCCATTTCAGCAAGCGTTTCAAAAAATATACAGGCTTTTCACCAAGCGAATTTGAAGTGCTTCGATCAAAATAGAGCGTAAAATGACATGGATGTTCCGAATCGTCCATTATCTATTTCTGCTCTGTTATATACAATAGGCTTATCACATAACTAGGGGGAATCACCATGCAAGCCAAAAAAGCTTCACTTCTTTTCTTTGCCTTTATGCTTGTAATGTTAGCGCTTTCTGCATGCGGATCAGGCGGAGGCAAGGATCCTGCTCCATCGAGTAATCCGGGCAACACAGACAAAAATACTGAATCTGCTAACCCGCCAGATAATAGCGGTGAAGCAGTCAAGCTCAACTTTTACGCTCAGTACAGCGGTGCAGAAAAAGGGGTTTACGATGCTGCACGTGATGAAATGAAAAAGGTTATGCCGAATGTTGAAATTGAATTTGAAGTAGCCGCACAGGATGATGAGCAAAAAATTAAAACCTATGCAGCTGCAGGCACTTTGCCGGATATCTTTTTCGCTTCCAGCGGCTTGATTGAAACCTTGAAAAAATCAGAGCATCTTATGATTCTTGATGATTACGTACAAAAGCATAATATTGAATCGTTATTGAACGAGTCCTCCAAGCCGATGTTGTTCAATAAGGATGGTCACTCCTACACGGTGCCAAACGTTGGTCAGTGGGCAGGCGTTATTTACTACAACAAAGATTTATTTGAAAAGCATAATGTGAAAGTTCCTGAAAACTACGATGAGTTTTTGGCGGCAGTAAAAGCATTTGCAGCAAAAGATATCGTTCCTTTGTCTGTATTTGCCAAAGAAAAATGGCCAAGTGCTTTGCTTCTGGATATGGCTGTTGTTGGCTATGATTCGGAAGGTATTAAAAAGCTGGATAACGGCGAAGGAAACTTCTCTGATGAAGCTTTTACCAAGGCTGTTCATAAGGTTTCTGAGCTGGTATCGGCTGGTCTATTGTCCAAAAACGCATTTAACACAACAGCAGACGATGCCAATGCTTTGTTCACGTCTGAGAAAGCAGCTATGTTCATTAACGGCTCATGGGGAATGGGCGGCGTGGAAGAGAAGCTTGGCGATAAGTTGGGCATGCTCTTCACACCTTTGAAGGACGCGGATGTTGCTGACAGTGTGAAGTGGAATGTAAGCGGCGGCGGCTTCAACCAAGGCTTCGCAGTATCGAAAAATTCCAAGCACAAGGAAATTGCGGCAGAATATGCAGCGCTGTTCTCTATCGAATTTGCTAAACAGCGTATTATTCAAATCGGTGATCCAAACTCTATTCTGATAGAGGATGTTCAACCTAACGGCGGCTTTACTGCTATTCAAAAGTTTTATGCGGAGCAATCTGCTAACTTCCAAACCATGACGACTTTCGCTTGGGGTTATGAGAATGCCAAATTCAAAACAATGATTGAGGATAATTCACAAAAGCTGCTTGCAGGCCAGGCTCCAGAGAAGTTTATTGAAGAAACAAACAAAGCGTTGGAGCAAGCGCGCAAATAATGATTAACAGCAGGTTATCCCGGCGTTAACCGGGGTAACCTGTTATTTCGAGGAGGACCCTATGACTGCAAAACAGAAATACAGACTGGCTGTCCTTGTATTTACTGTCCCTACCCTGCTATTTTTTACTGTCATGGTTGTCTATCCAATCATTCAAACCTTTCAGAAAAGCTTTTTTGATTGGAATGGTCTGACAGCGCCGGTCTATATCGGCGTAGATAACTACACGAGACTTTGGGAGGACGATGACTTCTGGGTATCCCTGAAGAACGGCTTTATCTTCGCATTTGTGCTTGTGATCTATCAAATCGGACTGGGCACCGTGCTCGCAGTTGCAATGAGTACCAAAACCTTGCGCGGACGCAAGTTTTTCAGAACGAGCTATTTTATTCCGGTTGTATTGTCAGGTGTCGTCGTTTCACAACTATGGATTGCAATTTATAACGCAGACGGCGGTTTATTGAACAGCTTATTCTCTTTATTCGGCTTTAATTATCAGCAAGCATGGCTTAGCGGTGAGCATACTTCTATTTGGGCAATTGCCTTTACAAACGCATGGCAAAATATGGGTGTTCATTTGGTGCTCATATATGCTGCAATCAAGTCCATTCCTGAGCATTTGTATGAAGCAGCAACGCTTGATGGCGCATCCTTCTGGAAAACACACACCCGTATTACGATTCCGCTTTTGGGTGAAACTTATAAATTCTGCCTAGTTATAGCGATTACAGGCGGCTTGAATGCTTTCCAAAATATGTTTGTTATGACCAATGGCGGACCAGGCAATATTTCGTATACATTCACATTTATGATGTACAAGGCGGCGTTCCGTTCCGGTGAATATGGTTACGGCTCGGCTGCAGCGGCTGTACTTGTTATTCAGTGTTTGCTTATGACTATTCTTATAAATAAATTAGTAGCACGAGAAAAAATCAGCTATTAGGACGGGGAGGATCATATGTTATTGCGAACATCCAAGAGGGCGCTGGCTTACGGTCCGTTATCCTTCTATGTCATCGTCAGCCTGTATCCGTTAGTTTGGCTGCTCTTTTATTCCTTTAAAAACAACGAAGAAATTTTCTCCACCAATGTTTTTGGAATACCAGAGATTTGGCGGGTCGAAAACTATAAAAATGCCTTTGAAGCGTTTGATCTGATACTACATTTTAAAAACAGCTTTATCGTGTCGATCGGAACCGTTGCTATTACTGTATTTTTAGCACTAATGTTTTCATATGCGACCGCTCGCATGACGTGGAAGCTTTCCGGAATTAGCCGTATCTATATGACGGCGGGGATGTTTATCCCGATGCAAATTATTTTGATCCCTTTATTGATTCTAAATAGACAACTTCATTTGCAAGATACGTATTTAGCTGTAATATTACCTTATGTAGCCTTTCAGTTATCCTTTGCGTCGATTGTCTTCTACGCCTTCTTTCGATCATTGCCTTATGAGATAGAAGAATCGGCTGCGATTGACGGCGCGAGCATCTATACAACATTCTTCCGCATTATATTGCCGCTCGTCAAACCGGCAGTGGCTTCTGTCAGCATTTTCGTATTTTTGAATGCGTGGAACGAATTTTTGGTAGCGCTAGTTATGATTAGCAAGAGCACACTCAAAACACTGCCGCTCGGTCTATTATACTTTCAGACGCAATTTACTTCAGATTGGGGAGCAATGGGAGCTGTAATGGTACTGTCTACCTTGCCAACCATTATTGTCTATCTAATCTTCTCTGAGCAGGTGGAAAGAGCACTAACCGTCAGCTCAGCTGTAAAAGGGTAAACTTAGCAGTGCATGAATAACTTTATTT
>JBEBPB010000009.1:0-181659 GCA_040396195.1 Paenibacillus nanensis
CTGTTAATTGTCATTCAGCTTGTCGCAAAAAGGCAGTTTTCTTCTAGTTTTGTCATCGAGCAGGAATAGCTTTGCGTATGGAGAATTATTCAACTCAACGCGCAAATAACGAACCTGAAGGAGATGAACAACAGATGAGTTTGCAAGCTGAATTAGAGCAGTACCGCAATATGTTGATTGTACGATTGAAAGGCGAGATGGATCATCATACTGCTGACGTTGTGCGCAACAAAATGGAGGATGCATTGCTGCGCGGTAGTGTAGACCATATTATTCTCAGCTTGAGAGATTTGCAGTTTATGGACAGCTCCGGGATTGGCGTTATTCTCGGCAGATATAAACAGGTAACGGGCAAGGGTGGGAAAATGGTCGTTTGCGACATCAATCCTGGTGTCCGCCGCTTGTTTGAGTTATCTGGCCTGTTCAAAATTTTAACGGTTCATGATAATGAACGAAATGCAATATCTTCTCTGGAGGTGGTCTCATGAAAGGGAGAAATGAATTGAAGATCACTTTCAGCGCAAGATCTGAGAATGAAGCATTGGCACGTATTACAATAGCTGCTTTGGTATCGCAACTGGATCCAACGCTGGATGAACTGAATGATATAAAGACGGCAGTATCCGAGGCCGTTACCAATGCTATCATTCACGGATATGAGCTGGATGAATCGAAAAAAGTAACACTGGAAGCCTTTATTGACGACGATGCTGTAACCGTAACGATCTCTGATGAAGGGCTGGGCATCGAAGATGTGGATTTGGCACGTCAGCCCCTGTATACTTCAAAGCCGGAGCTTGAACGCTCTGGAATGGGCTTTACCATTATGGAAAATTTTATGGACAGCTTCGAAGTATCCAGTATGCCTGGCGGCGGTACTTCGATTTCCATGCACAAGCGAATTGCTGCCAAAAAAGCGCTATACAACTAATGGCATAGGGGTTGAACCTCATGAATGTCGATGTTAAACAATCCTCTCAGCCGTTCTTGGATGATGCAGAGGTGAAGCGTTTGATCGCGCTAAGCCAAGCTGGTGATACAGTAGCCAGAGATACGCTGGTGCAGTGCAATATTAGGCTTGTCTGGTCAGTTGTGCAAAGATTTATTAATCGGGGGTATGAGCCGGAAGATTTGTTCCAAATTGGCTGTATTGGTCTTTTGAAGTCGGTCGATAAGTTTGATTTATCTTATGATGTGAAGTTCTCTACTTATGCCGTGCCAATGATTATTGGAGAAATCCAACGGTTTTTAAGGGACGACGGAACGCTTAAGGTAAGCCGCTCTCTAAAAGAAACAGCCAACAAAGTGCGAAAAATGAAGGATGAGCTATCCAAAACATTGGGGCGCTTGCCAACAGTGAATGAAGTAGCTGAAGCACTTGGAATTACTCCTGAGGATGTAATTTTTGCACAAGAGGCTAATAAACCGCCCGCTTCCATCCATGAAACGGTATTTGAGAATGATGGTGATCCAATAACGTTAATGGATCAAATTGCAGATGACTCGCAGGAGAAATGGTTTGATAAACTGGCATTGAACGAAGCTATTGAAGGCCTTGGAGAACGTGAACGGCTAATTGTCTATTTGAGATATTTCCGTGACAAGACTCAATCAGAAGTTGCCGTACGATTAGGCATTTCGCAAGTACAAGTATCCCGGCTGGAGAAAAAAATATTGCAGTCAATCAAAGAACAAATCGCTCTCTAGCGTACGATTATAACAGAGCAAAAGCGCAAGCTTTCTTTTAAATAAAAGAAGCTTGCGTTTTTTGTGCTTAACGATATCACTACATAATGAACTGACTTTAAGTTCAGTTACACAACTTGGAATAAAAAATGGATGGAAGCTCACACTAATGGAACTTAATGAAGAAAGGAGTGTCCAGTTTGGATAACGATGCAGCGCCCATCCTATACTTGCGACTTAAACGAAGAATGTATATTAAGCCGGAACAGATCGTCACATTAGGGCAAATTGCGAGACTTGTTATAGACAATAGGGGCTTGCAAACCAGGCTTTCAGAAATTGAGCTATATAAGCATAGACAAGAGGACGGCAATAGAGTAGTGATTGATTTATTACAGATTGTACAAGCAATACGTGCTGTAAAAGAAAGTATAACGATTGAATCCTATGGTGATCCGCAAGTTTTGCTAATGGTCAGTGAAAAGCAAGGGGAGCCGCGGCTTATTGTATTGCTGATCAGCTGGATATTGCTTTTTTTTGGAGCAGGCTTGGCAATTATGAATTTTCATGCTGATGTTGGAATGAAGGATGCCCAAATACGAATTACAGAGCTTATCACTGGGGAAAGAAATGAGCGTCCGCTTTGGTTTCAAATCCCTTACTCGATAGGGATAGGTGCCGGTATGGTATTGTTCTTTAATCACTTGTTCCGCAAAAAACTAAATGAAGAGCCTAATCCGCTGGAGGTTGAGTTATTTATGTATCAGGAGAACATGAATGACTATGTTATTGCAGACGAAATGAGAAAAAAGAACGACCAGCCAGAACAGGAGATATAGAATGTTTCAAATTTTTGTTGATGTATTACAAAAAAGCTTTGTTGTTGTACTTGGTATCTCAGGCGGAATTGCGGTTGGGAGTGGACTTGTGGCACTTCTGATCGTTTTTGATCTTATCCCGCGGCTTGCTCATTTGGCAAATGCATTTCGTATGTCAGCATGGTTTGAAAGTGCCATAATAACCGGGACACTGTACTGGACATTGGCAGATTTTCTTGATTTCCAAATTTTGATTCCTTCCAGACTGCTGCAAGCAGGAGCGGGGTTTCTTGATGGCATATTTATCGGTATGCTGGCTGCTGCACTTACAGAAGTAATGAATGTGATTCCAATACTGGCAAAACGGCTAAAGCTTGCAAAATACACGATTGCTTTAGTGATGGCTATGATACTTGGCAAAATGGCAGGCTCTTTATTCGATTGGCTGGTTTATCAGTAGACCAATAAAGTCAGATGATTTGAGAAAATATGAATTGTGCAGGAGGGAGCACAGACCAATGTTCAAGAAGCGGAATAAAAATAAACTAACTAGTAAAAAAAATGAGGATCAGGAACAACAGGCACAAAAACAAGAAGAACAGCAAGAGCACCAAGAGCACCAAGAGCACCAAGAGCACCAAGATCAGGAACAGAAAGAACAAGAGAATAAAGAGCAGGACGAACAACAATCGCAAGGTGATTCAGATGATGAAGCAAGTAAGAATGCAGAAGCGGCGACAAGAGAAATCTCCAGCTCACTTGAAGCAGTTAAGAAACGTCTGGAAGATGAAATTGGTTATAAAACGAGCTTTGACATTGTAGTTAGAGAGATGAACATAGCGGATCATCCCATAATATTGTTATATATGAATGGTCTTGTAAAAGATGAGATATTGACAGAGGTATTGAACCGTCTTACTTTTGTAGATCCGGAAGAAATGAGCAGGCACACTTTTGAATCTTTTTTTGAATGCTATATCCCCGCAGCGCAAGCGAGTAAAGAATCGGATTGGAACGAAATGCTTACATCGGTTATGTCAGGAGCTTCAGCATTGTTTATTGAAGGAGAGCGTGATGCGATTATCATTGATGCCAAAAACTTTCCGATACGCGGGCTGGAAGAGCCAAGCCTTGAGAAAGTAGTACGCGGCAGTCGTGATGGATTTATTGAATCCTTGTTGACCAATATTTCACTTGTTCGCAGAAGAATTCGCGATCCACAGCTGCGCTATGAGCTTATACGGGTAGGCGAGCGCACACAAACAGATGTTTGCATAGCTTATGTGAATGATGTTGTTGATAAACATATGGTAGAAGAGTTTAAAGAAAAAGTAAAAGCGATTAAAATTGATGGGCTGCCGCTTGCGGATAAACAGCTTGAGGAAGCGACGGTTAAACGCGGCTACAATCCGTTTCCGCTTGTGAGGTATTCTGAACGACCGGACACAGTCTCCTCACATTTGCTGGAGGGTTCTATGGCTGTTTTTGTTGATACATCGCCCAGTGTGATGATCTTGCCTACCACTTATTCTGATCTTGTACAACATGCGGAGGAAATAAGACAAAATCCATTTATTGGAACATACTTGAGATGGGTAAGATTTTTTGGCATATTGGCTTCGCTTATTATGCTGCCTCTATGGTTATTGTTTGTGCTTCATCCTGAATTCAAACCGGATTTTTTGGAATTTCTAGGCCCAGAAAAAGTCGGGAAAATTCCGCTGTTTGTACAATTTTTAATTGCAGAGCTGGGAATTGATCTAATGAGAATGGCATCTGTGCATACACCATCCTCCTTGTCCACTGCCATGTCGTTAGTGGCAGCAATATTGATTGGTGATATCGCGGTAAAAACAGGACTGTTTAACAATGAGGTTATTTTATATATGTCTGTTTCAGCAGTTGGCATGTTCGCGACACCAAGCTATGAGCTCGGACTCGCTAACCGGATTGTCAGACTTATTTTGCTTGTGGCAGTAGCCTGTTTCGGCGCTGCTGGATTTATTGTAACACTTACTGTAATTTTACTCGTATTAATTGGAGAAAGGTCATTGAACCGTCCATATATGTGGCCGTTTATTCCTTTTGATTTGCGAGCGCTCATCAGTATAATTATTCGGCAGCCTGTACTCTCCAATCGGGTACGTCCCAATGTACTGCGTACTCAGCAAAGAGACAAAATGCCTGGCAACAACTGAGGAGCAGACAGAGGATATCAATTTGTTTATTAATCGTCAGCCTCAAACAACTGGTTAGGTGGAGTGAAGTTTTTCTTTTCCACAAACAATAAATTACGGTATACTAAGGGGTAGAGGACAGGGAGTATATTGATGGCAACCTGCAAGTTTGAAGAAAGATGAGGGGAAACTATGTATTTGCATGGTACAAGTAAAATTGATGATAAAGGGCATCTGCAAATCGGCGGATGCGATACGGTAGAGCTTGCCCATAAGTTTGGGACGCCACTATATGTTGTTGACGAGACATTGGTGCGTCAAAGAGCGCAGCAGTTTGTGGATAGCTTTAAGGAAACAGGTTTGAAATTTCAGGTGGCATATGCAAGCAAAGCTTTTAGTGTAAAGGCTATGTGTATTATTGCTGAGCAAGAAGGATTATCACTGGATGTTGTGTCTGATGGTGAGCTTTATACAGCGCTTGAAGCAGGCTTTCCTGCAGATCGCATTCATTTTCATGGCAACAACAAAACAGCAGCTGAAATCAAGATGGCTCTAAGTGCTAATATCGGTTGCTTCGTGGTAGACAACTATTTGGAACTTGATATGCTGGACGGCTTGGCGGCAGAGTTCGGCAAGAAGGCAAATATACTGCTTCGCATTACACCTGGTGTAGAAGCGCATACGCATGATTATATTTCGACAGGTCAAGAGGATTCCAAATTTGGCTTTGATTTGGGCAATGGTACAGCAGCGGATGCTGTTGTGATGGCTGCCAATTATGAAAATCTTCATTTGCTTGGTGTGCATTCCCATATTGGTTCGCAAATATTTGAAGTAGACGGATTCAAAATGGCAGTTGATAAAGTTGCTCAATTTGCTTTGGATATAAAAGCCAAGCACGGGATTGTATTTACTGTACTCAATGTAGGCGGCGGCTTCGGTATTCGCTATACTAGCGATGATACTCCGTTGCCGGTATCAGACTATGTCTATGCCATTGCGGATTCTGTTAAAACAAATTTTGTACAAAGCGAATATCCTGTACCCGAAATTTGGATAGAACCGGGCCGCAGCATGGTAGGAGATGCGGGTACAACCCTCTATACGATCGGTTCGAGCAAGACGATTCCCGGCGTACGTAAATATATTGCGGTTGATGGCGGTATGACGGATAACCCGCGTCCTGCGTTGTATCAATCCAAATATGATGCGATTATAGCCAATCGTGCCAACGAAGAAGCAGCAGAGATGGTATCAGTTGCAGGAAAATGCTGCGAGAGTGGGGATATGCTTATTTGGGATTTGAATTTGCCTGTAGCAAATCCTGGCGACTTACTTGCTGTTTTTAGTACAGGTGCATACAATTATGCGATGGCAAGCAACTACAATCGAATTCGTCGTCCGGCAGTCGTTTTTGTGAAGGATGGCAGTGCTGATCTTGTAGTTGAACGTGAATCTTTGGAACAAATTGTGCAAAATGATCGTATTCCAGTCAGAATGCAAAAAACAACACTTGCGAAGTAAGGTCAAAATTGGTAAGTTAGTCTTATTATCGTATGGAAAGGAAGTTATATCAGATGGCAAAACAAGCAAAAATTACTTTAGCAGCAGGCGGAGAGGTTGTTTTGGATCTATTCAGCCAAGATGCTCCTAATACAGTAGCAAACTTTGAAAAGCTTGCAAACAGCGGTTTCTATAACGGTTTGACTTTTCACCGTGTAATTCCTGGCTTTGTAGCACAAGGCGGCTGCCCTAACGGTACTGGAACAGGCGGCCCCGGCTACCAAATCGATTGTGAGATCAATCCTAACAAGCACGAGCGCGGTACACTTGCAATGGCTCATGCAGGCCGCAATACTGGCGGAAGCCAATTCTATATTTGTTATCAGCCGCAGCCGCATTTGGACGGCGGACATACTGTATTTGGAAAAGTAGTTAAAGGAATGGAATTTGTTGATGCACTGAAAAACGGTGATCAAATGAGCACTGTTGAAATAGTAGAAGTATAAACCATTTAACAGGGCAATTCGTTTACTTTGCCTCAGACAAGCCGCTGTCTCTTCTAAGTAAGAGGGGATAGCGGTTTTTTTTATGAAAAATATGCGAGCTAATAGTATGACTCATTGGATTCATCGTTGCACACAAAAAAATGATAATGATTATCACTATATAAAAACAGGGTGCTTTTTTCAAAAGTTTATATTGGTGCTGATCAAAGAAAAATAGAGGGAAACGGCGCCGTAATGCGGTTTTCATAAGAATTTATCGCTTGCAGAGTAGGTTGTCATTTCTTGTAGTAAGTTGGTTTTTCAGACTTGTTCTTATCATTTAATCCAATGATGCCTCTTGCTTTTTTGTATTTTCAGTGATACTATTTGTTCAACATCAAGCATTATAAAGTCTTTTTTAATATTATACAGCTTTCCTTCGGGGTCGGGTGAAAGTCCCAACCGGCGGTGATCAACGGCTAGTACGTTAAGCAGGCAGCGAGCAAGAAGAGCAGTCTGTTGTACAGTTTGTTGTTAGTCCGTGACCCGGAATTGTGGTGATCATCTGTTTGACTCAGTGTGGTCAAGAGATGATGGTATAAACCCGATTGCGGTGGACCTGGTGAAAATCCGGGACCGACAGTATAGTCTGGATGGGAGAAGGAGAAGCGTTGACAATTAGATAGCTTTCGCTTGCCTATATGTGCTTTTTTTCACATTCTTTTTTGTTGGTGCAAATGGATGTATTGGCTAGCAAGCTTCTTTGATAAGCAATCAAGCAGTGCCGCAACAGCGGCTTATTTGTGGACGGAAATTTGTCTGCAAAAGCTTTTTACAATGGCTTATTATTTGTCGGCACTCTCATTGATACTATCAACCTCCCCCCGTTAGGAAAGTTCCTGACGGGGGGATTTTTTGTTGCAACAGCTATTAAACGATGAGTTCTATATGCAGCTTGCTCTTGATATGGCGAGGCCTGCGCTTGGTCAGACCGGCATTAATCCTGCAGTAGGCTGTGTCATTGTAAAGGATGGACGAATTATAGGAATGGGCGCGCATTTGCGACAAGGTGAAGCCCATGCTGAGGTTCATGCGCTTAATATGGCTGGAGCAAATGCCGAAGGAGCGGTCGTTTATGTAACGCTGGAGCCTTGCAGTCATCACGGGAGAACACCGCCTTGTGCGATGAGACTGGTTGAAGCAAAGGTAAGCAAAGTTGTGATTGCGGCATTGGATCCGAACCCGCTTGTAGCAGGCAAGGGAGCAGAGAGACTGCGGGAGAGCGGCATAAAAGTGATCAGTGGTGTATTGGCGCAAGCATCATTGAAAATGAATGAAATATTTAATCATTATATTACGACAGGCATGCCGTTTGTAACGATGAAGACAGCCAGTACACTTGACGGGAAAATTGCTACAGTATCCGGTGACAGCCGCTGGATTAGCGGGAGCAAAGCGAGGGAAGAGGTGCATATGCTTCGTCATCAGCATGAAGCGATTATGGTTGGTGCCGCAACAGTCATGGCAGATGACCCTTCACTCACGACAAGAACCGAAGTGCAGGGAATCCATCCAATCCGAATTGTTGCAGACTCAATGCTTTGTATTCCGGAAGAAGCGAGATTGCTGCATGATAAGGCAGCTCCGGTCATTATACTGACATCTGCTATGGCGGATAAGAGCAAAAAGGAAAGATTGGAACAGCTTGGAGCAAAGGTTATTACATGCGGGGAAGGCAGCCGCACAGATTTGCGGCAGGCGATGCAGCAGCTCGGAGAAATGAAGATCGGCTCGATTCTGTTAGAAGGCGGAGGAAAGCTGAATGGCTCTATGCTCAAAGAAGGATTAATCAATAAAGTTATTTTGTATTACGGTACGAAGCTTGTTGGCGATCCAGCAGCACCAGCCAACTTTCAATTTAAAGGGATTAACCGTATGGCAGATGCCATTTCACTGGCTAATGTAACTGCTGAGATGGTTGGCGATGATATACGGGTGACAGGGTATCCCGTGTATGCTGAGGAAGGGAGGAAATACTGATTGTTTACAGGATTGGTAGAAGAAGTTGGGACGTTTAAAGATGTCAAATCCGCAGGTGAAGCTATGCTGCTGACGATTCGTGCAAAAAAAATACTGGAAGATATCAGGATCGGAGACAGTATTGCGGTCAATGGTGTATGTCTTACTTGCACCGCCTATGATAAGCATACATTTACGGCGGATGTTATGCCAGAAACTTATCGCAAGTCAACTTTAAAAAACATGAAGGCAGGCGACAGTGTCAATGTAGAGCGTGCAATGAGTGCAAAAGGAAGGTTTGGAGGACATATCGTACAAGGACATGTTGATGGCACTGGAACTGTTCTGGCAAGAGAAAGTGATGCCAATGCGGTTGTGTTTACGATCAGACCGCATAATGAGCAGTTGTTTCGCTATATTATTGCGACAGGCTCCATAACGATTGACGGAATTAGTCTTACAGTAGTCAATACTGCTAACAGTTCGTTTACGGTATCCATCATTCCTCATACATTATCTGAAACTGCACTGGCAAACCGTATTCCTGGAATGGAAGTTAATCTGGAATGTGATGTAATCGGCAAATATGTTGACCATTTGCTGCAATTTGATAAACAAGAAAAAAAGAAAAAAAGCGGTTCGGCAATAAGCGCATCTTATCTTGCGGAGCATGGCTTTCTATAAATACAAGAACTATGGAACTGGAGGGGAAGGAAATGTCAGAACAGATTTTTAATACGATTGATGAAGCAATAGAAGATTTATTGCAAGGCAGATCTATTATCGTTGTTGATGATGAGGATCGGGAAAATGAAGGTGATTTAATCGCACTTGCGGATAAAGCGACTCCTGAAGTAATTAACTTTATGATTACAGAAGCGAAGGGGCTTGTCTGTATGCCGATTACATCGGAGCGCGCAGAGCAACTGAATTTGCCGCCAATGGTAGCTCATAATACGGATTATCATGGAACAGCATTTACCGTTTCAGTAGACCATATCAGCACTTCAACTGGAATATCTGCATATGAGAGATCACAGACGATAAAAGCGCTTATTGATTTTTCGGCTAAAGCAGAGGATTTTCGCAGACCGGGTCATATTTTCCCGTTAATCGCAAAAGAAGGAGGAGTGCTGCGCAGAGCAGGTCATACGGAAGCGGCTGTAGATTTGGCTAAGCTATGTGGTGCTACGCCAAGTGCTGCCATTTGCGAAATTATTAACGATGATGGCACAATGGCCCGTTTGCCGGATTTAGTGGAGTTTAAGAAAAAGCATGGTCTGAAGCTTATTTCCATTAAAGATTTAATCCGCTATCGCAATGAGAAGGAAAAGCTCATCGAGCGTTTGGTAGAAGTAAATATGCCGACCGATTTTGGTGAGTTCAAGGCTGTAGCATATAGCAATAAGGCGGATGGCAAAGAGCATGTTGCGCTTGTAAAAGGTCAGATAGATGCAGGAGAGCCGGTACTTGTTCGCGTTCACTCGGAATGTCTGACTGGCGATGTATTTCATTCCCGCCGCTGTGATTGTGGTCCGCAGCTTGCAGCAGCGCTGAAGCAAATTGATGAGGCTGGCGCAGGCGTTCTTCTTTATATGAGGCAAGAGGGAAGAGGAATTGGGCTGATTAATAAATTGAAGGCTTATGCACTGCAAGAGCAAGGTTACGATACGGTCGAGGCAAATTTGAAGTTGGGATTTGCTGCCGACCTGCGTGAATATGGCATTGGCGCTCAAATTTTGAAGGATCTCGGTATTACGCAAATGAAGTTGCTTACAAATAATCCACGTAAAATTAAAGGTTTGGAAGGATACGGTTTGGAAGTGGTTGAGCGTGTACCCATCAAAATGGAGGCTAATGAGAGCAACAGCAATTATTTGAATACGAAGAAAACAAAGCTTGGCCATATGTTATAATAAAAAAATATTGAGAGGAAGATCAGAAGATGGTACGTTATTATGAGGGCAAGTTAGTTGCAGACGGTTTGAAATTTGGAGTTGTAGTAGGACGTTTTAACGAATTTATTTCGAGCAAGCTGCTAGGTGGTGCCTTGGATGCCTTCAATCGTCACGGCGAAGGAGAAAGCGAAGTTGAGGTAGCTTGGGTGCCAGGAGCATTCGAAATTCCGCTTATGGCGCAAAAAATGGCAGAGAGCGGCAAGTATGACGCTGTAATTACGCTAGGTGCTGTTATTCGCGGGGCTACTCCGCATTTTGATTATGTATGTAATGAAGCGGCAAAAGGTGTTGCAGCCGTTGGTTTGAAAACGGGCATTCCAACAATCTTTGGTGTACTAACCGTTGATTCCATTGAACAAGCGATTGAACGCGCAGGCACTAAAGCCGGCAATAAAGGCTATGAGGCAGCGACAACCGCTATTGAAATGGCTAATTTGACAAAGCAGTTTCAGCAATCCTAATACTTGCTGCTGCTAGCAGGAGGTTGCAAGTGTGTCAGTGCTTTACAAGCTGGAAACATTCGAGGGCCCTCTCGATTTGTTGCTCCATTTGATCGATAAAGCAGAGATTGATATCCATGAAGTTTCTATTAGTGAAATTACAGTCCAATATATGGATTATTTGCATGCAATGCAGGAACTTGAGCTAGAGGTAACGAGCGAATTTCTTGTAATGGCAGCGACGCTGCTTGCAATGAAAAGCAAGCAGCTGCTGCCAAAGCCGCCGCCGGTATTTGAGGAAGATGTCTATGAGGGCTGGGATGATTATAATCTTGATCCACGTGACGAATTGATTCAAAAGCTGATTGAATACCGCAAATACAAGCAAATTGCCGAGCAATTGCGCGATAAAGAATTTGAGCGCAGTCTTGTATTTACACGCGAGCCCGAAGATATGACGCCTTATCAAAGCCAACAAGCAATCAACCCGGTAGAGGGGCTGCATATTACTGACCTTATCAAAGCCTTTCAGAAAGCGCTCAAACGAGCGGCAAGGCGTAATATGAGCGCAACTGTGCATCGCGATGAAATATCTGTTAAGGATCGGATTGCCGATATCGTTGAAGTGCTTCGCCAATATGAAACAGTACAGTTTTCACGATTGATTCAATCAAGTATGAGCAAGCATGCCGTAGTGGTAACTTTTCTTGCTATTCTGGAATTGATGAAAATGAAACATATACGCTGTTTCCAACATGAGGTCTTTGATGATATTGTGATTCACTGGAGAGGAGAAGCTTTGTTAGATGGATTATCAGAAATTGAAATCGATTATTGAGGGTCTGTTGTTTATGGCAGGGGATGAAGGACTGAACAAACGACAGCTGGCAGATATTATGGAAATTGATGCGGAATTTGCCGTTGAGCTTGTTTATGATTTGCAGCGCGACCTGGAGAGAGAAGAGCGCGGGATTCAAATTAGTGAAACAGCCGGAGCCTTCAGGCTGACTACACATAAGGAACATGCCCCTTATTTTGAAAGAATGGCTTATACGCCTACGCGCTCACAGCTCTCGCAAGCTGCACTGGAGGTGCTGTCCATTGTTGCATATAGACAGCCTATTACGAGAATAGACATTGAAGAAATTCGCGGAGTAAAGAGCGAACGAGCGATACAAACTTTGGTATCCAAAGATTTGATTGAGGAAGTCGGTCGTGCAGAAGCAATTGGACGACCGATACTTTATGGTACAACAAAAGCCTTTCTTGATTACTTCGCATTAGCTTCGATTCGTGATTTGCCTGAGCCGAAAGGCGATTTGGAAGAAGGGCTTGAGGAAGAGACACAACTGCTGTTTGAGAAAATAGAAGCTCGTCAATTGACCATTGATGAAATGAAAGAATGAGATAAGACTGTTAGGCTATACTACATTCAACCAAAAGTTTGGGCAAAGGAGAGAAATTGCCATGAACACAATCGGTTGGATGATAGCCGGCAGTCTTTTTTTTGCAGTTTTAGCTGCAGCATTCTCGTACATTAAAGCGGAGTGCTTTTTTTATAAAAAAGATCAAAATGATGAATTGACGGTAAGGGTTCGGGCCTTATTCGGACTAGTTAAGTATGAACTGCATATTCCTGAAATTCATTATACGGGTCTTGCCGTAAAGCTCCGCAAACACAAGTCTTTTCAAGGTTTTGTAAAACCGGCATCGAAGCAAGCAGAATCATCGGCTGCAGCGGATCCGATGTCTAATGAGGAAATTGCTCCGCATGATGTATTGCATTACTGGGATCAAATTCAAAGAATGATTAGAGCAGCACGCAATTTGAAATCTTGGTCAAGGCTAGTTTTGAAGCGAATCGAGATCATGTCCTGGAATTGGCAAACATCAGCCGGCGTACAGGACGCAATGCAGACGGCGGTTATTTCCGGAAGCATCTGGACGATTAAAACAGTTATTACTGGAGCTGTCAGCAGCAGCACTTTATTTACTTGCAAGCCCCGCTTAGATGTACAACCCAATTTTTCGCATCCTTCTTTTACTACTTCCTTTGAGTGCATAGCGCAAATTCGGTTAGGAAATGCTATTGTCGCAGGGATAGAGCTACTTATCCGAATACTCAAAACGAAGGGAGGAATTAAAGCATGGCAGAACATCCTATTCAAGGCCTGATGCAAACTTCTTTGGAAAATATTAAAAGCATGATCAATGTCAATACCATTATTGGTGATCCGGTGCAAACGCCAAATGGCGATGTTATTATGTCGATTTCCAAAGTTGCATTCGGTTTTGCAGCTGGTGGGAGCGATATAGCTTGTGAGGTTGGGAAAAAAACACCCGACGAAGAAATCAAGTCGCCGTTTGGCGGAGGAAGTGGTGGAGGGGTTTCCATTACTCCAATTGCATTTTTGGTGGTTGGCACAAGCGGTGCCAAAATTATTCCACTGGACAATCAAACCCATTTGATTGACCGAGTAATTGATCATATACCTAATGTTATTAATAAGATTAGCGATCGTGATACGAAGAAAGAGACTGAGCTTTAATCGTCTCGTCTTGCTGCAAAAAAGCAGGTTTGGCTAGCTGGCTAAACTTGCTTTTTTGTTCTCTGCTGCTTATACAACCAGATTGAGACAAGTATACTGTCGCGCGTACAAGCATATACTTTTATTAGAGCCATAATAAGCGGTGAAAAATGAAAGGAGCGGCTTACATTTTGAGAAAATTGTCAACAAGACAGCGGCTTGTTCATTTCATGCTGTTCATTATGATTAGTTATGCCATTACAGTTTTCATCCATTCCTCTACAGCAAATGCAGAAACCAATGAAGTGAAAACTAGCGCGAAAGCTTCTGCGCTTATTGATGTCACTTCGGGCAGATTGCTTCATAGTGAAAACGGGGACAAGCGGATGAGGATTGCCAGCTTAACAAAAATCATGACAGCAATCGTAGCGATAGAACATGGCAAGTTGGATGATCTTGTCACTGTTCCCAAAGCAGCACAGGGGAAAGAAGGATCATCCATATATATCCGTGCCGATGAAGAGATGAGTTTATCGAATTTGCTTTATGGATTAATGTTGCGCTCAGGCAATGATGCTGCTGTTGCAATTGCGGAGCATATAGGCGGTTCGGAAGATGGTTTTGTTTATCTTATGAATGAAAAAGCAGCCATACTGGGTTTGACCAATACGTCTTTTAAAAATCCGCACGGCTTGGATGAGGATGGTCACTACTCTACTGCGAATGATTTGGCTAAACTAACAGCATACGCTCTGCAAAACAAAGATTTTTCCAAAATTGTCAGTACAAAGCTTAAAACTGCTCCTAACCCAAATGAAAGCTGGGATTATCGCTGGACAAACAAAAATAAAATGTTGTCTATGTACGAAGGCGCAGATGGCGTTAAAACCGGCTATACAAAAAAAGCGCTTCGCTGTTTGGTCAGTTCGGCCACTCGCAATAAGCAACAGCTTGTAGCTGTGACAATTGCGGCAGGTGATGATTGGAATGATCATCGCGCAATGCTTGATTGGGGATTCAAGCATTATCAATTAGAGCAGCTGGTAGCGAAAAATAAAAGCATGACAGGCTCATTGCTGCAAGCAAAACAATCATTCTATTATCCGCTTAAAGATGGGGAAATAGCGGAAATTGAGCAGAGAGTGATTCCCTTTTCTGAAGATGAACCATTCATGTTCGGCAAGCGCGGGCAGCTTGAGTTATATTTGCATCAGGAAAAAATCGCTACGCTGCCTTTATATGATAGCAAAAGAGCAACATTCAAAATGAAAAAGCAATAATTGCGCTCAAAATGGGAGGGGAGCGAATGGTTAATTGGATTTGGTTGTTTTTTATTGTAGCAAGTGTGGTGATCGCAGCTATTACGGGGAAAATGGAAGCAGTAACGCAGGCCGCTTTTGACGGTGCCAAATCAGGTGTAACAATCAGCTTTGGTTTAATTAGCATTATGGCTTTTTGGCTGGGAATGATGAGAATTGCTGAAGATGCTGGATTACTTGAAAAGCTTGCCAAACTGATGAACCCGATTGTTACACGACTATTTCCTGATGTCCCGAAAGGACATCCGGCTGTAGGCTATATAATGAGCAATTTAAGCGCGAATATATTTGGGCTTGGCAATGCTGCGACACCTATGGGAATAAAAGCAATGCAAGAACTGCAAAAGCTCAATAAGGATGAGGGAACAGCCACGCCGGCGATGTGCACTTTGCTTGCTTTGAACACATCGAGTATTACAATTGTCCCAACGACTTTGATAGCGATTCGGATGAATTACAATTCTGCCAATCCTGCCGAAATTATCGGAACGACTTTGGCTGCCACTTGCATTGCCACAGCAGCGGCAATTGCTGCGGATAGATGGTATAGACGAAAGACAATAAGAGCAGAAGCGGCAGCAAGACCTGTTATACCACCTGGCGGAGGTGGTAAAGTTGTATGAAATCTTTTCACAAGTCTCAATCTGGATTATTCCATGTATAATTGTTTTTATTCCGCTTTACGCAGCGATGCGAAAGCAAGTTCCGGTATATGAAACATTTGTAACCGGAGCGAAGGACGGCTTTGGCACAGCTATTAACATCATTCCTCATTTGGTAGGGATGATGGCTGCGATTAGCATGTTCCGCGCTTCCGGTGCAATGGAACTGATACTATCGGGTGTAAGACCGTTGTTTGATTGGTTTGGCATACCCAGTGAAGTTGTTCCGCTAGGTTTGCTGCGCCCATTAACGGGTGCCGGCTCGCTTGCTTTTACAGCAGATTTGATTCAAACCTATGGACCTGATTCGATGATTGGACGGATTGCTTCTACTATCCAGGGAAGTACAGATACGACACTCTATGTACTTACCGTATATTTCGGAGCAATTAGCATTAGAAGGACTAGGTATGCTTTGAAGGTTGGATTGTTCTCCGACATTGTCGGTTTTTTTGCAGCAATTTTTATATGCTTGTACATATTTGGTTAGGTTGGACTTGTGCTTTATTCTTCATATCGTTATGATGGAGAATGAGGTGAACATAATTGGAACGTTTGCAGAAAATTCTTGCGCAAGCCGGAGTGGCTTCGAGACGCAAGTGTGAAGAAATGATTAAAATGGGCGCCGTTGAAGTGAATGGCGTAGTGGTAACCGAGCTTGGAGCAAAGGCCGACCCAACCAATGATGTAATAAAGGTAAACGGGAAGCTGATCCGCAGCGAGAAAAAGGTTTATATTATGCTTAATAAGTCAAAAGGGGTAATAACAAGCGCCAACGATCCGCAAGGACGCAAGGTTGTTGCTGATTATTTGCCAGGTGTCAAAGAAAGAGTATACCCGGTGGGAAGGTTGGACTATGATACTGAAGGTCTGCTTTTGCTAACAAACGACGGCGAATTTGCTAATCGATTGACTCACCCAAGCTATAAAGTTCCCAAAACATATTTGGCAACGGTGAAAGGTGTTCCGCATGGTTCTTTGCTGGAGAAGCTGGCAAAAGGAATTGAATTAGAAGATGGAATGACAGCACCTGCTGAAGTGGAGTATCATGATGTTGATACTGAAAATAATTCTGCAGTAATTTCTATCACAATCTATGAGGGGCGCAATCGTCAGGTACGCCGGATGTTCGAGGCAATTAACCATAAAGTGACTCGTTTGAAACGGGTCAAATATGGCGAATTAACCTTGCAACAGCTGGGTCGGAACAAGTTTCGTCATCTGTCTCCCTATGAGGTGAAAGGGCTGATGGCGTATGCCGAGCAGTCACATAAAGTTCATAAAAAGTAATCGACGGCGGCAGTTATTGCCGTCGACTTTTCGTTATAATGGTACTGGATTAAAGTGAGCTAATTATGTTATGGGAAGAAACGGCGGTGAGATAGCATTGAAAAAACATCGGAAAACGATCCAAATTGTTATTTTGCTTTTCGTTGTAGTTATTGGGGGGTACGCAATCGGAACAACTTTTTTGGAGGACAGGAATAAGGTTCCTGTCAAGGTAGGAGCTCCGCCACCCGATTTTACACTATCAGATTTGAATGGCGATCCGAAATCCCTGGCGGATTATAAAGGGAAGGCTCTTGTTATTAATTTTTGGGGAACTTTCTGCGAGCCGTGTGTTACAGAGATGCCAGAATTTCAACGACAATATGAAAAGTGGAAAGATGAAGGGCTAGTTATTGTTGCAATTAATTTAAGTGAGAATACATTGACCGTAAACAATTTTGTAAAGTCAATGAATCTTACATATCCGATCTTGAGGGATTCCGGGAGAAAAACGGAAAGAAAGTTCGGAGTGCGACAATATCCGACCACATTCTTCGTTAAGCCAGACGGCAATATTATGGAAATTTTTCCTGGCGGTATGACTGAAGATATGATTGAGCAGCGAGTGACTCGCCTGTTGCAAAAGTAGGAGGTTTTGGCTTGCTTAAAATAAAAAATACAAAGTGTGAATGTGGGCATCAAAATTCAGTTGGTACGGTATTATGTGAATCCTGCGGTAAACCGCTGTATGATACAGGAGAATCTAAAGAGCCTCTGGAGATGCGCTATGATGGTGTTGCAAGAAGATCGCAAAAAAGGAATCCCAATATAATAGACAGAGTCTGGAATTTCTTTTCCTCAGTAAAGATTGCCATTTACATTATTTTGATGTTATTTGTGACATCCATGCTTGGAACAATTTATCCGCAGGAAAGCGCGTTTATCAATAACTTTGATCCTGCAACCTACTACAAGGAATCCTACGGCTTGCCAGGTCAAATTTATTATGCGCTAGGGCTTTCGCATACCTATGAAAGCTGGTGGTTTATCGGACTGCTAGTTATGCTGGGCACATCGCTGGTGATATGCAGCTTGGATAGGGTGCTGCCGCTGTATCGCGCACTTAAAAAACAGCAGATTCGCAAGCATCCTGATTTTATTTTACGTCAGAAAACGGTTTATAAAACAACAGTTGCTGACAATCAGGAGCAGTGGACTGAGGAATTCGGCAAGCAAATGAAACGAAAAGGATATAAAGTGCATCGTGAAGGGACAGCACTGCTGGCGGAGAAAAACCGTTTCAGCAGGTGGGGACCCTATATTAATCATATCGGGCTTATCCTGTTCTTGTTAGCGATGCTTGGGCGCAGCATTCCAGGCTGGCATATGGATAGCTATGTTTCTATTCCAGATGGTGAGACGGTACATATTACAGATACCGGTTACTATGTAAAGAATGAGAAGTTTACAGTGGATTTTTACGAGGATGACGAGCTTCCTGATGAATTGAAAGGGACAAGCCGTGCGAAGCTGTTCAGGACGGAGGCCATCCTGTACTCGTGCAATAGCAATTGTGATGATCCGGGACAAGAACCAGAGCTGGTAGAGCTTCATCGACAGGAGATTATTGTTAATGAGCCGCTTGTGTACAAAGGCTTTAAGCTATACCAATTTGATTTTGACTTGAATCCCAAGCTTCGTGCTGTGAAGCCGACCTTGTTTGACAAACAAACCGGGACCGCTTATGGCAGCTTTGATCTGACAATGAAGGAGCCGCAGCTGGAGTATAAGCTTGGCGATTACACACTTGAGTTAATGGCAAGCTACATGGAATTTGCTCTTAATAGCAAAGGTGAGCCAACCACACTTTCCAGAGAGCCGAATGCACCTGCATTTATATTCTCTATAAAGGGACCAGGTATCGCACCAGAAGGTGAACCGTATATGTATTTCCCAATGCAGAAGGATAAAGCACGTTTTGCTCAGGATAAAATTAACGGTAAGCTGGCTGAAAAGCTGGAGATACGAGTGGAAGGCATGGAGAATGTAGATTTCTCTCAAGCGACTACAGTGCTAAACGTACGTATCGATAAAGCGATTCCTTATTTATGGGTAGGCGCATTTTTCTCTATGCTGGGCTTGCTGATGGGCTCATATTGGCAACACCGCAGAGTATGGCTGCGCATAGATGACGATCAGCTCATTATGGGGGCGCATACGAATAAAAACTGGTTTGGCATGAGAGGTGATGTTGCTGCCTGTCTGAAAAAAATCGGCATTGAAGTAGATCCTAAATCGTTGGATAACGGAGGAAATAAAACATGACGTCATTAATTGATCTAAGCAGTAATGCGTTTATCGTTGCCTTTTTCTTGTACTGTTTTGCATTTATGTTTTATGTAGTAGCAGTAATGGGCAAGAAATGGAGCAATCGAGATGCAGCACAGCATGAACAGCGTTGGGGTAAAATTGCTTTTATAACTTCTACCGGGGGATTAATCGCACATTTGGCATTCTTTTTCCTGCGCTGGATTGGAAGCGGTCAAATTCCAACTAGTAATATGTATGAGTTTATTACTTTTTTAGGTATGGCGATTATGCTTGCCCATACAATCGTATTTTTTATGTACAAAAAAGTATTGCTCGGTATGTTTACCTTGCCGCTTACCATTATTATTGTTGCTTATGCTTCGGTATTTCCACAAGAAGTTCAACCGCTTATTCCAGCATTGCAAACTTATTGGTTGAAAATTCACGTAACAACAGCAGCGCTTGGCGAGGCGTTTTTTGCAATCGGATTTGCTGCAGGGCTAATGTATTTGCTGCGGGTTGTTGATTTCAGCGACAAATCCAAAAAAGCACGGCGCTCACAGTTTTGGCTGGAGTTTTGCTTGTACTCGATCATTGTTGTTGTCGGCTTTATTGTTATTGTTTTTGCCTTTAGAGGAATGGGATATTCAGCTGACTTTACGGAAGAAAAAGTGTTGATTGACAGTCGGGGCCAGGAACAAAGCAGAGTGGAACAAGTGCACTACACCTTGCCGCCGATTGTAAAGCCGTATAATAGCCAAATGGTGCATATGGATTCCTTTATTGGAATGGAACAACCTATGTTTGAGGCACCCTATTGGATGAATGGTGTGAATGCTGGACGTAAATTGAACACCGTGATTTGGTCAATAATTGCAGGAACGATTATTTACGGCTTGCTGCGCTTGCTGTTCCGTAAAAAGGTAGCAGCAGCTATTCATCCTGCGCTAGAAGGAATCGATCCAGAAGATCTGGACGAAATCAGTTACCGTGCCATTGCAATCGGCTTCCCGATTTTTACACTCGGAGCACTTATATTTGCTATGATTTGGGCAGACATTGCTTGGGGGAGATTCTGGGGATGGGATCCCAAAGAGGTATGGGCGCTTGTAACCTGGCTTTTCTATAGTGCTTATTTGCATTTCCGTTTATCGCGCGGTTGGCAAGGCTACAAATCATCATGGCTTGCTGTAATTGGATTTGTTGTTGTGTTATTTACACTTGTCGGCGTAAACTTAATAATAGCAGGTCTTCACTCATATGCAGGCGTGTAAGCGTTAGGCCAAGATAAGCGGAGAGACTGATACAAATTGAGAGGAGCAAAATACAATGTCTGATTTCATAAACCGCATACTGGTTGTTGACGACGAAGAGAGAATACGCCGTCTTCTCAAAATGTACTTGGAGAAAGAAGGCTATGTTATTGATGAAGCAGAGGATGGAGAAACTGCATTAAGAATGGCTACGCACTCCGATTATGCTTTAATTTTGCTAGATGTAATGTTGCCAGGGATTGATGGCATTGAGGTTTGCTCCAAGCTGCGTCAAGTAAAGGCTACGCCAGTTATTATGCTGACTGCCAAAGGAGAAGAGATGAATAGGGTGCAAGGATTTGAAGTAGGTGCGGATGACTATGTCGTAAAGCCTTTCAGCCCGCGTGAAGTAATCTACCGGGTAAAAGCAATTCTGCGCCGTTCATCTGCGACTGCCTTTTTGACAAAGGAATTGAATACAAGCAACAATATTGTGTTCCCGCATCTGGTTATTGAGCATGATGCTCATCGTGTGACTGCCGGAGGACAAGAAGTCAGCTTGACACCAAAGGAATATGAGCTGTTGCATTATTTGGCGGTAACGCCTGATAAAGTATTTTCTCGCGAGGAACTTTTGAAGGACGTATGGAACTATGAATTTTTTGGCGATTTACGAACAGTAGATACGCATGTAAAGCGCCTTCGTGAAAAGCTGAACAAAGTATCTGCGGAAGCAGCAGCGATGATTACAACAGTTTGGGGTGTAGGCTACAAGCTAGAGGTGCCGAAATAAATGAAGCTCTGGAACTACTTGGTGCGCCTTCTCTGGCATAGTGTGATCGGTAAGCTATGGGCAACAATTATGATTTTGGTAGCTGTTGTCCTGCTTATTCTAGGGGTCTTTCTACTCCAGTATATCGATATCTGGTTTGCCGAAAATACACATGATCCACATGATATAAAGGTACTGTTTGTAATAACAGCGATTATCGGCTTCCTGTTGTCAACATTCTTTGCTTTTTTTCTATCGACAAAAATTCAGCAGCCGCTGCTGCAATTGAAAAATGCTGCCGATTTGGTATCTCAGGGAAATTATACAACTCGTGTTGATATACGTTCATCGGATGAAATCGGTCAGCTTGCCAATACGTTTAATCATATGACAGAGCAGATTGACAAATTGATTCAGGATTTAAATCATGAGAAGAAGCATTTGGCGAGTATTTTGCGCAGTATGGGCGACTCGGTTATTACCTTTGATGCGCAGGGCAATATTGTATTGACTAATCCAAGTGCTGATTTGCTTATTAATAAGTGGATAAGTTTAGAGGAGAGCGGGCAGCAGGAATCTATGGCGGAAGAGTCAACCTACAGAGGAGTACCGCTGCCACTTCGTGAATTGTTTGACAGAGTGATGAATGAAGGCAAAGATATGACAGATACAGTGCATGTGCATAGCTTTGTATGGTCTGTAGTGATGGCGCCAATGTTGACGAATGAAACCGTACAAGGCGCGGTAGCTGTAATCAGAAACGTCACAGAGGAGCACAAGCTTGATAAATTGCGAAGAGATTTTGTGGCGAATATATCGCATGAAATACGTACGCCTCTATCCATGCTGCAAGGCTACAGCGAAGCGTTGCTTGACGAAATTGTCGCTGATCCTGAAGATCGCCGTGAGTTAGTGCAGGTAATTCATGATGAATCATTAAGAATGGGCAGACTAGTTAACGGTTTTCTGGATATAGCCAGAGTGGAAGCCGGACATATCGAGATGAATATGCAGGAGCTTGATTTGCAAAGTATGCTTGCGAGGGTTCATCGTAAATTTCAGGTTTTTTCAAAAGAACAGGAATTACACTTAATATCAGAAATTACAGCACAGCCGCTTATTTTGAAGCAAGCAGATGAGGACAAGTTGGAGCAGGTTTTGACCAATTTGCTTGATAATGCGTTGCGTCATACCGCAAGCGGCAAAAAAATATGTATTAAGGCTGATAACCAATGCCTCAATGGCAGCTGGTACGTCCAAATCGTCGTAGAAGACGAGGGTTCGGGAATTCCTCAAGAAGATATCCCTTATGTATTCGAACGCTTCTACAAGGCGGATAAGGCGCGCAAACGTGGTGTTAACGGCGGTACTGGTCTGGGGTTGGCTATAGTGAAGAGCTTTGTTGATCTGCATCAGGGCGAAATATCTGTGACAAGTATATCAGGCAAAGGAACCGCTTTTACAATTTTGCTGCCTGTAGAGCCGAAACGATAAAGATTGACAGAATGTTTAAAAGCGATGCAAAGAAATACTATAATTCAACAAAAGAAGCGCCCCTCGTTCGAGGAGCGCTTCTTTTGTTGAATAGAGAGGATTAATCTTGTTGCTCGTGAAACAATTTATGAAAAGTTTATAGAGTAATTTCTTTTGCAGTGTTCAACTCGTTCATGCTTGTCAACTTAACAAGAACTTCTTTTGGAGTAGCTTTATCTACACCAAGCACCATAATCGCAAGTCCGCCAACCAATTTGCGACCCACCTGCATCGTTGCGATATTGACATCGTTTGAACCAAGCAAAGTACCGACCTGACCAATAATGCCCGGTTTGTCATTATGAGAAATAAGAATCAGATTGCCGTAAGGAGCAACGTCTACCGGGAATTTGTCGATTTGAACAATCCGCGGACCATAGCCTGACAATAATGTGCCTGCCACGCTGCGCTCTTCTTTTTTCGTTTTCAAAGTTACAGTGAGCAGGTTGGTAAAGTCTTGTGCCATATGTGACTTTTGAATCACGATATTGACATCACGCAACTTTGCAAGATGCATCGAGTTAACAACGTTAACCTGATCTGCTCCCAAATGATGGGCAAGCACGCCTTGTACAATATAACGAGTAAGCGGCTGAGTATCCACTTCAGCAAGATCACCCGCATAGCTTACGATAATTTCTTGTACGGCGCCTTCAGTAGCCTGAGCGCTAAAGCTTCCAAGCTTTTGACCAAGCTCAAAGTAAGGTTGCAGTTTGCTTTGCAGATCGGCAGGAATCGGAGGCATATTTACAGCGTTCATAAATGGTTCGCTACGCAAAATATGAAGCACCTGCTCTGAAACATCAATCGCTACATTTTCTTGTGCCTCCACCGTGGATGCGCCAAGATGCGGAGTAACAATAATTTTCGGATGTGTCAGGAATGGATGATCCGCTTGCGGCGGTTCAGATTCAAATACGTCAAAGGCAGCTCCGGCAACGATGCCCTCGTTGACTGCATCAACAAGTGCAAGCTCGTCAATAATGCCGCCGCGCGCACAGTTCACGATGCGCATTCCTTTTTTCATAACAGCAAATTGTTCTTTGCCAATCATATGGCGAGTTTCTGGTGTTAAAGGAGTGTGAACTGTCATAAAGTCAGCGTTACGAACAATTTCATCTACGCTTGCCAGCTTGATGCCTAGTTTTTCAGCGCGTTCCTCTGTAAGAAACGGATCATATCCCAAGATACTCATGCCGAACACTTTTGCGCGCTTAGCTACTTCACTACCAATACGTCCCATGCCTAATACGCCAAGTGTTTTGTTGCGCAACTCAACACCCAAGAAGGATTTACGATCCCATGTGCCGCCAATAGTTTTGGCGTAGGCTTGTGGGATATGGCGTGCAAGTGCCATCATCATAGCAAAAGAATGCTCGCATGTTGTAATGGTGTTGCCGTCAGGAGCATTGATTACAATAATTCCTTGTTGAGTTGCGGCATTAAGGTCTATATTATCAACGCCAACACCGGCGCGACCTACAACCTTCAATTTTTTACCTGCTTGCATAATGGCTGGAGTAACCTTAGTTTGGCTGCGAACCAATAAAGCATCATAATCACCAATAATTGCAATAAGCTCTTCTTCGCTAAGTCCGGTTTTTTTGTCGACTGTTACATCAGCTGCATCCGTCAGCTGTTGAATACCCAAATCGCTGATCGGGTCTGAAACTAACACTTTAAACATATGAATAAAGCCTCCTACAGGGCGTTGGCCCATTAATTATGAACAGAAAAACCCTCTTCCCGGCACCGATGTGGTGCAACGGGACGAGAGTCTCATCATTGAAGGAATTGACTTTTATATTTTATAGTATCCTACGCCGTAATTGCAATCCTTAAACTTGCCGATTTGTGAAAATTTCGTTATGATTCAACCATATCAGACAATTTTCACCCTGTTTATTTGCTTTCAGGGAAAAAATAAGGGAGCTGCGGCAGCAGTTCATCTTGATAAAACTTGTTTTTATTTTTTAGAAAATCTCCGGAGCGTACCGCTTCCGTATCAATTAAAAGCTGAACGATTTGTTCATATGTATCCAACATCATTTTGTCCGCTTGACCAGAGACGATAAAGTCATCAATTCTGCTTGTCAAATCTTGCGGGAAGAAAGGCAACACCGTTTTATTCTCTATCATTATACCCGCATTCAGCCTGTTTTTAACAGTAAGCGGCAGTTGGCTCCAATCAGCCAGTTTCAAAGGAGAAGGCGCCTTATAGTTTTTTACTAGTTCAGGGTCAAGAGAGTTCGCCCATAGCTCCATTGCATTGAAGTAAGCCTGCTGCGCAGTATAGGCTTCCTCAACAGCTTGCTGGTATGCCTTTTCCTTTTCGATTTGCTCCTTCAAATCTGAGGAGGAGCCGCTCTTGCTTAAAGCAACTGCTTTATTGGCAGCATCTGCAAACAGTTTCAAGCTGCGGATATAACTTTTTTGTGATTTGGCTGTAAGGGGAGCTCTTTGCATATCGAAGGAGCTTGCTTCATCAGCTTTTGTTGAAGCTAATTTCGCCAAGCCTTTGAACATGGCTGCTTCATCGACTGTTACCCCTTGAGCAAGTTTGTTGGTTGCATCAATCCATTCGCTCTGAAATTCTCTATACGGCGAAAATACGGTATGATAGAAGGAGACCAAATCTTGTTGGTGGTACACATCCGGATTATTCGGATCCACCTTTTTGGGAAGCAGATCAGCGTATTTTGCCTCCATTTTGGAAGTGCCTATATGCATGCCGTAGAAGAAAGCACCTACTGCACAAACAAGCATAAATACAAATCCGACACTAAAAAGCATTGCAGTTGTTGTTAAACGTTTTTCCATAAATATACTCCTTCTATATTATTTGCAGACAGGCGGGTAGGAATGAAAAAAATTAATTTTAAAAAAATAAAGATTCGAAAAGTAACTGTTGATGAGCTTGATGACCGCATGCTGCTTGTCAATTTATATATGACTCAAGCACTTACTTTTATTATCGGTTTTATATGGGTGTTATTTCAGCGTCAAAACATAATATCTTTATTTTCTTTTCCAAACAGTCTAAATCCTCTATGGTGGGGGATTGGTTTGGCAGGTGCAGTTATTATTGTTGATCTGCTGGTTTCTTATTTTATTCCGGAAGAGGCAATGGATGACGGCGGGGTAAATGAACGTATTTTTGGCAATCGACCCATTTGGCACATCGCCGTGTTGTCTTTTGTTGTAGCCGTTTGTGAGGAGCTATTGTTCAGGGGAGCAATCCAGCATGCATTCGGCGCTTATTGGACAAGTATTATATTTGCAGTGATTCATGTTCGCTATTTAAGACACTGGATTCCGACCGGCCTTGTGTTTTCAATAAGCTATGGACTAGGCTGGATTTATGATTATACAGGAACGATATGGGCTCCTATTATTGCGCATTTTGTTATTGATTTTGTTATGGGTTTAATTATTCGATTCAGGAGGGAGTCATGAGCAGGAAAGAAAAGTTCAGCCGCACCTCCAGCAGGAGCAGGGAACGGGCTAAACTCCAACAGCAGGAAGATACACAAAATCTGCCGCCAAGAAGCGAAAGATTCCCATCCAGCAGAAATACGCTGGCAAGATGGTATTATAATTTGCTCTTTGTTCTGTTTGCTGCCCTGGTTGTTTTTTTGTTTTGGTATGGCAAACGATACAGCAACTAAGTGTTAAGAAGCTAGACGAGCCGTTGTATAAAGCAACCCTAATCCGGCTACACTAAGCGTGCACTTATTATTAAAGCGAGGTGTCAGCACTGATGAGATTAGGAAGCATGTTGTTAGGCGGGTTAATTGGAGCGACAGCTGTAATGGTTGCCGCGAAGAAGCGTCCTGCAGCGTTGGAGGCTGTTTCCGATGCTGTTTGCAGCACTGCGAAGTCGATTTCAGGCAAATCGATGGAAGCTGTTGATTCTATTCGTCATATGAAGTGGAAAAAGCAAACAAAGCAAATCATCCCAAAGTTTTTGGACGAGGCCGCTGATGCTGTAGAACATGCCGCAGAAAGCATGAAAGCTGCAGCGGATTCGTCTTTAAAACAAATGGAACGCTCTCATTAGCTTTAAATCGATGGTGTAGATAACAAAAAAAGAATCGTTTGTGGCTGTTTGTCCTGTTTTTATGCGGACAAGAGCACATAAACGATTCTTTTTTGTATAATATAGTGCATTCGCTGAGCATACATGATAAAGTATTTACATAGTATGATAAGATCAATATAGTTATATCTTCATCATGCAATTTAAAAGTTCTTTACAGTAAAGGAGGACCCTGTTATGAAAATTGAACGCTTGAGTCAGGATAGAATCAGAATCTTTCTGACGTTCGACGATTTATTGGAACGGGGGATCCAGAAGGATGAGATTTTGCGGGAAGTGCCTAAATTGCATGATCTGTTCAATGAAATGATGGAACAAGCTTATAATGAGCTAGGCTTTGAAGCGATTGGTCCGCTTGCTGTTGAAGTGTTCGCCATGCCCGCTCAAGGAATGGTCGTGATTGTAACTAGAAGCAAGTTCAATGGTCATAACCATTCTGAGGATGATTTGGATGACGAAATATATGAAATGGAAGTTACGCTTGAGCAAAGTGATGCGGTCATGTATGCCTTTAAGGACTTTGAAGATGTGATTGCCGCATGCAAACAATTGCAAAACTCTAAGCTTACCGAGGATGGTCAGCTTTATTCATATAATTCCAAATGGTTTTTATCATTTGACGGTCCGTCAATAGAAGAACAGAACTATCACGCAATTATTGCATTGCTTGCTGAGTATGGCGAGGCGGCTTCGATAACAAGCGCTATGCTTGAAGAATACGGAAAAGTCATTATAGCAGAGTCGGCGGTTAAGGAAATTAATCACCATTTCTCTTTTTAATAGCTTAACGTATCCCGACCCAAAGATTGAATGAAGGTACAATGAAGTGCAGGCGCTTTTAATAAGCAGCTTGCTCTTTTTTTGAAAATAGAACAATTAAATCCATTAATTGTAAGAAAGCAGGTTCGATATGCTGTTGTTTTCTTTGCTGAGTGCAGCGGTTGCTCCAGGCGTATCGCTGCTGACATATTTGTATTTGCGGGACAGATACGCACAAGAGCCTATTCATATCGTAATACGCATGTTTATATTGGGGCTTGTTATTTTAGTACCGATTTTGGTTATCCAGCGAGGACTTGAATTGTGGTTTGGCGATATTCCATTATTGTTTGCCTATGTCGAATCGGCAGGGGTTGAAGAATTTTTCAAATGGTTTGTTCTGTACCATTTTATTTTTCACCATGAGGAATTTGATGAGCCGTATGATGGAATACTCTATGCAGCTGCTATTTCGCTTGGTTTTGCCACGATGGAAAATATAATGTATGCCGTTTTTTCAGAAGCCTCGTTTGCGACGATGCTTGGCAGAGCTTTAATGCCTGTTTCTGGACATGCTATCTTCGGAATTATGATGGGGTATTATTTTGGAAAGGCGAAGTTTGGCAAACGGAAAAATTATTACTTGACCATCTCTTTGATTTTACCGGTACTGTTGCATGGAACGTATGATATGATTTTAATTAGCGTAAAGTCAAATTGGCTTTGGTATGCCGTTCCTTTTATGATCATGCTTTGGATATGGGGGATGAAAAAAATGAATCGTGCTGATGCCAGATCACCCTACCGATTGCTTGCCAGAGAAGAAGAGATTAATTAATGGTGAAATTGTCCATACTGCGTAAAAGAAAAGTTTGCGGAGGTAGGTATGGAACAAACACGCACGAAAGTAACCATTCGTTGCAATGTATGCGGTGAAAAATTTATTCTGCGCGGGCGGCGTCATCAGAATGGGATTGAGACTGGCTTCAAGCAATGCATCTGCAATAATACAGATGATCTTGATATTGAAGAGCATGATCCGATCTAAATAGGAAAATTTAATAAGAAATGTATAAAGCTCCTTTTCACAAAGCAAACTAAACGCAGGTTTGCAAATGAAAGGGGCTTTTGTCTATGTACAAACGTTTAAGTTCTGTCATGTTTCCTTTGCTGCTGGTCCTATTAGTCGGAGCAATCTATTGGGGCTACAAGGAGCATCAAGAAAAAAATGCGGTGCTTATAAAAGCAGAGAACCAGTATCAGCGTGCTTTTCACGATTTAACATTCCATATGGATAAGCTTCATCAGCAGTTAGGCAATACACTTGCGGTAAATTCCACCTCCCAAAACTATCATCGCAAAGGCTTGATAAATGCATGGCGATTGTCTGCACAGGCGCAAAATGAGATTGCGTTGTTGCCGTTAAGCTATTTGCCGTTTGGAGATACGGAGGAATTTTTATCACGACTCTCCAATTTTGCTTACAAGACATCAGTAAGGGATTTAACAAAACAGCCATTGACCGAAGCAGAGTTTAAAACTTTGAATTCTTTGTATGAGCATTCAAAAGAAGTTGCAGCAGACTTGAATCGTATGCAGCAAGATGTATTGACTGATAATTTACGCTGGATGGATATCGAGCTGGCTATTGCTTCAGAGCAGGCAAATGGCGGAAATATAATCGTCGATGGTTTGCGAGATGTCGATAAAAAAATACGCGAGTACCCAGAGCTTGATTGGGGTCCTTCGGTAAGCAGCATGTATGAAAAACGATCCTTTAAAGCATTAAGCGGCAATAAGGAAATAACTGCCGAGCAGGCGAAAAGCGAAGCAGCCAAGCTGCTTGGGGTGGATGCTGCGTCGCTTGAAGTAGCTGAAAATGGCAGTGACACCGAATATGCGACATATTCAGTCATTCAAAAAGCGCAACAAAATAATGAGAGCACAAGACTGGTATATACAAAGCATGGCGGACATCTGATGATGTATGCAAAAAACAGAGAAGTCGGGGCGCCGACAATTTCTACTGAGCAAGCAAGACAAGCCGCAGATGAATTTTTAAATAAATTCGGTTTTAAAGATATGAAGGCAGTAACCTATGATGTCTTTGAAACAAGCGGTACCTTCACCTACGCGACCTCACAAAACGGGGTGCTGATCTACCCGGATAAAATAACCATCAGTGTAGCGCTTGATAAAGGGGAAGTGCTGGCGATGCAGGCTGCCGAATTTGTAAGCAAGCATAATGATCGCGAGTTGCAAAATCCGTCCCTTAGCTCCGCAGAGGCAAGAGCGGCGTTAAATCCGAACATGAAAATCAAGCAGGAGCGCCTTGCTATTATCATTGGGGAGATGGGCAGCGAGGTACTGTGCTATGAGTTTACTGGCAGAATTAACGGATCTTTGTACCGAGTTTATATTAATGCGGAAACAGGGACTGAAGAATCTATTGAGCAAATGAGAGAAACGGACCAGGAGCTTGCTTCAACACAAGCTTAAGTAGGTCCAAAGGATTAAAAATGTAATGGCTCTGCTCTTTTCGGCATGCTATAATGACCGTATATAGGAGGGGAGCCATTTGTTTCCTAAAGTTAATCAAATGCTTTTTTTTCAAATATCATCGCCGAACTCGGATGAAGAGGATGTCCAATACAAAGCGAGAATTGCTGACGAGAATGAGAATGCGCTCTATATTGAGTATCCGCTTAATGAACAGACAGGCAGGCTCAAGCGGCTATATTTGGGCGATGAGCTGTCTATGTTTTTCCTGAATAATGAAGGGGTTAAACATTATTTTGACTCTTATGTGTCCGGTTTTGCCGAGGATGGCTTAAAACTTGTCAAAATTGTAAAGCCTGATCCCAAGCAAATTACAAAAGTACAGCGAAGAAATTTTTTGCGCGTTCCCGCCGAGCTGGAGCTTGCAATCAAATCGCCTGAACAGATACGTAATGTATGCTCTACCTATGATATAGGCGGGGGCGGCGTTTCGTTTTTTTGCGACAAGCATATTTCAATTAGTATGCAGGATAAGCTGGAATGCTGGCTTTTAGTCCATTACAAAAACGGCACAATTGAACATGTACCATTCACTGCTGAGGTTGTTAGGGTGCACGAAATGGAAAGTGGGCGCAAACAAGTTATGAGTAGGTTTTCTATTATAAATGATAGCGATCGTCAAAAAATAATTCGTTTCTGTTTTGAACGCCAATTGGAATTTCGCAATCGGTAAACAGGGGGCTGTAGTATGTCAGCTGGAAGATATACAAAACAGACAAATAAAAAGAAAATTGTTCAAAGATTTGATACATATGGCGGATTACTGCAAAAGCTTATTATCGGCTTGCTAGTATTGCTGCTTTGCATGCAGGCAGCTATGCAGCACGATGGATTCAGACGTTTAGTGACAAGCGTTGAGAAAAATGATGGACGTTTATTGAAATAAAGCAGTGTTTTTGCAAGCGAACGGTTTCTGTGGTATAATTTTCACGTTCGCAGGCAAAGCCTGCTTTTTCTTTGGTGGACTGAAATAATTTGCAAAATGTTCATAAATTGCACGAGTCAAAAAGAAAAAGCAGCCGTCTTGATATAAAGGGGGTTGACTGAGCGTGTCACTGCAAGCAGGTGACCGTGGCCAGATTAATATTGCAATTGACGGACCGGCAGGAGCCGGAAAGAGTACAGTTGCTAGAATGGTCGCTGGTAAATTGAATTATGTGTACATCGATACAGGTAGTATGTATCGTGCAGTAACACTTATGGCTCAGCGCGCCCAAGTGCGCCCTGATGACAGCCAGGCACTCCAAAACCTTCTTGTAAGACTGCAAATAGAACTTCAACCTGGGGAGAACGGTCAATCAGTTTTCGTCAATGGCGAAAACGTAACCGACCTGATTCGATCAAGAGAGGTTACCCAGGAAGTATCTTACTATGCAGCTGCAGCGGAGGTTCGCAGCGTGCTAGCCTCAATGCAGCGAGCACTTGCAAGCAAGAAGGGCGTTGTAATGGATGGCCGCGACATAGGAACGCATGTATTGCCGGATGCGGAGTTGAAAGTGTTTTTGACCGCTACGGTAGAAGAGCGTGCGTTGCGCAGATTTAAAGAGATTGAGCAAGTACAAGCCATAACACTTGCAGAGCTGGAGCAGGAAATTGCCCAACGCGATGCACTGGATGAACAAAGAACGATTTCGCCTCTTATTCAAGCTCCCGATGCTGTACTGCTTGACAGTACAGGTATGACTATTCAAGATGTGGCAGACGAGATTGTACGTTTGTGCAACGTCGGAACGGCGGGTGCAAAATAATATGATGTACAAAATATTTCGATTTTTACTGCGAGTTCTGTACCGAATGTTGTTTCGTTTGGAGGCAAGAGGAACGGAGCATATTCCGAATGAAGGACCAGTTATTATAGCATCTAATCATATAAGTCTTTATGATCCTCCATCAGTAGGAGTACTTATTGAGCGTAAAGTGCATTTTATGGCGAAAGAAGAGTTGTTCAAAGTTCCAGTGTTAGGACCGCTGATCCATTCAGTCGGCGCCTTTCCAGTTAAGCGTGGAGGCGTCAGCAAGGATGCGATCAAGACGGCTATATCTTTGGTGAAATCTGGTCAGGTTTTGGGGATTTTTCCAGAGGGAACGCGCAACAGTTCAGCAGGTGCAGCCAAGAAGGGAACAGCTATGATCGCGTTAAGAAGCGGAGCTGTCATTGTACCTACAGCAATTGTTGGCAATTACAAGCTTTTTCGCAAGACTATCGTGTACTATGGCGAACCCATTTTTTTGGATCAGTATCCAGTGCAAGAAGCAGAAGACTCGCTAACATATGTTACAGACATTATAATGGGACGAGTGAATGAGCTGCTTGAGGCGAACAAGAAAGCTTAAGCAGTGCAATATGTTTTAAATGTTGCCCGGTTACAACTGGTGCAAATTTAAATAAAGCAGGGTATGAATTGAGGAGGTTATTTCAATGTCAGAAGAAATTAAAGTGCAAGAAACTGCTGCAGAGGAAGTAAGCCAGCAGGATATGGACAATCTAGTGTCTTTGAAAAAAGGCGATTCCGTTAAAGGAACTATCGTTAAAATCGAGGATAACCAAGCTTATGTAAGCCTTGGATATAAATATGACGGAATCATTCCTATTCGCGAGCTTTCTGCAGTGCAAGTAGAAAATGCAGCTGAAGCTGTGCAAATCGGTCAAGAAGTAGAACTAAAGGTTGTCAGTATAGATGACAACAAAGAGGTTCTGTTGCTCTCCAAGCGTCTAGTAGATGGCGAGAAGGCGTGGGATGTGCTTCAAGCTCGTTTTGACAGCAAGGAAGTATTCGAAGTGATAGTTGCTGATGTAGTAAAAGGCGGTCTGGTAGCAGATGTTGGCGTACGTGGATTCGTTCCTGCATCGATGGTAGAGCGTCATTTCGTTGAAGATTTCAGCGATTACAAAGGTCGCACTTTGCGTGTGCAAGTGAAAGAAATCGATCGTGAGGCGAACAAAGTTATTTTGTCTCAGAAAGATGTACTTGATGCTGAGTTTGAACAAAACAAGCAAAAAGTAATGGAATCTATTGAAGTTGGACAAGAGCTTGAAGGAACTGTTCAACGTTTGACTCCATTCGGAGCATTTGTTGATATCGGCGGCGTGGACGGGTTGGTACACGTTTCTGAATTATCATGGGAGCATGTAGCTCATCCGAAAGATGCAGTTGCTGAAGGCCAACAGGTACGTGTTAAAGTATTGAAGGTTGAACCAGCTGCTGGAAAAATCAGCTTGAGCATGAAGGCTGTTCTTCCTGGTCCGTGGGATACTGCTGCTTCTAAATTCAATACCGGCGATATTGTAACAGGAACTGTTCGTCGTATCGTTGATTTTGGCGCATTTGTAGAAATCGCTCCAGGTGTAGAAGGGCTTGTGCATATTTCCCAAATTGCACACCGTCATATCGCAACACCATTTGAAGTGCTTAAAGAAGAGCAGGAAGTTCAAGTGAAAATTCTTGATCTGAATGTTGCTGAGAAACGTGTGAGCTTGAGCATTAAAGAGACTGAAGAGGCTCCCGAGCAAGCTGAGCCGGCTCCAAGACAAGAGCGTGCGCCTCGTGCACCTAAAGTGGAAGAAATCAACAATCCAAACGTTAGCTTGAACAGCTCTAGCATGAGCTACTCTCTAGCTGAGAAGTTTGGCGACAAGCTAAGCAAACTTAAATAAAAATTTTACAAGAGCACTGTTTGCCTATATTAGGCAGACAGTGCTTTTTTTATTCCATTTGAAAGCGAATTAGTGATTTTCCCTCAATAGAATTGAACGGGAGCAGATTGCACATAATAGCTACACGAGGTGAAAGGATATGAATGACGGCTTTATCACATTATGGATAGCTGTAGTGCTGGGGATTTTGCTGCTCACAGGCTGGAAGTCTTATATCGTACCAGGTATATCTAGCAGTAAAGCAATGGTTATTGGTGCGATTGTTGTAGCGACAATGCCCTTTCCCATTCAATATTATTGGGGAGCATCGCGGATTTATGTGCATATTGCTGTACTTCTTCTATTCCTTCTTTCCCTGTGGACGCTTGTCCAACATGCTGAGAGTCCCGAAAACGCATGTTATTTGGCAAGTGCGTTTGTTATTGCAGCAGCAGTATGGTGTTTGCTAAAAAAAATGTATGGTGCGGATCCTGTTTTTTATTGGCTAGATCCTAGATGGGATGGTGCTATTATTATAGCGATTCTTAGCGTTTGCTTTACTAAAAATGCAGCTTCACAGTATGCTTTTCTATTAGCAAGCGCGGCATTAGGAGAATGGTTGTATGCTGCTTTAACCAGTGCTTCACCTGTATTCAAAGCTGGAGGACTTGCCTGGTGGGACAGTTTGGCGGTTGCTATATTGCTGGGGGCTATACTTCGCAATGTCAAGGAACTGTTAATCAGGTTGAGGCATAAACGATGGGGGGATATTTGAATGCTTGAATATATTGAGAAGAATCACCAATTGCTTGGTATTTTACTGGCGATTGTGATAGGTTCTGCTGCCAGATTTATTATGCTGCGGACAGATTACAGGCAGTACCCTACTTATCCGCATGGATTGATTATACATATTTCCTTGGGAGTAATTGCTGCAGCGCTAGGAGCGGTATCCGTTCCAGCATTACTGGACAAAGACTTTACTGCGATTACCTTTTTAACATTGGCTGCCCAGCAGTTTCGGGATGTTCGCAAAATGGAGCGCGAAACTTTGACCAAAATCGACTCGCAGGAATTAGTTAGCCGGGGATCGACATATATAGAAGGAATCGCAATGGTGTTTGAGGGACGTAATTATTTGGTCATCGTTACATCGCTAATCACTTCTTTATTTGCTATCGTCTTTCAAATTTGGTGGGGGCTGGCAGCTGGAGCTATATGTCTAATCATCGTTGCCAAGCTCAAGAGTGGAAAATCTTTATCACATATTGTTGAAGTAGAGCAAGGTAAGATTCGGATCGACGGACCGGATCTGTATGTCAACAATATTTATATGATGAATGTGGGGCTTCGCGCCAATCAAGAAATTATTGCTGAGCGTGGAATAGGCTTTGTTTTATCACCACGCAATCCAAATGGAAAAGTGACGATTAGCAATTTGGGACAACGACAAGCGATTTTGTATGACTTGGCAACGATATTAGGAGTATACCGAGATTCAGGCGAGCCTGCTTTGGTTCCACTGGCAAAATTGGATATGGAGACAGGACAACTGGGCGTGTTTATTTTACCGCAGGAAAAGGATGCTTCCAAAGCAAAAGAAATTATTATGCAGTCTCCCCTGCTGGAATCAGCGGTGCGTATGCCTACAGAAGCGGAGGTTAACGAAAAGGAGGGAGTGCAACATGGCTAATATTGAGGCGGTAGTTACTCTTCACGCCAGTATGGTTGATGGAGGCGCACCTATTTTTGTAGTCGAAAATGAAGAAGAATTGCAAAAGCTTGCTTTTTTGCTTGAGAAATTATTGGATGCGAGCGCCCATGATTTGTCGAATGGCACTTTTATTCTTGTTAATCATTGATGAAACGTTAGCCAAGAGCGAACTTTTTTGCTATGATGGGTAACGTGAGAATGATTGAAGGAGTGAACATACGGCTATGGCAAGACCCGTTATTGCAATCGTTGGACGGCCAAATGTGGGGAAATCCACCATATTTAATCGTATAATCGGCGACCGGTTAGCAATTGTAGAGGACAAGCCCGGAATTACTCGCGACCGTTTGTATGGAACGGGCGAATGGAACGGAAAATCCTTTAGCATTATTGATACCGGCGGAATTGAAATGGATGAGAATGACGAAATAATGAATTCTGTCCGCATGCAAGCTGAGCTTGCAATTGAAGAGGCAGATGTTATTATTTTTATGGTTGATGTAAAATCAGGAATTACACATGCGGATAATGAAGTTGCGCAGATGTTGTTCCGGTCCAGAAAACCGGTTGTATTATCAGTCAACAAAGTGGATAATGACAACCGTTTGAATGAAGTTTATGAGTTTTATTCTTTAGGATTTGGTGATCCGATTGCGATTTCCGGCTCACACGGCACCGGTATCGGAGACCTGCTTGATGCAGCTGTAGATCTGCTGCCTGACCTGGAAGATGAGCAATATGATGAGGATGTTATTCGTGTGGCTCTAATAGGCAGACCGAATGTGGGCAAGTCATCTTTGGTCAATGCTCTATTGGGAGAAGACAGGGTTATCGTTAGTGATGTGGCGGGCACAACTCGCGACGCGATTGATACTCCGTTTGAGCTTGAAGGACAGCGATATGTATTAATTGACACCGCTGGAATGAGGAAACGCGGAAAGGTATATGAAACAACTGAGAAATACAGCGTTATGCGCTCTATGAAGGCGATTGAGCGTGCGGACGTGGTCCTTGTAGTGATCAATGGCGAGGAAGGCATTATCGAGCAGGACAAACATATAGCTGGCTATGCTCATGATGCGGGCAAGGCATCTATATTTGTTGTAAACAAATGGGATGCGGTTGAGAAGGATGACAAGACAATGCAGGAGTTTACAAACAGCATCCGCAGCCAGTTTCTGTTTATGACTTACGCGCCAATCGTCTTTTTATCCGCTATGACGAAGTCCAGAATGCACAAGCTTCTGCCTACCGTTAATTTTGTTTCAGAGCAGCATGCCATGCGCATTCAAACCCACCTTCTTAATGAGGTTGTATCCGATGCTGTAGCGATAACGCCGCCACCTTCTGATAAAGGGAAGCGTCTGCGTATTAACTATGTTACGCAAGTATCAGTAAAACCGCCAACGATTATTTGTTTTGTAAATGATCCACAGCTTATGCATTTTTCATATGAGCGTTATTTAGAAAACAAAATTCGTGCAGCATTTGATTTTGAAGGAACGCCGGTACGTATCTTTACACGCCGGAAGTCGGAAGAGGATTAGGGGAGAAGCAGGTTGTTATACGGTGTCTTGGCAGTTGTACTCAGTTATTTATTAGGCTCAGTTTCCTTTAGCATTGTTGTTGCTAAACTAGTCAAAGGGATTGATATTCGCAATCATGGCAGCGGCAACGCCGGTGCTACCAATACGCTTCGAGTGCTGGGCAAGGGGCCCGGCTTACTCGTTTTTTTGCTTGATTTTGCAAAAGGAATTGCGGCAGTTTGGATTGGCTACGCACTTAGCGACAATGGTTATTTTCCCGTTCTTTGCGGCTTGGCAGCTATAATCGGGCATAATTGGCCGGTATGGTTCCGCTTCAAGGGCGGTAAAGGCATTGCAACCACTGCTGGCGCGATGGCTGCGCTAGCTTTTTGGCCAGCACTTGCAGCCGGGGTTATTACGATTATCGTTATTGCGATTACTAGATATGTTTCTGTGGGGTCGCTTTTATTTGCTCTATTGACTCCATTATTTGTAGCTATTTTTCATTTTACTTGGCCTTTGTTTGGAGGAACGCTTGTTATTTGTCTGTTCGCCTTTATTAGACATCGTACAAATATTGTAAAGCTGGTTCGCGGAACGGAGAATAAGCTCGGTGCCAAGAAAGGGATGTGATCCTTGTGAATAGAGCGATGAGTGGAAAAGGACGTAAAGCTGCTGTGCTTGTAGCGGGAAGCTGGGGGACGGCACTTGCATCAGTGCTGGCTTCTAATGGATTTGAGGTATTGCTTTGGACGCGCAAGCAAGGCCATGCTGATCAGATAAACATTGAGCGAATGAATCAAAAGTATTTGCCTGGCACGCAGTTGCCTGATAATTTGACTGCAACCAGTAACATGGAAGAGGCTATTGCCGGCAGCTCATTGGTGTTATTCGTGGCACCTTCTGGCGCGCTTCGTGAGACAGCCAGAGCTGCTGCGTCATATATAACATCAGAAATGCTTTGCGTTCATGCTGTGAAAGGGTTTGAAGCAGACACGTTAAAGACGATGAGTACTGTGCTGGCGGAAGAACTGCAGCGTGCTAAAGATAATATTGTCGTTCTTTCCGGGCCGAGTCATGCGGAGGAAGTAATTAAAAAACTTCCTACCACTGTTGTGGTTGCTTCGGGCAATCCGGAATGTGCTAATCGCGCACAAGATGCTTTTATTAACAATACATTTCGTGTCTATACAAACAATGATGTTGTTGGTGTGGAGGTCTCAGGCGCGCTCAAAAACATTATCGCATTAGGAGCGGGCTTGTCTGACGGGTTGCAATTTGGTGACAATGCCAAGGCGGCTCTAATTACAAGGGGACTAGCAGAGATTGCGCGATTGGGCAATGCGATGGGAGCCAATCCACTTACATTTGCTGGGCTAGCTGGCGTAGGCGATTTAGTCGTAACCTGTACAAGTCGTCATAGCCGAAATTGGCGGGCAGGCGCGATGTTGGCTGAGGGAAAGCCGCTTGAGCAGGTGCTTGAAGCGATGGGCATGGTTGTAGAAGGTGTCAAAACGACAAGAGCAGCCTACGAGCTTTCCGAAAGATATGGAGTTGAACTGCCGATTACAGAGCAGTTGTATGAGGTGCTGTTCTCTGGCAAGGAACCTCGAGTGGCTGTAGAGCACCTGATGGGGAGATTGAAAACGAATGAAATAGAAGCAATCCTTTAATTGCTCTTTTGAGAACCATTTTACCCACTTTTTCATATTATGCTAGGAGCGGAACTGGCTGAGAAAGGGTGGAGTGAAGGATGGCCAAAGGATCTAAGGATGTATTGAGTGAAATCAAGAAGAGAACAGGAAAAGCGATTTCACCTTCTGCAGTCAACAAATTAGCTGGGAAGGTTGGACCGTCAACCTTAAGCAACGAAACAGAATTGCGCAAGCTGATTAAATCGGTGGCTGCGATGGCGAAGGTGAATGTCTCTGAATCAACAGTTAATGATATAGTTAAAGCTGTAAAAGCTAGTGGCATGAGCACGTCAAGCATGGAATCAGTTATAAAAATGATGCTTAAAAAATAAACAAATGGAAAAAGCTGCAAAGAGAAATCTTTGTCAGCTTTTGTCTTTTTATAACGCAAAACAGAAGCTTGCTGCATCTGAGTGCTAGAAGTATTGTTGGAAAATGCGGATTTTGTGCGGATTGTCACTTAACTGTAAAAAATGTACGGTGTTTGTCAAGGATGTCGTTAGCTGTTTTTTAACAGCCTATGCTATAATAAAGAAGTTGATTTTTCGAAAAAAACTGCAGGCAGGAGATTGAATAATGGATTCAATGACAAAAATGTGGGTATCACTAATCGGTATCGGATTGATGGCGTTTGCTGCTTTCCTCATTACGTTTGCCCGAGTGAAGACAAGAGGCATCATAAAAATACTTTTATCTATTGTTGCTTTTATATTGCTAATATTTGGTTTTGTTTATGGTTTCTTCTCCCTGTTCTAAAGAGAGTACATAAGGGCAAGTTATGCAAAGGAGAGTAAGCAATGATTGAGTTAAAGGGACGTACCATTACTGTTGAAGTTGAGGCCGAGGAAGGGATGTCCATTCTTGATTTGGCTATTAAGCATAAGGTAGATTGGAGTTTTTCTTGTACAAGAGGAACATGTGCTCGTTGTCGTTGCCTCGTTACTGAGGGCGGCGAGTTTCTTGAGGAGGTAACGGATGCTGAGTGGGACAGGCTTGAACCTGAGGAGTTTGATGAAGGTTTCAGACTTGGATGTCAAGCTGTTATTAAATCAAGTGCCGGAACAATCAGAGCGATGAATAAAACGTATTTTTAAATAAAGGAAGTGCTTGTATGCTAGGAGCCGGCTTAGTTCACGATGCACTTGGCACGGTTGCAGAAGTTTTGAAGGGCAAGGAAGCCAAGTGGATTGTAGGGGGAAGCACAGCGCTTATGCTCCGTAATTTGCCACTTGAAAAATTGCCAAGAGATATCGATATTTATTGTGATAATACGGATTTTCAAGAGATTTATACATGCTTGAAGCGTTATGCGGTTGACGAACCCAGCTATAGCGAGACATCCTTATATAAGTCCACACTTGTTCATTTTGTGATCAATGAAATGTCGGTAGAGCTTGTAGGCGGTTTTAAAGTGTTGGCGGCAGGCGGCAGCTATGAGACGAAGGTGACCGATCTGCTCATGTTTTATGGTGACTGTGTCAAGTTTGAAGGAATGAGGGTTCCTATTACAATCGTTCCTTTAGCACATGAGCTTTGGTTTAATCAATTGCGCGGTCGACAGGATCGCGTGAGACTGATAGCCGATGCGTACAAAGAGGATCCACTCTCGCATGCAGAGGCTTTGCATGCAATAGAAGAGGACAATCAATTTTTGCCAAGTGAAATTGCATGGTTGCATAACTGCATTGCAGTTGAAAAGACAGGAGGTTAGAGAAGGCAATGGATGCGGAAGTAATATTTTGGCCAGAGGGACGCAAGGTAAAGGTCAACAAGGGAACTTCTGTACTAGCGGCATCCCGTAAAGCAGGGGTCGTTATCCCAACGCGTTGCGGGGGCAATGCAGCTTGCTTTCTTTGCAAAATAACTCTTCGTCCTGCAAGTGAAGTAATTCCGATGAATGATGTAGAGAAAAGAAAATTAGGCAGCGACAAACCTCCTTACAGATTGGCTTGTCAAGTTCGAGTGAACGGAAAAACAGAAGTTGATGTGCCTTTGAATCCGTTGAAAACTGCTGTAGCGAAGCTGCTGGCAAAACAAAAGGATGAGGAGGCGCAGTGGTGGCCGGAGAAGGAGGAGGACAAATGAAAAAAAAGCGTGGAACTGCCTTCCATTTATTATATTGGGCTAAAACGATATGTTTGTTCCTGATTATTGCTGTTATGATGTCTGGCTGCTTGTATCCAAAGGAACGAAGGCAGGAAAATCAGGGTGCGATACGTGAAGGTGTACGCAATGTGCAGGCTGCTGTTGATGATTTCCAGAAAAACACAGGTTTATTGCCGATTATAACCAGCGATGCAAGTACACCAAAATATGAGAAATACAAGGTGGACTTTTCAAAGTTGCAAGGTAAAGGCTTTTTGGGATCAATCCCTTCATCAGCATTCGAAAACGGCGGAAATTATTTTTACCTGATCATTGATGAGGAAACAGAGCCGAAAGTAAAGCTGATGGATCTAATCACTGTGCAAAAAATAAATGATTTGCAAAATCAAGTCACTACATACATGAAGCAAACTGCCAGGGTACCAAAAGGTGAATTGAAGTACAATAGTTTTTATTATGTGGACTATGACCAGTTGAAAATAAAAGAGCCAAGCATAATCAGCTCTTTTTCTGGTCAAACCTTAGAGGCAATTGTTGATGAGTACGGATTTGTCTATGCCGACTATGGTATTGATATTATGCAGTTTATTCAGAACAAGCAGCCGTCTGACGAGCAACTGCAAGGTGACTTGCGTGAGCTATTGACAAATAATTCAGATTATGTTCCAGTAAAGGCTCCTGTCTATCATTATATTAATAACGAGCCGGCTGCCGTTTTGCAATTGCAAAAATAGGCATGGGCTTCTGTTCGAAACACAGCAGAGATATAGTAAGCTATAAAGAGAGTTGTTTCGCCAGTTTAGGCGAACAGCTCTTTTTATGTTGTAGCGGCTGAAAACGGTTATTCTGCTTGTGCAAACGGTTTCCCCTGCATTACAATAGCGAATAAAACTAACAACTGATTAGACAAGGGGACCGGTATCATGCATGCACAGGAAAAAACAGCGTTCAAGCATCGGTGGTTGACGCTGCGCAGCAAGTTTATGATGATGTTCGTTGTGCTGATCACGATACCGTTCGCGATTAGTGCTATTGTTTTTTATGCCAAGTATTCAACTGATACGAAGCAAAGCTCAAGATCATATATGCAACAGATTATGAATCAGGTGACAAGAAATCTGGAGTGGTTAATAGCTGATGCGGATCGAATCACAATTGCTCCTCTTTACGATGAGTTTGTTATTAAAACAATGGAAAATCATAAACTGGCTTATCTGGGGGCGGATGTTTTTTTATCCTCTTCAGAGACCTCGCGTATGAATCGAATAGTATCTTCTTTAATTACAGGTCGATCAGAAATCAAAAATTTGATGTTGTTTACACAAGATGGAGGCTTGTTCAGCTTGGATGATGAGCGAATTTTCAGAAGCTGGGATAAACATACTAACGAATGGATGAGCAAGGCGGACAAAGCAGGCGGAGGTCTAGTCGTTATACCGCCGCACACTGTTACATATTATCGCAGCGAGCCGCAGCGCGTCATCTCCGTAGCAAGAGCACTTATACATCCGGCTACTGGCGAACAGATAGGGATGATCAAATTGGACTTTCATATTGAGGTTTTTGAAGCGATGTTATCTGAGGTATGGCTTGGTGATCGCAGCTTGCTGGTAGTAAAAACAGAAGATGGCAGCGTTTTATTCCCAGACAAAGAAGTTCAGTACCCGGAACCGATTTTATTGAATGAAGATGAACTTTTATATTGGAGGAATGAGGAATATGTTTGGGCAAGTACGTCTTCTTATCAAAATGGACTGCAAGTGTTGGGGATAACCCCAACAGTTGAGCTGAATCAAGGCGCTAAGGAAATTGTTAATTTTGTCGCAATGATTTCGGTCACAGCACTTATTGCCGCATACTTCCTAGCTATTGTTTCATCCAATCGGTTGGTGAGGCCGATTCGTTACTTGCAGTCGAAAATGCGGCTGGTTCAGGCGGGGATGTTTGGCGAAAGAGCGGATTTAAAGCGTGTCAGTCAAGATGAAATAGGGCAATTGGCGCTCGGGTTCAATACGATGATCGAAGAGGTTAACAGGCTGGTAAGAGTAGTCTATGAAACCGAACTAAGAGAACGTGAAGCAGAACTGTCTGCATTGCAAAGTCAAATTAATCCGCATTTTTTGTACAATACATTAGAACTGATTAGTATGAAGGCGTTGCAGCGTGGTGGTTTAGATATCCATGAAACGGTTATTAGCCTGGGACAGATGCTTCGTTACACAGTAGATAAGCAAGAAAAACCGGTAGCTTTGCAAGACGAGTTGCGCTTTGTATCCGCCTATTTGCATATTCAGTCCTCCCGCCTAGAGCAGCGACTGCACTTTGAACAATATGTCGACCCTTCCTATGAAGCATGTCTTGTTCCCAAGCTGATTTTACAACCGTTGTTTGAAAATGCGATAGAGCATGGTATGCAGGATGGACGGGCGATGACACTTAGAATTGCGGTAGAATCAGAAGAAGAGCAGATGAGAATTGTTGTCTTGGATGATGGAATTGGCATGACTGATGAGAAAAGGGAGTCTGTAATAAATAGCCTGCGGTCAAAAATATTAAACGAGCAGTGTCCTGGTTATGGTGGACAACAAAAAGGATATGGACTGCGCAACGTGCATCAGCGGCTCCGTTTATTATATGGGGATGAATACGGTTTGGAATTGGATCAATCACATATCGCAGGGACGAAATGGATCATAAAATTGCCGATGAAGTGGGAGGAATAGGACAATGGAGAGCTATCGAATTATGCTAGTGGAGGATGAGCCGGAGATTCGTAAAGGGTTGCGCGTATTAATTGAGCAGGTAATTGGCGGGTTTCAAATAGCGCTAGAAGCGGAAAATGGCATTATTGCATTGGAGCAGTTACGCACAATCGAGGTGGATTTAATTATAACAGATATTCGAATGCCAGTTATGAGCGGCATTGATTTTATAAAAAAGTTGCGTGGCTCTTATCCCGATGTTGCGGTTATCGTCATTAGCGGCTATGAAGAGTTTAGTTATGCGAAAGAAGCTATGCGTTACGATGTTGCGGACTATCTGCTCAAGCCTATCAGCCGCACAGAACTGGCGCAATATTTGCACAGCTTGAAAGAACGTTTGGATAAAGAAAAAAGGGGAAATCAAATGTCTCAAAGTGATGATGAAGATCAAACTATTCGTCTGGTGAAGCAGTTTGTGCTCACGAGGCTGGATCAGGATGTGTCCTTGCAGTATGTTGCGGAGCAGGTTTATTTGAATCCACAATATTTGTCAGCTCTTTTTAAAACAAAAACAGGCGGGAATTATTCTGACTATGTAACGGCTTGTCGTATGGATAAGGCAAAAAAACTGCTTGTCGAAAGCAAGCTGAAAATATATGAGATTGCTCATTTATGCGGTTATTCCAATGCGAATCATTTTATGGGAGTTTTTCGTCAAGTATGTGGTTACAAGCCTTCCGAATACCGCAATATCACAGTCCAATAAGTAGCTCGCTGGATTTTTTAGTATGACTGGCTTAAATCTCGAAATTACAGAGTGTTTCTCGAATTTGGCTTGTTTTTTAGAGCCACAGCCCCTTTTATAATAAAGAAGGAAAGCGATTACAACAAGAAGAGAAAGGGGTTTAAAATGAAAAAACTATCTTTATCAATGGCGCTGATTATGCTTTTAGTAGGCATTTTGAGCGCATGTGGAGGAAGCAATTCAAGTGAAGCGCCGAAAAATAAGGAAAACCAGGGTGCAGCTGAAAATGAAAAGGGGGAGGAAGAGGATAAACCTATTACTTTGAAACTAGCAATTTGGGGCTCGGAATCACATGTGCAGATGTATAATGATATCGCTGCGGAGTATAAGAAAATAAAGCCGAATATCACGGTAGATGTAGTTATTGTTCCTTGGGCAGATTATCAACAAAAATTGTCGATTATGGTTGCATCAAAAACGGCGCCTGATATCGCTTGGGTGGCAGAACGGATGGTACCGCAATTTATGGAGGCGGGTCATATTATTGATATTTCCAAAATAGCGGAGGACAGTGCCTATCAGATGGACGATTTCATTACATCCACGCTGGCTAGCTTCCAAAAGGACGGAAAGCTGTATGGCATACCATTCTCCACCCCACCTCTTGTAACTTTTTACAACAAAACATTGTTTGAAAAGCATGGTCTGAAAACGCCGATGGAGCTATATGAGGCAGGCAACTGGAATTACGAGGAACTGGCTAAAGCAGCTAAAACTATCAGTAATCCGAATGAAGGAGTATATGGCGTCCAATTTATGCAGGCTTCCTCTGGTTGGATGGACAACTATGTGCAAGCATTGTGGGCAGCTGGTACTGATGTATTGAGTGAGGATGGTACTGAGTTTGCAATGAATACACCTGGTGCGGCTAAAGCTTTCGATTATTTGAAGGAGCTGCTGGACAGTCGCGCTCATACTAGTCTTGGCGAGCAGCTGACATTCGAGACAGGCAAGCTTGGCATGAAGCTGGAAAATGTGACCCGCGTTTCTGCGTATAACGCAAATGCAACAGATTTTGACTGGGATATAGCTCCGCTTCCGGATGGCGAGCAGCCTGTTCCAACACCGCTTGGATTAGCTGGTTACTCAATATTTAAAGGCAGCAAACATGAGGAAGAAGCAATGGAGTTTTTGAAATATATATCGAGCGGAGATTCCGCAATGCGAGTTGCCGAGTTTTTCGTTCCGCAACGAAAGTCAGTTCTTTACTCTGATCAGTATTTGAATCAGGCCCCTCACCCTTCTGCAGAAACTTTAAAAATAGCAGCTTATGATCGTATGGAAGATGGTCAATTCCGTCCTGGGCATCCAAACTGGGTTCGTATCGATGAGCAGGTTGTTATCTACTTGGATAATTTCTTTACAGGCTCTATGACAGCTGCTGAGGCTTTGGAGGAAATGCAGAAAAAGATTCAGCCGTTGCTGAAATAAAGGCTGGGGAGGAGAACGGCATTAAAGCTGGGAGAAACCGCAAAATAGAGATGTTGTATGGCTATCTCTTTATTACACCTGTTGTACTGGGCTATTTAGTGTTTATGTTTGGTCCAATCGTCTATGCTTTTGCGATGAGTTTTACGGATTGGTCATTGTTGCGTGAGACGAGCTTTCTTGGCATTGACAATTATATGCGAGCTGTGAAGGATGATCCGATTTTTTGGGATTCTGTTGGCAATACGCTTTATTTTTCGTTAGGACTTGTGCCGCTCAATATTTTGCTGGCGTTAGGATTAGCATTGCTGTTAAAAAATAAGTTGCCGGGGATCGGCTTGTTCCGAACAGCTATTTTTACACCAGTCGTTATATCTTTAGTTGTTTGGGCGATCGTTTGGAAATATATTTTTGCAACGGACGGCGGTATGGTCAATACGGTGCTGCAAATGTTTGGAATAGAGAGTATTCCGTGGCTATACAGTAAAAACTGGACGATGCCCGTTGTTATTCTTGTAAGCGCGTTGAAAAATGTAGGCATGAATATGGTTATATTGCTTGCTGCCTTGCATGATGTTCCAAAGGATTATTACGAAGCAGCGAAAATCGACGGTGCGAGCAAATGGGCGTCATTAAAATCAATTACACTGCCGCTTATTACACCAGCTTTGTTTATGACAACAATTATTACAATTATCGGATCATTAAAAGTGTTTGGGCAAATTTATATTATGACTGGGGGCGGACCAGGAACAAGTACGTATGTGCTGGTTTATTATATCTACCGTCAGGCATTTCTGTCTTATGAATTCGGGTATGCCTCTGCGATCGCCTTTATTTTGTACTTTATGATATTGGTTTTGACCGTTGTCCAGTGGAATTTGCGTAAGAGATGGGTGCATTATGAACAATAATAGAAAACGATTCGGTTTATTGACTTACGTGCTGTTGACGACTGTTACACTTATTATTTTGTTTCCTTTTTTCTGGATGGTAACGACGTCACTGAAGGGGCAGGCAGCTGTGTTTCAATTTCCGCCACAATGGATTCCGAATCCAATTGTTTGGGAAAATTATCGAGCTGTTTTTACTGAAATGCCTTTTTTACGATATTTCTTTAACAGTGTATACATCGCCGTAGTTGTAACTGTTGGCACATGTTTGATAGCGGCACTGGCTGGCTATTCCTTTGCAAAATTGCAATTTCCCTTTAAAAATGCAATTTTTCTTATTTTGTTGAGCAGCATGATGATACCAACCGAGGTGACAGCTATTCCGTTATTTACCTGGATGGGAAAACTATCGCTGGTAGATACGCATATTCCGCTTATTGTGCCGCCGATGCTAGGTGCTGGCAGTATGTTCGCCGTCTTTATAATTAGGCAGTTTTTCATTACGGTCCCTGGCGAGCTTGATGAAGCTGCAAAAATGGATGGCTGTTCACCATGGAAAACCTTCTGGGCAATTATGCTGCCGCTAGCGGCACCTGCCCTTGCGACAGTATGCATTATTACTTTTCTCAACAGCTGGAATGAATTTTTTGAGCCGCTCATCTATTTGAATTCCAAGGAATTATTTACGCTGCCGCTCGGTTTATCGATGCTGACCACTGATGTAGGAGTGAACTGGCCATTACTGCTTGCTGCCTCTACACTCGCTACTTTGCCATTGCTTATTGTGTTCTTTATGGCACAGAATAAATTTATTGAAGGCATCTCGAATACCGGAATGAAATAAAAAACTATAATCGAAAAATTACAGGAAAGCCCCGATTCTTGCTCTGCATGCGCAGACAGATAGGGGCTTTGTCGGGAAAGGATGATCATTGTGACGTTGATAAGAGTAAAAAGAGGGGGATTTCAGAGGTTTTCAATATTGGCATTAATCATTATGATTGCGCTTACAAATTTATCATTGTATCCTTCCAATTACATCTTTGCGGCGAAAAAAGTGGAGCCGCTAACTGCAAAAGCCGTATGGGCAAGCATGAGTGATGAGAACTTGCCGGAAAATGTAATCGACCAGGATTTGGGAACTCGCTGGTCCGCCTTCGGAGAGGGGCAATGGATTGCGCTCGACTTGGGAGAAGTGAAAGAAGTCGGCTATTTGGGAGTCGCTTTTTATAGAGGGGATCAGCGTAAAGGGCTGTTTGATATTGAACTGTCACTGGATAATGAGAACTGGACGAGTGTTTACAGCGGCATCGGCAGCGGTAAATCGAATCGGCTGGAGGCGCATGGATTTGAAGCGCAGCCAGCCAGATATGTAAGAATTGTTGGCTATGGCGCGTGGACGACTGACACTGTAAAAACAGAGTGGAACAGTATCACTGAAATTCATGTTTACGCTCCACATCCAAGCGGGTATATTCTTGCTGATTTGCAGCCTCACCCGGAAGGTCCGGATGCCAATGCTCCTGTACCTGTAAAAGCTGGCTTATATTCCCCTGACGGAACGAAGCATGAGCCGCATACTCCGACTCTGGCAACTGGCAAGGTGCTCAATGTGCTTGATTTTGGAGCCAGTACTGAGGATGACGGTCAAGATGACGCTGCTGCTATTCGCAGGGCGATTGAGGCAGCAGATTACAATGATGTAGTGTATTTTCCGAATGGGCATTATCAGTTGACTAGCTCGTCGCATGATACAGCCTCTCATCTGATGCTGAAATCAGGTATTACGCTGCGTGGTGAAAGCGAGCAGGGGGTTCTGCTTGTATCCGACTATGCCCAAAACTATGGCGAGCATACGGTAAGTGAAGGGATGGTGCTAAGAATTGCCGGAATGAACAATATTCATATTACGCAAATGACCATAACGGCAAGCTGGGATCTACAATACCCGACTAGCACAACGGTAGCCAATGAGTTTCGGGGCGGTCCCAAAACAGCTATTTTAATATCCGCTGCACAGGGCATAGCTTCATCGAACATTACGATTGACCATGTAACCGTTGAAAAATTCCAGCGAGCAGGCATTCATATTCGGCAAAGTCATGATGTTGTGGTCGATCACGCAACTTTGCGCAATGCTACTGATATATCGGATGGCGGCTCCGGATACGGAGTTTCGATCGAGGGCAAGCCGAAGGAAAGCCGGCTGGGCAGAGAGGATGACTCTTATTTTAATGTAGTTCGCAATAGCCGTTTTGAAGGACCTTATTTGAGACATGGCGTTATTATGCAGTTTTGGACACATAACAATTTGGTGCACGATAATTATTTTGATCAGATTAGACTGGATGCGGTTGATTTGCATGGTGAAGATGAATATATGAATGAAATTCGCAACAATTACTTTTTTGGTGGCGGAGAAGCAGGAGTCGGCGTTGGCAACACAGGCGCTTCTCACGATGCGGCAGGACCAGGCAATTATATTCATCATAATCAATTTGAAAATATAGAGCGTTATGGCGTTCAGGTTTATTTGGGCTCGCCTGATACAGTTATCGAGCATAATCAGTTTTTTGGTTTTACCCGCAAAGATTCGCATGCGATTCGTTTGAAAAATGCTCCTGGAACGATCGTAAGGGGCAATATGATTCAAAATAATCTGGCGGAGAATTTTTGGGGAATTCGGGTTATTTATGATATTGGCGATCCGGGGGCAAACGGCAACGGTTCAGGCGAACCAACGAATATTGCTATTCGCGATAATATTATAACAGGCAATACAAATGGTGTTGAGATAGAAGCTGGAAGTCGTATTCGGCTCGTTGACAATACAATTAACAACAATAAAAACATAGACTATCGCAATCAAGTAACCCATACAAACGAAACAGAGCCCTCGGCTGATGTAACGGTTCGAAAAAACGAAGAGATTAGCAACGGGCAAAGCAAAACGTTAATTGTCAAAGGCGGGAATGACAATAGCACTCGCATGACGTATATGAAATTTCCTATAATCAGTGATGCGATTGAGGATGTTGCGTCAGTAGAACTGCATTTATTTGGCAGGGCGAGCGAAGCTGATTCTTCTATTGAGGTTGTATCGAATGATGTGTATGCCGTATCTCTCTCCGATTGGGAGGAAGATGAGATGCTGTGGACAGTTGAAAGGGATAACCGTCCGATGCTAGGTGAAAAAATAGCGGAAGCAGTCTTTCAAAACAACGGGGAGGATCAATGGTACCGCATCGATGTGACCGATTATGTCGCTCAAGCCATAGAGAATAAAGAAGATATTATTTCTTTGGCAATGGTTCAGCCTGCTGCAGCAAAAGGCTACTGGACACAGTTCAACAGCCGCGAGCATGAGCAAAACAAACCATTTCTAAAGATTGAGGCTTACCCGCTTCTGCAATTAGAGGAAGTAGAACTTTATAGCGACAAAAAAGTGTTGGGCATTCATGAAACTGATCAGCTAATCGTGACAGGAAAGCTGAACAATGGGGCAGCGGCTGCTTTGGAGCGGGCAGAGATAAGCTTTGAAAGCATGCAACCAAACCTGATAAAAGTGGACGAACAAGGAAAAATAGAAGCGCTGACAGCTGGCGAGACAGAAATTAAAGTTACCGTTGATCTTAACGGAGCGGTCAGGTCGGCATCGCTTTGGCTTGAAGCAGTGGATGGCAAGGTTATTAAACTGTTGCCGACGGATGATGGCTATGTAAGAGGTGGAACCTATGCAACGGCAAATTACCCGACTCATGGGCTTGAGGTAAAGCGAGACGGCAGTGAAAATAATACCCGTGAGTCCTATTTGCGCTTTGATTGGAGTGGAATAGATAGTGAGAATGCAAATGGGCTAGGTCAGATTAAAGGGCTGCGCTTGTATTTGCATGGGCGAGTAAATGCAGTATCGACTGACCCTAAGCTTCAAATCTATCAAACCGATACGAACTGGAATGAAAACTCCTTATCCTGGGCAACAAAACCAGTACTTCTAGATAGGCTTGCAGAAGCCGTGCTGCCATCGGAAGCAGATTGGACTGCGGTACAAATAACTGACGGGGCGCCGCTTGGACATATGTCTGCTGCGCTTGGACTCGCACTAATAGGTGAACAACTGAATGACTATTTTGTTTTAGATAGTAAAGAACGTACGAATGCTCCTTATTTACTAATTATTTTGTCCAATGATGATCTAACAGGTCCAGGCGGACCAGGACCTGGAACAAATCCGGACTTAGGCTCAGGCAACGGAACAAATCTTTCTGAGGAGACAAATTCAAAGAAGCAATGGTTAAAAATAAATGAGCAGCAATATGAATTGCGGCTTTCTTACAACGAAATTATGGAACTGGCAGCGAGCGGAGCTGATATTGCAATCGAGTTGGAAGGCTGGCTCGTATCAACGACTGAAATAATTAAGATGCTGGCTGGAAGAATGAATACTGAAATTGATACGAAAAGCTTAAGTTATGATGACGATGTGCGCATTCAACTGAAGGTACACTCTAGGGCTTCAAAAAACATAATTAATAGCTTAGCTCAAAAGCAATACGAGAGTTTTGTGAAGATCGTCTCTCCGTTCTTGGAGTGGTCTGTGTATATAGGAAATCAGAAGCAGATCACTGCGCTTGATAATAACAAAGAGAAATTTGCTTTAAGGCTTAAGCCAGTAAAAGAAATAAATACAGTACGAGCTCGTACTGGCCTATACCGATTTGACTCAGATAAGCAGCAACTGGTGTATGAAGGAAATCAAAAGCTTAACGATTATTGGACAGCAGAAGCGAGTTTGGATGGCGGAGGCTACGGCTTGATGGAGTTGACTCCGCTTTATGATGATGTAACCAATCAGCATTGGGCATATGAGGCGATTGCCGCATTAAATGCTCAGCATATGCTGAAAGGAATTTCTAGAGGGGAATTTGCTCCCGATGAACGGATGACTCGCGGGCAAATGGCGGTATTGCTGGATAAATATTTGAATTTGAGTGATGAGATAACATTTAATAGTGTCCCTTTGGTCTATAAAGATTTGGACAAGAAGGATTTTTACTACGATGCTGCTATGCGGGTTGCTGAAGCGGGTTTGCTGCTTGGCAAGGGAGATGGTAGGTTTGATCCGAGTGGTTCATTAACCAGGGAACAGTTGGCAGTGCTGCTGGTGCGTCTGAGACAGTTTGAAAATAATTACCCGGCGAATCTGGAAGATTACGCATTGCAATCCACTGTTAATGAACAAGTACAAAATCTATTTGCTGATGCAGAGGATTTTTCAAATTGGGCGGCAGACAGCATTAAACTTGCGGCGGCAAACGGATGGCTGAAAGGCTACCCCTCAGGAGTATTTAAACCAGCTAAGATGCTTTCACGGGCTGAGACTGCTCAGGCCTTCTATACTTTTATTACAATGTAAACGATTTATTTATAGCTATAGCTGCAACAAGTTAGACGATCTGTTTTTCAGATAAGAATTATTTCTTGCACGAGGTTATAGTTTATCTATTTTATTCATATATTTCAATCTTGGAAGGGCAGAAGAAAGTAAATCTATTTTTTTGCATCAAGAAATCAGCATAATTGGACAGTCTGCACATATGATATTACTAGTCCTAAAAGTATGTACGAGTTGCGTCGCTGGCCTGCCCTCTAATCCGGTGGATGGCGGCGAACCGGAAAATCAATCAGGAGGGGATATTCAGTGGAAAAAGTGGACATTTTCAAGGACATAGCCGAACGAACTGGCGGGGATATTTACCTCGGCGTTGTGGGTGCGGTCCGTACGGGCAAATCAACCTTCATTAAGCGGTTTATGGAAACAGTGGTATTGCCAAATATTCCGAATGAATCGGACCGGGCAAGAGCTGTTGACGAGCTGCCGCAAAGCGCCGCGGGTAAAACTATCATGACGACGGAACCCAAATTTGTGCCTAATCAGGCAGTGCAACTAAGAGTAACCGAGGGACTTGAAGTTAATGTCAGAATGGTAGATTGCGTTGGTTATGCTGTAGAGGGTGCGAAAGGATATGAGGATGAAAACGGTCCTCGAATGATTACTACACCTTGGTTTGATGAGCCGATTCCGTTTCATGAAGCTGCTGAAATTGGAACTAGAAAAGTCATTCAGGAACATTCAACACTTGGTGTTGTAGTAACAACGGATGGGACTATTGCAGAAATCTCCAGAAGTTCTTATGTGGCAGCAGAAGAAAGAGTAATAGAGGAACTGAAGGAAGTCGGCAAGCCGTTTGTACTTGTTATTAACTCTACTCATCCTCGAAGTGATGAAACGCAACAGCTTCGCGCTGAATTGCAGGCGAAGTATGACATACCGGTAATGGCATTAAGTGCTGCGACTATGGGAGAAGAGGAAGTCATGTCGGTGCTTCGGGAAGTGCTTTATGAATTCCCTGTTCATGAAGTAAATGTTAATCTTCCTAGCTGGGTTATGGTGCTGCAAGAAAATCATTGGCTGCGCAGCAATTACGAAAATTCGGTTCGAGATACGGTCAAGGATATTCGCAGATTGCGAGATGTTGATCGTGTAGTTGAACACTTCATGGAATATGAGTTTATTGATCGCGCTGGTTTGAGCGGCATGAACATGGGGCAAGGCGTTGCAGAAATCGATCTGTATGCTCCGGATGAACTGTATGATCGTATTCTGATGGAAGTTGTTGGCGTAGAAATTCGCGGCAAAGATCATTTGCTGCAGCTGATGCAGGACTTTTCTCATGCAAAACGTGAATACGATCGTTTCGCTGAAGCGCTCGAAATGGTCAAAACGACCGGATACGGTATTGCTGCGCCGTCGCTTGCCGAAATGGCGCTTGACGAACCGGAATTGATTCGACAAGGCTCACGCTTTGGTGTTCGACTGAAAGCTACGGCCCCTTCGATTCATATGATTCGTGTCGATGTGGAATCGGAATTTGCTCCGATCATTGGCACGGAGAAGCAAAGTGAGGAGCTTGTACGCTACTTAATGCAAGATTTTGAGAATGATCCGATCAAAATCTGGGAGTCAGACATTTTTGGCAGATCGCTTCATTCTATTGTAAGGGAAGGTATTCAAGGCAAAATTGCGATGATGCCGGATAATGCCCGCTACAAATTGCAAGAGACTCTTGGAAGAATAATTAATGAAGGCTCTGGCGGCTTAATAGCAATTATTTTGTAGTTGACAGGTATTCATAGGTGCTTATTGCAGCTTTTATGCCGGACTAGGACAAAGAACTTGTCTTAGTCCGGTTTTTTATGCTTTTTTTCAATCTTTAGGTACTTGAAATTGCAATTTTCCTGTATTACTATAGGTTTGTTCGGTCAATAGGTATATATTTGAAGTTTTCGGTTAATAAGATGGATAAGATGATATTTTGCATCATGCCTAGATCAACAGAATGAATTAGATTTAAGGAGGTGAAACCATGAATAAAACAGATTTGATTGCAAAAGTAGCAGAAACAACAGAGCTTTCCAAAAAAGATGCTTCTAAAGCTGTAGATGCAGTTTTTGATGCTATCGCAGAAGCTTTGCAAAACGGTGAGAAAGTACAACTTGTCGGTTTTGGCAACTTTGAGGTTCGTGAGCGTCAAGCACGTAAAGGTCGTAACCCTCAAACTGGTGAAGAGATTGAAATTGCAGCAGGAAAAATTCCTGCATTCAAACCAGGTAAATCTCTTAAAGACCAAGTGTCCAATTAATATCGGCATTGTGATAGGCGCTTGAACAATTGTTCAAGCGTTTTTTCTTTTGCACAGGCGGGAACGATTGCACAATTGAAGCTAATCCACTATAATTCACTTGGGTGCGAACAATGATCTAGGAGGAATTGCAATGGAGCCGAATCAAGGTGAATTTGTTGTTATAAAAGCAAAAGAACAAGGTGTTCAGGTTATTGGTTTAACCCGGGGACATGATACGAAGTTTCATCATATGGAGAAACTGGATAAAAATGAAATTTTAATTTGTCAGTTTACTGATCATACTTCTGCGATAAAAATTCGCGGTAAAGCAGAAGTTTTAACGAAGCACGGTAGTGTTGATACGGATAACTAACAGGTGCCTGCAAAGTGAGGCGCTGGCAACTGAAGTGAGGCTATCGATAATCAAAGTAGTCGCCAGACAACGATATTGAGTATAGAAATCAAATGAAGAGCAGACCAACAGTAGAACAAAAGCGCATTGCGCCGTTTAGCTGACCGGTACTGCTTTTTTAATTTTGCAAGCCCGATGCCGCATATTCGGCATGTTGACTGCATAATGAACCGGCAATGCTCGTACACTAAGTATATGCGGCAGTTAATGTGTCGTATTAATGTGAAGCGGAGGGTTAACGATGCGGTTAGGCAGATGGATAGCGGCTAGTATGATGGCGATAGCAGCAGTAATGTTCTTGCTCGCTGCTCTACAATTCATTTGGACAAATATTCAAAAGGATAAGTTGGACTCTGCAGAAGTGTTTAGCCTGCAGCAGATTGATCGAATCTCAAATAGTAATATTGTTGATATTATGACCACCATTCCCTTTTATGCGAAGCTTGGAAAAACGGAGTGGAGTCAAGGCACATGGCTAATCGAGCTGAAGGTAAACCCGCAGGAAAAAAGGCAGGAGCTATGGTTTAAAGATATTTATGCCATAGTCCACACCGCATACAAACAGCTTAATAATGTAAATAGGGTTTTGATTAGACTGAATGAAACGAATGAACAGGGGGGAAGATTGCTCGCCGCCTTCGATATTAGAAAAACGGATCAATGGCTGGCGACGGAACTGGTACAGCTTCCCCCCAGTCATCTAGTGCACGATGAGCTGTGGAGGCAGCGATTGCGGATTAGTTTGACGGGAGTTTGGGCTGAGCGCTTTGGAATGCCGGATAGTTTTAAAGTATCGCCCGCTACCGATTCCTTCTCTCAATTAAATATATAAAGACAGGCTGTCGACAAACTGGAGATATACCAGTTAATCAGCAGCCTAAAAGAGATGGCTATTTTTTAACATCATACTCGAATCGTATGCTCTTTAAAAAAGTTGTGCTATAATAGTTTAGATTATGGAGCAGCGATTGGCGCTACTCTCCTTCGGAGGCTTTAAGGATGAGAGAAGAATACCGGTTACCTGAACTGGCAGACAAGTATGTCAATTATGACATGATACGTACATACACCCATTTGCCGCCGCTGGCAAATATCAGACTGAGGCTTCTGCAGGCTGCTCTGACTTCGGAGGAGCATGTGAAAGAATACACAGACGTATACAGCCTGGCTGTTTCCTTGGTGCAGCTAGGGATGGATACGCATGACAGCATTGATGCGGACAGCAATGGGAAAACGGAGCGTCAAATGCGTGAAACACAGCTTAATGTGCTTGCTGGCGATTATTTCAGCACACGGTTTTATCAGTTGCTCGCCAAACAGGGGCAAGTAGAAATGATTGCTTCAATAAGTGAAGCGGTATGTGATGTTAACCGATTGAAGATGGATTTTTATTTGCGATCTATACAGGGCAAGATGTCGGCAGATGAGTTTTTGAGCTACCATATCAATATTAAAAGCAAGCTATTTATGCAATTCTCAAATGTTATGACCGGCAGTTTGAAGAGGCTGTGGCCAGCATTGCTGCTAGAGATAAGCAAGATGGAGGTTTTGCTCAATCAAGCAAAGGCTGTTGAAGATCATATCAAGGCTAGAGAGAACTGGTGCTATTGGTATCTGCTGGAGCAGGCCTGCGATGAAGATCAAATGCTGCTTGAGAACGAGCATAACAACTCAGTGCTATACAAGCTTATAGACAAGTATCATTGTTCACAACAATTGGAACAAAAAATGGAAGCTGCAGAAGCGGCTGCACAGCAAATAGTACGAAAGCTGGAATCGGACGTGTTAAGAGGAACGCTGTCAGAACTCATACAATCCATATCTAATAGCATCAATATTTCGTCAGCTGTAACTAATGAGTCGAGGTGAACGACATGAGTACACAAACAAAAAGTCACGTCCACGATCTGTTTGAATCCATTGCAGGAAAATATGATTTTATGAATGATCTGCTCAGTTTTCGCAGGCATAAGGCTTGGCGCAGAATTACCATGAAAAAAATGGATGTAAAGCCTGGGCAGACTGCTTTGGATCTTTGCTGTGGCACTTGCGATTGGACTATTGCGCTGGCAAAGGCAAGCGAGAGCGGCAAGGTGACGGGACTTGATTTTAGTCAAAATATGCTTAATGTTGGCGCGAAAAAGGTTGCAGAAAGTAATTTGGACAAGCAAATCAGCCTCGTTCAGGGCAATGCGATGGAGCTTCCCTTTGAAGATAACAGCTTTGATTTTGTAACGATTGGATTCGGCTTGCGAAATGTTCCCGATTATGATCAGGTTTTGCGGGAGATGAACAGGGTTGTTAAACCTGGTGGGAAAGTAGTTTGCTTGGAATTGTCCAAGCCTTCCTGGCAGCCATTTAAAGGGATTTATTATTTGTACTTTGAACGTATTTTGCCGCGGATTGGGAAACTTGTTGCAAAACGGTTTCAAGAGTATCAATGGTTGCCTGAATCATTAAAGTATTTTCCAAATGCTAAAGAACTCAAGGTAATGTTTGAAAAAGCAGGCATGGAGCAGGTAACTATTAATTCTTTGACATTTGGCATAGCGGCTCTTCATATCGGTACGAAGGGGCAGGTTAATCGTGATTAAAAAAATCCGTATCATCCTGGAGATGATTAAATTTGAACATACCGTGTTTGCTTTGCCATTTGCTTATATGGGAGCATTGTTAGGTGCGATAGTAATGGAGAAGCGGATGCCTTCATGGGCAGAAATCGGATGGATTACCCTTGCAATGTTTGGTGCCAGAAGTGCTGCAATGAGTTTGAACCGATTAATTGACAAGGCGATTGATATGCGAAACCCGCGTACTGCTGGTAGAGCACTGCCAGCAGGTTTACTGAAGTCTGCCGAGGTGCTTATTTTTACAATCGTTTCTTTTTTATTGCTGTTTTGGGCAGCGGCAAATCTTCATCCCATTGCTATGAAGCTGATGCCGGTCGCAGTGTTTATGCTTGTCCTGTATTCGTATACGAAACGTTTTACATGGCTATGTCATATTGTACTGGGATTGACTATCGGCTTGTCGCCGCTTGGAGGCTGGCTCGCGATTACAGGAAGCGCATCGCTGCCCGTCTGGCTATTGTTTATATCTGTTTCTTTATGGATTGCCGGCTTTGATATTGTGTATGCCACACAAGATTATGAATATGATCGTAAAGTCGGCATTCACTCCATACCGGCACGCTTTGGCTTGTCCGGTGCCTTGTGGATTGCCCGTTCACTTCATGTTGTTACAGCTATCGGCTTTATATCTCTGTTTTGGTATACAGATTTGAGCTGGGTTTATCTTGCAGGAGCGATTGTATCTATCCTGTTGTTATTTTATCAGCACTGGATGGTGCGCCCAGATGATTTGTCAAGAGTACAAGTTGCTTTCTTTGGAATGAATGGAACCCTCAGCGTCTTGTTATTTGCTTTTACAATAATTGATTTGGCGGTGCTGCATCAATGGAGGCCTTAGTAAATGGTCGCAAGCGTTGGGTAGTTGGAATAACAGGTGCCAGCGGTGCTGTTTATGGGCTTACACTGATTAAGCAATTGCTGTTGCGTAATTTTGAGGTGCATTTGGTCATTACTGATGCTGGCTGGCGTGTACTGAAAGAAGAAATGGACTTTAACTCCTCTAAGCGGATCGAAGCTCTTCAAAACCAATTTGGTGCAGCTATGGAGAACAAGCAGTTAATCTATTATCCCAATGCAGATATTGGTGCTGCTGTTGCGAGCGGCTCTTTCCGGACAGAGGGAATGGTGATCATACCGTGTTCGATGGGCACGCTGGCATCGGTGTCGCATGGACTGTCTCATAATTTACTGGCGCGCGCTGCTGACGTTGTATTGAAAGAGGGGCGTCCGTTAATTATTGTACCAAGAGAGACGCCGCTGCATGAAATCCATTTGGAGAATATGCTTCGGCTTGCAAAAATGAAAGTGAAGATTATACCGGCTATGCCAGCATTTTATAATGGTCCTCAATCGCTTGATGATATGGTCATGTTTTTGACAGGAAAAGTGCTGGACGGTATGGAGATTGAACATCAATTGTATAGAAGATGGGGAGAGAAGTGTGATGACTAGAACCAAAACCTTCACCATCGGACAAATTGATTACGCGAATAGCTGGCCTTTGTTTTATGGGCTTGGCGATCAGCTTGATCATACAGGTTTTAAGAAAATCCCGCGAGTTCCCGCCGAGCTTAACCATATGCTTGCAAATGGAAGTTTGGATGTGTCGGGAATTTCTTCGTTCGCATATGCTCAGCATGCCGATCAACTTGTTTTGTTTCCGAGGCTGTCAGTCGGATCGATTGGCAAGGTGAACTCCATATTGTTATTTTTAAAGGAGCCGCTGGATAAAAAGTTGCCAGAAAAAATCAGTCTGTCTTCTACATCGGCAACTTCAGTAAATTTGTTGAAAGTAATGATGGAGTTGTACTGGCAGTGCAAGCCTGAATATGACACATCGTCAGCAACATTGAGCGAAATGCTTCAAGATGCTGACGGTGCTTTGCTTATCGGCGATCCGGCAATCGCAGAATCCAGCAAGAACAGTCATTTGCATATCGTAGATCTTGGTGAAGCTTGGCATCAATGGACGGGGCTGGGGATGACCTATGCAGTTATAGCAGCCAGAAAAGATGTTTTTGCAGAAAATGTTCAGCTTTTACAAAGGCTCCATACCGAGCTTCTTTGGAACAAGGATGCTAATCTTCAAAATATCCATCTGATAACAAACAAAGCATGTTTGGAATTAGGCGGTACTGAAGCATACTGGAACAACTACTTTTCATGCTTGAATTACCATTTTGGAACTGAACTGCAAGATGGTTTAAAGCTTTATTATAAGTATGCCAAGCAAATTGGCTTGCTTGAGAGAGAAATCGATCTTAACTTTATATAAAATGCCCAATAGGTGAAAGAATGAAACTATTAGACTTGTATGCCAAATTAAAAGGGGACCTCCATCAAATTGAGCAGGAGCTGGAGCAAACTGTAACTGATGATCATGCGCTATTAAGTGCAACGTCGCTTCATTTGCTCAAGGCTGGCGGCAAAAGAATACGTCCGGGGATGATGCTGCTTGCAGGGAAATTTGGCAACTACCAACTGGATGTTCTCAAGCATGCCGCTGTACCGCTTGAGCTAATTCATATGGCATCTTTGGTGCATGATGATGTAATCGACGATGCTAATATGCGGCGGGGTAAATTAACGGTAAAAGCAAAATGGGATAATCGAATTGCGATGTATACTGGTGATTATATTCATGGGAAAGCGCTGATGATGGCAGCGAAGCTTTCCAATCCGTTGATCCATCAAGTGTTGTCAAAAGCACTTGTTCAGATGTGTATTGGGGAAATGGAACAGATAAGAGATTTTTTCAATACAGAACAATCGATTCGTAATTATTTGTTGCGGATACGTCGCAAGACAGCCCTTTTGATTGCGGTTAGCTGTCAATTGGGAGCTATTGCAGCGGATTGCAAGCCGTCCATTGTTAACGCTTTGTACAACTATGGCTATAATGTGGGTATGGCTTTTCAAATCCGTGATGATTTGCTTGACCTATACGGTACAGAGAAGCAGATCGGCAAACCGCCAGGGTCGGATTTGCGCCAAGGCAATATTACTTTGCCTGTCATAATGACGCTAAAGGAAGCCGATAAGCGGGAAGACTTGCTTGCTGAGCTTTCTTCGATTCGTGAGAATGGCGCAAATTCTGTAAGAGCGGTAGCTATTGTAAAAAGTGGAAGCGGTGGTGAATTGGCTGATGAGCTGGCAAATCGTTATATTGCTAAAGCACTGACCGCGCTGGAGAAGCTTCCTGCGATTGCTGCAAGAAAGAATTTGGCTGATATTGCACATTTCGTAGGAAAAAGAAATTACTAATTAATCAAAAAAACTAAGCAGCATGCATATGAATAGAAAGGGTGAATGAAATGGAAAAAACGTTTTTAATGATCAAGCCTGATGGTGTACAAAGAGGGTTAATTGGTGAAATAATGAGCCGTTTTGAGAAAAAGGGGCTGCAGCTGATAGCGGCTAAATTTATGGTAATTACTCCAGAACTGGCAGAAACACATTATGCGGAGCATAAAGGAAAAACATTTTATGATCCGCTGGTGGAGTTTATTACATCTGGTCCTGTATTTGCTATGGTATGGGGTGGAGATAATGTGATTGCCCTTACACGAGCACTAATCGGCAAAACGAATGCAGTAGATGCTGCACCAGGAACGATTCGCTCAGACTTTGCTGTACATACTAACTTCAATTTAATTCACGGTTCTGATTCTAATGAGAATGCTGCACGTGAGATTTCAATCTTTTTCAAGGAAGAGGAACTTGTTTCCTACGATCATACAATTCAGCGCTGGATATAAGCTGGTAGCGGAGGAGTTTGAATGGAGGACGAAGATTTTAATCAATTTGCGGCTTTTATCAAAAAGAAAACTGCTATTGATCTAATGCAATATAAGGAAGCTCAAATGAAGCGGCGGTTAACAACGCTGCGTGAAAAAAGAGGATTTGCGACATTTGTTGCATATAGTGAGGCGATTGACAAAAATCCGGTGTTGTTTGATGAGTTTCTAGATCGAATGACAATCAATGTATCAGAATTTTACCGCAACCCCTCTCGCTGGGAAGTATTGGAGAAGCGCTTTTTACCTCAAATGCTGCAGCAGCATGGGCGTCTTAAAATATGGAGCGCCGCTTGCTCGACGGGGGAAGAACCGTATACGCTTGCAATAATGCTGGCAGAGATGAATGCACTTCATAAAGTGGATATATGGGCAACTGATTTAGACAATGGCGTGCTGGATAAGGCAAAAGAAGGCATTTATGTTGAGCGTTCCTTAAGAGATATGCCACCTACTGCGCAAAAAAAATATTTTTCGGAACATGATGGGCAATATGTCATTGATGAAAAAATAAAAAAAGCAATTCGGTTTGAGCAGCAAAATCTATTGGCGGACACCTTTCAAAGCGGTTATGATCTTATTATTTGTCGCAATGTTATGATTTATTTTACAGAGGAAGCCAAGCAGCTGCTGTATAGCAAATTTGCTAAAGCACTAAAGCCGGGAGGGCTGCTATTCGTTGGAAGTACTGAACAAATATTTACACCTTCTCGTTTTGGACTTGAGACTGCAGATACGTTCTTTTATTCGAAGACAGCTGAATAATGTATAACGTTTTCCAATTATTCCTATACTACTATATAGAATGGTGTTTGGGAGGAAGCAAATTGATGGATAAACGTAAAGTAATTGCTGCCTATCGGCGGGGGTTTATTACTTTGGAGGAATGTGCTCAAATTATCGGAGTAAACGATGATCAAATGCAGTTGTTAATCAATGACCCCAAACTGCTCAGTGAAGCATTCCAGGACCATATTCATTCAACAGCCGTCCGATAATAAAGCGGCAATTAGCTTGGCAATTCAAGAGATTGTCCAATTGGTCAGCATAACTGATCTTTTGGGCAATCTTTTTTTGTCTTTATAGAGCGATTATTGGTTGTAATAACAAAGTTGAAATACAATAGTGAATGCTGTTTGCGGTCATTTGTAATTAGGCGTTTTTCTTGTCAAATAAGCGTGGCTGTACTATAATGGGCACAGGTATTTAGGGCTGTAACGCAGTGAATAGTAGATGTAAATGCAATATTTTATATGGAATCAGATGTATAATGGTTTAATCATTTATTATAAAATTAAGGCGGGTTTGAGACGATGCGTGAATTAACAGTAGAGCTGGGAGAACGCTCCTATCCCATTTATATTGGCAAAGGATTGTTGGATCAATCCTCTGAATTTTTTACAAAGCATGGCATAAGCAAAAAATCTCCGTTGATGATCGTAACCGATGATCATATTTCTCCTTTATATTTGGATGGTCTTGTGGCAGAACTGGAAGAGGGCGGATTTAAGGTGGTTACTGCCATTGTGCCGGCAGGAGAACCTTCAAAGTCTTTGTCCATGCTGGAAGATTTAGTAGGCAAGGCACTAAAAGCCGGTCTGGATCGCCATTCGGCAATTGCAGCCTTAGGCGGGGGCGTAGTAGGAGACTTGGCAGGCACGCTTGCTGCGATGTATATGCGCGGGATAAAATTTATTCAGCTTCCCACAACAATTTTGGCGCATGACAGCAGTGTCGGCGGTAAAGTGGCAGTGAATCATCCATTTGCCAAAAATATTATCGGGGCTTTTCATCAGCCTGAATTTGTACTGTATGATTTGAATACATTACAAAGCTTGCCGCCGCGTGATGTGCGGGCAGGGCTGTCGGAGGTTGTTAAGCATGGATTTATATGGGATAGGTCATTCGTAACATGGTGTGAGAACAATGTGGAAAAACTGCTGGCGCTTGACCCAGAAGCGCTTGGCTACGCATTATATGTTGGCTGCTCGGTGAAAGCACAGGTCGTTTCTCAGGATGAAAAAGAAAATGATTTGCGTGCGATATTGAACTTGGGACATACAATCGGTCATGCGTTAGAAGCGGTTGCAGGGTACAATGAACTGTTGCACGGAGAAGCAATCTCAATAGGAATGATTGGCTCCGCAAAGCTTGGTATACAATTGGGAGCACCTGAGGAGGTATACACGATTACTAAAAGTTTATTGGCGAATCTGGGCTTGCCGATCAGTATACCGGAACATTTTGATTTGGATGAAGTGATGGATGCCATGATGCATGACAAAAAATTCAAAGAAGGCAATATGGTATTTGTGGTGCCTGAAGAAATAGGGAAAGTCGTGATTCGCTCAGATATTCAAGCGGACTGGATCAAAGAAATTATTAGACAGCTAAAACAGGAGGTCGTTGAACGATGAGCGTTAGAGGAATACGTGGAGCGATTACCGTCGCAGCGAATGACGGGAAAGAAATTAAAGAAGCTACGATGGAACTGCTGCAACAAATTATTGATGTGAACGGACTGCAGCCAGAAGATGTATGCAGTGTTCTGATTACGGTAACCAATGAACTTGATGCAGCATTTCCTGCGCAGCCGATACGACAATTAGCTGGCTGGGAGCTTGTACCGTTAATGTGCTCCTTGGAGGTTCCTGTACAAGGCAGCCTGAAAAACTGTATTCGCTTGATGTTGCTCGTCAATACAGACAAGGGACAAGCAGAAATTGAACATGTTTATTTGCGGGGTGCAAAAACGCTTCGTCCGGATTTGGCAAAATAATATTTTTTATTGACGCAATCATAGCCGTAGTATATAGTGATTATAGATTAGATAAGGTGAATTTTTAGTGTAGAGCCTAGCAGAGATGAGTTTAGTTTAGTTTAGACGAGCAGAGTATAGTTGAGAAGGTTAGCAGAGCAGAGTTTAGTATTGACATGGCCGGTCTGTGTAATCCCAGAGCATGGATTATATGAGACGATACATATTTATTTGTCATGTTGATTTGCAACCCTTATTCAATTATCCATGATCTGAACTTTCAAGCTCCTGCCTAGGCAGGAGCTTTTTGGGTTTATTTAAACCAACTGCTTTATGAATTGAGAATATGAATATCGCCAACTGAAACGCTGATGGAGCTATAAGAGATATATTTAATGAGGGGGTTATTGATATGACGCACGAATTCAGCCAGATTACCGAGCTTGCCAAAGACTATAATTTAATTCCGATTGTTAGAAAAGTAATGGCGGACACTGAAACACCAATTCGTTTGTTCCAGCATTTTGCCAAAGATGATTGCAGCTTTCTACTTGAAAGCGCAGAGGGCGGAATAAAATGGGCGCGTTATTCGTTTATCGGCACCGACCCTTTTATGAAGCTGCAAGGCAAGCAGGGGGAATTTGTGCTTGAGGTCAATGGCTCCCGAGAAATTCTTGATGGCAAACCAATTGAATTGCTCAAAGAGAAGATGGCGGATTATAAAAGCCCGCGACTGAAAGATTTGCCTCCTTTTACAGGCGGCGCAGCAGGTTTTTTCGGTTATGATTTATTGCAGTATTACGAAAAACTGCCAGCACATCGTATAGATGATCTTCAAATGAATGATTTGCAATTTATGTTTTGTGATCAACTGGTAGTATTTGATCATTATAAACAACAGGTGTTGTTAATAGCTAATGTTCATTTACAGCCTAATGCCCAGGCTGCAGATATTGCAAAGGCATATGATCAGGCATGTATGAAGTTGACTCTTTTGGAAGAGAGGCTGCAGGCACCTGCTGCGGCAGTTCAAGCTGCTTCAGCAGGAATGACTGACATTGATTTGTTGCCGGGTGATTACTCATCCAATATGACGAAGGAACAATTTATCGAAAAAACGAAAAAAGCGCAGCAATATATCCGTGAGGGAGATTTGTTCCAGGTTGTACTATCACAGCGTTTTAACATGAGAACAGAAATCGATCCGTTTCTTGTCTATCGCGTACTGCGTTCAATGAATCCATCACCTTATATGTATTATTTGAAAATGGATGATGAAATAATAGTCGGCACTTCTCCAGAAGCTCTAGTCAAGGTTGAGAACGGGCGCGCAGAGACAAGACCGATTGCCGGAACTCGCCCTCGCGGAAAGACAGAGGAAGAAGATTTAGCATTGGAAAAAGAGTTGCTGGCTGATGAAAAAGAGCGTGCGGAACATCTTATGCTCGTTGATCTGGGCAGAAACGATATTGGCAGAGTATCTGAATTTGGATCAGTGAAATGCGATTCATATATGGAAGTAGAGCGCTTCTCACATGTCATGCATATTGTGTCTAACGTTTCAGGAAAGCTGCGCAAGGATAAGGATTTTTTTGATGCTTTTTTATCTTGCTTGCCAGCAGGCACCGTTTCTGGAGCGCCAAAATTGAGAGCAATGGAAGTCATTGCTGAATTGGAGAATGAGGCAAGAGGACCTTATGCGGGAGCAATCGGTTATTTAGGATTTGCTGGTGCGATGAACAGTTGTATTACGATTAGAACGATTATTTTTAAACAAGGAATGGCATATGTACAAAGCGGTGCAGGAATTGTGTGGGATTCTGTACCTGAAAATGAATATATGGAGACGGTAAACAAAGCATCGGCAATGCTCAAAGCGATAAAAGTGGCGGAAGCCGTGTTTGCTAGACCGATCAACAATGCAGTTTCGATGGCAGCTGTCAACTCCGATTATGATGTTGCAGTAATTGAAGGGGGAGTTTAATATGATGAATGCGAACGAAGTACCGATATCAATGACTCAAGCGCTCAATAAATTGATAGGCGGCTCAGGTCTTAGCCGAAATGAGGCAAGGCGTGTGATGAGCTTGATTATGAATGGAGAGGCGACCAGCTCACAAATTGGGGCAGTTGCTACTGCTTTGAGAATGAAGGGTGAATCCAAGGAAGAAATTACCGGATTTGCTGAGGTAATGCGGGAATATTCAAGTCGTGTATCTGTCAGTCAAACAGGGCTGCTTGATACATGTGGAACGGGCGGTTCGGGCATTCATAAATTCAATATATCGACCGCTTCTTCGATTATTGCAGCAGCGGCAGGGATTCGTGTGGCAAAGCATGGCAATCGTGCTATGTCTGGTAAATCAGGAAGTGCTGATGTGTTGGAGGCTCTGGGCGTTGACATCAATTTGACTCCTGAAGAAGCGAAATCATGTCTTGAAAGTATTGGTATTTGTTTTATGTTTGCACAATTGTATCATCCTTCATTGCGTCATGCGGCGGTTCCCCGCAAGGAACTGGGCATTCGTACGATTTTCAATATGCTGGGCCCATTAACAAATCCGGCTGGTGCTGATCGTCAATTACTTGGTTTGTATGATCGCTCGCGTACGGAGACAATCGCTTCTGTTCTTGGAGAACTGGGGTTAGTCAGAGCGCTTGTAGTAAGCAGTCATGACGGTTTAGATGAAATCAGCATTTCGGATGCTACGCAAATATCTGAATTGAAAGATGGCGTTGTTCGCACCTACCATTTAGAGCCGGAGGATCTTGGTCTTAAACGTGCTGGCATTCAACAAGTGATGGGTGGGGATTCTGATATGAATGCGATGCTCATTAAAGAGGTTTTCGCGTGTGAAAGAACAGATGCTTACCGTGATATCGTACTGGCGAACGCAGGCGCATGTATTTATGTGGGCGGTCTTGCTTCAACTTTGAAGGATGGCGTCCAAGCAGCAGCAGAAGTAATCGATTCCGGAAAGGCGCAACAAAAACTTGAACAATTGATTCAAAGAACAGGAGAACTGCGTTATGATACTCAACAAAATAGTGGCAACGAAGCAACTGGAAGTTGAACAGTTAAAGGGAAATTTCATACTGAGCGAGGCGGAAAAAACAATCAGTGAAATGCCGGCTTGCCGTGGTTTTGAACGTGCACTGCTTAATGGCAATAGAAACCGCAAGCTGGGCTTGATTGCAGAAGTGAAGAAGGCATCTCCATCTAAAGGATTGATACGTGCCGATTTTAACCCTGAAAAACTTGCAAAGCTGTATGAGGATGCTGGAGCAGATTGTATTTCTGTATTGACAGATAAACAATATTTTCAAGGTGCAAATGACTACTTGACAGCAGTACGCAAAACGGTTGAATTACCGCTGCTTAGAAAAGATTTTACTATTGATTACCGTCAGATTTATGAGGCCAGACTGATTGGTGCAGATGCAATTTTATTGATTGCTGCTATTTTGACGAAGCAGCAGCTTAGTGAAATGTATAATTTAGCCAAATCTTTGGGGCTGGATGTGCTAGTTGAAGTGCATGATCAAGCGGAATTGGAAGCAGTGCTTTCGCTTGACAAGGTGAAGCTGATTGGTATTAATAATCGTGATTTAAGAACATTCCATACTGATTTGGCAACGACCGAAGCTTTGGCGAAGTTAGTTCCGAACGATGTGACACTTATTAGTGAGAGTGGTATTTCTTCACGCGAGGATATGATATTTTTGGAACAGACAGGGGCGCAAGGCGTTTTAGTTGGAGAACATTTTATGCGCCAGCCGGATCCAGGCGCGGCAGTGCGTCAATTAATGGAGTAGAATGCGAAATGAGCAATGAGCAGAAATGTCGAATTAAAATATGCGGTTTTAAAGAGAAAGAACATTTGCTTGCTTTAGACGGCTTGGCAATTGATGAAGTTGGCTTTGTCTTTGCAAAGAGCAAGCGTCAGGTATCTAGTGAGCAAGCTGCTGAGTTGATTAAGGCATTGCAAGGGATATCCTGCGCCAATGGCTTGCCGCCGCTTGCCGTTGGGGTATTAGTCGATATGGACTTGTCAGAGCTGAAAAAAATAATGGAGCGCGCGCCGCTTCAAATTATCCAGCTTCATGGTCATGAAGATCCGTCATATTGCCGGCAAGTGAAGAGAATGTTTCCAACACTTAAAATCTGGAAGGTTTTCTCAGTTAAAGACAGTTTAAAAACTACGGATGCATATACTCATTTATCCAATATACTTAGTGCTTATAATAGTAGTATTGATGCTGTTCTTCTTGATGCTCCGGGAGGCGGGACGGGGCAAGTTTTTGGCTGGGAGGCGATTTCTGCTTATCAGCAAATTTGTTCAGAACGGCAATTGCCGCTCTATATTGCTGGCGGCTTGAATGCGGATAATGTGCGCCTGCTGCTGGAGCAATATGCGGTTGATGGAGTTGATGTATCCAGCGGTGTTGAAACGAATGGCCGCAAAGACAGTGAAAAAATACATTTATTTGTAAAAAGGGTGAGGGAAGCATGATGCAAGTACCAAATGAAGATGGGCGATTCGGCAAATTTGGCGGACGTTATGTGCCGGAAACATTAATGAATGCTTTATTAGAGCTTGAAGAAGCTTATAAAAAATATAGTGTAGATGAAGAGTTTATAGCTGATGTCAATTATTTGCTAAATAAATACTCCGGCAGACCAACCTCCTTATACTATGCCGAACGTCTTACTGAAAAGCTTGGCGGAGCGAAGGTTTATTTGAAGCGAGAGGATTTGAATCATACCGGAGCTCATAAAATCAACAATACAATTGGTCAGGGCGTTTTGGCAAAACGAATGGGGAAAACGAAAGTAATTGCTGAAACGGGTGCGGGACAGCATGGTGTGGCAACAGCTACAATCGCCGCACTGCTTGGACTGGAATGCAAAGTTTTTATGGGAGAGGAAGATATGCGCCGCCAGCAGCTGAATGTGTTCAGAATGCAACTGCTGGGAGCAGAGGTTGTTCCTGTAACTTCTGGAACAAGAACATTGAAGGACGCTTGTAATGAAGCGTTGCGATACTGGGTAAGCCATGTGAATGATACATTTTATATTTTGGGGTCTGTTACAGGACCACATCCTTATCCGATGATGGTGCGTGATTTCCAAAGAATTATAGGCGATGAGGCGAGGAAGCAAATCGTCGAGCAAGAAGGTCGTTTGCCGGATTATATCATTGCGGCGGTTGGCGGTGGAAGCAATGCGATGGGAATCTTTTATCCATTTGTGAATGACGAATCAGTACAGCTTATTGGTGTTGAGGCTGCGGGTAAAGGAGTAGAAACTGATCAGCATGCTGCTACAATGACAAAAGGGACTGAGGGTGTCTTCCAAGGCTCCATGAGTTATCTTCTGCAAGATCAGTACGGACAAGTGTTGCCTGCCCATTCTATTTCTGCAGGGCTTGACTATCCTGGTATCGGTCCGGAGCATGCTTATTTGAAAGATATCGGACGGGCATCCTATGTGCCGATTACGGATAAAGAGGCGCTGGACAGCTTGCAGCTACTCGCCAAAACTGAGGGCATATTGCCTGCTCTGGAGTCTTCCCATGCTGTAGCTCATGCTGTCAAGCTGGTACCGAGCCTTTCTAAGGAAGAGATCGTTATAATTAATTTATCAGGGCGCGGCGATAAGGATGTTGAAGCCATTATGGGTTATCTGGGAGGCGGGCAGAATGAATCTAATTGATCAAACATTTGAAACGTTAAAAGCTTCGGGCAAAAAGGCGCTTATTCCTTTCATTACAACAGGAGATCCGGATGCCCGTACGACTGTTGATATTATAAAAACAGCGGAGCAAGCTGGAGCAGATATTATTGAGTTGGGTGTGCCTTACTCTGACCCGCTTGCAGACGGTCCAGTTATTCAAAGGGCGTCCTTGCGAGCGTTGCAGCATGAAATAACATTGGAAGGTTGTATGTCTGTAGCGAGGCAGGCGCGAGAAGAAGGAGTAAAATTGCCGTTTGTGCTATTTACTTATTTTAATCCGGTGCTGCAATTTGGCATGAAGCGGCTTATTGAATCTTTGAGCAGCTATGAGATTAGCGGACTGTTGATCCCCGACCTGCCTCTTGAGGAGAGCGAGGAGGTTGTCCGTATTTGCGAAGCAAATAACATTCATTTTATTCCTTTGGTTGCTCCAACCTCCAAGGATCGGATTAAAAAAATTGCAGAGCGAGCAACAGGCTTTCTTTATTGTGTTTCATCGCTCGGGGTTACAGGTGAAAGAGCAAATTTCCATGCCGATATTGACCGGTTTCTAGAGGATGTAAAGGCTGTATCATCTGCACCGATTGCAATAGGCTTTGGTATTTCAAATCGTGAGCAGGCAGCTCGTTTCGAGCAAGTTTGTGATGGGATTATTGTAGGCAGTGCAATTGTGCGCACAATAGAAAGCAATATTCCGCTATTGCAAAATATAGAGACCAGACAACAGGGATTGAATAAGATTGGCGAGTTCATTGGACATTTCAAAGGATAGCTTATGTGAAATAAGAAAGAACAGCTAGATCCAAACCGTTTTGGATCTAGCTTTTTTTGTGCAATATTATATAATTCATATCTTTTTATCGCTTGATACAAGAGGGATTAGGGCTTGTCTGACAGCTGCACACTATACAAACTCTATTGAATTGTGAGACAATAAGAACATATTTCGTTATTTTTATGAAGAGGTGAGAAGCCCATGCAACCAAAATCGAATATTACTCATCTTCCTGTTTACCAGCCGGGTAAGCCTATTGAAGATGTGAAGAGAGAATTAGGTTTAAGTGAAGTTATTAAACTAGCATCGAATGAAAATCCATTCGGTTATTCCAATTTCGCAAAGGCAGCGATTCAAGAGGAATTGAACCAGGTTAATATATATCCGGACGGTGCAAGTGTGGAGCTTGCCAGTGCGTTGGCTTCATATTTGGCAATAGAGACGAACCAACTTATTTTTGGAACAGGATCCAGCGAAATTATTTTGATGCTGGCAAGAGCATATCTTGCTCCAGGCGATGAAACTATTATGGCTGATGAAACTTTCCCTCAATATAAGCATAATGCGGAGATCGAGAATGCTAAGGTGATTGAGGTTCCGCTTCTGGAAGGCAAGCATGATCTTCCTGCGATGTTGGCAAAGGTTACAAATAGAACAAAAATTATTTGGATTTGTAATCCGAATAATCCGACAGGAACAATAATTGATCACGCTGATATGATTCAATTTTTGCAACAAGTACCTGAACATGTTATGGTGGTGCTTGATGAAGCGTACGGCGAATTTATTGATGATCCATCTTTTTCAGATGGAGTTAAATTGTTGCCGGCTCATAAAAATCTAGTTGTATTAAGAACGTTTTCAAAAATATACGGCTTGGCATCGCTTCGTATTGGTTACGGTGTAGCTGCGCCTGAAGTAATCAGAACGATTAATCAGGTTAGAGAGCCGTTTAATACAACGCGTATTGCACAGGCGGCAGCCAAAGCATCACTTGCTGATGATTCCTTTATTGCGTATTGCCGCGAGCAAAATGAGCAGGGTTTGATCTATTTGCGTGAGCAGTTCGATCGGCTTGGCTTGACTTATTTTCCGGCATACGGCAATTTTATTATGTTTGATGTGTTGCGTCCTTCGATGGAAGTTTTTCAGGCACTCTTACGCAAAGGAATTGTATCGCGGGCAGGCTGGAAACACTATCCGACTTATATCCGTATATCGGTTGGCACAAAAGAGCAAAATGAAAAATTTATATCCGCTCTTGAACAAGTTATGCAGGAAGCGGCGGTGCAACAGTAGCTTATGATTACAGTAGCGATATTTGGAGTCGGTTTAATCGGGGGATCGCTGGCGCTTTGTTTCAAAAATGACCCGAATATTAAAGTGGTCGGTTACTCGAATAGGTCGTCCTCCATCGAAAAGTATTTGCAAAGAGGTGTTGTTGACGAAGGCACAACCTCTATACAGGAAGCGGCGGAGCAGGCTGACTTTATTTTTCTTTGTGTCCCTGTAGGATTACTTGAGCAATATTTGGGCGAACTTTCGAACTGTAAATTGAAGCCAGGTTGTATTATTACGGATGTTGGCAGTACAAAAGCTTCAGTTGCAAAAAGAGCGCGCGAGACTGATTTGGGGGAGGCTATATTTATTGGCGGCCATCCAATGGCAGGTTCGGAACGCTCAGGCGTAGAGGCTGCTTCATCCCATCTTTATGAGAATGCGTTTTATGTATTGACGCCTGATGAGCAGACGTCTTCAGAGGCGCTGGAACGGCTAAAGGAACTGCTGGCATGCACAAAGGCTACGATTGTCGTTGTAAATGCAGATGAGCATGACGAGATTGTAGGGGCGATCAGTCATTTGCCGCATGTTATTGCTGTAGCGCTTGTCAATCAGGTGAGAGGCTATAATGAGCATAATGGCTTGTATGAATCGCTGGCTGCCGGCGGATTTCGAGATATAACGAGAATAGCTTCCAGTGATCCGATTGTATGGCGCGATATACTGATCAATAACCGTGAAGTTGTTTTACGTCTTTTGCATGATTGGCACGATGAGACGGCCAAGTTTATCGAAATGCTGGAGCAGCAAAATGGCGATGCAGTGATTGATGCATTTGCCGCAGCTAGCGAATTTAGAAGCAGAATGCCGGAGCGAAGAAAGGGCGTTATCCACTCGTTCTATGACTGTTATGTAGATGTGCCTGACCATCCAGGCATTATAGGGAATATAGCCAGTGAATTGGGCAAGCGCAAAATCAATTTGAGTAACATTCAAGTTATTGAAAGCAGAGAGGATATTCCAGGGGTGCTGAGACTGTCTTTCCGTGATCAGCAAAATCTGGATGAAGCGATGCTGGTGTTGGAGTCACATGGCTATTCCGTACATCAATAATAAATAACAGAAAGCTATCAATTAATTATTGGCAATTTTGCCGTATTAATTGATAGTTTTTTTGCATTAGGAGGATGGCAAGTTGCAGTAAATACAAATTATTTAATTAATTTTAAATTGCTTGTTGACATTTTGGAAGCGTATACATATAATAAAAGTACAGTATGGTTTCTCTCCACTCCTATCCAAATATGGTGCACTGGAATAGTGCTCGCCACTCCTTATGGAGTGGTCTTTTTTTTGTCCTGTAACCGTTTTCCTACTGAGCCTATGCTTATGGGCTGAAACTGTACAGCTTTTGGATGGAATGTTTGACAATAGAGGGTCATACAATTATGAGAATTGTTAGGATTTTGTACATTTGTCGAACGAAGCAGGAATTTGAATGTGCAGCTCGAATTATATAACATTGCCGGCAGTCTTATCAAAAAGAGAAAATGCCGCAACTATTTGTTCCCGGTGAAGTACAATACTACATAAGTGAATCCGGGAAAATATGATACAGGTGGAGGAGGTTCGCCTGTCATGACTGATTCACAGCTTATACGAGAGATTAAAGACGGCAACGTAGAACTTTACTCTGAATTAATGAGCCGTTATCAACGAAAAATCATGGCATTTATTTTTCATATGTTAAAGAGCGCTAAGTTGGAGCTGATGGCTGAAGATTTATGCTCCGAAACTTTTTATAAAGCATTCAAAAGCCTTCATTCTTTTCGTGAGGTGGATGCTTCTTTTTCGACGTGGCTGTATACGATAGCCCGAAACACTGTTTTGAGCGAGCTTCGCAAACAGAAATCAGTGCAGGTATCGATTGAAGAAGCTGGCGTGGAGCCTGTGGAAAACTTTGAATTGATGCCAGAGCAGCAAATGCTGCGCAATGAAAGAATGGCGATGGTGCGTGAGGCGATTAATAATTTGCCGGATAAGCAAAGGTCTGCGCTTATTCTTCGTGAGTATGAGCAGTTGGACTATCAGGAAATAGCTAATATGATGGGGCAGACAGTTAGTTCGGTTAAATCATTGCTATTTCGGGCAAGAGTAAGTGTAAAGGCTCAACTGGAGCCTTATTTTGGCGAAGGCGCAATGCTAGAACAGTTGGAAGGGATGAGTCCGCGATGACATGTGATGATGTACAGGAGTCTTTCAGCGTATATCGGAACTTTATGCCGGATGACACCTGGAAAATGGCTATGGATGAACATATGCGTCTCTGTGAGGAATGCAGGGAGCAATTTCAGTTTTGGGAAGAAAGTGAGCGACTAATCAGGGAGTTTTCTGATGAGGATAGTTTTGTTCCATCAGAGCAGTCCCATCAGTTGAGCCGCAATGTAATGGATAGAATATTTGATGAGCAGCCTTGGATGGCTCCGGTTACGGAAAAAAACTATTCATTTTCCAAAGGATTTCGTCGTAATCTATCCATCATGATTGCTGCGTGCATGGCTTTGTTTGGCTGCTCGTTGTTTATTTTATTGTTTGGTCAGAAAAACGCAACAGGCGGTATGGATGTCACTGCTATGCAGGGATTGATGGATACAGGCTTTGCATCTACTGAACGAATGATATCCGCATCAGGATTTTATGCTGAGGTACCGATTGCAAGCATAAGTGATCCGCTTGTGTTGAAGCTCGTTCCGACTTTTCCCCAATACTATGTAGCTTTATCGTTAATTGGACTTGTTATGGCATTGCTGACTTTGAATTGGCTGTCACGTACAAGAAATTAGACAAGGAGTGTCGTAATGAGGGCAGGTTTTGTTAGACATGGCCAGACGGAGTGGAATCTTGCGGGCAGGATTCAAGGACAAACAGATATTCCGCTTAATCAAACCGGAATTTTGCAAGCGAAGCAGTTAGCTGAACGATTGGCTGATGATGAGCAGAAGTGGGATGCTATAATTTCCAGTCCCTTATCAAGAGCTTGTGATACTGCTGCGATTATTGCGAATCGATTGCAAATACCTGTTTTGACACCAGATCCTCGATTAATGGAGCGTTATTTTGGTGAGATCGAAGGAATGGTAGAAGCGGAACGGGTAGCCCGTTTTGGTGAAAGCTGGAGACAATCAGATGAATCAGGAATCGAATCAGATGCTGCTGTATTGAGACGGGGTCTCGATTTTATGAATGAAATATTGAATGACGGCAACTACAAAAATTTGCTTATCGTATCGCATGGCAGTTTTATTGCTGTTTTGCTGCTTGGCTTATGTAAACAGCTGCAAAATGAAAGATTGAATAATCTTTCTTATTCCGTCCTGAACTGGAGCGGTGGAGCATGGCACCCGGAACTTTATAACTGCACGCGTCATTTAAAATAACTGGAGCATTGTAACGCTTGGATAGCGGTACAAATGCTCTTTTTTTGTTAAAAGCTATTGGTTTGCTAATCTGGAATTTTTAAAAATACGAACAGCGAGCTGTTTTTTATGTTTGAAATATGAAAAAATATCCAATACTGATGGATAGATACAAGACAGGAGAGAGGAGAGGCGAGGTGAAGCAAATTGCTGGTACAACAACAAAAGTGATGAATTTATCCGATATGCTTGTCTATGCTGATATCCAGCAATTAAATCGAATTGCTGAATCCTATGGATGTGAATGCAGCAGCAATTCCAAGCATGAGCTGATTCAGTCTATTTTGAGCGCGGCTGGTAGTAAGGACATTATGGAGACTCTGTTGCAGAAGATGCCGCTAGACGAGTTGAGATTTATGAATATGCTGCTATTTGAGCAAGGTAAAAGCTATAGCCTAGAGGACTTAACAGCTAGAGCTGCCCAAAGTCAATTTGATGCAGAGAAAAGGAAACAGGTTGAACCTGTCAAAGCGCAGCCTGTTAAGCAGACAAAGACCGTTCAAAAAAGAAGAAAGAAGTTAGAAACGTCTGAATCGAGTAAGGAAGAGATGCGGACTCCCCGGGACGTTATTGTAAAATTCAAACAGCTTGGTTTGCTTTTCAATGGCAATAATGCAGAAACAAAATATTTATTCCAGGTTCCGCAAGATATACGTGGCAGATACAGGCGGTTACTGGCAAAGAGATTTGCGTTTGAATTAGTCCATACAAACGATCCAGAAATGTACCGTGATGAGCAGGACTTATTATTGCAGGATATGAACTTGCTGCTATGTTTTGCGGGACAACATGAAATTGGCCTTTCTGCAGATGGATCTATGTATAAGCGACAGTTGCAGCAAGTACTGGAAACGCTGCATATTTCCGAAGATCTGCCAATAAAGGGCGAATGGAGATTTGGTTATGGCAGACATTTCGGCATATACCCGAACCGATTCTCCTTATTGTACGATTACTGTCATGCCAGTGGATATTTGCAAGAAACGTCGGATGGTGTTTTGCTGCTCACTGCTGCAGGGAAGACAAAAAGCAGCCAAATAAACAGGCAGGAAATTACCAAGGTTTTTGTTTTCTGGCTCAAGCAGTATCGCAAGGCAATTCCCAATATTATTTCAATTGCGGGCTGGCTGTCGATTTTATGTACAGAATGGACAACCGTAGCTTCGTTAGAAAAGGTGCTGCTTCCCTATATAAAGCCTTTTTACTACGATGATGCGGCATCAGTGCTGAGTCAAAGGATATTGGCTATGATGCTTCATATGGGATTGTTGCGTATAGGCGAGCATACGAGCCACGGGGCAGTTGTAAAAATAACTCCTGTCGGAAAGATGGTCATTGAAGGCGAGTTTACATAATGAAAGGTTGTGTGTGCTGACTGGAAGTGTCAACTTCAAACGGGGCGCATAAGATGGAATGTAGCAACAATATAAGTTGAACACTCATAGTGGAAGGCTTTAGGCTCAAACATATTAATAAGAAACAAGGGCGATTGTATTTAACGAGTTTGGTGCAGCTGAATATGATTAAGCAGGAGCCGTTCGATTAAATGAATTGAACTTGAAAAATATATCCTATACGCTTTCTCTCGGATCGCCAGCTGATATCGCTAATAGAGCTACAATCGATGAGTCGGCAGACAGACTAGAGACGATAGAGAGTTATGTGACGAAGGGAATCGAATATAGGATCTCTTAATCGCAAGGGGCGGAGGTGCATCCTATGGATAATTTGAAGGTTGTATATGAAGCAATGCTGGGTTTATCGGCAGAAATGGTGCTTGATGAGGCTTTGCGCAACTTTGCTTTGAATAAATTGAATGCAGCAATTGACGAGGCTCTAGAGGCGGGAGACGAAGTGAAATTCTATGAATTGGTCAAACGCCGTAAAGAATGGCTTGCATAACATGAAAGCTTCCATGCTAATAAGGAGAGTTGCTTGAAACTTGCAACTCTATACTAGCATTTGGGAGCTTTCTTATGTAAAATGGACATGATTGGCTAATGCAAGCATATTCGTCACAGTAATTAGCCAGCTTAGGGAAAGTACAGCAATTTTACATCGCTTAATGTAAAAAAGACTAATTGCAGGGAGTGGATGCTTGGGATGAAGTTTAGTGAAATAAGCTCGGAGGAATGGCTCGATCTGCAGCCTTATCTGGATACTTGTCTTTTGCCAGTTACCGGGCTTGTCGGCAGTGAACAGCCACATGAGGCGACAACTGCTCTTGAACAATTGAGAGACATTATGGATTTGATTGAAATCCCATATAAGGGAAGGGTTGTAACGTATCCAGCGTTTCATTTTTATGAGGAGAGCCTTGCATCCGGCATGTTGACTGAAGTGTGCAGCAAGTTGAGAATGACAGGCTTCAAACATATTATTATTGTTGCTCCTAAAAGGGATTTGTTATCGCAGCATTGCGGTGAAGATTTTTTGCTCCAGCCCGAAAGCGATGGAAGTTTGCCAAGCAAAAGTGAAGTGGCAAATTGGATGCGTTCCTTATGGAACGGACAAGCTACATAACGAGCAAAAATGCATAAATGAAGTGGAAATTGGGGATACCATAACCAATATAACGGTAAATGTGACAAAATGACAACAAATTTCCGAACGTCAATTCCATTAACGCTCAAATTTCGAGTCAAATTCTTGACGCTCTTATATTGCTAGGCTATTATAAATTATGTCCTAGTTCGTCATTTGTTTTGCCGTGCGGCAAGACGCGAGATATGGTTGGCAAAGGGGGTTGGAACAGAAGATGAGTAACTACGAACAACATGAGGAAGAGCATCGTCCTGCTAAACGTAACGAAATGACCCGGCGTCAATTTCTATCCTACACGTTGGGCGGCACGACTGCTTTTATGATGGGCGGCGCTGTATTGCCAATGGTTCGCTTTGCTGTTGATCCACTTCTTAAAAAGAAAAGCGAAGGTAATTTTGTAAAGGTTGTAGAACTTAGCAAAATTAAGACAGAACCACAGGAATTCAGATTTAAAGTTCACCAAGTGGACGGTTGGTACGAAAGTGAACCGGAAATGGTAGCATGGATCTCCAAAGATGAAAAAGGCGAAGTTTTCGCTTTATCTCCAGTGTGTAAGCACTTGGGATGCACAATTTTTTGGAATACCAAAGGTCTGAACGAGTATGATTGCCCGTGTCATGACGCGCGTTATACAAAAGACGGTAAAAACATTACCGTAGCCCGTTTCCCATTGGACGAGTATGATGTTCAAGTGAACAATGACAATGGATTTGTTTATTTAGGTGGAATCAAACCAAACACAAGAGTACTATAAGGAGGCGTAACTTCAGATGTTTAAAAGCATGTATAACTGGATTGATGAACGTCTTGACATTACGCCGCTATGGAGAGATGTTGCTGACCACGAGGTTCCTGAGCACGTTAACCCTGCGCATCACTTCTCTGCATTTGTGTACTGTTTTGGCGGTTTGACGTTTTTTATCACGATTATTCAGATTTTGTCGGGCATGTTCCTGACGATGTACTATGTACCAGATATTATTAACGCTTACGCGAGTGTTGATTACTTGCAACATCAAGTTGCATTTGGACAAATTGTACGCGGCATGCACCATTTTGGCGCCAGTCTGGTTATCGTAATGATGTTCCTACATACTCTACGTGTATTCTTCACGGGCTCCTATAAAGCTCCGCGTGAGATGAACTGGGTAGTTGGAATGCTGATTTTCTTTATTATGCTTGGACTAGGCTTTACAGGTTACCTACTTCCGTGGGATAACAAAGCTTATTTTGCTACAAAGGTTGGGGTTGAAATCGCTTCTTCCGTTCCGTATATCGGTTCGTACATTGCGGATTTTCTATACGGCGGTGATGTCGTTGGGGCACAGACACTGACTCGCTTCTTTGCGATTCACGTATTCTTCTTGCCAGGTGCGCTTATCGCACTTCTAGCGGCTCACTTCTTGATGATTCGGAAGCAAGGCATTTCAGGTCCGCTATAAGCGAAGGGAGGGGTAACGTATGGCACACGAACAATCATCGAAAGAAAAAGTTGTTTACGTCGGTGACTCGCGTGTAAAGAAAACAGGTCGTATATCCAATACACCACCAGACATTACTTCTTATCCGGGTAAATCTGAAGCGTTCGTACCATATTTCCTGCTGAAGGAATGGATGGTCGGCGTTTTGGTTTTGGTAGGGTTTTTAGTGTGGGTAATTGCTGAACCAGCCCCGCTTGGCTATCCAGCGGATCCGACAAACGGTTCTTATATACCAATGCCTGACTGGTACTTCCTGTTTCTTTATCAATTTTTGAAATATCCTTATGTTGCACAAGACTATGTACTACTTGGAACGATGGGGATTCCGGCAGTTATGTTCGGAGGCTTGTTGCTTGCACCTTTCCTGGACACAGGAAAAGAGCGTCGTTTCTACCGTCGTCCGATTGCATCTTCACTTATGATTTTGTCATTGGTAGCTTGTGTATACTTGACTTACGTTTCTTGGGATCATTACACAAAGATGCTTGAGGAAAATGGTACAACTCCAGAGCATATCCTTCGTGCAGAGCGTGCGAAAGAGGCAATGGAATCAGGTAAAGCTCGTCCAAATCCGCTTAAAAAAGTTGCTATCATTGATGCTGACGATCCAGCAATGGAAATCGCAAAAGCATCCAACTGTGTTGGCTGTCACGCGGCAGACTTCTCAGGTGTAGGAACTGCTCCAGCTTTGATCGGAATTGGTAATCGTATGTCAACTGAAGAAATAGCACATGTTATTGCTGAAGGACGTAATGAGGGCGCAATGCCTGCATTTGCAGATACTTTGTCTGCTGATGATATTAATCAGCTTGCAACTTGGTTATCCAAGCAGAAGCAGCCTTAGATGATTTCATGAAATGAAGCACAGCATTAACTGAAACCTTGCAGTGCTTACGTTTTCATAAAAGCCTGATCGTATTTTATACGGTCGGGCTTTTTTTGAAAATATAGCTTGGTTGCTCATGAAAAACAGACTTGAAGTATGATTGAAATGTAACGAATTTGTCGTTGAAGGAAGTGTACAGGTGGGAATTTCTTTTTTTTGGAGTCGAAATTTTTTATTAAACCGAACATTTTTGTGGTTGCTTTTTGTAATTAACTTTTTAGGTACGATATACGGTTATATGTGGTATGAAGGTCAATTAGCAGCGACGGCGGCGACGAAACCGCTATGGATGCTTGTATTTGTACCAGACTCGCCAACAGCGAGCTTGTTCTTTACACTAGCGCTTGTTTACTTGCTATTTCCTCCTAAAAGCCATACCAAGCTAGTTTTGGCTGTAAGAATGATTATTGAAGGACTTGCAGTTGTTTGCTCTATCAAGTATGGCCTATGGGCGACTATTATTATTTTAAGCGGATTGTATCAGGGTGGAGAACTATATGCGACGGATATTATGTTGATGGCATCTCATCTAGGTATGGCGATTGAAGTATTGCTTTATATGCGCTTTATGAAAGTGAATAAGACAGCGCTTGCTCTAGGGACAGCCTGGTTATTGATCAATGATACAGTTGATTACACATTCGGAATTTATCCTTACTTGCCAAGTGAGTTGGAAAATCAGGTTGAACAGGTTAAAATTTTCACTTATTGTTTGTCAGTATTTAGTTTCTTACTGCCGCTATCATTACATCGCAGGAAATAATCGGTATAAAAGAGGACAACCCTTCATAGTTATATATGACTATCTCTAAATATAGGGACAGGCCATGTTTTGCGGTGGAGGGGATAATTGTGAACATAAAAGCACTCATTTTTTCTATGCTTGCATTTATAATGCTATCTGGCTCAATATTTTCCTGGTCCGCAAGTTATGCTGCCGGTGAAGACAATATAAGGGAGCTTGAAGAAGCCGAGCAATTGGTTGAACGCTTTGAGCGATCAATTTATGCTGTATATGAGGCAGCAGTGAAAAATGACAAGCATAATGGATATTTGCAGTTACAGCGATTTGTACAGCAAGCCAATACCTGGAGTAATCAGCCTTTTAGTCATAATGAAATAAAACAGAGAGCCCAATGGCAAGCTTTATCTAAAGAGGCTATGAAACTTTCTGAGCAGCTTGCTTCTGGGGTGACGGAAGCGAATTGGCATGAGAGTGTCTCTCGACTTAAACTGGCTGCAGATGCTCTGACTCGTCCTGAGAAGGCATTGTGGCTACAATATAAACCGCTAATTGAAAATGACATAGAACGCAGCAAGCTGGAAGTACAGAGTCAAGTGAGCAGTCCTGGCGCAGTTGCTAGCGGATCGCTTATCAGCTTGAGCAATAAATGGCAGCGGATTTCGCTTGCTGCATCATATACGAATAATGCTTTTATCATAGATGCAGTAAATATACGCTTGGAGCATACAAAAAAGCTAATGGCAGAAGCGCCCTTTTCATCTAATAAGAAAAAAAATGAAATGCTCACATCTCTCACTGCTTTGAAAGCGGCGCTAATGGAATTATTTCCAGAGCAAAATGAACAAGCAGTAATTGCGCACATCATCGAACCTACTGAGTCAAATGCAGTTGCCTGGGCGATGCTGTTAGGAGCGCTTATTACAACAGTTTTGGCGTATCATGCCTGGCGAAAATATCGTAACGTACCTTACGGGGTAAAAAAAATATAAGTCATTCCTCTTTGAATCCTTCACCTAAGACATCATCAACCTCATTGATTATTATAAAGGCATGAGGATCGTGACGGCGTACAATTTCCTTCAGATGGCGGGTTTCTTGCCGTGGAACAACGCAGTATACGACCTCTTTTTGCTGTTTGGAATAGGCGCCTTTAGCTGGAAAAAGGGTAACGCCTCGTTCTAATTCTCGACTGATATCTTCAGAAATGGGACCACTATGCTCAGAAATAATTGAAAATGCTTTAGCGGAGTAAGCTCCGTCCTGTAAGTAATCAATAATTTTGGAGGCGATGAAAACAGTCGCCAAAGTGTACAATACTTTCTCAATAGAAATATAGAGCAAGCTGGATAAAATAATAACGGCATCAAAGGCTAAAATAATTTGACCGATGCTGTAACCACGTTTTCTTGATAGTATGCGCGCAATAATATCAATGCCTCCAGTAGTTCCTCCAAAACGAAAAACAATACCTAGTCCTGCCCCTAAAGTGACGCCTGCATACAATGCTGCCAGCATCGTATCACCGCTTTGAAATGGAACAATCCACTTTTTGGAAATGAGCTGCTCTATAACAGCAAGAAAAACAGACAGGGCAATAATTCCAATCAATGTGTAAATCATTTGCGACTTTCCGAGTTGTTTCCAGCCAATTACAAACAAAGGGATATTAAGTGAAAAAGTAGTCAGCGATAGCGGTAATGCAAAGGCATAGTTAAGCAGTACAGCTATTCCGGTCGCTCCGCCCTCCATCAGCATATTCGGTACAACAAAAAAGTGAAGACCAAAAGCATAAATAGCAGTTCCAAATAAAATGGCTGTAACAGAGCGCCAATTCTTTAACAGATCATACATCAAGAAGCAGTCTCCCTTCGTTAAATGCATTACTATTAGTATGGCTAAATTTGAACTTTCAAAAAGCATTGATTTTAGGAAGCGTGATACGGTAACATAGACGTATAGTTTAAATTGGAAAGGACAAGCGAAATGACTCCAAAAACATTGAAGGAAGTACAACGCGATGTTGATGAATATATTTCTCAATTTAAAACAGGCTACTTCAGCCCGCTTGCCTTGATGGCAAGGATGTCCGAAGAGGTGGGAGAACTCGCCAGAGAAATTAATCACACTTATGGAGAGAAACCGAAGAAGAGTGATGAAGAGGACAGTTCGGTTGAGCTGGAGCTGGGGGATATTTTGTTTTTGTTGGCATGCTTTGCTAATTCACTGAATATTGACCTCGAGGAAGCACATCGAAAGGTTATGAATAAATTCAATACCCGCGATGCAAATAGATGGGAAAGAATGGACAGCTGATGCTTGTTTGGCAAAACTTATGAACACTAGGCAAGCCGCCTACATATGCTGATCTTACATACTCTCATTCTATTGATGAATGGCATTAGCTGTTATTGTACAACACGCAGCAAGCAATCGAAAAACGATAAGTTTCTGAATTAGAACATGAAAAGGTGATTATGATGACATTGGACAAGATTAGAGTAGCAGTTACTGGAGCGGGCGGCAGAATGGGCCGTGAAGTTGTGAAGATGGTGCTGGAGGACGAGGCGCTGCAGCTTGTAGCAGCAATTGATCCCTCCGCAGGTCCGCAAGATGCAGGTTTACTGGTTGGCAAGGGAGAATGCGGCATTATTGTTAATCCGTCACTTTCTGACGCTTTGGCAGATTCGAACGCTGATGTTCTTATCGACTTTACAGTGCCAGCTGCAGCATTTGGCAATACCAAGACAGCAATCGAATATGGTGTAAGACCAATTATTGGAACTACAGGCTTTACTCCGGCACAAATTGAGGAATTGAAACAAATGTGCACTGACAAGGAGATTGGCGGTTTAATCGCACCAAACTTCTCCATCGGGGCGATCTTAATGATGAAATTTGCTGCAGAAGCATCCAAATATATGCCGCATGTAGAAATTATAGAATATCACGGCGATCAAAAGCTTGATGCACCTTCAGGAACCGCTGTCAAAACAGCAGAATTGATTTCTGAGGTACGTGAAGAGCTCAGACAAGGTAATCCGAAAGAAGAGGAAACAATTGAAGGAGCGCGCGGCGGATATTACAATGGTTTTAGAATTCATAGCGTGCGCTTGCCTGGCGTATTTGCACAACAGGAAGTTATCTTTGGCGGATATGGACAAACATTGAAAATTCGACATGATTCTTATGATCGTGCCGGCTATATGCCAGGTGTTAATATGGCGGTTAAGAAGGTAGTAACCTATACAGGTTTGATTTACGGTTTTGAACATATTATGGATTAGCGCTTAGCTGCGTGCAGCGCGAGAGGGGAAACTCATGCTGAATATTGCTTTTATTGCACATGATCGAAAAAAAGATGAGATGGTTAACTTCGTAACAGCTTATGAGTCTGTTTTTGAAGGATTTCATTTGTATTCGACAGGAACAACGGGTACAAGAATAATGGACAAAACAAAGCTGGTCATTCATCGTTTCTGCTCAGGACCTCTTGGCGGAGATCAGCAGATTGGTGCAATGGTTGCGCAAAACGAGATGGATCTAATTATCTTTTTGCGCGATCCGCTAATGGCACAGCCTCATGAACCAGATATCATTGCTTTATTGCGTCTTTGTGACGTACAAGGAATACCGGTAGCAACCAATATCGCTTCAGCAGAATTATTGGTAAAAGCGTTGGAACGCGGTGATTTTGCTTGGCGTGAGCTTGTACACAAGTACAAGCCTGGAGTTGAGAAATAGTTTGTTTTGATACATCTTAAAAGTATAATAACTTCATAAGTGTAATTGTTATGATGCACCGCGGAGCATCTTCGTATGTACGAAGAGTTTCGACGGTGCTTAGTTTGTCTCGTCATGAGGATTAGGTAATTTACAGATGCCTTTATATAGAGGGTGGAGAACAGGAGGTCCGTAATATGGAATTCAAAAAGCTGAAGATAGGCATAACCTGTTATCCAACGCTAGGCGGTTCTGGTGTTGTAGCGACAGAATTAGGAAAACTGCTTGCTGAACGAGGGCATGAGATTCATTTTATTACTCATAGCATCCCATTTCGGTTAGGACGCTTCCACAAAAATATATTTTTTCATGAAGTAGAAGTAAATGATTATTATGTTTTTCGGTATCCGCCGTACGATTTATCCCTTGCAAGCAAAATGGCTCAAGTAGCCAAAATGCAACAGCTTGATATTTTGCATGTACATTACGCCATTCCACATGCTGTTTGCGCCTATTTGGCGAAGCAAATGACCGGCTATGATATGAAAACTGTAACAACATTGCATGGTACAGATATAACCGTTCTAGCGCAGGATGAATCATTGAAAGATTTAATTCGTTTGGCTATTCATGAAAGTGATGCAGTAACTGCTGTATCACAAGATTTGATTAATGAAACGAGAAAATTACTCGATATTACTGTGCCGATCGATTTAACATATAATTTTGTGGACAAGCGCGTTTATTATCCGCGTGATGTTGTTAACTTGCGTGCAGATTTTGCTGCACCGAATGAAAAAATACTGATGCATATATCTAACTTCAGACCAGTGAAACGCGTCGGTGATGTAATTGATATTTTTGAAAAGGTGCATCAAAAAATTCCTTCTAAGCTGCTCTTGGTAGGCGAAGGGCCAGAGCAATCAAAAATGCAGCATAAGATACAAAGTCTGGGCTTAGAGGAGCATGTTTGTTTTTTGGGTAAACAGGAAGATGTTGCTCAAGTTATTTCGATGGCGGATGTCTTGCTTCTACCCTCAGAGAAGGAAAGCTTTGGTCTGGTTGCATTGGAAGCTATGGCTTGCGGAGTACCAACAATAGGCTCGAATGCAGGTGGAATTCCTGAACTTGTTACACATGGTGAAACGGGGTTTTTGGCAGGAATCGGCGACACGGAGCAGATGGCAGAATATGTTTACCAGCTATTGAGTGATGAGAAGCTGAGCAAGCAATTTAAAGAAGCTTGTATTAGCAGAGCCAGACATGTGTTTTGCAATGATGTTATTACTGCTCAATACGAACAGATTTATTACCGTGTTCTAGGTATGGATATACAAGTACCGATTCCGGTTTGTTCGGAGTAGAAGAATGAGGTTACGCGAATGAAGGTTAATCTTCCTGAGCCAATGAAAAAAGCGATACCTGTGCTGCAAGTATTAGAAGAAGCTGGACATACAGCTGTTTTTGTTGGAGGAGCAGTACGGGATACGATATTGGGAATCCAGTTGTCTGATGTGGATATTGCTGCTTCATCACTCCCGGAGGAAACTTCAGCTTTATTTGAGCATGTTATTCCAACAGGAATTGCACATGGAACAGTTACGGTTATCTATCATGGTGAAAGCTATGAAATAACAACATTTCGCAAGGAAGCTGGCTATGAGGATTTTCGCAGACCCGAATCAGTAACATATGTTACTGATTTGTATGAGGATTTAAAGCGGCGTGATTTCACAATGAATGCGATGGCTTTGTATAAAGATGGAATATTGGAAGACCCGTTTGACGGTATTGCCCATTTGAATAAACAATTGCTTGCTGCTGCAGGTAATGCGGAGGAAAGGTTTTCAGAGGATGCGCTTCGAATGCTGCGTGGCATCCGTTTTTTGTCTGTCTACACTTTACAGCCGCAGGTTTCAGTATGGCGAGCGATAAGGCGTTATAGAAAATTAATGTGTCATATTGCGATGGAAAGAGTATGCAGTGAGCTGGACAAACTGATTATGGCAGCCAACCCGATGCGGGCTTTACAGTGGCTTGAGGCAAGCTGCTTGCTACAATATTTGAAGGAACCATTGCCGCTGCCCGCTACAAGTTATGCTTTAGCTCATTTGGAAGACTTGGCAACCGCCAATATACGTTGGCTCGCTTTTTGTTTATTTCATCAATTCAATGAAAAACAACTTTTGAGCTGGTGCAAATCGTTGCGATACTCTAATTCACAAACATTGTTATTTCGTTCTATAGCAGCATTACATAATGAATTAAGGGATATGCAGATTGCAAATTCTATCACACAAGAGCAATGGGTGGCTCTTGTATTGAAATATGGTAAGAACTCTGCATGCACATGGCTAAAAATAAATAGTGTGCTTTGTCGTAATGGCATGAATTTCCTTTCGGAAGAAGCAACTAATAATTTTAAAAAGAAATTGTCGGAGATACTTGTTTTTAATGTGAAAGACTTAAGAATGAATGGAAATGATCTGCAAAAAAAATATGGAAGAGCTGCTGGTGCATGGATCAAATCGGTGCTGGAACGTCTTTTATTAATGACGGCTTGCGGACAGTTGGCTAATGAGAAAGAAATATTGCTTGCAGCCGCTGATCTCCTGCTAGACGAACGATTATAAATAAATGTGATGAGGGAACGAATTGGAGGGAAACAATCATGAGCAAGCTGCTGGATTGGTTTGTTGACCATCCGGAAACTTATCAATCCGGAGAGAAATTAAGCGAAGTGCTAGGCGTGAGCCGCACAGCTATATGGAAGCAAATTCGCAAGTTGGAGACACTTGGCTATGAGTTTGAAGCCTCAACAAAGTTAGGATACAAATTAATTAGCTCCCCAAAATTAATTAATGAACAAAGCTTGGTCGCTAAGTTAAACACCAGGCAATTCGGACGACAACTTACGTTGAAGCAGACGGTAGATTCCACTCAGAATATAGTGAGGCAATTGGCAGAAGAAGGGGCACCGCAAGGAACGCTTGTCATTGCTGAACAGCAAGTAAATGGGAGAGGAAGAATGGGGAGATCATGGATCTCTCCTGCTGGGAAAGGAATCTGGATGAGCTTGTTGCTGCGTCCTGATTTGCCTGTGCAGTTTGCGCCCCAGCTTACCTTAATGACTGCGGCAGCGCTCTGTAGAAGCCTAATGCGTCAAACCGGGCTCGATATCGGAATCAAGTGGCCAAATGATCTGCTTGTTGATGGCAAAAAAATTAGCGGTATCTTACTGGAATCTACCGCAGAGGATACGAAGCTTAAATATGTCATTGCGGGTATTGGCATTAGTGTCAACTTGGCGGAGAAAGATTATAGCGCGGATGTTTTGCAAAAAGCTGTTTCGCTTCGAATGGCCGGAGGAAAAATATTTGATCGAGAGCAATTGATTGCTGATTTCTTGCTGGAGTGGGAAGTGTTATACGAAATGTACTTGCAGCAAGGTTTTGAAGCGATCATTCCAATTTGGGAATCTTATTCTGTTTCTTTGGGGAAATTGGCAGAAATTACAACCTCTCAAGAAGTGCTGACAGGCACCCCGATTGCACTAGAGCAGTCAGGAGCAATTCGCATCAAGCTGAGCGATGGATCGGAAAAATCGATTTTCTCGGCTGAAATGGGAGAGCCAAAGCCTGAAAAGTATTAGTTTACGAATTCGACACAATTTGTTAATATATTTTGTAACAGGCGGTATTCTAAAAAGAAACTGCACTGGGCTGCAAGAAAATATGGTATGGTTGAGCGGTATTGCATGCAAATAATAGCATGTTATCGCACTCTGCTCTGAGCCGAAGGGACCGAGACAGAAGGAAGCGGTATTTATACCATTATAAGAGTGTTGATGGCTCTTATAATTGATAAGGAGCAACTGGAGAACTTAACTAGTTGCCATTCCTTTTGCAATAGTTTCCTTTTTAGGCACGGGACCTTTTTAGCAGCAGCTAATTAGGTTTTTTTGTTTTTACTTTCCTAAAAGGAGATGGTACTGATGAAGAAAAAGCTAACTGTTTCAAAGATTGCAACAATGAAAGATGAGGGAACTCCAATATCTGTATTGACTGCATATGATTTTCCTTCTGCGAAATTTGCTGAAGATGCAGGTATCGATATTATATTGGTTGGAGATTCGCTTGGAAATGTTGTACTTGGCTATGATACGACAATTCCGGTTACGATAGAGGATATTATTTATCATTCTCGAGCAGTAGCCCGAGGTGCAACGAATACGTTTATTGTAGCAGACATGCCTTTTTTGACATATGGTGCTGATCGCAGTACGACTTTGCGCAACGCTGCACAGATCATGCAACAAGGCGGAGTGCAGGCTTTAAAGCTTGAGGGGGGCATCCATATTGCTGCTGATGTAAAGGCATTGACTGATGCAGGAGTGCCCGTGATGGGGCATATTGGTTTAACTCCGCAGGCGGTTCATCAAATTGGCGGATATAAAATTCAAGGCAAAGATGAAACGGATATTGAACGACTTGTACAGGATGCGGTAGCATTGCAAGAGGCAGGTGCATTCAGCATTGTACTGGAGCTTGTCACAGAGCCGGCAGTTGAAGCGATTAAGCAAAAAGTTTCAATACCGCTGATTGGGATTGGTGCAGGAAGAGGCTGCGATGGTCAAGTATTGGTTTATCATGATTTGATTCAGTACGCAGATCCCTATTATCCTAAAAAATTTGTAAAAACATACGCTAATGTTGGTCAAACGATAAAAGAGGCTATTGCTTCCTTTATTACTGATGTGAAAAGTAAAGCATTTCCAGCGCAAGAGCATTCATTTCATCCAATTGCAACTAACGAAAATGAACAGAATGAAGATAGATTATACGGTAACCAAGCGCCGGAGGAGAGTAAGCTGCAATGATCATTTGCCGAACAAAAAAAGAATTGCGTGAGCATATTCGAGATATGCGCGGAACTGGAAAAACAACGGGATTTGTGCCGACAATGGGCTATTTGCATGAAGGTCATGCCAGCTTATTAAGAGCTTGTCGGTCAAACAATGAAATTGCAGTAGCAAGTATATTTGTTAATCCGATGCAATTCGGTCCCAATGAAGACTTTGATCAATATCCAAGAAGTGAGGAAAAGGATATTGAACTTGCCTCAAGCTGCGGCATTGATATTTTATTTATCCCAACTGTTGCAGAAATGTATCCAAAGCGTCCATTGACAGAAGTGAAGGTTGCTGGATTAACGGAGCAATTATGCGGTGCATCTCGTCCGGGACATTTTGATGGGGTAGGGCTTGTTGTCAGCAAACTATTTCATTTGGTTGAGCCGGATTTTGCTTATTTCGGCTTGAAGGATGCACAGCAAATTGCCGTAATTGAACAGATGGTACGTGATCTGGATATGCCTGTGGAAATTGTAAAATGCCCAATTATACGTGAACCGGATGGGCTTGCACTAAGCTCTCGCAATGTTTATTTGACCGCTGATGAGCGAGCCAGAGCAATAGTTCTGAACAAAGCGTGTTCTCAGGCACTTGAAATGTTTAAAGAAAAAACAACTACTGGAAGAGAACTGCTGGAATATGTCACTAATCAAATTTCACAAACGAAAGAAGCTCGTATTGACTACGTTTCGTTGCTGACCTATCCTTCGCTTCAAGTAATCGATATGGAATTAGATTTGCATAATTGCAAGGAACAGTTGTTGCTGGCAGTTGCTGTCTATTTTGGACAAACAAGATTAATTGATAACCAATTGCTGACCTGTTCAGAGGAGGTGCAATATGTTTAGAACAATGATGAAGTCAAAGTTGCATCGCGCAACGGTTACAGAAGCTAATCTTAATTATGTCGGCAGCATTACAATTGACGAAGATTTGATGGAACTTTCGAATATTTGGGAAAATGAAAAGGTGCAAATTGTTAATAACAATAATGGAGCTCGACTTGAAACTTATGTTATAGTTGGTAAGAGAGGTTCAGGCGTTATTTGCTTGAACGGAGCGGCAGCAAGACTTGTACAACCTGGCGATCAAGTGATTATTATTTCTTACAGTATGATGACTGAGGACGAAGCCAGAAAGCATGAGCCTACAGTTGTTATTCTTGGAGAAGATAACAAGCCTGTTCAAGTAATGGGAACGGAGCCGCATTCTACAGTCATTATGTAAAGGCTGGATGGAAGCATGAAAACAACTGTTGCAGCAGACAATGTACGTATCGGCTTTTAAGTTTAATTAAAAAGGCGGGATGCGTCATTTTTCAGCATATGTTTTCTTCCATGAATGATTTGCTTGATCACATTATTACTCACTACCCGGATGCAACCGAGCCAGAGAAAGAGCAACTGCAGCAACAACTAATTGAACTGAAATCAGCAAGTGATTTATGTATTGAACAATGGCTGCATTTTGAAGAAAAGATGTCAGCGCACTTTGAAATTACGTCAGGAGCCGAAGATCAACAAGGAGAGCAAAGCGCACAGGATAGTTCGGACAGTTTTGAACAAAATGAGCAAAAAGCGGAAGAACAGCAACTAAGTGCGATGAATTTTGAAGCCGAAACTGCTATGACCAAAGGAAAAGGCTATTATAATTTATTTATGTTTGAGCAAGCAGCCGAACAATTCAGTTTGGTTCTCCATTATGCATCAGATCAAAATCTTGCGCGGCTATTTCTTGGGATGAGTTTAATGCACTTGCAGCGCTGGCAGGAAGCAAGCAGGCAATTTCAACTTTTAATTGTATTAACAGACTGTGCGAAATGGCTCGCATTAGGGTATAATGCATTAGGGTGTATTCAAGCTATTCAGAGCCAAATTGCACTTGCAGAGCAGTTTTTCCAGAAGGCGCATTTTGTTTATCCGCAGTTTAAGTATTCTTTAACTAATTTGGAAGCCTGCCGAAACAAAAGTAAACAGCTTTCGTTATATTTTGGCAGCACGGAGCTGTGCTGTATGTAAGGAGAAGGCTTGAATGAAATTTGTTGTCATTGATTTGGAAACGACAGGACATGGCGTAGAGGATAGTATAATTGAAGTTGCAGCAGTCGTTGTCAATGAGAAGCTGCAGGTTCAGCAAAGCTTTCAATCCTTTGTAAATCCAGAAATGGCTATTCCTGAATTTATTACTTCATTGACCGGAATAACAGAGGAAATGACGGCTGATGCTCCTACGGTTGACGAGGTACTGCTAGAAATTATTCCATTGCTGAACGATGCTGTGCTGGTTGCTCATAACGTTGGCTTTGATGCCGGTTTTCTGAATCGGGCACTAGACAGCAGCGGATATATGCAGTTTAGCGGGCGCAGATTGGATACAATTGAAATGTTAAGGGTTTTGTATCCTTCTATCCCTGCTTACCAGCTTGGGGCGGTTTCACAATATTTTGGATTGCCCCATGATCATCATCATCGCGCTGACAGTGACGCAATGGCAACTGCTCTTATTTTTATCGAAATGATGAATAAGTTAAGTCAAATGCCGCTGCTGCTTCTGCAGCGGCTATCTATGTTAGTGGATGGCAAGAGTGATTTTGGCTGGTTGTTGCGTCATATCGAACAAGCAGCAGCTGAGCAAACCGAACTGGAAACAGATGAGCACGATTTTTATCGGCAATTTGCCTTAAAGGCTGGAGAATGGTCAGAGGAAAAGCTGGAATTTGACTATGATGAACGGCGAGAAAAGCTCGCTTCTTTAGATTTTTCACAATATTTGGAACAGGTTAGAGAAAATTTTAAACAAAAGTTTTCGAATTATGAAGAAAGACATGCCCAAACCGAGATGTTCAATCATGTATTCGATGCGCTCAGCAATGAGGAGCATTTGCTGATAGAAGCCGGAACTGGAACGGGAAAATCTCTCGGCTATTTGATCCCGAGTTTATATTACAGTTTTTTGCATCAAACTAAAGTCGTTGTAAGTACACATACTATAAATTTGCAAGAACAGCTAAGAAATCGTGATATTCCTTTGCTTGCGGATGTACTCCCGCTTCCATTCAAAGCAGCTATCTTTAAAGGACGGGGCAATTATTTGTGCATGCGTAAATTTGAGCAGCGTGTAAGCGGTATAGATAGCGGAATGACGCATGATGATGCTCTGACAAGCGCTCAAATGACAGTTTGGCTAAGCGAGACGCATACTGGCGATTATGAGGAGCTCAATTTAAGCAGCAGAGGCATTGAATATTGGTCAACTGTTGCAAGCGATGCTGATTCTTGTCTAAACAGAGCATGCCCATGGTTCAAGCGTTGTTATTACCATCGCGCCAAACAGGAATCCCAGCAGGCAGATGTTTGTATTACGAATCACTCTATGCTATTTACAGATATCCGTGCAGATCATCGTTTGCTGCCTGGCTACAAGCATTTGATTGTTGATGAGGCGCATCATATTGAGGATGTAGCAAGTAAGCATCTGGGCGTGCAAATCAGCTATTTGCAATTGATCGCAATCAGCTCCTCTTTATATAAGGACGTGCGTACGGGTTTATTATTATCATTAAGAAATGCTTTGCATGAAGAAACGGATGCTCATCGAGAAGCATGGATCGAAACCATTGACTCCTTAATTCCGCAAGTGCAAAACCTGAAAGAAAGATGGGATGAGCTTTATGAACATTTCTTTCAGCTAACTTTGACTGATGCAAAAAATAATGCGGATACAGGAGGAAGCGTGCTTCGACTTTCACCAAAAGAACCAATTGAAGGTTGGGATAAAATTACCCAGGCAGAGAGCAATTTTCATATTGAACTGAATGCTGTCATTTCAACGATAGACAAGCTTCTTGTAGAAGTAAAGGATCGTGCAGAGGAAACCAAAACCCAGGCGATTAGTGTGGATATTAATGGTGCTAACCGTGATTTAACGAGACTGAGAGATGAGCTGCGAATTTTTGTGAAGCTGGAAAATATCGACTCTGTCTATTGGATTGAATCTAATGCCAATTATCGACATCGCTCAATTCATTTGTATATTGCTCCCGTTGATGTCAGTTCACAGTTGCAAAAGTATTTCTTTGATGCAAAGGATAGCATTATTCTCACTTCTGCGACGTTATCTGTTCAAAAAAACTTTCAATTCGCAATGGAGCAGCTTGGACTTAGCGGCTTTGAAGAAGCAGGACGACTAAAAACGGTATTGCTGCCATCGCCTTTTAATTACAGAGAACAGGCACTTGTTGTAATTCCGCGTGATTTCCCAGTTGTGAAAGGCGCAACTTTTACGGAAGAATATATGCAAAAACTTGTTCAGTCGCTTGCTGCTGCGGCACTAGAAACTGAAGGCAGAATGCTTGTCTTGTTTACCTCTTACAAAATGTTGAAGCAAACTCATGAGCTGTTAAAGGAAGAGTTGAGCGGGAAGGATATTACCGTTCTTGGGCAAGGCATAGATAGCAATAACAGAACAAAACTAACGAGACGATTTTTGCAACAATCCAAAACAATTTTGCTAGGCACGAGCAGTTTTTGGGAAGGGGTAGATATACCAGGAGATTCTCTTGTATGTCTCGCTATTGTCAGACTGCCTTTTCAACCGCCGAATCACCCGCTTGCAGAAGCCAAATCAGAGCTGCTCATTCGTAAAAAGCAAAATCCTTTTATGAAATTATCGATTCCCCAAGCCGTAATTCGGTTTAAGCAAGGCTTTGGCAGATTGGTTCGTTCAGCGAATGACAAAGGAATCGTAATTATTTTTGATACAAGAGTAATAGATTCGTATTATGGCAAGCATTTTCTCTATTCATTGCCAAGTCCGAAAATTGAAACGATGTATGCAGAGCAGATGATTGAACGAATGCGGCAATGGCTTGACAGCAATTAAGCGGAAAGGGAATTTCAAGGAGGTGCTTTAATGAAGCAAGCTAAAATATCGGAAGCAGTCGTAAAACGGCTTCCTATTTATTTGCAAGTTTTAAACGAGCTGCAATATAGGGAGATACAGACGATATCTTCACAAGATTTAGGCATTAAACTTGACTTGAATCCTGCTCAAATACGTAAGGATCTGGCCTATTTTGGCGAGTTTGGACGCAAAGGAATAGGCTATGATGTTACTTACTTAAGTGAAAAAATTAGACAGATTCTGAAGGTGGATCAGCAAATTAATGTTGCATTGGCAGGCGCAGGTAATTTGGGACATGCGCTTTGCAACTATAACCAATATTCCAAGGATAATATGAAAATTACCGCAGTTTTTGATATTCATCCTGACAAAGTAGGCAGTAAAATTAATCACTTGACTGTACAGCCGATGAAGGAGCTTAAAGAAATTATAAATACAATGGGCATTCGAATCGGAATTATTACTGTGCCGGCTGCTGAAGCACAAAACGTTGCCAATCAATTTATTGAGGCAGGAGTAGAAGGGATATTGAATTTTGCTCCAACGGTGTTAAGAGTTCCCGAAGAGGTACGTATTCATCATGCAGATTTTACTAAAGAACTATTAAGCCTTGCTTATTATTTAAATCGTGAGGGAGAAGACGAAAATGAAGCAAATTTGGATTAAAAACGGTTTATTCGTAACTATGAATGAGACTGCGGCTGTTATTAACGGACATATGGTTGTGACTGATGATAAAATTACTTACTTGAGTGAAGCTGCTCCAGGTGCGGAGGAAGTCTCGGCTGAAGCTGAAATTGTGGATGGCAAGCATCTGGCATTTATGCCAGGGTTAATTAATACACATGGCCATACTCCGATGACATTGCTGCGCGGATATTCCGATGATCAAAATCTGCAAGTTTGGCTGCAGGAAAAAATGTGGCCGATGGAAGCTAAGTATACTGAAGAAGATACTTTCAATGGCGCGGAATTAGCACAGGTTGAAATGCTTCTGAGCGGTACAACAACTTTTGTTGATATGTATGACCGTATGGAACTGGTTGCTCAAATTACCGAGTATTCGGGTATGCGAGGTATGCTGACTAGAGGGGTTATCGGTCTTTGCTCAGAGGAAGAACAGCAAGAAAAACTGAAAAATGCTGTTAATTTTGCTCGCGAATGGAACGGAAAAGGCAACGGCAGAATATCGACGATGCTTGCGCCTCATGCCCCCTATACGTGCCCGCCAGCTTATATAGAGCAATTTGTACAAGCTGCGCATGACTATAATTTGCCCCTTCATACACATATGTCAGAATCAGTTGCTGAGGTTGAGCAAAATGTGAAAGATTATGGTGCTCGTCCCGTAGAGCATTTGGACAAGCTCGGCTTTTTCTCACGCCCGGCTTTGCTTGCTCATGCGGTTCATTTGAATGATGATGAGATTGCTTTGTTAAAAGCACGTGACGCGGCGATTTCGCATAATGTTATCAGCAATTTAAAATTGGCAAGCGGAGTAGCACGTCTTCCGGAACTGATGCAAGCTAATATTCGTGTTTCGTTAGGTACAGACGGCCCTGCAAGCAACAATAATTTGGACTTATTTGAAGAGATCCGTTTTGCCGCTTTGCTGCATAAGGGAGTGACGCTGGACCCTACTGTAATTCCTGCAAAAGAAGCGTTGAAATTAGGAACCTTGTATGGCGCCCGCTCACTTTGGATGGAGAAGCAAACAGGAAGTTTGGAGATTGGCAAAAAAGCTGATTTTATAGCTTTGAATATTGATCAGGCACATTTCTATCCATTGACTGATATTGTTTCACATCTTGTTTATACGGCTTCAGGAAAAGATGTGCAACATGTCTGGGTAGATGGTAAGCAGCTTGTTAAAAACCGCGAATGCCTGACTCTCGATGTGGAGAAGATTAAAAATAATGCAAAGGCAAGCTTTGATCGCTTGAATAAGAAATAATGAGGGCAATTGAGAAGAAGCGGCCTCCAATAATGAATTCTAAGCGCTGGAGTGTTGTAATGGTTTTGTTGATTGCTGCGATTATCGCAGTAGTTATTGTATATTATAATCAAGTGCAGCAGCCAAAATGGGATCAGAAGTCTATTGCAACTGCCACGGTTTTGGAAAAGAGTGATTTAGTTCAGATTGAAGCCATTCATAAGCATGTTTGGAATGAGCCGTATTGGATAGCACTTGGCATGAAAGAGGATAAAAGCAAGCATTATGCTTTCCTTAAAGAGGGGGAAGAGGAAGAAGTCCCGGTTTTGCTTGCAGCTGATTCATTGTTAACGGTTGAGCAAATGTCTGAGCAACTGGAAAAAAGCAAATTCGAAAAGGTTGTACACAGGATGACATTGGGCATTTATTCCAATCAGCCCGTTTGGGAAATTTATGGAAGCAAGGATGGCAGATACTATTATTCCTTCTTCGCTGCCGACAGCGGGGAACTGATTAATGAGTTGCAAATGTTGAAGTAAGTAATTGAAATCAAAGCGACTGATAGACGTCATAAAGTTAAGAGTGGGCTGTAAAACATTGTTGTAGCAATGTTTTACAGCCTTTTTCCTGTATTTACACGATCATTCCTGCTGATTGATATGATATACTTTCATGTATAAAAAGTGATAGATAAAAGTATTGATGCAGGAGGGAGATCATGTGTCAAATTTAAAAATAAAACCAATCATTATTAGTGCTGTAATTACGGCAGCCATTTGTTTTGGCGGATGGGCTTTATATGATCAATTTGCCCTGCAAGCGCCGCTGGAACAGGTTATTAAAGAAATGCCCGGTGTGCTATCAACCGATAAGCCAAAGCGCGGGGATGATATTGTGTCAGTCAGGCTAACCTTGTCAAAGGACGCTGATTTGAAAAAAATTTATGATGATATTGCCAAGCAAGGTGAGCGCGTTATCGGTAAAAAGCAGCTTCAGTTACAAATAGAGGAAAGCGAAAGCGCCAAACTTAAGCAGATATGGGAAAAAGCCATGTTTCAGATTGCAGAAGCAATGGAAACCAAAACTTATTCCACTATTCCTGCCTTGTTTGCAGCAGAGGAAAAGTCAGAGTATATTAGCGTAGAAACGTATATGGATGAGCAGAATGTATATATTACTCTTCGTGATGCAGAAAGTGCATTGTTTAAAGTGCTGCCTCGATCTGCACAAATGATGGGAGTGTGGCCGAATGCTTAATTATAAAAAGGAATTCGCAATCGGTATAGTACCTGTGCTGCTCATTTTTCTAGTCGCTATTAATATTAACTTGCTTCCAATTGTTATAGTAGCTTCTGTTGCTGCAGCAGTTATTGCTGTTGCATCAAAGGGAAAGACTAAGCTTGCAGCAGTGCCGGCAGCTGTTAAAGAAAGAAGAACAGAGCTGGAGTCTTTTTCATTTGATGAGATTGGCGGACAGGATAGAGCGAAGAAAGAGTTAATTGAGGCGCTTGATTTTCTTGTAAAAAGAGAACAGATTGAGAAGCTGGGCATTCGTCCACTAAAGGGGATTTTACTTACTGGACCTCCGGGTACCGGCAAGACCTTAATGGCAAAAGCAGCTGCTTATTACACAGATTCGATCTATTTGACCGCATCAGGCAGCGAGTTTGTTGAGATGTATGTAGGTGTTGGGGCGGGAAGAATCCGTGATTTGTTTAAAGAAGCAAGACAAAAAGCGAAAAAAACAGGTAAGCAGAGCGCAGTTATATTTATTGACGAAATTGATGTCATTGGCGGAAAAAGGGATGGCGGACAGCATCGGGAGTATGATCAAACTTTAAATCAGCTATTAACAGAGATGGATGGCATTCATAGCGGTCTTTCTCCTCAGGTGCTTGTTATTGCAGCAACCAATCGCAAGGAGATGCTTGATAGTGCTTTGACCAGACCGGGAAGATTTGACCGTCATATTCAAGTGGATCTGCCAGATAAAAAAGGACGGCTGCATATTTTGAACATTCATGCGAAAAATAAACCTATCGCTCCTGAGGTGGATCTGGAAAAAATCGCTACGCAGTCATTTAGTTTTTCAGGTGCACAGTTGGAGTCTGTTATGAATGAAGCTGCGATTTATGCGCTAAGAAGCAATAGCAGCGAGATTACTGAGGCAGATTTGACGATGGCGATTGATAAAGTATTAATGGGTGAAAAAACAGATAGAGAAACTGCGGCAGATGAACGTACTCGTGTTGCCAAGCATGAGCTGGGACATGCTATAACGGCTGAGGTGCTTCGTCCTGGAAGTGTAGCGCAAGTAACTGTAGCTCCTAGAGGACAAGCCCTTGGGTTCGTCAGACACCATCCTGAGCAGGATAAGGCGCTCTACACGAAACAGTTTTTGCTTGATCAAATCAAGATTGCTCTGGGCGGTGCTGCCGCCGAGGAAATTTTCTATGGAGAGCGCAGTACGGGCTCACGGGGCGATTTTGATCAGGCATTGCAAATTATTCGAACATTGGCGGAGTCTGGCATGACGGAACTCGGTATTGTCGATCAATCGATGATAACACCTGATAGCTGGGCAAAAGTATCTAATTCTATTTTGGATCAGTTAATGGTGGAAACGAAGCAGCTGCTGCTGGAAAAAAGAGTGCTGTTTGATCGTATTTTTGATGTGCTCATATGTGAAGAAACTTTGAACGGAAATGAATTCAGAAAGCTGTTAAGTGAGGAATTATCAGCATAAAGCGGTTTCATTATTACAAATTAGAGACAGACGCCGAGTCTGTCTTCTTTTTTGTCAGAAAACCGTTATAATAGGATAGAATAACAACCTAAAGGGGCAGTTAGACATGAAGATGAAGAAGGTTGGCGTCATTGGGATAGGAACGATGGGCCAAGGTATTGCTGAGATGCTTGCAGCCAATGGTCTGGAAGTTGTCATAGTAGAACGTACAACAGAACGTTTGGCGCATGGTTTGAAAATGATAGAGTTGAATTTAGATAAACAGATCGAGAAGTGGGCGCTAACGAATGCGGAAAAGAAGCTGATTATGTCTCGTATTCATGGGGCTGATCATTATTTCTCACTTTCCGACTGCGAGCTTGTTATCGAATCCATTTCTGAGGAATTGGAAGAGAAAAAGGAGTTATTCCGAGAAATCGATCGCTGCTGCGGTCCGGAGGTTATACTTGCGAGCAATACATCGGCACTGAGCTTGACGGAAATTGCAAGTGTGACTCAATACCCGGAGCGTGTTATTGGCATGCACTTTATTTATCCGGTATTGCGTATTGATCTTGTCGAAATAATTCGTGGATTGAAAACGTCAGATGAAACATTCAATCGCACAAAAAGCTTTATTGATCAAGTGATTAATAAAAAGGGGATTATGGTTTACGAATCACCGGGTTATGTTACCACTCGTTTGATCACTTTGTTTATTAATGAGGCGCTGCATGTATTGGAAGAGGGTGTCGCGTCTGTGGAAGATATTGATGATGCTATGCGAATCGGTTATTCCTTCCAGCACGGTCCTTTTGAGATGGCTGACCGGTTTGGGCTTGATTCCGTTTTGGCGGCGCTCGAAAATATGTTCCGCGATTATGGAGAGTTGAAGTATCGTCCATCAATTATTCTGAAAAAACTGGTACGTGCTGGACATCTTGGAGTAAAATCTGGAGAAGGATTTTTTAAATATGATGAGGAAGGGGACCGAATTTCATGATTATTTTAGTTTTGAATGCAGGCAGCTCATCACTTAAATACCAGTTGTATAATATGCATAATGAAACTGTAATGGCGAAGGGGCTTGTTGAACGAATCGGCATGGACTCCTCCATTGTTACCCATAAAGCAGAAGGCTTTGCAGAGGTGCGCGATGTAAGTGAAATTCTTGATCATGTTACAGCTGTAAAGCGCGTAATTGATATGCTGACAAGCAGTGAATTTGGCGTGCTGAAAACGATGAGCGAGATTAATGCTGTTGGTCACAGAGTCGTTCATGGCGGAGAAGTATTTAAGGAGTCCGTGCTTGTCACTCAGGAAGTTAAGTTGGAAATTCGCAATCTGTTTGATCTGGCTCCATTGCATAATCCTGCTCATATGATGGGGATTGTAGCGGTTGAGGCGAATCTTCCGAATGTGCCTCAAGTAGTTGTATTTGATACAGCTTTCCATCAAACAATGCCTAAAGAGGCTTACTTATATCCGATCCCAACTGTATTGTATCGTCGTCATAAAGTTCGTCGTTATGGTTTTCACGGAACATCGCATTATTATGTAAGTGATGCGGCAGCTGCTTACTTAAACAAGCCGCTTGAAGATGTGAAAATGATCACATGCCATATCGGCAATGGTGCAAGCTGTGCAGCTATTATGGATGGCAAATCGATGGATACAAGTATGGGAATGACGCCTCTTGAAGGATTAATGATGGGAACAAGAAGCGGGGATATTGACCCTGCCATTGTACCTTATGTTATGAATAAAGAGGAGCTTACCTTAAGTGAAGTCAACTCAATGCTTAATAAGCATAGCGGCATGCTTGCCATCTCTGGCAGCAGCAGCGATATGAGAGAGATTACTGAAGCGATGGCTGAGGGGGACAAAAACTCCCAACTTGCTTTTGATATGTATGTCTATCGTTTGAAAAAATATATCGGTTCCTATATCGCAGCGATGAATGGGCTTGATGTGCTTATTTTTACAGCCGGAATTGGGGAAAACTCTGCGATTGTTCGTGAAGCCGTTTGTAAAGGAATCAGTTTCTTCGGCATTGAACTGGATGAGGAGAAAAACAAGGAAAGAAGCGGGGAAATCCGTGAAATTTCAACTGCGAACTCCAAGGTTAAAGTATTGGTAGTGCCAACGAATGAAGAGCTTTTAATTGCGCGCGACACTTACCGAATTGCTCAATCCGTTTAGTAAATCACATTAAATTTGCGAAGCTGAGACATCCAGATTGGAGTGTCTCAGCTTTATTATATTTGCTATAATAGATAGGATAGGTGAAGACACTGTTTATGGAGAGAATGGGTGAAGCTGCTGTATGTTGCGGGGGTTAACCAAGTGCTATAAGTTTAAAAATTATAAATAATTAGACAGGGGGCGTCATTTCATGAAAGAGGAGATATGGAAAGCTTATGCTCATGGAATGGCAGCGGCAATGCAAAGCAGAATTGTGGCATTACCGAATATACTGCTCCGCAGTTATAAACAAATAGGCATCTCCAGCTTGGAAGCAATGCTTGTTATTCATATTATTTCTTTTGCAGAAACCGAAGAGAATTTATTCCCTACGCCAGAAGAACTAGCAGACCGGATGGGCATCTCTACTCAGGAAGTGCTCACTATGCTAAGCAGGCTCCTTAAAGAAGGAATGCTGGAAATAGTTGATTATACAGATGAAGTGACAAATTTACAGGCGGAGTGTTATAAATGGGATGGCATCTATTTGAAGACTGCTGTCTGGGCAGCGGGGCAAAAGCGCTCGCAAAAACAAGTGGAACAACGCAATAAACCGCGACCGAAGCATATCGAAACAGGATTGTTTGCTATATTTGAACAAGAATTTGGGCGCTTGCTGTCACCAATGGAATGCGAAACAGTCAATGCGTGGCTCGACCAGGATCACTATACAGAAGAAGTTATCTTGCTAGCTTTAAAAGAAGCTGTTTTTGCGGGTAAATTAAGCATGCGCTATATCGATCGGATATTAATGGAGTGGAGCAGACATCGCATAACTACCGCAGAGGAAGCTAAAGCGCATTTGCAGCGGTTTCGAGCAGGTCAAGTATAAGTTGCAAGTAATAGTAGATATTCGGGGTTTTAGAGTAAGGTAGTCTTTTATTGTAAGGAATGGTCTGGTGCGGTATTTGCTTTGGAAGCGACTGATCATCAGTATTTCCCAATTATAACTAAAGCTGCGGATGGTTGGGATTAATAGTAGTAAGTTGGCGGCGTTGCATTAAGAAAATCCAGGGGTTGTCCATAAGATCGCATTTGCTCGGCGTTTGCTGATCTTGATCATAAGGACAAGCCCCTATTTTATTATTTGTTTTTTTGAAGCAGTTCCCAGCGGTAGACGTACTCAAAAATAAATTCAAATGCTTCCAGATGTCGTTTTGCTTCAAAGGCATTCGCGCCCCAAGCGTAAATACCATGCTTGCGAAGCAGTATACCTGGAATGGTTTTGTTTTTGTTTATACTTTCAGTTACTTCCGGCACGATTGAAGGGATATGAGCGTAATTGGAGACGATCGGAATTTCGATATGAGCTTCTTCATCCCAAATATTAAAGCCTTTAATTAACTCAACACCATCTACAGGTACTGATTTTCTATCCCAGAAATATTCAGAAATAACGTTGTTGAATACAGTATGGACATGAAAAATAGCACCAGCGCCAGTTAGTCGATAAATTTCACAATGGATAAGGGTTTCTGCAGAAGGCTTGAGAGCTGTATTCTCAATAGCTTTTCCCGTTTGATCCACAAAGAGATAGTCTTCAGGAGTGTGGACAGTTTTGTCTTTTCCACTTGCGGTTATTGCAAAATGGAACTCCTCTGCGGAATAGTCACCGACACGAACGGATAAATTTCCGCTTGTACCCGGGAACCAGCCTCGTCCTGCAAATAACTCTTTCACTTCACGCAATTCTGAAAGCGCACGTTGCTTGTCTTCTAATGGGATGTCCGTAAATTTCATTTTGCCAGTTGCTCCTTACTCATTGATTCCATAATATCAAAAAAAGTTTCGTAAACCGTATGCTCTAAACCAAGCTCTTCACATTTTTCGATCAAATGCGAGCGGGCAAATACTTGATCGGCAAGCTTGGCGCCTTCAAAGTCGGTTACACTGTCGCCAATAATAATCCGCTCATACTGATCCGCTGGAAAGTTGCGCATAATTGTCGTTTTGCACATACCACAGTTTTTATTACAGTTGCCATCACAGGGGTGAGGCCAAATGATTTCGATCTGTTCACCGCTAAAATCACTGTTATTGCAAAATATTTTTTCTTTCGGAACATCGAATCTTTCCATAATGGGATAAACAAAAAAATCTATTCCGCCGCTAGTAACGTAAAATTCTATATTATTGTTTTTGCAATATTGTAGAAATTCAGGAAAGCCATCACGGATACGAGCATTATTAATACCGAAAGAAACAACTTCCTCTTGCATTGTTGAAGGCAGCAAGCGAAACAATCTGCTTACACCTTCTTTAATTGATATTTCCGTCGAAATGGTTTTTTGGGCAATTTCTTCGAAACCTGGAGGATTGAAATGTTTGATAATTGCGATGATATTGTCATTTATAGTGATTGTGCCGTCAAAGTCACAGAATACGATCTTTTGTTTGGTCATTTTACTCTCTAACCCCCCATGCCTGTATAGCAGCAGCGAGTGCTTCATTACCTGGCAGCGCAGCACCCTCATGCAGCGACTTGCCGCTCAATACGCTGTCAATAGCTTGACGGAAAGCCTGTCCTCCGTTTGATGTACCCATCGGGTGTCCGTGAATACCGCCGCCTGCATTAATCACTACATCTTTGCCAAAGTCTTTGATCAATAGCTGCACAAGTCCCGGATGTATGCCTGCGGAAGGAACAGGGAAGCTTTCTTTTATATGATGCATCGGATTGATCAGCGCTTGCTGAACCGCTAAATTTTCTTCCTTTGGCATTACGACTGAACCGTAAGGGGACGGGAAGAGTACAAGATCAGCTCCAGCAAGTCGCATTAGTTTACCTAACAACAACGGTGCGCTAATACCGTAGTGCGGTGATGGATAAAGTGCACCTGCCATAGCGGGATGGGCAGCAATTGGTACATTAATCTCGGGATCGCTGCTCAACTCATGCAGTACATCGTAGCTGTATGCCAATACGTTGAACAATAGCGCATTAGCTCCTGCCCCGATCGCTTTTCGAGCTTGCTCGGCAAGCTTGGAAGCAGGTCCGGTCAAGTTTGTTGCATAGAGCAGTTTCTGTCCCGTTTCGGCTTCAGCTTTACGTGCCATTTTCATGCAGGCTTCTACTCTTTTTTCAATAGGGGTAAGCGGATTTTCAAACAGTATCTCATCATCCTTAATTAAATCCACACCGCCCAAAGCTTGCTTGTAAAACTGCTCTTGCAAATTTGGAAGATCATGTCCAATAACTGATTTGAAAATACTCATAAGCAATGGACGATCATGTACTCCTAGCAAATTGCGGACACCCTGCAAACCAAATTTAGGTCCGGGGAAACCTGAAGCAAACTGCTCAGAAAAGTCCAAATCAATTAGTTTGACCTTGCCGTCCATTGATAATTTTCCGAATACCGTAACAAGCAGAGCAGGAATATCACGGCTAAAATTAATGTCTGGATATGCGATTGTAATATCAGCATAACGTTCTCCTGCTGTGCCAGTTGGAGATTCGTGAACGTCAACGGATACCGTTTGTCCCAAATGCTTTTCCATATGATTTTTTTGTGCTTCGGGCATATCTGTCCAGCTTCCAACCGTAAGCCCAACAGCGATGCCTTGAGCTTTTTTATGAAAATCCGCTTTATCATCGTAAACGCGGTAGGTTGCTTTGCAATATTGACTCAGTTTGTTCATTGCGAAATACTCCTTTCGATTTCTGCCCCCAGCTCAATTGCTCTTGAAGAAGCTTGCTTCATCGCAGATTGAATAATATCAGAAAAGTTTTCTTCCGTAAGTCTGTTCAAAGCAGCCTCAGTAGTGCCGTTTGGAGAAGTTACTTTTTGTCTGAGCACTTGCGGCTCTTCTCCTGTAGATTGCACCATCGCGGCGGCACCTTGAACTGTTTGGTAAACTAGCTGCTTAGCTTGCTCCAGTGATAATCCTAAGCTTTGTGCGCCGCTGATCATTGCCTCCATGAACTGGTAGACGTAGGCGGGCCCGCTGCCAGATACTGCTGTTACTGCCGGCTGCAGCTGCTCCTCTACAATAACTGTAACGCCAATGGCATCAAAAACAGCAAGAGCAGCCTGCACATCATTATCCGATACATTCTTAGAATGACTTATTCCAGTAGCGCCCAGTCCAATGGTGCTCGATGTATTGGGCATCGCGCGAATAACAGCTTGAGTCTGAGAAGTAAGCTGTTTGATGGAGGCAATCGATATGCCTGCAATAACGGAGATGATAAGCTGGCTGCTGTGAAGCAGGGGAGACAATTGCTTCAAGGCTTTGGCAGCATCCTTTGGCTTCATTGCCAAAACGATTATATCGGCATCCTGCAATAACGCTTGCTCATCATGCCCGCTTGCTCTTGTGACAATGCTATATTGTTGTTCAAGTTCCAGCAGACGCTCCGTATTGCTGCGATTGATCATGGAAACTTGTTGCGGACGCAGTAACCCCTTATTTAATATTCCTCTAACGATCGCCTCAGCCATTGAGCCGGCTCCATAAAAACAGATGCGGCTATTCGAAAGCAGGGGAGAGGGATTATTGTTTACATTACTCATCCATGTCTCTCCTTTACGGTCTGATTTGTCCGTTTCCTGTAATTTGATACTTGGTTGAAGTTAATGCTGGCAGTCCCATTGGGCCCCGTGCATGCAATTTTTGTGTACTAATGCCAATTTCAGCGCCAAAGCCGAACTCAAATCCGTCGGTAAATCGTGTCGATACATTATGGTAAACAGCAGCAGCATCGATCTCTTGAAGAAATCTGGCTGCATTCTCTTCTTCCTCAGTTACAATACATTCTGAATGCTTGGTACTGTATTGGCTAATATGGGCAATAGCTTCATCCAAGCTATTTACAACAGCGATATTCAGAATATAATCATTGTACTCTGTCGCATAATCTGCATCAGTTGCAGTTTGGCTGTTATTAATTTTATTCGTCCAGGCTGCAGGAACCTTTAATTCAACCCCCGCATCAGCAATATCGGCGCAAAGCTGCTCCAAATGCTGGTTAGCAAATGCTTCATGCACAACCAGCGTCTCCATTGCGTTACAAACAGAAGGGCGCTGGACTTTTGCATTCAATGCTATATTTTTAGCCATTTCGAAATCGGCACTTTCATCTATGAAGGTATGACAGATACCAGCTCCTGTCTCAATAACAGGAACAGTTGCATTCTCAATAACGTTGCGAATAAGCGCAGCTCCGCCGCGTGGAATAATAACGTCAAGCAGCCCGTTCAGCTTTAGCATTTCGTTGACAGAAGCGCGGTCTGAATCTTCGATCAACTGGATAGCGTCATATGGCAAGTCCATTTGCTGCAAGGCAGAGCGAAGAACTGCGGCAATTTGCTTATTGGACTCCAATGCAGCAGAACCGCCTCTTAGGACAACACAGTTGCCGGTTTTGAAGCATAAGCCAGCGGCATCTACAGTTACATTGGGACGAGCCTCATAGATCATGCCAATAACACCGAGCGGCACTCGAATTTTGCGTACTTGAATTCCATTCGGACGTTCAAATTTCTCTAAAACTTCGCCAACCGGGTCAGGCAACATCGCGATCTCAGCTAAGCCGGAGGCAATCGCTTTGATTCTCTCCTCATCAAGTGCAAGACGATCAAGCAAAGAAGAGGTGGTCCCGTTTTGGCGCCCGTTATCCAAATCGATTTTATTAGCCGCAATAATGCTGTCCTGCTGCTCCAAAATAGCTTTTGACATCGCAAGCAGAGCTTCATTTTTTTGGTTTTCGGATAAGTTATTCATAGCTGCTGCTGCTTTTTGAGCGAGTGCAGCTTTCATTTTCACTTCTGACATAAGTCATCCTCCTCAAATCTATAAAGTTTCTATAAAGTGGGGCGAAGCGTATATGTTATACTAACGTAATCCATTCATCCCGATGAATGACTTCAAGTCTTGCAGGATCGACACGTTTGGCAACCTCGTCGGTTGATAATCCTCCCGCAGCCCTAAGCTGCTGGGCAGTATAGTTTACAATACCTCTGCCAATCAATTGCTCATCCATGCTGAAAACTTCTACGACATCACCAGGATGAAAATCGCCGGAACTATCAATAACACCTGCAGGCAGAAGGCTTTTTCCACCGATAATAAGCGCCTCGCTAGCCCCTTTATCTACTATAATACGACCTTCAGACAAGGAGTGAAAGCCAAGCCATTGTTTTTTCATGGGCAAGCTGTGCAACTGGGTATCAAAGTAAGTCCCCTTACCGCTGCCTGCTATAGCAAGGTCAAGATCATCTTTATCTTGTACTTTCCCGATAAATACATTTACTCCGCCACGCATGGCAAGCCGCGCCGCCTCGATTTTGGTGCGCATGCCGCCTGTACCGACCGAGGAACCTGCACCTCCGGCAAGCGCCATAATATCATTGGATATTTGCTCGACTCTTTCAATTTTACATGCTGCGGGGTTCTTTCTTGGATCTTCCGTATATAAGCCGTCCATATCTGTAATAATAATCAGCTGAGAAGATTTCGTCATAGTTGCAACAAGTGCAGATAAATGATCGTTATCTCCGAACTTAAGTACCAGTTCATCTGTTGCGACTGTATCGTTTTCATTAATAATAGGAAAAACCTGTTGCTTGAGCAGTTCTTCAATCGTCATTAGAGCGTTATTCATTCTTCTGCGATTTGAAAAATCTGCTCTAGTCAACAAAATTTGCCCACAAGCAATATGATAAGTAGAGAACTCCTCCTGATAAGCTTGCATTAATAAAGCTTGCCCAACTGCTGCCGAAGCCTGCTTCTCATGAACTGCTTTTGGTTTGGAAGGATAGCCAATCTCTTTGAAGCCGGCAGCAACAGCACCGGAAGAAACGAGAATAACTTCGTATCCTGCCATTTGCAGCTTAGCGAGCTCGGATGCCAGATAGCGGATTTTATGGCGATTTAATCCGCCTTCCTCAGATGTTAGAGAGCTGCTTCCAATTTTTACAACAACACGCTCTGACATAATAAATCCCTTCCTAATGTGGAAATATAATAATAAAAAGACTTCCATCCTTGTTAAATAAGGACGAAAGTCTGTCTTCCGCGGTACCACCTTGATTGATAAGACGCCAAGCGCTTATCCAGCTTTTTCCTTGTAACAGCAGGCACTGTCCGGATCATTATATCCAGCCGTTCAGGGGTAGGTTCAGCATAAAGTCAAGTCGAATTCTTACAGCCGGTGGAATTCGTTCTCTGCCCTTGTCTGTTCTATACTTACTAGTCCCGTCAATACGTTTATTATTATTATTTCAAGCATAACATGATCTGATTTTACTGTAAAGCAAGGGAATGGGAGGCATGCCTATTGTGCTTAAAAGAGATTAAGCTTGCCTATTCGGCTAACCGCTTCCTCAAGTCTTGCTTCGTCAGCAAGCAATCCCAGTCGAACATATCCTTCGCCATAAGTACCGAATCCTACACCAGGCGCGACAACTACATCTGCTTGTTCCAGCAGAAGGTCAGCAAACTGCTCAGAGGTAAACGGAGCAGGAACAGGCAGCCAGCAGAAGAATGAACCTCCAGGTGCATCGGCTTTCCAACCAATTTTGCCAAGTGCTGCAAATAACGCGTTTCTTCTGCGCTCATACATTTCTTTTAACTCAATTGCACAATCCTGAGGACCGGATAGAGCAAACGCAGCTGCTTCTTGAATCCCGCCAAACAAGCTGCAATAGTAATGATCCTGAATTAAATTGATCAACGAGATGACCTCTTTATTGCCAAGTGCAAAACCAACTCGCCAGCCTGCCATATTATAGGTTTTGGACATTGTATAAAATTCAACGCCAACTTGCTTTGCCCCATTAGCTTGCAAAAAGCTGACAGGCTTATTTCCTTCAAAGCCGAGCGAGCCGTAGGCAAAATCGCTTGCGGCAATAATATTATGCCGGGCTGCGAATGCAACCACTTCGTTATAGAACTCCATACTCGCAGTAGCACCGGTTGGGTTGTTCGGATAGTTCATAAACATTAATTTGGCTTTTGCTGCAATTGAGGGTTCAATAGCTGCCAAGTCAGGCAAAAAGCGATTTTCTCTCACTAGCGGCATAAAAGACATCGTTGCTCCAGCCAAAGCGACGCCGGACCAATAATCGGGATATCCGGGATCAGGCACCAGACATATATCTCCTGGATTAAGCAGACATTGACTAATTTCTACTAATCCGGTCTTGCCGCCAAACAATACTGCGACTTCTGTTTGCGGGTCTAAATCCACATCATAATCTTCCTTGTAGCGTTTCGCCACAGCTTCCTTCAAAAACGAATAGCCACTAAACGGAGGGTACTTATGATAGAGAGGATTTTCTGCCGCTTCCTTCAGTTTATGTACGATATGCGCTGGCGTTGGCTGATCCGGATTTCCTTGACCCAGATTAATAACATCTCTGCCCTTTGCAATCTGTGCATTGGCTTTGGCAACAAGCTTGGAAAAAAATTGTGTAGGCAGTCCATTAAGTCTCGACGCAGCTTCTACATTCATATGATAATGACTCCTATTCAACAAAACTCACCCTAAACATATGTTTTTAGTATACTTTAACATGTTTAGGGTGAGTTGAAAAGGAAAGTTATACTTTTTATTGTTGCTTTAGTATGGAAAATAAAGGGGTGAGGTCTTTACTAAATGTAAAAAAGTAAGGTCTATTGTGTTCCTCGAAAACAAGCACAAATGGTTGCTTATTCTTGCTGTAAAAAACAAACATTTCAGTTGTTTCAAGCTTTCTTGTGCCGAATTGTACGGGATGAGGCTTTTGCAAAGGTATTCTAACGATATACTCATAATCTTTGCCCGGATTTAATTGAGGAGCGAGCCCATTAACTGAGTGCAAAATTTGCGAAGCTTGTTCTTGGAACTGATTGTTATTAATAAATGATTGCATAACCTTTCCTTCTTTAATGCTGAACACCTGCACAGGTCGTGTATCGGGATAAACTTGAGGATCTGGTGCGTGAGCAGCAAGGCTGGTACTTGAAAAAAGTGCAAAAAAAACAACGAAAAAAAGACTGCATCGAATTAGTCGGTGCTGTAAAATATTGTTCATTGGAAACTCCTTTTGCCTGGAGTGAAAACTCCGGCTTTAAATGTAGTTCAAGTTGCTCACTATTACAATGCCCAACTTGACAGTGTTCCATGAGCAGGTATGATAAGGGAAATGATGCATATGAGGAAGGGTTGATCGGTTGTGCAAGTGAAGCTGAAAGTTGCTTTATTCCAGATGGATGTAGCCATTGGCGAGACGGAAGCGAACTATATGAAGGTGGAGAATAAAATAACAGAAGTAATGACAGGGGACAATAAGCCCGACATCATTATTTTGCCGGAGCTCTGGAATACAGGGTTTAAATTGGATGAGATCAAGCAGTTGGCTGATCAGCAGGGAAAACGCACTAGAGCATTATTGGCAAAACTCAGCAAACAGTATAAGGTTAATATTATCGGCGGTTCAATCGCTGAACTGCGGGAGGATCAAGTATACAATACACTTATTGTATTCGACCGAAGCGGCGATGAAATTGCTGATTATTCCAAAATACATTTATTCCGCCTGATGGATGAAGAGAAGTATTTGAGTGCAGGCAACAAAACGGTATTATTCGAAATAGATGGACAAACAGCTGGCGCCTTTATTTGCTATGATACCCGTTTCCCAGAGCTTTCCCGAAAGCTTGCGCTAGGGGGCGCCAAAATGATATTTGTTCCAGCTCAGTGGCCGCATCCGCGCTTGCACCACTGGAAAACATTGCTGACCGCTCGTGCAATCGAGAATCAAATGTATGTGATTGCTTGCAATCGGACAGGCAAGAGCGGGCAGGATCATTTTTTTGGAAATTCAATGGTTATTGATCCTTGGGGAGAGACAATTGCTTCGCTTGAAGAAGAGGAGGCGGTCATATATGCCGAGATCGATTTGGCGCTTGTAGATGAAGTGCGCGACCGCATCCCTGTTTTCAAAGACCGCCGTCCTGAAATGTACAGCCAATAGCCCTAAACCCGATGCTGTGCTTGATGTTGAGTAACGGTTTCATGCAATGTATTAATAAATGCTTCAGCTGCTTTTGACAAGTACCGTCCCTTGCGGCTTACGATAACAAGTGTGCGTGAGGGACGTGGGTCAAGCTGCAAATAGACGGGCCTGAAATCAGAACCTTTTGGTCTGGTCAGCATTTGTGGTACAAAGGCAATTCCCATACCGCCTGCAACCAGTGATTGAACTGTTTCAATATTACTGCTTTCAAATACAAATTGAGGCTGGAAGCCTGCCTGCATACAAAACTCTACCGTAATTTGCCTAAAGCCTTGCCCGCGCTTCAGCCCAATAAATGGCTCTGCTTGCAGCTCGCTTATTGCTATTGGCGAGTTTCGGGAAGCGAGCGGATGCTGCGGAGGAACAGCCAGACATATTTCTTCTTCCATATAAGGTGTCCATGTCAATGAATTGTCAATAAGCGGAAGGGTCAGCAAGCTGATATCCGTTCCTCCACTGGCTGTCAACTGCTCTAGCTTAGAAGTCGTTTCTTCCATTAAAACTACTTCAATCTGCGGATACTGTTCTCCAAAGGCAGGCAGAACAAGGGGCAGCACATGAGAGCCTGTAATCGGCAATGTGCCTACGACCAGCCGTCCCCGTCTCATTTGGGCAATATCATCCATTTCTTGCTTTAATTGCTCAATTGTATCTACAATTTGTTGTGCTCTTTCTATAAATACTGTTCCGGCTTGGGTAAGTTCTACCGAGTTAGTCGTTCTGCGAAAAAGCAAAAGCCCAAGCTCTTGCTCCAGTTTCGAAAGTTGCTGGCTTAATGAAGGCTGTGCAATGTGCAGCTTTTCGGCAGCGCGAGAAAAGTTTTGTTCCTTAGCGATTTGTATAACGTACTGCAATTGTCTGAACTCCATTACTATGCCTCCTGTAATTTCCGTTACTTTACTCTATACAAAAACATTGTCTTTGTTTATAGTGTTTATAGTTGGTATCTATAGACGTTATAGATATTATATCTTAGTTCTATGAAGAAAGTCATGTTATGATGAATAGAACAAAAAAATAAAAAAAAATGAATGAATGAAACGATGGGGTGAGTAGTAATGACGAAAAAAACGATGTTTGAGAAAATCTGGGATAAACACGTCATTCATCAGGAAGAAGGCAAGCCAAGTGTTATCTATATTGATTTGCAGCTTGTGCATGAGGTAACATCTCCTCAAGCATTTGAAGGCTTGCGTATGTCGGGCCGCAAAGTGCGCCGTCCTGATTTGACATTTGCAACGATGGATCATAACGTTCCAACTAAAGACCGCTTCAATATTGCTGATCCAATTTCCAAACAGCAAATTGATACTCTGACAAAAAACTGTCAGGATTTTGGAGTGAAATTGTTTGATCTTGATCATATTGATCAAGGTGTTGTTCACGTAATGGGTCCAGAAATCGGACTTACACACCCGGGCAAAACAATTGTTTGTGGTGACAGCCATACTTCTACGCATGGTGCTTTTGGCGCACTGGCTTTTGGTATCGGTACAAGCGAGGTTGAGCACGTACTTGCAACTCAATGTTTGCAGCAGGCGAAAGCAAAAACAATGGAAGTTCGCTTTATCGGCAAGCGCAAGCCTGGCGTAACGGCTAAAGATATGATTCTTGGCGTTATTGCACAATATGGTACAGACTTTGCTACGGGATATGTTATCGAATACACCGGCGAATCCATCACTAGTTTGACAATGGAAGAGCGCATGACGGTATGTAATATGTCTATTGAAGCCGGGGCTCGTGCAGGCATGATTGCTCCAGACGAAACTACTTTCAATTATTTGCGTGGACGTGAGTACGCTCCGGCAAACTTTGATAAAGCGGTGGAAGAGTGGAGCAAACTGACTACAGATGAAGGCGCTCATTTCGATACTGTAGTAGAGTTTGATGTGGATTCTTTAATTCCGCAAGTGACCTGGGGAACTAGCCCGGGAATGGGAACTGATATTACTGCAGCGGTACCTAATCCTGCTGAAATGTCTACTGAAAATGAACGTAAAGCTGCTGAAAAAGCACTTGAATATATGGATTTGCACCCAGGTACAGCAATGACAGATATCGAAATCGATTATGTCTTCATTGGTTCATGTACAAATGGTCGAATAGAGGATCTACGTGCAGCTGCAGAAATTGCACGCGGCTATCAAGTTAGCGACAAGGTGACAGCAATCGTTGTACCAGGCTCTGGCCGTGTAAAAATGCAAGCTGAAAAAGAAGGTCTTGATAAAGTATTTGTGGAGGCAGGTTTTGAATGGCGCGATGCAGGCTGCTCGATGTGTCTTGCTATGAACCCCGACGTGCTTAAGCCAGGACAACGCTGTGCTTCAACGTCTAACCGTAACTTCGAAGGTCGCCAAGGACGTGGAGGAAGAACGCATCTTGTATCTCCGGCAATGGCAGCTGCGGCAGCTATTAAAGGTCGTTTTACAGATGTGCGCGAGTGGAATGTTAAAGCAGCGAATTAATCTATAAGCATGAGGTAGAGAGGGGAACGAGAACAATGGAAGCATTTAAACAGCATAAAGGTATCGTAGCACCAGTAGACCGTGTTAACGTTGATACAGACGCAATTATTCCAAAACAATTTTTGAAGCGCATTGAGCGCAGCGGCTTTGGTCAATTTCTATTCTATGAGTGGCGTTTTTTTGAAAATGGTGAGGTTAATCCGGATTTCGAGCCAAACAAGCCGCGTTATAACGGAGCTTCCGTCCTTATTTCTCGCGCTAACTTCGGTTGCGGTTCATCACGCGAGCATGCTCCTTGGGCAATTTTGGACTACGGATATAAAGTAGTTATTGCTCCGTCATATGCGGATATTTTCTACAATAACTGCTTTAAAAACGGTATTTTGCCAATCAAGCTTAGCGAAGAGCAAGTAGAAGATTTGTTCCAACGTACTGCGCAGTATGAAGGCTATACCTTGAGCGTTGATTTGGAAAACAAGCAATTGACTGATGAGCATGGTCTGGTTATCAATTTTGATTTGGACGAGCACCGTCGTCAATTTTTGTTGCAAGGTTTGGACGATATCGGCTTGACATTACAACATGAAGACAAAATAACGTCTTATGAAACAAAGCATTTGGAACGTCTCGCTAACAAATAATTCTTATGATAACAGGGACTATGCCAGTAGCAGCTACTGGCATAGTCTTTTTTTTTACTGACACCTGAATTTCACCGTTGTGTTATATTAACAATTCACAGTTCATCGGCATTCCGGGGCAGAAAATAGTGGAGCGGATTATGAGAAAATGTTCATGATGAAATAGATGTTTTGACGCAACTTTTTATGACAAAAAGCGTCTATTATTATGTCTGTGCATGTCGAATGAGCGCATGCGTTGCGGGCAATACATAATTCGAGGTGCCAAATGAAAAAAAGTGTAGCCATGTTGTTGTTTTCTTGTCTCTTTTTCTTTGTCCTCTCCAACATTGGACATGCTGCTACAGCTCCTAATCCAAAGCTTTTTTTGGATGGGAAAAGAATTGTATCTGATGTAGAGCCGTTTATTAAAAACGGAGCAACGTTTGTGCCGGTTGCTATTTTGTCAGATACACTAGGCTATGATGTCAAATGGGAGAAGGATGTCCGCAGAGTTACGATCAAAAAGGAAAGCAAGACGATCCAGATGACGATTGACGAGAAGACTGTTTACGTCAACGGTAAGCCGGAGACATTGGATCATCCACCACAGCTTTTAAATTGGAGGACGATGGTACCGCTCAGGTTTGTAGGAACAATTATGGGACTGGACTTTAAATGGGAATCTGACAAGCGAGAAGTTTACATTAACAGCCCCAAGCAGCCGATAAAGCCCGAAGGATACATAAAGGCAGTTGAGCTTAAGGAAGACTCCTTGTTTGTAATTTCCTACAGCGGTAAAGTATCACCGAAGACACCGTTTGTTTTGAAGGAGAAAGGTCACTTGGATCGTCTTGTTATTGACTTTCCCAACACTGATTTTTCAATTAAACATGAATCAGGTGTGAAAACGGAAGATAATCCTTATTTTGCACAGTACCGCTATTCTACATTTTCTAGTGATCCGTTAACTGCTAGATTCGTAGTAGAAATGAAGGATAAGGCAGAATATACGGTATCAGCAGAGGATGGCATCATTACGGTACAATTTGCTGGTGGGGGGACTGACCCGGGCGAGAATCCGGGTGAGAAGCCTGATGAAGGAACTGAGCCTGGCAAGGAAGAACCTGGTGAGGAAACCGGAAATGGTGACGGCGAAGGAGAAACAGGAGAAGGCGAAGAGGTTGTTATTCCGCCAAAGGGCAAGAAGTATCGTATTGTACTGGATGCAGGTCATGGAGGAACGGATTCTGGTGCGGTGAATAAGGACAAGATTCGTATGGAGAAAGATTTCAATCATGCGCTGGTTGCCAAAATGAAAGCTTTGCTCGATAAGGATGAAAGATTTGAAGTGTTTCTATCGCGTCCAGATGATGTGAAGATTGAGCTAACAGATCGTGCAGAATTTGCAAATAAGCTTAATGCTGATATTTTTGTATCGATCCATGTAAATAGCTTTACTAGTGAGTCCGCTACTGGCAGCGAGACGTATTACTACAACAAGAACAGTGAAGATTTGGCAAAAGTGATGCAGAAGTATTTGGTAGCTGGTACCGGGTTGAACAATCGAGGTGTGAAAACTGCTGGATTTGTCGTTATTAAACAAACAAAAATGCCTGCGGTATTGCTAGAGACCGGTTATATTTCTAATCCTAAGGATGTAGATGTGCTGTTTAACGACAGCAACCAAAATAAAATTGCTGATGAGCTGGTAAAAGGCATTAAAGATTATTTTAAACTGAAATAGAAGCAGGTGATAGAGGATGAGAACGTATAAAGGCAGAAAGATGCTGATAGCTGTAACCGCAACAGCGGCTGTAACAGCTTTGTTGTTAAGTGGATGTGGTGCAGTTCAGAAAGAAAGTGGTTCAGGTACGCCATCTGCATCTCCCCAAGTATCGCCACAAACTACGCCAGAGACTTCATCTGAACCTAGCGCATCGCCAGAACCAGTGAATAAGCAAAGCGTAGAAAGTGCGATTTATTCAGTTGATGAGCAGTCAATGGAGCTGACTGAGCGGAAGGATATTATTGAATATTCCGATGAGACAGAGTTAATATCAAAAGCAATGGATGCTCTTAAAGCTGACCCTGAGGCAGGTTCGGTGTCTTTATGGAAAAATGTACCTGTCCATTCTGTGAAATTGGCGGAAGGGATTGTACAGATCGATATTTCGATAACAGATGAAGCAAGGGTTGGAGCGGAAGGCGAAAGCAGAATGCTTGAAAGCTTGCAAAAGACAATGTTCCAATACAGCTTTGTGGAAGGTATTGAAATTTATATCGATGGAGAGAAATCAGACAGCATGCTCGGACATATGGGACTTGACTATCCGATGGTGAGAGAGTGACAATAGAGAGTATATTGATTCTGATTGTATGAAGGTAAGTGACAGCAGCAGTGGAAGAGCGGAGCTTGCTTTTTACAAGGCAACTGTTCTTGCTCCTGCTGCATGTCGATACCCTGAGTGTCCAGGGATTACACCCAAAATATTTTGAAGGAGAAATGAGAATGCCAATTCATGTTTCATGGAAAAAGGCTATAACTGGTGCATTAGCCGTTACACTAATTACTTCAAGCTCAGCAGCAGTTCTTGCTACTGAGCCTGTTGCTGTTTATGCGGACTCATCCTATGCTTCCGCAGCAGCTAAAAAAGCAACACAATTCACCGATGTGCAGGCGGGAAATTGGGCAGAGAAGTATATAGCGAAGCTCTCTTTGCAAAAGATTGTACAAGGTTACTATGATCAGGGGACAGATACATATCGTTTCCAGCCAGAGAAGGATATTTCGCAGCAGGAAGCTATTGTTATGGCTGTTCGTTTTGCAGGACTGCAGGACAAGCTTAGCTACTACACAGGTACCGAGTTTCCAGAAGATTTTGATGTCAATACATATGCTAAAGCCTATGTAGAGTTAGCCTTTGAGGAAGGGCTGCTTGATCGTGAGCAAGAGTACGAAAATAATAAGGTAGAATCAGATAAGGGCTGGGGCTATAGACAAGCCACTCGCGAGTGGGTCACAAAGCTGATTGTGAAAGCAGTTGACCAAGAGGCTGTAGCCAAGCAATTGGCGAATACCCCTTCTAATTTTGATGATGCGAATTTAATGGATGACAAATACTTGGGTTATATCAATGCCGCTACACAGCTAGGATTAATAGTAGGAATTGTGCAAAATGATAAAGAAAACTTGTTCGGTCCAGACAGACCGATAAAAAGAGCGAGTCTAGCAACATTATTTAGTCGTGCTCAAAGTCATATTGATGTAGAGTACGAAGGACAGGCAAGCGGCATTATTACTGAGCTAAAAGATAATAAATTAGTATTGTATGTAAATGGAGTAGAAAAAACTTATTATCTGGATGATAATACAGCATTTTACCGCTATACATCTGGCGAAGCTGCTTCCAGGGCTGATTTGGTAGAGTTTGGTGATGTGATGCTGATTGCTGAGCAAGATACGATTAAGTATATTGAAGTGATGAGCGATGAAAAGCATGTTAGCCAAACAACTGGTTCAATTGTGCATTACAATGAAACAGAGAAAATATTGTATGTATTGACAGAGGGCAAGCCAGAGGGGATTCCAGTTTCTGAAACAACAGTGATTGAGGATACAGATGGTAAAAATATTCCGCTTGCTGATCTGAAACGAGATAGCAACGTAACGATCCTTATGGACACATTTAGGGAAAAGCCTTCTGCACTGAAAATTGTTGTTTCGGTTGCACCTGCTGTATCTACTATGGAGGGCATGCTTTACCGGGTAGACCGCAATCATATTGTAATTAAAACAGATAATTCGAATGTAGATGGTTTAGTGACCAAATATTTGGCTTCTGATGTCAAAGTCGAGATAACAGGTATTCCAAATGCTCAAATTGAGGATTTGATGAATGATGTTGACCGAGTTGTTATCGGTTTGAACAATGAGGGATACGTATCCAGTATTAAAGTGCTGTCAAAAGAAGTGAAAACAGCAGCTGGTGTGCAAGCCTACTACAATAAAAATACGGATAAGTTTATTACAATATCAGATGCGGCTGGCAATCAAGGGAAAGTATTGTATTTTACTGATCGCACAAAATACGATTATATGGGCACTGCAATAGATCGCTCTGCAGCAATTGGTTTCATGAACCAAAATATGAATATGATCGTAAAATATTCTGATGATAAGCTAATTTCCATTCAGTTTGTACTTAGTTTTGAAGGGACGGTAATTGAACGAAATACAACCGATAAAACTATTACACTAATGCTGGATGAAGGCGTTGAAGTTACATTGCCGTACGGCAATGCAGGAGTGTTTATTGCAAACAAGCCCGCTTCTACTATTGTGAATGTTAGCCGTGGCGACAATGTGCTTGTTCGCTTGCAGATGAATAAGCTTGAGGCATCTGCTATTTTGGTACAAACTGTGGATCAGTATGAGATTGTTTCCATTGATGGGGGATTAAAGCGGATTACAATTAAAAACAGCAAGTCAGGTACTATTAATGTGCTTGTTGGCGACAGTGAAATATTGAGTCCAAATGGTTTGAAGCAAACCTTTCTTCAGTTGAAGGTTGGCATGCAGGTGGAAGTTACATTGTTAGGGGATCAATTAAAGAAATTGCAAGTGAAATAAAAATAGCCTGGAGCGTTAGTTTTGGCACTTATTTATTGTTGATGATTAATGTTTTGTGAAAAACTGCTCGAAAGAGCAGTTTTTTTGTTTTTTTTCTTAATTTCGGGTTGCGATTCGGCTTGATTTTCGCTACACTTTGAACGATAGTGTTTATGAGTGTTCGCTTATGCAGCCGGTCAATTAAAACAAAATTACCGTTGCCTAATTTTTGAGGAGAGATTGTGAATGACTGCAAAGCAAAAGATGCGTATTATATTAGATCAAATCGCTGAAATGTTTCCGGATGCCCATTGTGAGCTCATTCATGAAAATTCGTTTGAGCTGACTATAGCTGTATTGCTGTCCGCCCAGTGCACAGATCAAACTGTGAATAAAGTGACGGCGTCGTTGTTTCAGAAGTACAAACGACCGGAGGACTATTTGGCTGTGCCGCTCGACGAGTTGGAGCAGGATATAAGACGTATTGGTTTGTTTCGGAGCAAAGCCTCAAATATTCAGAAGCTATGCCGTATCCTGATCGATAAATACGACGGTGAAGTTCCAAACACATTTGAAGGTCTGGTAGAATTGCCGGGTGTTGGACGCAAAACTGCCAATGTAGTGATGTCTAACGCTTTTGGAGTGCCAGCCATTGCAGTTGATACTCATGTGGAGCGAGTTTCCAAGCGGCTTGGCGTTGCCAAGACGGATGACTCTGTGCTTGTTGTGGAGCAGAAACTGATGAAGCTCGTACCTCGTGATGAATGGACATTGACTCACCATCGTCTTATCTTTTTTGGCCGCTATCATTGTAAGGCACAGAGCCCGCAATGCCCGGTTTGTCCGTTGTTAGAGTTGTGCAAGGAAGGAAAGCAACGTATGAAGCCAACGAAATTGAACAAGACTAAAGGCAAACTGGCTTAAGCAGGTGTTACTGCTTTACAGCCATATTCTAGCGAACGAGGGATGAAAGTGATGAAATGTATTTCTGTGTATACGAATAACTTTGAGGCTTTTTCTGATATTTATGAGCAAGTAATTGAGTCGCCGCCTCAAGAGAATGAAGATATCTCGATTAATGGCATTACTGTTAGTGGATCAGGTGAAGTGCCGGATCAATATATCGACCGGATGAGAGTCAAGCCGGAAGTAGTTGTAATGCGTGAGAAAGAACGTAATCTAATGATCTTGCAACATGGCAATGTATTTGAAATTTGCTTCCCGGATGATGAGGAAGTTATATCATAAGTAAAGGAATGACAACTAATGACGGTGCAAAGCATAGCGCAAGCGTTATTCGATGCCGCCGCCGCAATGCAAGCCAATGGTGATTCAAGGCATGCCAAGCAAGTTGATGAACTTAGCAGTAAGCTGACCGAAGGTCGGCTTACTGTTGCTTTATGCGGACATTTTTCGGCAGGCAAATCGACATTAATCAATACATTATGCGGGGCTAAATTACTTCCCTCGAGCCCTATTCCTACGAGTGCAAATGTGGTTTCAATCAGTGGAGGACAGGAAGCAGTTGCATTGGTGGAAACCATAAAAAATGGCAACAAATCTTCTGCCAAAGTAGCGATTGAAGAGCTTGATCGTTATTGTAAAGATGGAGAGACGTATACTTCAGTAGAAATCCAGTATCCAAGTTCTGTGCTTGGCAAAAATATTACACTGCTTGATACACCAGGGGTAGATTCTACCGATGATGCTCATCGTCTGGCAACTGAATCCGCTCTGCATTTGGCGGATGTTGTCCTTTATGTGATGGACTATAACCATGTCCAGTCCGAAATTAACTTTGCGTTCGCTAAGCAATTGAAGGATTGGGGCAAGCCGTTATATTTTATTGTCAATCAAATTGATAAGCATCGTGAAACTGAAATCAGCTTCGAAACATATCGACAAAGTGTAAGTGATGCCTTTCATGCATGGCATTTGGAGCCGGCAGGAATTCTTTATTTATCTTTGCGGCAGCCGGAGCATCCATATCATCAGTGGGTGCAGCTGCTGGATTTGTTGCGTGATTTAACAGACATCCGTGAACAACTATGCACCTACAGCGTAACAGCTTCATTAAGGTATGTGGCGGGAGAGCATATCAAATGGATGGAATCCGAACAGTTAGCACAGAAAGAGCGCTTTATTGAGCTGGCAGGCGGCGAGGAAGCCGTTGTTGAAGTGAAGGGGCAACTGCAAGCAATAAATTCACGAATAAAAGAGTTGACACAGGAGCCCGAACTTAAACGTGTGCAGCTGCGGCTGCAATTGCAGTCCATACTGGACAATGCCAACATTATTCCTGCGAATTTGCGTGATTTGGCTCATACCTTCTTGGATAGTCGCAAGCCGGGATTTAAAAGCGGCTTTCTGTTTTCCGGAGCAAAGACACAGGCTGAGCAGACAAAGCGTTTGTCTGCGTTCAAGACTGAGCTTGATCGCCTAATTGAGGCGGGCATCCAGTGGCATATGAAAGAATTTTTACGAAAAGAAGCATCATCGATCAAAACATTGCAGGATCACATCGAACAACGGCTAGAGCAATTATTCAATTGGACACCAGATGGACAATGGCTAATTGATAAGGTGAACAGTAGAGCCGTGTTTGGAAATGAATATACAATGATTTATAGTAAAGAAATATCCGAAGCGATTAAAAGTCGGTTTCGCCAATTGGCTTCTGAATTTATTGATGAGACTGCCGCTGCATTGCAATCGCAAAATAGTGAGATTGTAAAAAGTATGGAGCAGGAGCTTCGTGATCTGCAAGAAAAATCCGGTGTGGTAACTGAGCTTGAGCAACTCGATGCACATATCGAACAGGCGGAACAAAGGATAGGAGCGGTAATGCCGAAACAGGGCATGAGCCCTGCTTTGCCTATTGTCCAGCAAGCTGCACCGATTCAGCAGGATTCAATAGAATCTGTTCTGGAAGCGGCTTCTGTTTCAATGCAGCTTGCCAGCGGTACGCTAAACCTGTCGGCTGTTCATGATAAAAAGGGCGGAGATGGAAAAAGCCTAGCCTCTGGTCAAGCATTAGGAGCACAGCGGGAAGCAGGTCAAAAGCTGTACAAAGTAGCAGCGATGCTGGAGCAGCATACAGCGCTTGCACACGCTGCAAAAGCGATTCGAGAAAAAGCGGGCAGGCTGGCGGAAAGTCAGTTTACGATTGCTTTATTCGGCGCTTTCAGCGCAGGGAAATCATCACTTGCCAACGCGCTTATTGGTGAGTTTGTTCTTCCGGTATCACCAAATCCGACAACAGCGTCTATTAACAGACTGCTTCCGCCTAACGAGGATTATCCGCATCGTACAGCTCGTGTATTCATGAAGAGTGAGCATGAGCTGCTGGAGGATCTCAAATATTCGTTGGCGCTATTAGGTGAGGAAACGGAGCAAATTTCAGCCATTGAAGATATTCTTGCTGCGGCTTCAAAGCTGAAGCCCGAATCCATCGCTGCTGGCGGTCGAGCTCATTACAGCTTTTTGAGAGCTGCAAAAGCAGGCTGGGAGGAGCATCGTGCGCTGCTTGGCGGGCATGTTCATGCGGATCAAACAGAATATGAAAAATTTGTAGCGATAGAATCCCGTTCATGCTTTGTCCGGTCTATCGACTATCACTATCATTGTCCACTGACGGCAGAAGGTATTATTTTGGTGGATACGCCAGGCGCGGATTCTGTCAACGCTCGTCATACGGATGTAGCTTTTAATTATATTAAAAATGCAGATGCGGTCTTGTTTGTTACTTATTATAATCATGCATTCTCTCAGGCGGATCGTCAGTTTTTGCAGCAGTTGGGGCGAGTTAAGGACCAGTTCGAGCTTGATAAAATGTTTTTTATTGTCAATGCCTCTGATTTGGCAAATGACTACGAAGAACTGGAAGGTGTTTTGAAGCATGTGGAAAATAATCTGTTGCAGCATGAGATTCGTTTTCCGCGCTTATTCCCTATATCAAGCTTGCAGGCGTTGCAGGCTAAGCAAAATAATGATGATCGGCTGTTAGAGCGATCAGGCATGCAGCAGTTTGAGCGAGAGTTTCTGACATTTGTGCAGGAGGACTTGGGAGCGTTGGCTGTTCAGGCTGCTGAGCTGGAGTTGAGTCGCGTCAAAGAAACGGTAAGCAGTTGGTTATCAGGGGCGCAAGGAGATGCCGGCAAGCGGGCAGAAGAGTTGATGAAGCTGCAAGCAGCACAGTCACAATCAGTTTCTATTATGGAACAGTTTGTACAAACTGCTGTTCCGGAACAGCTTAAGCAGGATATTAAGGAGCTGCATTTTTATATTTTGCAAAGAGCACAGTTCCGTTTTGGAGATTTTTACAACTATTCTTTTAATCCTGCCTCCTTGCAGGACGATGGCAGGGATTTGCGCAAAGGGATATGGACCAGTTGGTTGGAGTTGGAACGAATTTTACAGCTTGAGCTTGAGCAGGAGTTGCAAGCCACTTCCCTTCGTGTAGAGAAAAATATGCAAAAATATGCAAAAGAGGCTTATAACAAATTTGCCGATTTGCTGGAAGCAATGGTGCTTGCCTTTCAAGCACCTGTTGTAGAATTTTCCGGATTGGAAGCGCCGAAGCCCAAAGAGGCGTTCAAAGCATCAGGAATGGATGCTAAGCGTCTATGGAGCAAGTTCAAATCACCGCGCTCGTTTTTTGAGGGGAATGGAAAGGAATTACTGCGCAGTGAACTGGAGCAGTTGCTGCATCCGCAATTGAAAGCCTGGATGGACGGCGAGACAATCGTTTGGGATGAACGTTTTTGTACCAGCTGGAAAAATGTACTTGAGCAGCTGCAGAAAACCGTACAATTTCATTTGGATGAACATATTAAGGGTATGAGTGAATCGTTGCAAAGCTCAGATCAGGTTGAGAAATGGACGAAGCTTTATGAGGAATTGACATCTCTATAAAAAGTCGATAATTCCTGCTCGTTCATTCATATTTTGTTTGATATGCAATCATACGAAAACAATCGCATATTCAGCACAATGCACAGAAAGAAAAGCAACTCTTTCTGTGCATTTTTTATTGTTTTTTTCGTTATTTTGCAAAAAGAAAGAAATCCGTATGAAGGGGCATGATTTTCGATGATTTAAGAGTAATCAGGGTGCTTCTTTCAGTTAATGGCGTAATTAGCTGATTCGTTCACATTTTCGCAACATTATCGAATTTGCTCCTCTTAACCGATGCTGATAATATTCATTCATACCAAGAAGAAAGGGTAAGATTTGTTTGAAGCCAGCTTAAGAGGCAAATCATTCTTGGTTAATCAAAAATCCGAAAATAAAAAAACTAAAAAAAACAAGACGACGGGGAGATGGATCAAGTTGGACGTGTTAAGGCAACTAAAGGCCTTTTATTGGCCTGAGCGCAAATTTTTAATTGCATCGATATTATTTTTGATGCTGGCTACGGCGCTGGGCCTCGTTTATCCAAACTTGCTAAGGTATCTGATTGACGAAGTGATTGATCCTGAGAAATTTGAATTGGTGCCGACTTTGGCGCTAATTGTAGTCGGTGTCATTTCACTGAAAGCAATGAATCAGTTCTTGCATGGTCTGTTTGGCGGCAGGCTGGGCAATAAGGTTGCCTACCGGCTGCGCAATGCTTGCTATGATAAGCTGCAGACGCTTTCTTACCAGTACTATGATAAGGCAAAGACAGGGGACTTGATGTCTCGTTTGACAGCCGACCTTGAAGCAATCCGTCAATTTATCGGATTTGGATTTGCCCAAATTTTAAACATGGTGCTAATGGTTGTTTTCGGCGGAGCAATGATGCTGTATTTTAATTGGCAACTGACGCTCATAACACTAATTACTATGCCGGTGCTTGTATTTTTGGCTCTGCGATTTGAAAAGCACATCCATCCGGCATTTAGAGAAATGCGTCAGGCGATGAGTGATTTAACTACTGCTGTGCAAGAGAACATAACTGGTGTTAGAACTGTTAAATCCTTTGCAAGGGAAGAGCACGAGGTAGACAAATTTTCTGTACGAAGCACGGCATACCAAACAAATCAGGTAGGAGCAGCAAAAATTTGGGCTAAGTTTTTCCCGGTTATGGAACTGACAGCAAACCTGAGCGCGGTTATTTTGCTTATTACAGGTGGTATATTCGTCATAAATGAACAGATGAAGCTTGGGGAGTTTGTTGCTTTCTTCAGTTTAATCTGGTACATTATCGGACCTATGTGGGGATTAGGTTTTCATATTAATAACTATACCCAATTTAAAGCCTCCGGCGAGCGTGTGCTCGGCTTGCTCAATGAACATATTCATGTAAAGGATAAGCCGGATGCGATTGTACTTAAAAAAGAAAACGTGCAAGGTCATGTTCATTTCAATCGGGTATCTTTTCACTATCCGGATAAGTCCAACGCAGTGACAGATATTAGCTTCGATGCTCCTGCCGGCTCTGTGATCGGTTTTCTTGGAGCTACAGGCTCGGGGAAGTCAACGATTATTCAACTGCTGATGCGGGCGTACAATGTGAAAAACGGGACCATTACATTGGACGGGAGAGATATAAGGGATATTCAATTGCAAAGTCTAAGAAGCCAGGTTGCGTTGGTTTTCCAGGAAACTTTTTTGTTCTCGGCGTCCATTAGAGATAATATTGCATTTGGTGCCGGTGAAGTGACCGAGGAGCAGATTGTAAGAGCAGCAAAGCTTGCGCAGGCTCACGACTTTATCATGGAAGCGCCTGAAGGCTACAATACGATTGTGGGAGAGCGCGGGATGGGGCTTTCCGGCGGTCAAAAACAAAGAATTGCTATAGCCAGAGCGCTCCTGATTGATCCTCGCATTCTTGTTTTGGATGATGCGACCAGTGCGGTGGATATGGAAACAGAGCATGAAATACAAGCTGGCTTCCAAGAGCTGATGAAGGGGAGAACAACGTTTGTTATTGCGCATCGAATTTCTTCCTTACGTCATGCGGATGAAATTATTGTTTTGGATGAAGGGCATGTTGTACAGCGAGGCAAGCATGCTGACTTGATCCATGAGCCGGGACCTTATCGTGATGTCTATGAGATTCAATACGCCGATTATTTGCTCAAGCAAAGAAAAGAAAAAACCGGCGATGCTGCAGCTGACTCGAATATTATCCATTTGGAGCAGAAAAGGAGCACAATATAATGAGTACGGCGTCAAATTCCAAGCTGCACAGTAAAAAAGAACGGTTTGTCTATCAGGATGACGAGCTGATTGAAAAGTCGTTTAACTGGTCACAGCTGCGCAGATTATTTGTTTATATGAAGCCCTATCGCAAACAGTTGATTCCAGTGATTGGTATGATGATCATCGGAACATTGACAAGATTGGCAATTCCATTACTTATTATTGTGGCAATCGATCAGGCGATTGATAAGAAGAATACGACCATGCTGTTCATAATCGGAGCAAGCATGCTTGCCCTTTATCTACTGCAATGGCTGTCCAATAATTATCGGATTAAGCATACCAGCATTATCGGACAAAAAGTAATATTCGACTTGCGCACACATTTGTTTAAGCATATCCAGAAGTTATCTTTTAACTTTTATGACAAACGTCCTGCCGGTTCCGTACTGGTACGTGTGACCAATGATGTCAATGCGCTGCAGGATTTGTTCACTAACGGTGTAGTCAACTTGTTAATGGATTTTATACAGCTGTTCGGAATTGTTTTTATCCTTCTATTCTTGAACGTTAAGCTAGGTTTGGCTGTAATGATTACAGTGCCGCTTATGTTTATTGTATCGACATCGCTGCGCAAGCGCATCAGATTTGCATGGCAAGATGTGCGGATGAAGCAATCCCGCATTAATGCCCATTTGAATGAAAGCATTCAGGGAATGAAGGTTACTCAGGCGTATGTGCAGGAAAAAGACAATATGGCTTTTTTCGATCATATGAACACTATTAATTTAAAATCCTGGAATAAAGCGTCAGCGCTTAACCAAGCTTTTGGACCAGTTATTGAAATTACGGCTGCAATCGGAACATGTATACTGTTCTGGTACGGTACCTCTTTAGTTCAAGCAGAAGTGGTAACGGTTGGTTTTCTAGTTGGATACGCCAATTATATGGGCAACTTCTGGGAGCCGATTAACCGACTTGGACAAATGTATTCTCAACTGCTTATTGCGATGGCATCGTCGGAACGTATCTTTGAATTTATCGACGAGGAGCCAAATGTTGGCGAGAAGCAGGATGCGAAGCAGTTGGCGCAAATCAAAGGCGATGTCAGCCTAGAGGATATTGTATTTGAATACGAACCGGGCAGACAGGCACTTAAGCATGTTACGATTGATGTGAAGGCAGGTCAGTCCATTGCGCTTGTCGGTCATACAGGGTCTGGTAAAAGTACTATTATTAATCTGATTTGCAGGTTCTATGACCCGGTGCACGGCAGTGTGAAGATTGATGGTACGGATATTCGAGATATCACGATCGAAAGCTTGCGTTCTCAAGTAGGTATTGTGCTTCAGGATACATTTATTTTTAGCGGCAGTATCCGGGACAATATTCGTTATGGGAAGCTTGATGCAACAGATGAAGAGGTCGTCAATGCAGCTAAGGCGGTGCATGCCCATGAATTTATTGCCAATTTGCCTGATGGTTATAATACTCAGGTAGAGGAGAGAGGCAGTGTTCTATCGATGGGAGAAAGACAGCTGCTTTCATTTGCAAGAGCGCTATTGGCTGATCCTCGTATTCTAATATTGGATGAGGCTACTGCAAGTATTGATACGGAGACAGAGCTGAAAATCCAGGAAGCGCTAAAAACATTGCTGCAAGGACGCACTTCGTTTATGATTGCGCACCGTCTATCGACGATTCGACATGCTGATGATATTATTGTTCTGGATCATGGACGAATTGTGGAGCAAGGAACACATAGCCAGCTTATCGAGAAAAAAGGTTACTATAATGATCTGATTGAAGCGCAATTTAGATTTGTATAACTGAATATAGTTGATTTTTTAAAGTAGAACCTCCAAAATGAAAGAAAACAGCTTTCATCAGGAGGTTCTATTTTTATGGGATACGGTGCGCCAAATAGTGAATTTTCACGAAAATTGATGTTGCTTGGTTCAGGCGAGCTTGGCAAGGAAGCAGCAATTGAGGCACAAAGACTTGGGCTTGAGGTCATTGCAGTTGATAGGTATGACAATGCGCCAGCCATGCAGATTGCACATCGCAGCTACACAATCGATATGCTGGATGAAGTGATGCTGAGGGACGTAATTTTAAAAGAAAAACCCGACTATATCGTACCTGAAATTGAAGCAATCGCTACAGATGTATTGGTAGAGTTAGAAGAGCAGGGTATGAATGTTATACCGACGGCCCGTGCAACAAGATTAACGATGGATCGTGAAGGAATTCGGCGGCTGGCGGCTGAGCAATTAGGACTTCCTACTGCGCCATATCGCTTTGCAGATAGTTTGGAGCAATTGAAAGAAGCTGCTTTGCAACTGGGATTTCCATGCGTGATTAAACCGATAATGAGTTCCTCAGGAAAAGGACAAAGTGTTTGTCGCTCTGAGCTGGAATTGGAGAGCTGCTGGGAATATGCTATGGAAGGCGGAAGAGCAAAAAAACAGCGGGTCATCGTGGAAGGTTTTGTACAGTTTGAGTCAGAAATTACACTATTAACGGTTCGTTCGGTTTCGGGAACCAGCTTTTGCGCGCCAATAGGTCATATTCAAAAAGACGGAGACTATATTGAATCGTGGCAACCTCATGCTTTAACAGAAATGCAAATCTGTGAAGCTGAACAAATTGCTCGAAAAATAACAGACGAGCTTGGTGGATTTGGTCTTTATGGTGTAGAGTTGTTTATTACGAGGGATGGAGTTTTGTTCAGCGAAGTATCCCCTCGCCCGCATGATACCGGAATGGTGACAATGATTACACAGCAGCTCTCTGAGTTTGCATTACATATCCGCGCCATACTTGGTTATCCGATCCCCGAAATAGCACTTGTAACGTCTGGTGCGTCACGTACGTTGAAAGCTGATTGCCAGTCAAATCGTTACAAAATCGATGGGGTGGACAAAGCGCTTGCTGTTCCGTCCGCACAAGTAAGAATATTTGGCAAGCCGGAAACGTTAAATGGTCGAAGAATGGCCGTTGTGCTTGCGTCAGCTAGTGAAGTAGAGGAAGCAAGAAGAAAAGCTCAAGTGGCAGCAAATGAGTTGAAAATTACTTTTAAGCCCATATAGTCGCTGTGACAACCGTAAGCCGAAAAAAATTCTATCGTTTATCGTGAAACCTGTAGCGGTTATCCAACGATACATGCCTATGAATTAAAAACACTTGCTCATCGTTTATCGATACCCTGGTTATAATCGCTAGACAATAAAATGTAGTGGAAATTGATAGGTATGTTTAGTGTTGACTGCAAGAACGATTGATGTGGGCACGAGTAATTTGCTATTGTATGAAAAAGCTTGAAGAACTAACTTAGTTTTGTACGAAAAAACGTATAAAACTATATGTATAATGCTCTATACACTTATTCATCGACAGTCATGCTGCAGCACCAGATTACCTAATGTCCATTTTATTTTTTACGATAGTTACAATGGAATAAAGTATAATGCTTGAAGGGATGGCAACAATGGCAAAGAAAAGAGGAAAACAACATTTTGGCAATCATCCCAGACGGGATGATCGTTCTCAAGGAGAAGTATCGTCTGGAGGGAATTTGCTGAAAGATTTATTGAATGATAAAGTAGTAGATCAGTTGAAGAACCGAGCAAAAGAAGTAGAGCAAGAGGAAAAAAAGAAGCTGCAAGCAAAACAGGAGCAGGAAGCTGAAAAGCGCCGACAAGAGAAGAAGAAGCTGGAAAATGATTTTTCCTATCTTTTGGAAAACAGCGATTCGAATTGGAATAAATACAAATGACACTCCGCGAGTGCCCCTGCATATGATGGTGTAGGCGACTAGGGCGCTGCAATGTCAACGCCAACTATGATGGGTGTTGCCAACATTTAATGGGGGAGTGCATGATGCAAATTGTTGTTCGACGCGGAGATTCGTTGTGGAAGTATAGTCAGTTGTTTCATATGCCGCTGCAGTTATTAATCGATTCCAATCGCTCAATAGATACTCAATCGCTTCAAATTGGTCAATCGCTTCAAATACCGGGCTATTATGCGCAAAGTTATGTAGTAAAGCCGGGTGATTCGTTATGGGCAATCGCTTCGCGTTATCAAGTAGGCTTAGAGCAGCTTGCTCATATTAATGGACATAGCGGAAACACAATGCTGCAAGTTGGCGAAACGCTCGTTTTGCCAATGAGGGTCGAGCAGCTGGTAGCGGGTACCAGTCGGAGTTATACCTCCTCAGTTTTAAAGGAAGAGGTAGCTCGACTGGTGCAGGTTTATCCGTTTATTGCACAAGAAACAATAGGAAGCTCTGTAATGGGCAAGCCAATTATTTCTTTGAAAATCGGAAACGGGAATAAACAGGTGCATGCGAATGCTTCGATTCATGCTAATGAGTGGATTACAACACCGATTCTGTTACGATTTTTGAATGAATACGCACGAGCACTTACACTTGGAATGCCTGTGCAAGGTCTTCCTGCACTGCCTTTATATTTGTCTACAAAGCTATTAGCTGTTCCAATGCTCAATCCTGATGGTGTTGATCTTGTGATAGAGGGTCCCCCTGAAGAAGAGCCTTATCGTTCGTCTGTGCTTGATATCAATGGGGGAAGCCATCAATTTAGCGGGTGGAAGGCGAATATTCGCGGCGTTGATTTAAATAAGCAATTTCCGGCGCTATGGGAACGCGACGCAGTAAAAGGACCGCAAGCCCCGGCACCGCGTGATTATTCAGGTACTGCGCCCCTGACGGAGCCTGAGGTGCAGGCACTGGCGAAATTTACCGAAAATCATGATTTTGCCCATGTGCTGGCTTTTCATACGCAAGGAAAAGTGATATATTGGGGTTTCGAGCAATTTGAGCCGTCTTATGCGAAACAGATCGCTGAGGAATTTGCAAGAGTGAGCGGTTATGAGGCTATTCAGAATGTAGACAGTACAGCAGGCTATAAAGATTGGTTTATTATGAAATGGCGCAAGCCTGGTTTTACAATCGAGTTCGGCAGTGGCGTTAATCCATTGCCGCTTGAGCAATTTGATGAAATTTATGGGGCAGCGCTTGGCATTATGTTAGCAGCACTATATGAATAATGCTAAGGAAGACTGCTCGAGTAGTCTTCCTTTTGTTAGAATAAGATTTTTTGCATAGTGAAGAGGGCTAGGTGGAGGGAACGGGATTATTTCTCCTGCTTTACGAATAGGGTTTGTTGCATTAAAATAGCTTGAGATGTATTACTGAACGGGGGGAACGTATGTCGGAGCAATTGGATGTATTCACAAAAACAGCAGATAACGGCCAGAAATACGGCGCTGATGATATACAGGTATTGGAAGGTTTGACAGCCGTACGTAAACGTCCTGGTATGTATATAGGCAGTACGAGTGTATCGGGGCTTCATCATTTGGTATGGGAAATAGTAGACAACGCTGTGGATGAGCATTTGGCCAAGTATTGTTCAGCCATTGAGATGACGATTCATAAGAATGGCTCAATTACCATTTATGACAATGGTAGAGGTATTCCAACAGGAATGCACAAAACAGGTGTTCCGACTCCGCAGGTTGTTTTTACGATGCTGCATGCAGGCGGAAAATTTGGAGGCAACGGCTATAAAAAGTCCGGTGGTCTGCACGGTGTTGGTGCTTCTGTTACTAACGCTTTGTCTGAATGGCTTGAGGTTGAAATTTTCCGGGATGGCAAAATTCATCGTCAGCGCTTTGAATTTTGGATAGATAAAAAAGGCAAGGAGCATGTCGGGGAACCGGTGACAGGTCTTGAAATTGTTGGGAATACAAACCGGACAGGCACTAAAGTTACCTTTATGCCGGATATTCGCGTGTTCCAGGGCGGTATTTCTTTTAGTTATGATACTCTTGCTGAGCGTCTTCAGGAAATTGCGTTCTTGAATTCGGGGCTTAAAGTAACCATCAAGGATGATCGCAGTGGCAAAAATGATGAGTTTCATTATGAAGGAGGAGCCAGCCAATTTGTACAGTATTTGAATGAAAGCAAGTCTACACTTCATGATGTTATTCATTATTCAGGCGAGCGCGATGAAATTGAGGTTGAGGTTGCGCTGCAATACAATGACGGATATACAGAGACGCTGGCGTCCTTTGTAAACTCAATCCCTACAAGAGGCGGCGGAACACATGAGACAGGCTTTAAAGCAGCTTATACGAGGGTCATGAATGATTATGCACGCAAAGCGAATTTATTGAAGGAAAAGGATAAAAATCTTGAAGGCAATGATTTGCGGGAAGGCATGATGGTTGTCATCAATATAAAAATGTCTGATGTTGAGTTTGTTGGACAAACAAAAGATCAGCTTGGAAGCGCATCGGCAAGAAGTGCAGTAGATGCAGTTGTTTCAGAAAAAATGCAAGTATTTCTTGAAGAAAACCCGCAGACAGCACAGCTTGTTTTGAAAAAAGCAATGCAAGCCTCTAAAGCACGTGAAGCAGCTCGCAAAGCTAGAGAGGAAATAAGAAGCGGGAAAAAACGCAGTGAAAGCAGTAATTTGGGCGGAAAGCTTACACCTGCGCAATCCAAAGACTACAGTCGTAATGAATTGTTTATTGTTGAAGGTGATTCAGCAGGCGGTTCAGCAAAGCAAGGCAGGGATTCCAAGCATCAGGCTATATTGCCGCTGAAAGGCAAGCCGATGAATCCAGAAAAAGCCAAGCTGGCGGATATATTGAAAAATGATGAATATAAAGCGATTATTGGAGCTATAGGCGCAGGAGTCGGTTCGGAATTTGTTGCAGAAGAAAGCAACTATAATAAAGTTATTATTATGACGGACGCAGATACAGATGGAGCGCATATTCAAGTTTTGCTGCTGACATTCTTTTATCGTTATATGAAGCCGTTGATAGATACAGGCAGAGTATATATAGCGCAGCCTCCGCTGTACAAGATTACAAAGAAGTCGGGCAAGCTCGAAACGATCAGATATGCCTGGACGGATGAGCAGTTACAAAACTATTTGAAAGAATATGGAAAAAACTACGAGCTTCAGCGTTATAAAGGACTTGGCGAGATGAACCCGGAGCAACTGTGGGAAACGACAATGAACCCGGAGACAAGGACATTGCTGCAGGTGCAGATTGAAGATGCGGCTAAAGCAGAACGCAGGGTGTCTACTCTAATGGGAGATAAGGTTGATCCGCGCAAACGCTGGATTATTGAAAATGTCGATTTTACACAGTATGAAGAATAGGGGGAGGAAGCTATGAGCATGTTGGAGCAGTTTTTGCCTGCATACTTAGAAGAAATTGTAGGCGATCGGTTTGGTCGCTATTCTAAATATATTATTCAAGATCGTGCTATTCCAGATGTGCGTGACGGGCTAAAGCCAGTGCAGCGCCGTATTCTATATGCGATGTACGATTCAGGAAATACGCCGGATAAGCCGTACCGCAAGTCTGCCAAAACAGTCGGGGATGTAATGGGCAACTATCATCCGCACGGTGATTCGTCTATTTATGAGGGGATGGTCAGAATGGCTCAGCCATGGAAAATGGCGCATCCGCTTGTAGATGGTCATGGAAACTGGGGATCGCTCGATGATGATCCGGCGGCGGCAATGCGTTATACAGAAGCGAGGCTATCGCCGATAGCAATGGAATTGCTGCGTGATATTGATAAAAGAACGGTTCAGTTTAAGGATAATTTTGATAATACAACAAAGGAGCCGGTGGTGCTCCCATCACGCTACCCGAATTTGCTGGTTAATGGCGTAAGCGGTATTTCTTCAGGCTTTGCAACAGAAATTCCAACGCATAATTTAAGAGAAGTTATCGATGCAAGCATTGCTTTGATGGAGAACCCGAATTTGGAGCTTGAGCAGCTCATGCAATATGTGCAGGGACCAGATTTTCCTACAGGCGGTATTATTATGGGTGAGGAAGGAATCCGCGACGCGTATCGAACAGGAAAAGGAAGAATTTATGTACGAGCGATTACAGCTATTGAAGACCTGCGCGGAGGCAAGCAACAAATCGTTATTACCGAGATCCCATATGGGGTCGTGAAGTCACGTCTTGTGACGGCTATGGAAAATATTAGAATAGAGCGCAAGGTCGAAGGCATAGCCGAGGTACGAGATGAAAGCGGACGTGACGGACTTCGTATTGTTGTGGAGTTGCGCAAAGATGCTGATGCTCAAGGGATACTCGCCTATTTGCTGAAACGTACGGATTTGCAAGTTACGTATAACTTCAATATGGTCGCTATTGTGAACAAAACGCCAATGCAGCTTGGTCTTAAAGATATGCTGTCTGCTTATGTTGAGCACCAAAAAGAAGTGGTTACTTATCGGACACAATATGATTTGGAAAAAGCAGAGGATCGTGCCCATGTAGTGGAAGGACTTGTAAAAGCACTGAATATACTGGATGAGGTCATAGCTGCCATCAAGGCTTCCAAAAACCGTAGTGATGCGCAAAATAATTTGGTTAAGCTATTCCAATTTACAGAACGGCAAGCTGATGCTATTTTGACATTGCAATTGTACCGTTTGACCAATCTGGAGATTACTTCGCTGGAGAAGGAATTAAAGGAAGCGATGAAGCGGATCGCCTACTTACGTTCCATTCTAAATAGTGATAAAAAGCTGATCGCTGTTATAAAAGGTGAACTGCTGGAGATAAAAGAGAAATATGGGATTGACCGGCGCTCAAGCATTCGCGGTGAAGTGGAAGAACTGAAAGTGAATGTAGAGGTTCTTGTCAACGCTGAAGATGTTATTGTAACTTTGAGCTCTGACGGTTATATGAAGCGTACAAGCATGCTTTCTTTTACAAGATCGGGCGGAGATTTGGACAGCGCGGGTGTGAAAGACGGCGACATTGTTGAGCGTGTGCTGCATGTGAATACACTTGATAATTTGCTGATATTCACCAAGAAAGGGCAGTTTTATATGCTGCCGGTTCACCAAATTCCTGAGTTCAAATGGAAGGATATTGGTACAGCAATCGTTAACATTATACAGCTGCCTAAAGATGATGGTATAGTTGAAGTAATTCCAGTTCGTGATATACAGCAGGCAACCGAAACGGTTGTCTTTGTAACCAAACGAGGTCAGGTAAAGCGGACGGAATTAAAGGAATACTATACTCAACGCTCCAATGCGATAACTGCTTGCAAATTAGGCAAGGAAGATGAAGTGATCCAAGTTGCTCTAAGTGATGGACAAATGCAGCTCGTTCTTGTTTCGAAAGACGGCATGAGCATTCGATTTGAAGAGAGTGAAGTTAATCCGATGGGCAGGGTTTCTGCAGGAGTGAAGGGAATTGCTTTGAAAGACGGCGATGAGCTGATTGGAGCGCTTTGGGTGTCCGATGATGAAGGAGAACTGCTTGTTGTTTCCGATTTGGGCTATGCGAAAAGAACATTGCTATTAGATTATCCGATTCAAGGAAGAGGCGGTAAAGGAGTTCCTACCTTCGAATTTAAAGAAGGAAAGCGAGTCAGACCGAATGGAAGCCAATTGATAGCCTCCTATTATTGCAAGACAGAGCGAATGATTATGGCGCTAACAAATCAAAGAGCAGTAGTTGAAGCATCCTCCGAAAAAGCGCCAATTGAAGATAGAAGAGGGACTGGGAAGCTGTTTTTCCCGTTAGAGAAAAAGGATGAAATTATTGCTGTATTCGAAAAGCCGGTAATTGCCGAGCAAGCGCAAGAATAATATATAACAATTTTTGGGCAAGTCTGTTTGTTGATTTAGCAATAGTCGACAGCGGGCTTGTCTTTTTTTGTCTCTGCTTTTGTAATGAGCGCATGAATTGACTGAAACTATTAATTGCGTTAACCTTTTATTCGACATTTTGCATTGCTATAATAGAGATATCAAGATTGAATAGGATGGGAGCGGGTGAATTGTCGTGGTAACAGAAGATTTTACAAAGCTTTGGACGAAATTGACGAAGGATTGGAAGCTGAATTTGGAGCAATCTTTGGCACCTTTGACAGAGGGGCAGCTTAACGTGCTGGAATTATTAACGGAAGAAGAAATGATGAAGCCATCGGATTTTCTCGATCACTTGTCAACATCACCTGCCGCAGTAACTACGTTGCTTGATAGAATGGAGAAAAACGGATTGATTGTTCGCACTCGTGATGAACAGGATAGAAGAGTTGTATGGATAACGCCTACAAGCAAGGGACAGTTGGAGGTTGAGCGCGGCAGACAAGTTCGCAGTCAAATGATTGCAGAATCGCTTGATCGAATATCCGAGCATAATCAGCAGCTGCTTGTCTATTTGTTGGGGAAGGTAGCAAGCAGCTGATGAACTTGTTTTACTCATATCGTCGTGGCAACTTTTAATATTCAATCTACCATTAATATAATATATTTCTATTTATTGCTTCATTGCTTCCAGTCTTTTTACAAGCATGGCATAGTCTTTTTTCAGCATGCTGTATTCTGTTTCAGTGAGCAAAGGATCCGATTTATCAGTAAATGTTTCTTGCACAGGAAGTATGCGATAACGATAATGTTTATCAGGCTTATAACGGTGCACCCAAGTTGGAGTTGCTTCTACATCGACCAATTCTGTTTGCAGGGAGTCCATGTTTTTTCTGAAGTTAACTTTAAAAACAACACCGTAATCTTTTGTTTCACCTCGTTGATTGGAAATAAAGTTGCCCATAGAATAAATGATTAATGATCTTTTTGCTTGTCCAGAATGATCTGTTGTCTCTATTACTTCATAAGGCTGAATGACATGAGGATGGGAGCCGGCTATAATATCTGCTCCAGCAGCGACAAGCGAACGTGCAATACTCTTTTGTTCTTCGCTAGGGGAGGTTTGATATTCAATTCCAAAGTGCATCGCGACAGTAATAAGATCAGCCCCGGCTTGACGCAGGCTCGATATATCTTCTTTTATTTTCTTTTCATCTATTAAATTAACCATATATGGCTTGCCCTTCGGGATAGGAATGCCATTGGTTCCATAGGTGTAGGATAGAAACCCCATCCTGATCCCATTTTTCTCGATTATCACTTGTTCCTTTGCTTCTTCATCACTCGAAGCTGTGCCGACAAAAGCAAGCTTTAGTTTTTTGAGAAGTGCATTTGTACGGATGATTCCTTGCTCGCCACGATCCAAAGAGTGGTTGTTTGCAGTTGATAAAATATTAAACCCAACATCTTTCAATGCTTCAGCAAGCTCATCCGGAGCATTAAAAGCAGGATAACCAGAATACCCGAGATCGGCACCAGCTACAGGTGTTTCCAGATTCGCCATAATCCAGTCACCTTCTTGCAGCTTGTTTTTAATACCCTGGAAATATGGAGTGAAATCATAGCGCTTCGTGCTTGCATTAAAAGCTCCGGGAAGTTGAGGGGAATGACTCATAACATCTCCAACCCCAACCCATACGGCTTCATTGATAACAGGTGCTTTTGACGGTTCGGGAGTGGGAGTGGATGTAGCTGTCGGCGAAGATGAAGGGATAATTTGAGGCTCTGTACTGGAATGAACAGTTAAAGGGTCTGTGTTATTCAAATCTTCATTATTATTTATCCAGTCTGAGACTAGGTAAACTCCACCATATAATAGTCCAAATAAACAAAGAGAGGCAAGCAATAGTTTGCCATACCTCTGTTTTTTTCTTTTACTTCTCAAAATTCTTCACGATCCCTTCATCTTAGTAGAGTTAGGTGTGAAACCAAGCTGCTGCACGATTCAATTGATCCTGATTCCACTGTGAAAAGCTCTTGTTGTTATAAGGTACGGAAGTGAATGTCATCCATTCTTTGGTGATTGGGTGATCAACAGAAACAGAAGTAGACCATAAAGCAATATGGGAACGTCCTTGTTGCTTTTGATTTCCGTATTTCATATCACCTTGCAGTGGACAGCCAATATGCGCCATCTGTGCACGAATTTGATGCGGACGACCTGTATAAAGCTTTATGGCAACCAAAGAGTTGTTGTCCTTTTGTGCAATAACATGAAAATCCAGAATCGCTTCTTTCGCTTCAGGAGCAGGGCGATCATAGACAGTTACTTGATTTCGCTTTGAATCTTTACGAATATAATGCCGGATTGTGGCAGTTGCAGACACAGGGACGCCGATGACAGAACATATATATGTCTTCCCAAAGTTTCTGCTTCGAACAGCCTCTGATAATCTTGATGCGGCTTTTGACGTTTTTGCAAACAGCATTGCTCCACCAACGGGACGATCCAACCGGTGCACAAGCCCCAAATATACATTGCCAGGCTTCTGATAACGTTCCTTTAAATCTGCTTTTAGCAAGGTAAGCATGTCTGCATCCGCGGTTTCATCTTCTTGAGAGGGAATACCCGGCGGCTTGACTGCCGCCAGCAAATGGTTATCCTCAAAAATGATATCGATTGGAGTCAATTTTCTTCCCACCGTCCTAGAATGCCGCAAGGTAAAGGCAAACCGGAAGCTTTAACAGGCAAACCAATTTCACCGCAATGAATCTCGCCGCCATATTTCTTTTTCATAGTCATATAAAGCAAATTATTCAATACGGATGGAGATAAACCGGTTGTGTAGGAATTAATGAGCAAAAACAAAGGATTATCCGATAGAATCGTCATGCAGCTTTGTAGAAAGGGGTACAGGCTTTCTTCCAGCTTCCATGTTTCTCCATTCGGACCTCGTCCATATGATGGAGGGTCCATAATAATGGCATCATATTGACGTCCTCTACGCTGTTCCCGTTGAACAAATTTAAAAACATCATCTGTAATGTAACGGATTGGAGCATGCTCAAGACCAGAAAGTTGGGCATTTTCTTTTGCCCACTGCACCATTCCTTTGGCGGCATCAACATGGCAAACCTCTGCTCCTGCTTTGGCGCATGCAATCGTTGCTCCGCCAGAATAGGCAAACAGATTCAATACTCTAATTGGACGATTAGCCGAACGAATTTTGTCCATCATCCAGCTCCAGTTAACCGCTTGCTCTGGAAAAAGCCCTGTATGTTTAAAATTTGTAGGTTTAATATGAAATGTTAATTCTTTATAAGCCATTGTCCACCGATCCGGCAAGGATGATTTCATTTTCCATTGACCGCCGCCAGCAGAACTGCGGAAATAATGGCCATCTGCTGTATTCCAGCCCTTATCAGGACTAGCAGCAGGCCAAATGATTTGTGGATCAGGACGACGCAGTACATAGCTGCCCCATCTTTCTAATTTCTCTCCATTACCTGTATCGATTACTTCATAGTCTTCCCATTGATCAGCTATATACATCCTGCAAAATCCTTCCTTAACAAATATAAATGATAATTATGTTTACACCTTCGCTAATTATATCGAAGCAAGTCCGTATAGGCAATCAATAGATCAACTCCTTTTACAAAAGAAGAAAAGCTGGTTAAGTTTTTTACAGTTATATCTAGTTAGAGACAATCTCTATTTTTATATTTCCTCTGCTAAGCTGTCTGCTACATGCGTCTTTTGTAAAATAAAAAGGACTAAGGAATCAATTTGACTGTTAATATAAGTAATTTTTTAAAATGAAAAATCAATTAAAAGAAAAAAATGGAGGAAATTATAATACATTACGGCTAAAAGTGTAATAAGTGAGGTGGAGACTTGTCGAAAAAACAGGACTTTTTGTTTAGAAATCAGAAAAAAAGGTAGATCTGGTAAACGGTTGCAAGATTTAAACACTAGTTTTATACTTTTGTTTAAACGAAATAAGAACAGTGTTGAGGACTAGAATTGACTGCACATACTATTAAACAATTGTTTAATAATGGAGTGCGCTGCATGTTAAACGTATGTTTAAAACAACTGTTTCTTTAATCGTCAGGTTATTTAATCAACTACTTTTGGATTAAGGGAGGATATCAATGAACAGAAACCGCAGTAATACAGATTACAAAAAATTGTTGGATCAAAAATCCAAAAAAGCTAGTCGCAGTAACAGGAAGGTATTGCCATTAATAGCAGCGGCCTCATTGTTTTTATCACCACAAGCATTTGCCGCAGGCAATTCCCCTGATCCGATTATTCATGCAGGCATATTAGGCAAAGCACCATCAAATAGTACATTTTCAGCCGCTCCATTTGCTACAGGTTTGCTGGATGTTGGACTGTTTGAGGATGGTCAGTTGAATGCGAGTCTTACAAATTTAAATAATAAATATCAATTATCATTAACTTATAACGCATCTAGTTTCCTAGAAGTCTCATTGTTACAACAGCAATATATTATTTACAAATTTCCTGAGGCATTCAAAAATGTTATGGCAGCAGACCCTGCTGCCTTTAAAGATAAATTAACAGCAGCCTATTCTGTACCTGGATTACTTGGTATCGGAACTCGTACAGGCACATTTGATGCTAATAAAATTACAGTGGATTCTGTAACAGGGCAAGTTATTATCGAAGATAGTTCTCTTATAAGTCTGTCGCTTGCTGGAACATACAGCTTTACCCTAACTATTGAGCTTGATGAATGGCCAGAGTCAGCGAACGACCGTTATGAATTTTCTACAGAAGTTACAAGGCAATTAATTGACCTTGATGTTTTGGGCGGTGCTGGTGCACAAGATGTCCTTATTGTACCTAGCGAAAGTGATGCCGACGCTGACGCCGATGCTGACGCCGATGCCGATGCCGATGCCGACGCCGATGCCGACGCCGATGCTGATGCCGATGCTGACGCTGATTCCGATGCTGACGCTGATGCCGATGCTGACGCTGACGCCGATGCTGATGCCGACGCTGATGCTGACGCCGACGCCGATGCTGATGCCGACGCTGATGCTGACGCCGATGCCGACGCCGACGCCGATGCTGACGCCGATGCCGACGCCGATGCTGACGCCGATGCCGACGCCGACGCTGACGCTGATGCTGACGCCGATGCTGATGCCGACGCCGACGCCGATGCTGACGCCGATGCCGATGCCGATGCCGACGCTGATGCTGACGCTGATGCTGATGCCGATGCCGATGCCGACGCCGATGCTGACGCCGATGCTGACGCCGATGCTGACGCCGATGCTGACGCCGATGCTGATGCCGACGCCGACGCCGACGCTGATGCCGATGCTGACGCTGATGCTGACGCCGACGCTGACGCCGACGCCGATGCTGACGCCGACGCTGATGCCGATGCTGACGCCGACGCTGATGCCGATGCTGATGCCGACGCTGATGCTGATGCCGATGCCGACGCTGATGCGGATGCTGACGCTGACGCTGATGCTGACGCTGACGCCGATGCCGATGCCGACGCTGATGCTGACGCCGATGCTGATGCCGACGCCGATGCTGATGCCGACGCTGATGCCGATGCTGACGCTGATGCGGATGCTGACGCTGACGCTGACGCCGATGCTGACGCTGACGCCGATGCTGACGCTGACGCCGATGCCGACGCTGATGCTGACGCCGATGCTGATGCCGACGCTGACGCCGATGCTGATGCTGACGCCGATGCTGATGCTGACGCCGATGCTGACGCCGATGCCGATGCCGATGCTGACGCTGATGCTGACGCCGACGCCGACGCTGACGCCGACGCCGATGCTGATGCCGACGCCGATGCTGACGCCGATGCCGATGCTGACGCCGACGCTGATGCCGATGCTGATGCCGACGCTGATGCTGATGCCGATGCCGACGCTGATGCGGATGCTGACGCTGATGCTGACGCTGACGCCGATGCCGACGCTGATGGTGGTGGCAACACTGGCGGTGGTGGCAACACGGGGGGAGGAAACACAGGTGGTGGCAACACGGGCGGAAATGATACGGACGATACAGACGAAGAAGATCCGGAAAATGAGGATGATGAAGAAACAAAGCCTTCAACAGATGATGATGGCGACAATGATGACTCTGATGAGGATAATCAAGAAAATGGAAATGGATCCGGAAACACAGGCGGCGACCAAGATACGGATGAAGATGAAGAGGAAGATGATACAGATTGGGGACATACAGACGAAGGTCAGGAAGGGGAAGATGATGACTTCACATCTGGCAACAGTGGAAACCCTTGGACTAGCAATAACGGGGCAAATGGCAACAATAACTACAGCAATAATGGTCAGTTTTTACCGAAAACCGCAACTTCTACTGCGAATTGGGGCTTAGCGGGTCTGATCGCATTGCTTGCAGGAGTTGCAGCGCGCTTCAAACCATTTTCCAGAAAACGCTAGTGCAGTTTGCAAAATTCGGGAGGTTGAAGTTTAAGCAGGATATGAAGAAAGTCGAGTAATTGTAATTTAATATGCAATGATTTAATGCATTGGTATATCAAACGTTGAGAGTTAAATGAGAAAATGATGGCATTAAATTAGCATTTATTCGGCTAACAGTTGCTGCACTTCAGTTGTTTATTAACAGTTAGCCGATATTGTTTCATATTATTTAGTATTATTAAATTATTTTAGAGATTCCTCACAAGTATTGTGGGGAATTTCTAAATCCAGCTTGTCTATATCCAGTATTTTTAAGTTTAATTGGATTTCTATATAACTGAACTATTAGGAGGGAAAGTGATGGAGACATTATCGCCACTGAAACAACTCCAGCAACAGAAGCAAACGAAACAACAAATCCAAAACAAACAACTGATCCCCAAAAAACTAGAACAATCGGAAGACCCCAATTTGCAGCTGCTCATGCAAAAGCTGTCTGCACTTAAAGCAAGGCTGTTGGAACATGCCGGTGAAGTGACTGATGCGATGCAGGGATTTTATGGGCGTGCTCCGAAGTTTACCATATTCATCTCAGTTTGTAATTTACAAGAGCGTGCAAGAGTTTTTACAGGTACAGGCAACACGATAGAAACGGGATGGCAAAATGCTGTTATCGCCTGCAGGAAATTTGTAAAGGAGAAGTGTTGGGAACCGGAGTGGGTAAAAGCTGATATTGTTAATGGGATAAGAAGCTATAGCCTTGACCAGTTTCACGAACTGATCAATAGAACGAGGAAGAACTATATGCGGCAAGGTATTGCACTCGACCCTTACTTTAAACATGCTTTTTTGGAGCAGGAAGTGAATGCAAACGGGTTTATTACTCGACCGAATCAAAAATCTGATGAGCAACTTAATTTGTCTAATATTAATTTTTATTTGAAAACATACCGCTCTTCGCGTTATCCGATTAATAATGACCATATGCGCAATCTCTGTTTGTTTACGGTAAAGGGTTATTTTTATGATCGACATTGTTTTGAGCTGCATTCGGATGAGGCAAGACATGGGCGTCGCAAATTAGATGAGCGGAGTAAGCAATTTATGCATGGGCTGATTGACAAAGCGTCTGCTTACCTGGCAGAACAGACTAATGCAAACGGCAAAATGAATTACGGTTTTTTTCCGAGTTTCCATAAACCCATTCCATTTTATAATATGCTTCGCCATGCTAGTACGGCTTATTCCATGATTGAAGCCTATGAAGTAACCAAAAGCCCGTATTTACAGCAAGCGATTACTCGTGCTCTTAACTATTTGGTGACGACTGGTATGGAGTGGTTTGATAATGGAGAGAAAGCCTACATAATGGAACGCGAAAGTGACAACGAAATAAAGCTTGGTGCGAATGCTGCTGCGCTGCTTGCTCTGACGAAGTACAGTCAGGTGTTTAAAGTCGATACATATGAAAAAGAGCTTACAGCTCTTGCCAATGGTATTTTGGCAATGCAAAATTCAGAAACTGGAGCCTTTATACACGTACTAAATGCGGATTTAACAATAAAAGAGGAGTTTCGAATTATTTATTATGATGGTGAGGCAGCTTTTGGCTTAATGCGGTTATATGGGCTTGATCGCAATACGAGGTGGCTGACAGCAGTAGAAAAAGCATTTGAGCATTTTATTGCAAATGATTACTGGAAAAATCATGATCATTGGCTGAGCTATTGCACGAATGAGCTTACTCAGTTTAAACCTGAGAAGAAGTATTTTGAGTTTGGTTTGAAAAATGTGGCAGGCAAGTTATCTTTTATCCGCAACCGTGATACCGCCTATCCTACTTTTTTGGAGCTGCTTATGGCATCCTGGCATTTAATTGATAAAATAAAAAAACATCAAATGGATGAGTTGCTGCAGCAAGCAGTAGTGGATGAGCTGTATGAGGTGATAGAGGTTCGGGCAGAGCATCAATTAAACAGTTTCTTCTTCCCGGAAATGGCAATGTATTTCAAGCGACCTGCGGAAATTGAAGGCTCCTTTTATATTAGACATCATTCTTTTCGGAATAGAATAGATGATATTGAACATAATTTGTCAGGTTATATCAACTACTACTCCACCTTTTTCATATAAAAGAATATAAAGCGGGGTGCCATGATGCGACGTTGGCTTAGCCGTATTTTGTTGTTAGCAGGTTTTTTTGCAATCGCAATAGCGGGATATCAATATATGGATGTTTATATAAAAGAACAGAAAGCAGCCGCCGCAGCTGATTTATTGCTGGAAAGACGGCAAATGAAGTTTGAGAAACTGGTTTACAAAAATGAGCGGGAACAGCAATTAGAGGAACGCAAACAATTTCAGGCGGAACAAAATGAAGTGATTGGCAAGTTGCTTATTCCGCAATTAGATGCTGATATGCCGATTGTGGAAGGAACGGAGGCTGAGCAATTGTCCAAAGGGGCAGGACATTTTTCTACTACAGCATTTCCGCTTGATAACGAGCAGATTCTGCTCTCCGGGCATCGTGATACTATATTTCGAAGTTTTGACAAGTTGGAGTTAGGTCATGAGTTGATTATAGAGATGCCTTATGGAACGTTTACATATATTATAGAGAAGATGGAGGTTGTTGATCAGTATGATCAAACAGTCATAGGTCCAAAAGGGGAGGAGGTTTTAACGCTATCGACTTGTTACCCATTTCGATATATTGGGGATGCGCCGGAACGTTTTATCGTATATGCTTATCCTAAGGAAGATTAAGGAAACGGGCGGGTGGAACGTTGGAACATATTCATGGAACCTATAATATTCCTCTAGTAATTTTGTCAGTCATCATCGCGATTCTTTCCTCATACGCAGCTGTCAGCATCGTGGACAGAATTATGCTGAAAGATGGGAGAGCTCGCACACTGTGGAGGTTGATTGGTTCCTCTGTACTAGGCTTCGGCATATGGTCAATGCATTTTGTCGGCATGTTGGCATGTAATTTTTTAATACCGGTTAGTTATGATACTCTATTACTTGTTTTGTCGATGATCTTGCCGATCATTGCGGCGTATATTGCCTTGACTATTGTACTGAGAAAAAATGTTAGGAATATTCATACGGTCTCGGCAGGCAGTTTTATGGGACTTGCAATTGTAAGTATGCATTATGTTGGCATGGAAGCTATGATTATGGATGCCTACTTTATATATGACAAGGCTTGGGTTGCTTTATCTATTTTTATTGCTGTATCAGTTTGTATTACAGCTCTTTATTTATTGTTTCAATATAAGAAGAAAGAGCATTTGGGTCAAATGATCCGCATCGTATCGGGGATTTTGATTGGAGCTGCGATCGCCAGTATGCATTATACCGGCATGATTGCTGCGAACATGATTGCATTACCACCCTCTAATTATAAGGGCATCCCGCATGCTATAGGAGAGGTAAATAATATTGAACTAGCAGTAACGATAAGTGCGGTCATTCTCGTTATTTTGTTAATAATCGTTTCTCTGCATTCGATTCAAAGAACGGTTGAAGCGACGATTGCCAAGCGCAATGAGCGGCGCTACAATTTTATATTCGAGCATCATCCTGATATTGTATGTATTTTTGATCAATCCGGCAAGCTGCAGCAGGCTAATCAGGCTTTATTAAAGCATACTGGATATACAGCTGCAGAGGTGCAGGAGCATGGCGTTTCGCTAATGATACGTCCGGTAGATTTACCTAAAGCGGCAACAGGATTTAAACGAGCGTTGGAGGGACAATCGAGCGAAATCGAAACGTTGTTGATTCATAAAAATGGCGAGTTGTTATTTTTCAGTACAACGATTGTTCCCATGTTTTATCAGGAAAAAAGTGCAGATGTTTATACTGTTTCCAAAAACATAACCAAACAAAAGCAAGCGGAGTTTGCCTTGAAACAAAGCGAAGCGAGTCTGCTTGAGGTGCAGCGTATCGCCAAAATCGGCAATTGGCAATATAGACTGGGCTATGGCGGTTTCAGCGCATCTGATACTTTGTTTCATATCTTTGATCAAAGCTCGAGCAACGGGACAATACAAGATTTGCTACAGGTTATACATAGAGAAGACTACGAGCCGTTTCTTGCTTTATTGAAAAGCGCCAAGGAGGAACAAAGAGCGAAGCACTATGAATTTAGAGTTTGTTGCTCAGACGGAACTATTCGCCATTGCAGCGGAGAGATACACATTATGTACTCACCAGAAGGTGAAATCAGCAGTTTGTACGGCTTTGTACAGGATATTACGGATCATAAGCATCTTGAACAGCAGCTTCGTGAAGCAACTAATGCAAAAAGCAATTTTCTTGCGAATATGAGTCATGAAATAAGAACGCCGATGAATGCGATTATTGGGCTTAGCCACTTATTGCGTAAAACAGAGCTGGATCAGGATCAGCATGAGTTTCTGCATAAATTACATATTTCATCTCAGTCTTTGCTGGAAGTTATCAATGATGTTCTTGATATATCCAAAATTGAGGCAGGCAAACTTGATTTGGAGTGCGTCACATTTTCATTGCAACAAATTATTAAAGATATTTTGCATGTAACAGCGGTTAGTGCTGCGGAGAAAGAATTGGATTTGCTAGTTGATATTGCTTCCGATGTGCCGGATTATATAACAGGTGATCCGCTGCGTCTCAAACAAATTATTATGAACTTGACTAGTAATGCGGTAAAATTTACAGAGCAGGGTGAAGTGCTGATAAGTGTAACCGTGTTGCAGCGCAGTCATCATAGTATAAAGCTCGAAATGCGGATTAAGGACACAGGGGTAGGGCTGTCTGAGGAGCAAGCTAAAATTGTTTTTGATTCCTTTACACAAGCAAACGGAAGTTTCGCAAAGAAAATAAAAGGAACTGGTTTGGGGCTTACGATTAGCAAACAACTGGCTGCTATGATGAATGGCACGATTCAAGTTGATAGCACAATGGACAAGGGCAGCGAATTTATTTTTGAAGCACAGTTTGTAGTGCCGGAACAAACACGCAAGTCGAATCAGTACACAGTAGAGCAATTAGAGGCGATCGAGACTGTAGCAGTGCTGGATAACAATCCGATTGTTATTGGATTGATCAAAAAACAGCTAGAAGGATTCGGAAAACGGATTATACCAATTGTTGCTGATAATAACAATATAAGTGAAATAATTGAGGGAATGGGAGGGAAAGAAAGCTTTAATTTGGAACAAGCAGCGGATAAAGCCGATGTTATTATTGCAGATTGGGGCACGTTGAAATGGGATAATTTCCATAAAATGAAAACGATCGTAAATAGTTCAAAAGATCGTAGAATTCCAATCATTGCCATGGTAAACTGTTTACAATTAAATGAACTGTCGATTGCTCCGCATAAATTAGACTATATAGTGGAGAAACCTTTTCTACAATTTGAGCTTTTGCCGCAAATGGTATCGCTATGTAAAGCGGATGCGCTTTTTTTTAATGATGAAAGAGCGGCTGAACGCTTTGTAGCTAACATAGAAAGGCTTGCTGGTCATTCGTTTATGCTAACTTCAAGTGATGAACATTACTCTGAGGAGAGTGCTGCGTGCTCTGAATTAGCTGTAACGGAGCATGGATCAACTGATCAGCATAATAATCATGCTGGGGAGCAATGGATTATGGTTGTGGAAGATAATCAAATTAATGCACTTGTCTATGAACAAATGCTCAAGCCGCATTATCCCAATGTTAAGATATTGAATAACGGCAAGGATGCCATTCAAGAAATGCTTCATTCAGTGCCCGGCAACTATAGAGCTGTACTGATGGATTTACAAATGCCTGAGATGGATGGTTACGAAGCTGTTTCGTTTATTCGGAGATTTGATCAGCGTGTGCCGATTATAGCGGTTTCTGCTTATAACGAGAATGAAGTGAAGGAACGCTGCCTGGAAGCGGGGATGAATGATTTTGTATCCAAGCCAATACAGCCAGACAAATTGATCGAGACGCTTCGATCCTGGATCGATACTAATACGTATAAAAATAAATTAATTGATTTTGCTTATCTATTGGATTGTTTTCAAAATAAACATGCGGCAGTTATAGATGTGCTTCATTTATATGCGATAGAGCAGGTGAATAGCTTTGAAGAGCTGATGCGACTAATAGAGACAGGAAATCGGAAAGAAGCGCTCTTGCTGTTGCATAAAATACGGGGTGTAAGCGGCAACTTAGCAATGTACGAGCTGCATCATATTACTTGTCTGGTAGAGGATGCTTTGCGAGAACAAAATAATGAGGTATTGCCAAATTGGCTTGCACGCTTCAAAATTATATTTTATGCGGTGCTGGATGAAGTAAATAATCATTTGGAAGCTTTCGCACCTGTTCATACTGACATTGTTGAAGGAAATCATCTGCAGGAGCAGCTGGACGAGCTGGAGCGTTTGTTAAATAGAAAGAGCCTGGAAGCAGGAAAGCAGGTGGATGCGATACTTGTGTCTTGCTCAAAAGATCATATACTCTACCCGAAGTTTGCAGAACTTTATCACTATGTTCGAGGTTTGAACTACGCAGAGGCATTAGTAAAGTTGGAACAGATGAAAAGCAAGCTGCACTAACTTTATCAAATCATTTTTACAGAAGGATGGTAATCAACTATGGACAACCGGCCAACTATTCTAATTGTGGACGATACATTGTCATCCATTCAGATGTTGAGTAACGCAGCGGGCGATGAGTATGAATTTATCTATGCTGTAACCGGACTTGAAGCAATTGCGCTTGCGGAGAAATACACACCTGATCTTATTTTGTTGGATGTTATGATGCCAGAAATGGATGGATATGAGGTTTGTAAGCGGCTGAAGGCACAGAAAGAAACGGCTTCTATTCCTGTTATTTTTGTTACTATCCTGGATCATGTGGATGATGAGGTTCACGGGCTAGAGGCAGGAGCAGTTGATTTTATCGCCAAACCGTTTCATGCCCCTAGCATCCGGGCTAAAATTAAAAGTCAGTTATTGTGGAAGCAAGAGCTATTAAACCGCAGTTGCTAGAATTGGGACTCCTTATAGAAAAGCCTTCGCATCAGATGCGAAGGCTTTTCTATAATAACTATTGATTATTTGAAAACAGATATGCTTGGTATTCTCTTTGCTAAAGCGGGCAATGCAGACCTGCTAAAATAAAGTTAGCTGTTTCTTCGACATCTTTCTGTACATCAGTGGACATCTCATTAGGTATAGGAATTAAAAAAGAATCGTATACAGGGTAAATCAGTACAGATACAATAAAGGTCAGGACTCGATCAAGAGAGTCAAAATGAAAAATATTTTGTTTTTTCCCCTCAGTCAATATAGAACGAAGCCGATCGAATAGAGGGGTTAGTATACTCCTGATGATTTCTGTTCGGGAGCTGTCTGAGGACAATTCATGACGTAAAATCATATGGAATTGCTTGTCGTCTGATCGCATATTCAAAAATATAGTAATGAATTGGATAAGAGCGGCACGCGGTTCATTATTTCCGTTCAGTTTACCAAGTTTTTGTTCGATATCGTGATACAAATACTCTATCACACTGAAATACAACTTTTCTTTGGATCCATAGTAGTAAGATACAAGCGCAAGATTTGCATCTGCTGTTTCGCATATTTTACGAATGGATGTGCCCTTGAATCCTTCCGCAGCAAAACAAATCTTGGCAGCTTCCAGAATGCGCTTTTTAGATTCATCCTGTTTCTGAGTCATTATCTTCCTCCGGACAATAATATTTATCTAATTATAGTAAATTTAAATAAAGAATACAAGGAACACAGATGTTTGCTAGTCAGTTCTAACAGAAATCTTTATTACTTCTATAGAAAGCGATACCATTAAAAAATATATGAAAAATGTTAATGCAGGGCTTCATTTAATGATAAAATAGAATGAACGATTACATTCAGATAGGAGTCTGAGACTAGAGATGGATAATATGTTGACATTTTTGCGCGATGTTCCTTTTTTCTGCAATTTGGAGACGGATGAGTTGCAAAAAGTAGCCTCACTATTACTCACTAGAGAATATACTCGCGGCGTTAATGTTTTTCTTGAAGGCGGTGAAGGGGATGAACTCTATTTCATCCATTCCGGTCTAGTCAAAATATATAAAGAAAGCACAAGTAGAGAAATTATTTTGGCGCTTTTCGGTGAAGGAGACTTTTTCGGCGAAATGGCTGTACTTGAGAATGAGTTGACTCGTTCGGCATCTGCTATGGTTATCGAAGATGCAGTGCTTTATGTGCTCAAGCGTAATGATTTCATTTGGCTGATGAATCAAAATCCACAAATTCCGATGAAAATTATGAATGCGGCTTTAGCCAGGCTGCGTGCGGCTAACGAATTAATTAAAGATCTTACTTTCCGTGATGCTAAAAGCAGGATCGTTAAGGGCTTGTACCGTCTAGTCGAGAAGCACGGTATAAGAAAAGAAGATCGAATTACAATTGATTTGAAGCTGACCCATCAACAAATTGCAGATCTAACAGGAACGGTACGTGAAACCGTTACAAAGGTTATGATCGATCTGCAAAATCAACATATTATTAAAATAGATAAGAAAAAAATTACAATAATTAATTATGAACAGTATATACAAATGTTGGAAAGTGAAGAGTAGCTGCGCAGCTGCTCTTTTTTTATGCGCTTTATTATGGATACCTCCTTGCCTTATTATCATACACGCAATATTTGTACTATGGTGTGACTTTTGTTATATCTGGCGTTGGTAATGATTGTGTAAAATATCACTATAACAAGGTGAGGGGGAGAGTGCATTGCTTTCTAGACTTAGGCCGCGTGCCAGCTCGAAACAATTGCTTGAGCTTGGAACTGATATAACCGCAAACGGTAGAATTCAAGATACTCTAGCTTATAATCATTTCACATTTGCTGACAGAGAACATTTGCAGGAAATATCACAGTTGCTGAAAGGCTCTGTGGATGAGGCGGTACAAATTTTTGATGGACATTTGAAGCAATTGCTCGCCAATTATGCTAGAGAAATAACAACCATAGAAATTCGCAACTATATAGAAATATTTTTGTCCGCAGAGCGTGATGAACATTACGCCAACAAAATACTTGTGTTTTATAATGCATTAAGAGAAGCGAAATACAATATTAGCAAGCTTGTCGTTGTATTCAATCAAATTCATTTTTTCTTTACGACATGTATTTTATCCAAAAGAGGAATGTTTCCGCGTAGCTGCTCTGAGTTGCTGGCTAGTCTGCAACGCGCGGTAAATATTGATCAGCAAATGCTGGTTGAATGCTTTACTGAAACGTTTGTTGAGGATGCATCTGATGGCATTGCGCATTTGATGGAAAAAAACTCCGATATTATGTATATTAGAGAACTGTTGCAAAAGCTTGAAGAGCAAAATGATTTATCACAAAATGTTGCAGCGGCTGCAGAGCAGCTTGCAGCGTCAATTGATGAGGTCGCTAAAAATGCAGTGGGCGCAGCAGAACAAACAGAAGAAGCGGTAAAGGATACCGAGAACGGAAGAAAGATGATTTCGCTTGCTCTTAACGAGATTATTCGTTCTGAACAAATATTCGACCATATCGTCATTAATTTCAAAGAGCTGCAACAATATTTGAACAATATTGAAAGTGTATCCAGTATGATCGGAAAAATTGCAAATGATACTAATTTATTGGCACTGAATGCGTCTATAGAAGCGGCACATGCTGGAGAAGCGGGTCGAGGATTTGCTGTTGTAGCCGGAGAAATTAGAAAGCTTGCCCAATATACGGTACGGGCGCTAAGTGATGTTTCGTCCAATGTAAACGATGTAAAGGGCTTGACAGCAAACGTTTCGGAATCCATATTTGAAACACAGCAGGTAATTAAAAAGGGTGTGCGTGAGGCAGAGGAAGCTTTGCCGGTACTAGTTAAAATAACTGAACAAATTATTGATATAAGTCAATCTACGGAAACAATTGCCGCTATTACAGAAGAACAGGCTGCGGCGGTTAATGAAGTTACGCACAAGATGGTAAACAACGCGGAGTTGACAAGTGAGGCGCGAGATCTATCCGTGCAAACAGGAGATGCTGTATATGAGCTGAGCAAGATTACTGAAGAGTTCCGAAATACGCTATTTTCCAATAATGTTGTGTTGTCCACAAGAGCACTGCTGCAATTAGCCAAAACAGATCATATTTTATGGAAATGGCGCGTGTATAATATGATCATGGGCTATGAGCAAGTTAACCCTGAGGATGTAAGCTCTCATACCGATTGTCGACTGGGCAAATGGTACTTTGAGGAAAAAAGCAAGCATCGCTTTGAACAGTTTGAAGCGTTCAAAGAGCTTAATGATCCGCATCAACTTGTACATGAGCATGCAAAGCTTGCAGCGGAGGCATTTCGCCGGGGGGAATCGATTGAAGCAGAAAAACATTTTGTACAAATTGAAGCGGCGTCCAAGCAAGTTATCCAGCATATTGACGACTTAATTATACGTATTTAAGGTTTGACATAGAAACAGCCTTTCCGGCTGTTTTTTTGTATTTATAAAATCCTTTTCAATGTGCAGACTAATGATATATACAACATCCAGATATTAAAGAAAACATAAAGGAGGAAGCAGAATGAGAGAGTTTATTAATCGGGCACTTGCCATCGGTCTTGGTATTGCTGCAGAAAGCAAGGAGCAAATTGAACGCGCGGTAAACGAGCTTGTGCAAAAGGGAGAACTTAGCAAGTCAGAATCGGATCAAGCGATACAAGAGTTGATTGACAAGGGAGAAGAGATCCGGGTGCAGCTTACAGAATCAGTGAAAGAAAAGCTACGTGCCGGGGGAGTTAGCGCCGGTTATGCGATGAATCGGGATATTAGCCGAATTGAAGCAGAGTTGACAAGGCTGAATGAACGTGTGGCAAGCTTGGAAAAACAACAACAAATGGATATTATGTAAACTTAAAAGGCAGATGATAAGCAGATGAGCGTTTTAAAAAGCTTTCGCTACATGCAACGTTATCGGAAAATTGCCTCAGCGCTTGTACGCAACGGATTTGGTTATCTGATACATGAATTGGACTTGTCAGCTGTCGCACCATTTGCAAGGGCGGATGGAAAAGCTAGAGAGGAAAACAGAAGCAGCTGGAAGCGTGTAAGAAATATATTGGAGGAGCTTGGGCCTACCTACATTAAGCTTGGTCAAATTGCCAGTACACGCTCTGATTTGCTGCCGGAAGCGCTAATTGCTGAGCTGCAGCATTTGCAAGATCATGTGCCGCCATTTTCGTTTGAGGATGCAAAACATATAGTAGAGGATGAGTTGGGAAGCAGACTGGATGAACTGTTTCTTCACTTCGAGAAAACTCCCATGGCAGCAGCTTCTATCGGTCAAGTTCACAAAGCTGTTCTGCCAGATGGTTCAGCTTGCGCGGTCAAAATTCAACGCCCCAAAATCGGAGCAATTATTGAAACTGATTTGGATATGCTTATGGAGTTGGCGGCAGCTGCTGAAAAGCGGATGGAGAAAGCGCGGGAGTTTCGTATTTTGGAAGTGGTTGAAGAGCTTGCCAAATCGTTAAAGCTAGAACTTAATTATGAGAATGAAGCGGCTAACGGTGAGAAATTTTCGAAACAAAGCATGAAAGACATAAAAGTACCGAAGATCTATTCAGAATATTGCACACGCAGAGTGTTAACGATGGAGCTAATGGAAGGGATTAAGCTTACTGACATTTCCAAGCTGGACGAGGCAAGTCTTAGCCGAACAACGATCGCTTCAACCTTCACTTCATCAATGCTGCATCAAATATTAATCGAGGGCTTTTTTCATGGTGATCCACATCCCGGCAATGTATTAATCCAGCCGGATGGAAAGCTAGTTTTGCTTGATTTTGGATTGGCAGGCAGACTATCGCCTTTGATGAAAAAACAGTTTGGTGCGCTTGTTATGGCATTGCGCAGCAAAAATCCCAAAGGTATTATGAGAGCAGTTTTGAAAATGGGGGTTACTCCGAAAAATCTCGATGAAGCACAACTGCTATATGATATTGAACAGCTTCGAGACAAATATTACGAAGTTCCTTTAAGTAAAATTAGTGTCGGTGAGTCCGTGACAGATTTATTTGCAGTAACTTACAGAAATCGAATTAAAGTTCCGGCAGAGCTAACTGTACTGGGAAAATCTCTTTTGACGATGGAGGGGGTCGTTTCTATGCTTGACCCTGCATTTAGCATCATTGATGCTGCAGAGCCGTTCGGACAGCAGCTTTTCCGAGATCGCTTTAATATATGGAGGCTCGGCAAAAGCTGGATAGAAGAACTGCCTGATACGCTGGAAATGCTGCTTGACCTCCCTGATCAAATAAAAAGCTGGAAACCTCCAATTCAAAACAACAGATTACAAATCGAAGTGAGGGCAAAGCAATTAAACGGTCTGAAAAATGTCATAAACTTATTGGCAAATAAGGTTTCGCTCGCCCTTGTTTTATTATCAATGAGTATTATGTTGACAGGATTATTAATTGCAGATTCATTAGGAAATAGCAGCTTCCGCTTAAGCCAAATTCCTGTAATCGAGCTAGGGTTTATAGCAACAGGATTAGTGGTTGTATGGATTTTTTATTTGATAATTCGATCAAAATTTGATGGATAAGAAACAAAAATAAAGCAAAATATCGTAGCAAAAACTGAGGGAATAAGCGCATTGTTAGGCTTATTCCTTATTTTTTTAAAAGTTGCCCCTTTACAACTTTTATGTTCTGCTATAAGATGAATACATAAGATTAGTTTCACATTACAAAAAGAGTTGCCCTTGTACAACATAAAAGTTGCATATGGACAAAACTTGAGGAGGAGGGAAACAAGATGGCACTTCCGCAAATAGATGCAATTGCGAATCAATCTGCAACGACAAGGAAACCTCATATAGATCAACACGGAACGATTGATGTGAGCGGATTAAACATTTCTTATTTTGGCAAAGAAGTATTGAAGGATGTAAGCTTCTCCTTTCCTACAGGAAAGTTGATTGGCATATTGGGACCAAACGGTGCAGGTAAATCAACATTAATGAAAGCTATGCTTGGCTTAATTCCAAGCGATGGCGGTACAGTGAAAATTGAAGATCAATCTTTGAAGGAAGTTAGAAAGAAAATTGCCTATGTCCCTCAAAGGTCGAATATTGATTGGGATTTTCCGATTATTGTTAAGGATACGGTATTGTTAGGAACATTTCCTAACTTAAGTCTTTTCCGCAGACCTAAAAAAGAGCATCGTGAGTGGGCGATGGAATGTCTTGAAAAGGTCGGGATGGATAATTTTAAGAACAATCAAATTGGGGAACTATCTGGCGGACAGCAACAGCGTGTGTTTCTCGCCAGAGCATTAGCTCAGAAGGCTCAGTATTTCTTTTTGGATGAACCTTTTGTAGGCATTGACATTGCTAGTGAAGAAATGATTGTAAACATTTTGAAGAATTTGCGTAATGAGGGCAAAACAGTGTTTGTTGTTCACCATGATTTGAGCAAAGTGGAAAGTTACTTCGATGATCTGATCCTTATTAACAAGGAATTGATTGGCTCAGGTCCTGTAGATCGCGTATTCCAGCCAGAGTTAATGCGCCGCGCGTATCAGTCCTCGCTATCTATCATGGGCAATCTGGGAGTTGGTATCTAATGGAATTTATTCATGATCTTATGAACTATGCGTTTTTGCAAAAAGCATTTATAACATCTGTAATTGTAGGGATGATTTGTGGCGTAATCGGCAGTTTTATTGTGCTTCGCGGAATGGCATTGATGGGAGATGCGATCTCTCATGCTGTATTGCCAGGGGTTGCAATTTCCTATATGCTCGGCATCAACTATTTGTATGGCGCAGTCGTATCCGGGGTTTTGACTTCGATAGGGATTGGGGTCATTAAACAAAATAGCCGGGTAAAAAGCGACTCGTCGATAGGCATAGTATTTTCTGCGGCATTTGCACTTGGCATTATATTAATTACAGTAGCAAAAAGCGCAACAGACTTGACACAGATTTTGTTTGGTAATGTATTGTCAGTTCGCTCATCGGATATGTGGTTGACCGTAATTGTTGGTGCAATAGTTGTTTTGGCGGTTGTACTGTTCTATAAGGAGCTGCTAGTGTCCAGCTTTGATGAAACGATGGCGGCGGCTTATGGACTAAAAACGAAACTCATTCACTATTTGATTATGATTTTGTTAACTCTTGTAACCGTAGCTTCCTTGCAAACAGTTGGTGTTATTCTCGTGGTATCTATGTTGATTACTCCAGCGTCAACGGCATATTTGCTTACAAACCGATTGTCCGTCATGATTTGGCTTTCTGCAATGTTTGGAGCATTGTCTTCGATTATTGGACTTTATATCAGCTTTGTGTACAATTTGCCTTCCGGACCAGTTATTGCACTGTCCACAACAGCAATCTTCGCAATCGTATTTTTGTTTTCACCAAAACAGGGAGTTCTTCGTCGTTTTATAAAAACAAGCAGAAGAGCCGCTGTATAAAAAAATTAATCGTATTTGGGGGAGAATGTACAATGAAATCCATACAAAAAATGATGTTGACCTTATCTTTTTCTATCTTGCTTATTTTATCAGCTTGCAGCAGTGCTAAGCCGGAACAATCAAACAAACCAGGGAACGATGCCTCAGGCAATGAGAAATTGCAAGTAGTTGCTTCCTTCACGATTATTTCTGATATAGCCAGACAAATTGGCGGTGATGACGTATCCATTCATAACCTGGTGCCAACTGGAACAGATCCTCATGAGTATGAGCCGCTTCCAGAAGATAATAAAAAAGCAACCAACGCAGATATTTTGTTTTATAACGGTTTGAATTTAGAAGGCGGAAAAAACGGCTGGTTTTTCAAAATGGTTGAGTCTGTCAAGCAAAAGGATGAAAACATTTTTAATTTGACAGAGCGAGTGGAACCAATGTACATTGGCGGAACAGATGGACATGAAGAGGAAATTAATCCCCATGCATTTATTGATCCGGCTGTAGGTATCAAGATGGCAGAGGATATGCGTGATGCTTTTATGAAAAAGGATCCAGAGCGCAAAGAGAATTATGAAAAACGTGCGACAGAATATATTGCAAAGCTAAAAGAATTGGATAAACAGTATGAAGAGAAAATTAATACAATTCCAGAAGAGAAACGAATTCTTGTAACAAGTGAACGCGCATTCCAGTATATGACTACTCATTATGGTTTGCAGGAAGCATATATTTGGGAAATCGATACTGAAGAAAATGGATCGCCAGTACAAATTAAAAACTTGGTGGAATATATAAAAACTCATAAAGTTCCTGTGTTGTTCTTGGAGTCAAACGTGGATAGAAGGCCGATGGAAACTGTCTCCAATGAAACAGGTGTCAAAATTGCTGAAAAACCGATTTATTCTGATGAAATTGGTATGCCGGGCGAAGAAATTGATACGTATGTAAAATACTTGCAGTACAATATTGACTTGATTCATTCAGAGCTAAGCAAATAATTTCAAAAATATACCTTGAAGCAAGCCGCGTCCCAAGAATGGGAACGCGGCTTGCTTGCGTTAATTTCTATGTCGCTCGTTGCTTTATAAGAAAAACTTATAAAACTAATAAGACAATACAATTGGTTTTTTTGCAGGGACAGGGTTACTATGGAATAAACCGGTTAAGACAGATGTGAACTAAGGAGAAAAAAGATGACACGGTTAAAAAATGATATTCCTGGCATTATATTAGTTTTTCTTATTTCGTTAGTGGCTGCATGGCTAGGAACGTATTTCCCTATTATTGGCGGTCCTGTATTTGGCATAGTGTTTGGTGTTTTAATCAACAATATAATAGGAAAACCAAAATGGGCGCAAGCAGGTATTCAGTTCAGTGCGAAAAAAGTGTTGCAGTGGTCAATTATTGCGCTTGGGTGCGGGTTAAGTTTGACGCAAGTATGGAAGACCGGCTCAGAATCCTTTTTACTTATGATTATTAGCTTGCTGGCAGCCTTCGCATGTGCTTATGGGGTAGGAAAGCTGCTTGGGGTACCAATGCAAATGCGGACGTTAATTGGAGCGGGTACAGGGATATGCGGAGGTTCAGCGATTGCAGCCGTGTCGCCAATCACCGAGGCGGATGAAGCTGATATCGCTTACTCGATATCTACAATCTTTATGTTTAATATTGTGGCTGTTATGATCTTCCCAACACTTGGTCATCTGCTTCATATGGATGATGCGGCGTACGGATTGTTGGCAGGAACAGCCATTAATGACACTTCATCTGTCGTTGCCGCAGGGTATATCTATAGCGACGCTGCTGGTGCTTACGCAACAATTGTAAAGCTGACCAGAACAACTATGATTGTACCGATCTGTATTATTTTAGCTGTGATTACAGGAATAAAAAAGAAAAAACAAGCGGCGGCTGATCCGGCGACAACATTTAGTCTGATAAAGATTTTCCCGTGGTTTATTGTATGGTTTCTGGTAGCATCGTTATTGAATACAATAGGGGTGTTCAGTGAAAATGTGCTTTACTCACTGGATGCTATAGCTAAATTTATGATAGTAATGGCACTTACCGCTATAGGGTTTAGCGCGGATTTCCGAAAAATGATTAAAGCTGGTGTTAGGCCAATTATTCTAGGACTGTTGGTGTGGATTACGGTAACAGCAGTCAGTATTGTCATCTTGAAGCTGACTGGAAGGTTTTGAAATAAACAAGAATGGAATCTGATTGACAATGATTCAAAATATCCTTATACTTGTCATTAATCTTATAATAACTTTACATGGAAAGAGCGCAGTAGCTTCTTTGTCCCTATCTCAGAAAGCCAAGGTTTGATGCGACTTGGCATACACAAAGTTTAAGCGAAGTACACTCTGGAGTAACTTGGGTAATGCCAAGCGGCTTGGTGATCGATATTTCACTGAAAAGTGGCATCGAAGTATAGCGTGCACCTATACTTGATGCAAACTGGGTGGTAACACGGTTAATAATCGTCCCTGAATCTCTATGGAGATCAGGGACGTTTTTTGTTTTATTTGGAGAAAAGGAGTGGTATAGACTATGAACATTATCGATGAATTGGAATGGCGTGGAGCTATTAATCAGCAGACAGACGCAGATGGCTTGAAGCAACTGACAGAAGAGAAGGCTATATCGCTATACTGTGGCGTTGACCCGACTGGCGATAGTATGCATATTGGACATCTTATTCCATTTATTATGCTAAAAAGATTTCAATTAGCGGGTCATCGCCCAGTTATTCTGATTGGAGGAGCAACGGGAACCATTGGTGATCCGAGCGGCAGACAGACGGAGCGTTCCTTGCAGACGCTTGAGCAAGTACAAGATAATGTGCAGGCACTTACAGAGCAGATGAAAAAGCTGTTTATTACAGATGGCGATAATCAAATCCGCATGGTAAACAACTACGACTGGACGCACAAAATAAATGTCATCGAGTTTTTGCGCGACTATGGAAAAAATTTCAGCATTAATACGATGCTGGCGAAAGATATTGTATCAAGCCGTTTGGACAGTGGGATTTCCTTCACAGAATTTTCCTACCAAATTTTGCAGTCGCTGGATTACTTGCATTTGTTCCGTCATGAGGATGTGCAGTTGCAAATTGGCGGCTCAGATCAATGGGGGAATATTACTAGCGGTCTGGACTTGATTCGCAAAAAGGAAGGCTCTGAGGCAAAAGCGTTTGGCTTGACGATTCCACTTATGCTGAAAGCTGATGGAACAAAGTTTGGTAAAACTGCTGGAGGAGCAATATGGCTTGATCCGCAAAAGACAACTCCTTATGAGTTTTATCAATTTTGGGCAAACACGGACGATCGCGATGTAGTAAAATACTTGAAATACTTCACGTTTTTATCTCAAGAACAAATTATTGTACTAGAAGAAAAGGTACAGGCTGAGCCGCATAAACGCGAGGCGCAAAAAACATTAGCGAAAGAAATGACGCGCTTTGTGCATGGGGAAGAAATGCTGGAGCAAGCGAAGCGAATTACGGCAGCATTGTTCAGTGGCGATATTAAGTCGCTGACAGTCGATGAAATTGAGCAGGGCTTCAAGGAAATGCCTTCTTTTGAAGTTTCATCTGAATCGCTGAACATTGTCGATTGGCTAGTTAATGCCGGAATCGAACCATCCAAGCGGCAATCCCGTGAAGATGTAGGCAATGGCGCAATCTATATTAATGGTGACCGCATTAATGATCTGACATATGAGATGAGCGGTGCTTTAGCCATTGGCGGCAAGTTCATTATCGTGCGCAAGGGAAAGAAAAATTACAGTTTGGTCAGCATTAAAGGATAGGCTACAAAGTTAGAACTGAGCCTGCTTGATACTCCGCTGTAAGGTTTCTTAGACAATAATAATAAGCATCTTGTCTAATATGGGCAAGATGTTTATTTTTTTGCGGGCTGATTTTATCAGACTATTTTATTTCGAACAAATTTTACTATATAATGAAGAAATAAAGGATAAAAATATGAAGCTGCTTAATTCTTTGCTAAAGGAGCATATATATGAATAAAAGAACATTTGCAGCTATACTCGTTATCTTACTGCTTGTTATTGTCGCAATAAGCATTTATTTCTTCCAACTAGTATTTCAGAAGAAAACTGTTTCTGCTGCAGAGCAGTTTGTTATGTCAGCAACGATTGAGTTGATTACTAAAAATGGGAAAAAATCAGATAAACTTTCTGCAAACTATATTTTGCAATTAAATGATATAAGTAAGACAAACTCACCTAGTGCAATCATGCTTAATAATGAAACAAAGATGTATAGATTTGATGGAAACAAGCGAACAGAAATATCGATAGAGCAATTAAAGCCACAGCAAAAAGCGAAGATATGGTATGAGCTCGCCTCGGAGCAAGAGGGAGTTGCCAGAGAAGTCTATTTGCTTAATACTCAAGCGGAGCAAAGTCCGATGAGAGGAGCATTGCCTTTTGCAGAGTCTGTGTTTGATATGCCAGGGCTGATCCGCAAAGAGCAAGAGGTGCGGACTGTTCGTGCCAAGATCATTGATCTTATTGAGAAAGAGAACAGCAGTGAGGATGAACGGAATATTGAGGGATTGCTGGCAGATGCGGTGTTGAAAGCTAAAACTGCTAACAATACTGCCGTTTATGATTTTGTGTTGACAAAGAGGGATACTCGTGTGATAAGAGCTGCTGGATCTGATGTGCAAGAGCTGCTTAGTCTGGAGGATTTGCAGCTTGGCATTGATATCATTGTGCAGTTTATTGAGCCAGCAGAGAATCTGAAGGCTGTGCTGCAGATTGAAATCGTTGCGGCGGGTGAGAGTGATGGACAACAATAAATTAACAGTTGCTCAACAAGCTGCGCTTGATTATGTAACGAAGCAAGCTGAGGAGCAGCGGGATGAAGCAACCAGCAAATTGCGGGAACTTTTCTATTTGACAAATATTGAGGAAGCATATTATAAAGCTTGCTTCCTTCATCTTCAAAGCAAGGCGAGCATCGCATTGCACTTCCATCCGGATCGGTTGGATATGACAGGACAGACGGTGGCAGAATCGATGCTGGCGAGTGGAGAATATAAAAGTCAATTTGAAACGAAGCTGTCAAGCGGGAGTGTATCAGCTTTTCCAGGCGGTGATCGCGATAATTGGGAGCATCGATTATTTGGTGAGGCGTATCGTCAGGAGCAGCATTTTGGTCTGGAAAGACCCAAATATGGAGCGCTTGATTTGATGCTGCATGCTGATGGCCCAGCGCCTCGTTTTGGCTCATGTTATTTGGTTTTGCAGCCGCAAATTGCAAAAAGAAGTACGTTCACTTATATGGACTCTTATCAAAATAGAAAAGAGAAGGGAACGTATCGATGCTTTGAGTCTGTAATGGCAGCTTTGCTGACGGATGCCTTTGAGAATGATTACGCAATTGGCAGTTATGAGGTGACACCTGGATGGATCCTGGATCATGTAATGAGCCATCTTGATCAGCCCTTTGCAGAGCGCTTCAAGCAAGCCCCCTCCCGCAATTTGAATCATTATATCGAAGCACAAGTTCATGGGAAGATTAATCTTGAGACGGATGCTGCGATGCTTGTAGTCGATCCTTCTTTTAAAGGCACGTCTATCGGAGACATCGTTTTACAAATATGTGATCGCTATCAGTTGGAATGCTATTGGCATCAAGGTTTTTCTTTGCAGGTTGATGAGGTGCCAGGCAATTTTCGGGGTCCTGTAATGCCGGAGCTTGCAAAACTAATAGCTATTGAGGGCAGGGTGGATGCATATGCCATTGGCTTGGCTGCGCAAAGCGCAAGGCTGACACCCGAAAAATGGCAAGAGTTTGGAGAACAGGCTGAGGTAATTCAGTATTTAAAAATGTTGTGGCATGTGCTGGTTAAATACGGGAAGCCCTATTGAAAGAAGTTCTTTCAACAGGGCTTTTATTGCATTGCTCTATTTAATATTTATTAGGATTGAGTGGTATTGATTGGTTTTAGCTTAGCCTCAATAATTGCGCGCTGCCCTTCCAAAAATGGCGGCAGTGCAAGAGATTCTCCCAAATGATTAATATCTTCATCAGTATCGAAGCCAGGACCATCTGTAGCCAACTCATACAATATGCCATTTGGCTCTCTAAAATAAAGTGAACGGAAGTAAAAGCGGTCAACAAATCCGGAGTTTGGCAATGCATGCTCGCTAATTTTATCAATCCATTGCTTTAACTCTTCTTCGTTATCTACACGGAATGCTACGTGGTGAACGTTGCCTCTGCCAGGGCGCTCATCAGGCAAATCAGATCGTTCTTCAACATGAATTTCTGCGCCGGAGCCGCCTTCTCCTGTTTCCAGAACGATAATATTTGGCATGCCTTCTATATCAGAAGGGTATTGTCCTATTATTCTAAAATTCATTAGATTCGTCAGTACCTGAATGGAAGCGTCTGCGCGTCTAACTGTAATTTTAACCGGACCAAGCCCTGTAATTCCGAATTTATCAGGAATATCGCTTTTGTCCCATGGAATACCTGCTGCAACACCTTTATTATGCTCATCAGATACTAGAATAAGCCGCTGACCTTCAAAATCTTCAAAAGCCAACGTTAGTCTGCCGGCACGTTCTTTGATTTCCTCATGCTCTACCTCAAACTGTTTGAAACGATCTGCCCAAAATTGCAGAGCTGCATCGCTTGGAACTCGCAGGGAAGTAGCTGAGATACTATTTGTGCCCGGGCGAAACTTTCCCGCTCTTGGAATTTCGAAAAAAGTGAGCTCTGTCCCCGGATTTCCACGATGGTCTCCATAAAACAAATGATAAACAGAAGTATCATCCTGATTGACGGTCTTTTTAACAAGCCGCATCCCCATAACCTTTGTATAAAAATTGAAATTTTCCGGAGCAGTTGCTGTCAATGCAGAAACGTGATGGATTCCTTTGAATTGCATAATAATTCCTCCTAAAGTTTAGATTAGTTTGGTTGATCTGTAAGTGATTTATTATCGAAAGCTGTTCTTGTCGTTACTGCATATTTCTTTGTACCTTCCCAAGCAAGTGCAGCAATGTTTTTTTCTCGTCCGATGTTAAACCGGAAAATTGAGCCGCTTGAAAGTCTTCTTGTACCGGGACGACCTCGTTATAGAGCTGTCTGCCAACCGGAGTCAATGCCAACACATTAGTTTTTTTCTCTTTTACACGATAAATCCATCCGATGTCTTCCATCTTCTTAATAAGCTGCGCGATATTTCCTTTTGTAACAAATAATTTATCCGCCAGCTCTTGCTGTGACATATGTTCGTAAGTACCAACCTGGACTAATACATCGAACTGAGCTGCCGACAGATTCCAACTTCTCAAATGCATATTCGATTCACGAATACTGTAATTGTAAATACGTGAAATCCGAAACCAGAGATTTAAGCTTCTTTTATCATCATTTGTTTTTTTGGGAAGAAAGGATGATTCGTTGTTTAACAATAAAACCACCTCCATAAAACAATATAGTTTAGTTCTAAACCTTTATTTAAGAACAGTTTATAACTAAACTATATAATTGTCAACACGTGCAAAATTTATACTCTTTTAAAAGAAGCAGCGTTGAATTTGGCAGCAGTTGTTATACTTATAGGGAAGTTACGCTTTGTTTTCTAAACATCTGCACAGTTCATGAATAATGAATAATCGTCAAAACCCTTACTGTATCGCGTTTGTTAGCGCTTTCTAAAGAAATGGATAATGCCCAAATGATTCCTGTTTACATCATTTTCTGTATCGGATAAAGTATGATCACCGGACCGGAAAAATCATTTTGAAGCAGGGAGTGTGGTGAGCACTGGGTGCACATAAAGGATTGTTGCAGCGCTGGCAGTTGTACGCCTTATTCTTACTTCCACTGGCATATGTCATCATATTCAAATATGTGCCGATGTTTGGAGCAGTCATTGCTTTCAAAGACTTTACAATTACGAAGGGAATATTGGGGAGTGAGTGGGCAGGATTTAAACATTTCACACGGTTTTTTAATTCGCATGAATTTGGACGATTGATGTGGAATACGATTACGATCAGCTTATACACTTTAATTGCCAGCTTCCCGTTTCCGATCATTCTGGCTTTGAGTCTTAATATGGTGAAAAACGAGAAGTTCAAAAAAACAGTGCAGATGGTTACGTATGCGCCGTACTTTATTTCGATCGTTGTGCTTGTCGGATTGATTATGCAAATTCTCGATCCGCGAACAGGGATTTTAAATCAAATTCTTGGTGTATTTGGCATCGATCCTATTAATTTTATGGGGCAGGCATCTTACTTTCAATCGATCTATGTGTGGTCGCATATTTGGCAAAACGTCGGCTTCTCATGTATTATTTTTTTGGCAACGCTTTCAGGAATTCCTCAGGAACTTCATGAAGCAGCCGTTGTTGATGGAGCAAGCAAATTAAGAAGGGTTTGGCATATCGATGTACCAGGTATACTGCCGATCGCGATGATTTTGCTTATTCTTAATACAGGTCAATTGCTTGATACAGGCTTTGAGAAAATATTGCTAATGCAAAATCCGTTGAACTTGCGAGCCTCAGAAGTAATTGATACCTATGTCTATAAGGTAGGGCTAGTATCTCAAGCCATAAACTTCTCCTATGCTTCTGCCATCGGATTGTTCAAGGCAGTTATAGGCTTCGTACTACTAGTTATTGTGAATCAAACTGCCAAAAAACTGGGCCAGGAAAGTTTATGGTAGAAAGGCAGGGGGAGAGATATGGCAAAGCACAATCAAACCTTAATAAAAGAGGCTTCAGGCGACAGATTGTTTGACGCAATCAATTATATTATTTTGTCCATTGTATTATTGCTGGTATTATATCCGCTCATTTATGTTGTAAGCGCTTCATTCAGTTCGACAAATGCAGTATTATCAGGCAGAGTATGGCTTTGGCCAGTCGAATTCAGCTTAGATGGTTATAAAGCGGTATTTAAAAACAAGATGGTGTTAACGGGTTTTTTGAACACTTTTATTTATACTGCAATTGGCACATTGGTTAACGTGATTCTCTCTATTATGGCTGCTTATCCGCTATCGCGCAAAGATTTTAAAGGAAGAAATTTCTTTATGCTGATGCTTGTCTTTACGATGATGTTTAACGGCGGGCTTATTCCTTCCTATCTTGTAGTTAAAAACTTGGGTATGATCGATACGATTTGGTCAATGGTTATTCCGGTAGCGTTAAGTGTATGGAATGTAATCATTATGCGTACCTATTTTCAGGTTACACTGCCATCAGAGCTGCTGGAGGCTGCACAAATGGATGGCTGTACAGATATAAAGTTTCTTATTCGTATTGTATTGCCACTTTCAGGACCAATTATTGCCGTTATTGCGCTGTTCTATGCAGTAGGACACTGGAATCAATACTTTAACGCACTAATTTATTTAAAGAGCGCCAAGCTATACCCGCTTCAGCTTGTATTGCGAGATATTTTAATTCAAAACGAAGTGAATATTGATATGCTTGGTGATGCGAAGACAGCTGCTGCAAGGCAAGGGTTGCGCGAATTGCTCAAATACTCGTTAATAGTTGTATCCTCACTGCCGTTGCTGGCTGTGTATCCCTTCATTCAAAAGTATTTCGTCAAGGGTGTCATGCTAGGGTCAATTAAAGGGTAATCATCCATTATAAAATAAGCGAAAACCCCAAGGGGGGTTAAGGAGGCTTTTTTATGAAGAAAGCGTTTACGGTTGTGGTGTTATTATGTATGCTTTTTACAGTGGTACTGGCAGGTTGCGGCAGCGGAGGAGACAGCAAGCCGGAAGCAACGCCAGGCAATACTTCCTCATCTAATGGTGCAGGGAATACAGAGGATGATTTGCTAACTCCTCCAGGCACCTATCCGATTACAAAAGAAAAAGTGACATTAAAGGTCATGGTGCGTGGTAATCCACTGGTAGAAGATTTTGCGACCAATGAGTTTACAAAGTGGTATGAGGAAAAAACGAATGTTCATATAGAGTGGGAAGTTGTGCCAGAGCAAAGTCGTCAAGAGAAATTGAATTTGGCATTAACGAGCAATGATTATCCAGATGTTATTTTTGGTATTAACGTTTCCGCTGCACAGCAGATGATCTATGGATCACAAGGAATGTTTTTGCCTCTAAATGAGTTAATAGAAAAACATGGTGTGCAAACCAAGAAGATTTTCGAAGAAAATCCATTAATAAAAGAAACGATAACCGCTCCTGATGGAAATATTTATGCATTGCCGGATATTAACGAGTGCTATCACTGCTCTATGAGCCAAAAAATGTGGATTTATGAGCCGTGGCTAAAAGAAGTGGGCATGGAAATGCCAAAAACTACTGAAGATTTGTATCAGGTTTTGAAAGCGTTTAAAGAACAGGATCCGAACAAAAATGGCAAACCGGATGAAATTCCGTCCGCATTTACTCCAAAGTCCTGGAGATCGTCAATTGAAGGGTTTATTATGAACTCCTTCGTATATACGCCGATGCTTAGTACAAGTACGAAATTTCTTTACGTAAATGAAGAAGGCAAGATTGACGTTTCCTTCAATAAAGATGGCTGGAAGGATGGTCTTGCGTATATGAACCGTTTGTATAAAGATGGTTTGATCGCGCCGGAATCTTTTACACAGGATGGCAATCAGCTTATTCAACTAGGTGAAAATCCAGATGAAGTCATTCTTGGAGCAGCAGCAGGCGGACATCAAGGGGTGTTTTCACAGCTGATGGGGGAAAGTGGTCGTTGGGCAGAATACAAAGCAATACCGCCGCTTAAAGGTCCAAGTGGTGTTCAATATGCAGCATATGATCCGCTTGGTTTGACAGTTGGTGCATTTATTATTACAGATAAGGCGAAAAATCCGGAAATTGCTATGCGTTGGGCAGACGGTCTTTATGAGTTTGAGCATACGCTGCGCAGTAATTACGGCCGTCCAGGACAAGAATGGGCAGAAGCGAAAGATGGCGAGTTGGGCATTAACGGGGAGCAAGCAACATGGACGGAACTTGAAAGCTACGGAACAGTACAAAATGTCAACTATGCGCAAACTGGACCAGGTATGCGTTCCAATGAGTTCCGTTTAAGCGCTGTTGCTAAAGGCGATGATGATCTGGAAGTTATTTTGTACAACGAGACAAAAGACAAGTATGAGCCATATGCTCCAGCTAATGTCACTACACTGCCACCGTTATTCTTCACGGAGGTGCAAGCATCGGAAGCAGCGGATTTGGCGAAATCAATTTATGATTATGTAGATGAAATGACCGCTCGCTTTGTTATTGGCGATGCAGATATAGAGAAGGATTGGGATAGTTTTATAAAAACGCTTGGCGATATGAACTTGAATCGTTATATGGAGCTTTATCAAGAGGTATACGACGCTAATACAAAGAAATAGGGAGATGTTGAGATGAAATTAGGTATGAGCAGCTACTGCTTGCTTCCTGCGCTTAATTCGGGAGAAATGCATGTGCTTGATTTGCCCAAATGGGTAAAGGAAAATGGCGGAGAACATTTGGAACTGGTGCCTTATGGATTTACGCTCGTCGATCAGCCGGAGCTGGCTGAGCAACTGCGCAAATGTGCGGAGGATGAAGGAATCGAGCTTTCGAATTATTCGATGCCAGCTAACTTTGTTCAGGAAACTGAAGAAGAGTTTGAGCTTGAGGTAGCGAGATTGAAGCAGCATGTTGATTTGCTTGATCGTATGAATATACGACATATGCGTCATGATGTGACTGCCTTTACGATTCCCCATGAGAAAACATTACTGCGTTATTTTCTTGACGGGCTTCCGCAAATCATTGATGGCAGCCGCAGAATAGCAGATTACGCAGCGCAATATGGCATCACTACCACGATAGAAAATCACGGTTTCAGTGTTCAGCTTAGTGATCGGGTGCAGCGTGTACTATTTGAAGTTGATCGTCCGAACTTTAAAACGACATTGGATATTGGAAATTTCCTTTGTGTAGATGAAGATCCAATGGTCGGCGTAAAAAATAATTTGCAGTATGCTTCGCTTGTGCATGTGAAGGATTTTTATATCCGCCCATTTGACCAAGATCCGGGCGAGGGCAAATGGATCAAAACGACACATGGCAATTTTATCCGCGGATCTATTTTTGGTCAGGGCGATGTAGAAACGAGAAGAATATTGAAATATATTAAAGACTCTGGCTATGATGGCAAGCTTACACTGGAGTTTGAAGGAATGGAAGAGTGCCGCGAAGCAACCCGAATCAGTCTGAACAATGTTCGCAGATTCTGGGAAGAAGCATAGTTAACAGAAATATAGCAGTATGATACTCGCAATTGAAGCAGACCAGAGACGGCTCGTTTCTGGTCTGGCTAATTGGGAACCGCTGCAATACGTAGGCAAAACAAGAGAGAGTAAAAAAACTTTATTGGGGGAGTTCTATAACGATGATCCGGTCCAAGGTTGAACGCTATAAATTGCCGTTTCGTTTTTTTCTGCCTTCAGTCATTATTTTGATTGGTTCTTTATTAGCAGGAGCTTTCGCTTATTATAAAACGTCGCTGATGGTGGAGAGCGAAGCTATGAAAAACAATTTGGCAGTGCTGAATCAAACAAAAAGCATATTGGACAGACGGTTTGCAGAGATCGAAATGATCGCCCAGCAGATTGCCAATGATCCTAAAGTTGTTTCTTTTCAGCATGTTGAAGAACCGCATGCGGGCACTAATCCATACAAAATGCTGCTTACAGAAAAAAACTTGCTGGATTATCGGCTGACCAATCATTTTTTGATTGATTATTTTTTAGTGTTCAAAAAAAGCGGGATGATCATCTCTCCCAGTAAAGTATATGATTTGGAGCAATTTTATAAATTACAATTCCAATACAACGATATGACAGTCGAACAGTGGAAAGACGCTGTGCTTAATAGTTTTCATTTGCGAACCTATTTGCCAGCCAGTCAAGCTACTTATGAAAAGAAGAATTATTCGCTGCTTAGCTACGTGCAGTCGTTCGGCAATCGAAGTCTGTATGGCGGGGCTGTCGTTGTTATGATCGATAACGAGCAAATAAAAGGCTTGCTGCGCGAGCTCGATCTGGAAGGCGGCGGGTTTGCCTATATTGCAGATACACAAGGGAATATTATTAGCCACGCCTCCTCCGATATCGGATATGTGCCGGAGCATATACTTGGCTCGAACGCCAACCCATATTCCGAAATGGAAATTGGCGGGCAAAAGCTGCTTTTAACCCAAACAAAATCCGCATATAACGGCTGGACTTATGTATCGGCGCAACCGCTTCAAACTGTGTTGAAAAAAGTGAATTATTTAAAACAATTAACGACAGTTATTTTTATTGCTGCGCTAATTTTCGGCTTGCTCATCGCTGGCTTTTTTGCATATCGGCATAGCCGTCCGTGGCGCAAATTAATGGGTGTATTAAGTGTGCCGCATACAGCGGATAGGGAGGCTGCTTTACCCAAAAATCCGATGGACGTTATTCAGCATTCTGTTATGCGGCTAATCCATAATAATGAAATGCTGCAAGGCAAATTGAAGGAGCAGCTGCCGTTATTGAAAAATTCTTTTTTTGACCGGCTTTTAAAAGGGCAATTCAATGCGAAGCGGGATATTGAGGTGACAATGGAGCATTTGGGCATTGAATGGAAGCATCCTTACAGTGTGGCAGCTATTTTGCAATTGAATACTTATTCAGGCGATTATAACGAGGATGTATTGATGGAGCTCGATATAAAAAAGCTGGCTATACATGAGCTGATTCAAAAGGCATATGCCAAGCATGTCTATACGCAGGATATGGATGTGAATAAAATTGCGTTGCTGATGAATATAGAAGCAGAGTCTGCTGACAGTTGCAAGTTGCAGTTGAAGGAGCATTTGCTGGAGCTGCAGCAGCAGCTTACAAGTAATTTTCATATTCATGCCTGGATTGCCATTGGTGGAGTAGCAGAAGAGATTATAGAAATATCGCGATCATATGAGGAAGCCGAGTTAGCAGCAAGCTACGGCGGCTGGAGCGATGATATGCCGGTTATATTCCATGAGGAGGCTTCGCTGCAACTCGAAACCTATTATTTTCCTACAGATGTTGAGGTTCGGTTGTCCAATTTGGTCAAATCGGGCAACACGGATGAAACGAGAAGATTGCTCGAACAGATTGAAAAGAAAAATGAAGAGAGACAACTGCCTGCTGCAATGAAAAGAATGCTTGCTTATGAGCTGACAGCAGCGTTGTTGAAATGTTGTGATATGCTCGGAATGGAAAAAGGCGGACTGGCGCATGAAATGGAAGTCGCTTTGAAGCAGATTGAACAAATGACGGTTCCGGAAGAATCGCTTGATGCGATAGCAGCAGCCTTTTGCAAAGTAACCGATAAAGTTGAGCAGCGGAAAAAGAGTCACAATGATGACTTGAAGGATGAAATGCTCAAGTATATTGCTGCTAACTATATGCGCTCCGATTTGAGTCTTAGTATGCTCTCGTCTGTTTTTCAAACTTCAGAAGCCTATGTATCTTATTTTTTCAAGGAGCAGACGGGAGAAAACTTCTCAGAGTATTTGGAGAAGATTCGCATGTCAAAAGCCAAATCACTTCTTTCCGGAAGCGAGCTGTCTATTAATGAAATTGCACGCTGGGCGGGCTACTATTCATTAAATACGTTCAGCAGAGCATTCAAACGGGCAAATGGAATGAGTGCAACGGAATATAGAAAGCAGCAGCAATCTACTTAAATAAGATACTAAATTATTTTGTTGTAGTAGATAATCGGACAAATCTAACAAATGTAATTATAATTGCGGAGGTGTCGATATTGACTAAGGTTGTCGAATTGACAGAATACGAAAAGCGCGCAAAACGTACAGAATGGTTTCTCGATGCAAGGTATGGTATGTTTATCCACTGGGGGCTATATGCTATTCCGGCAAGGGGAGAATGGGTTCGTGCTTTTGAGCGAATTTCAAATGAGGATTACCAGACATACTTTGAACAGTTTAATCCTACACGATATGATCCTAAAAAATGGGCGAAAGTGGCAAAGGCAGCAGGACATCGGTACGTGGTGCTGACTACGAAGCATCATGACGGATTCTGCTTGTATGACAGTGATCTGACAGAGTATAAAGCGACGAATACAAAAGCAGGGCGGGATTTAATTAGAGAATATGTGGATGCATTTCGCGCTGAGGGTATAGCTGTCGGCTTTTATTACTCGATTATCGACTGGTATCATGATCATTATCCATCTTATGGCGATCGTTACCATCCAATGCGTGATAATGAGGAGTACAAAGACAAGGAATATGATTTCAATCAATACTTGGAATATATGCATGGGCAAGTAGAAGAATTGGTGACCCGCTACGGAAAAATCGATATTATGTGGTTTGACTTTTCTTACAATGAAATGACGGGTGAGAAATGGCAGGCGACGAAACTGATCGAGATGATCCGCAAGCATCAACCGGATATATTGATCGATAACAGATTAGGCGGCAATATTATGGCAGCAGAACCAGAGATTTATGCGGGAGACTTCTTCTCACCAGAACAAATTATTCCGCCTGGCGGAATCGTTGATGAGCTTGGCAGACAGGTTCCGTGGGAAGCATGCCTGACACTTAACAATCATTGGGGCTATCATTCCAGCGATACCGGCTATAAGTCACCGCGTCAAGTTGTTCGCGCAATGGTAGAATGCGTAAGTAAAAACGGCAATATGTTGCTGAATGTTGGACCTGATGCAGAAGGAGAAATTCCGAAGCAATCGATTGAAATTTTGGATGAAGTAGGCGAATGGATGCGCCGCAACGGCAGAAGCATCTACGGCTGCAAGGCGGCTCCGCTGCCTAAGCCGGAGTGGGGAAGATATACACAAAACGGCAATCTATTGTATGCACATATTTTTGATCGTGGTATCGGTCCGATCTATTTCCAGGGCTTGAAAGGGAAAATTAAACGGGCAAGATTGCTTGCCGATGGATCAGAGCTGCACGTAAGTACACCGTGGATGGCGGAACAATATTCAGATATTGAAGGCGGAGCGTTTATATCAATTGCTGGCGGCGACTTGCCAGATCTGCTGGATACGGTTATCGAACTGGAGCTTTACGAGCCGCTTAATGAGTAGTGTGCTGAATCATAGTTTAGAAAACAAACTAATGTAGAAGCAATGAGCGACCCTGAGTAACTTTGCATGACTCCTATTTTTGACGATACAAGTCAGAATAGGAGTCTTTTTATTTTGCTATTTGTTTGCTGTGAAGTTACAACATACAGATTGCAATCTCCTTATTTTTTGTCATACTATACTTGATAGAAAAAGGAGGGGGACTTATGCGTACTGAAGCCGAAATGATACAAGAAATCCTTTCATTCGCTGAACAAGACAACAGAATCAAAATTGTTACTTTGGAAGGCTCGCGAACAAATCCGAATGTTCCCAAAGATATTTTCCAAGACTATGATATTAGCTTTTTTGTAACAGAAATGGATTCCTTCAAGACAGATCATAGCTGGGTCGATAGATTTGGCAAGCGAATTATTATGCAGATGCCGGAAGCTATGTCGATGTTTCCGCCAGAGCTTGGCAATCGCTTCTCTTATTTGATGCTTTTTGAAGATGGCAATCGAATTGATTTAACTTTGATTCCATTAGAAGAACGATTTGCGTACATAATAGAAGACAAGTTGATGCAAGTGTTATTGGATAAAGAAAATCTGATGCCTCCGGTTGATCCGCCAACTGATCGTGATTATTGGGTGAAACGACCGTCAGAAGCATTTTATCATGATTGCTGCAATGAGTTTTGGTGGGTGAGCACCTATGTTGCTAAAGGTTTATGGCGGCAGGAAATATTGTATGCGATCGACCATTTGAATTTTAATGTAAGACCGATGCTGATGAAAATGCTCGAATGGCGAATTGGTATAGATACCGATTTTTCGATTAGTACAGGTAAAAACGCTAAGTATATGGAACAATATTTGACGAATGATCATTGGCAAAAACTAATGAGTACCTTTCCCGCTGGCAATTATTCATCTGTATGGCAAGCGCTATATAGCACAACTGAGTTGTTTGGGGAAACGGCAAAGGAAGTTGCTAAACAAGAAGGCTGGAAGTATGCGGAAGCCGATGCACAACAAGTAACCGCTTATTTAAAACAGACGGAACTGCTTGATCGCCATGCGACAAGTTTTGACTAACAACATCCAAGGGCAAAGTAGGCAGCGCAGTTTCGATCGATGAGCGTGGGTTGAGAAAGCAAGCATTCATGAAGAAGTTTTTATAAGAACAGGGCTAAAAAACGGTAACGTTTTAGCTCTGTTTTTTTTGGATGAGTGGTTGAGTAACGGTAGCTGCCAGAAAGATTACCAAATATAACGAAGTCTATTACTTTGGAGAGAGAAGATGCGATAAATCTTATTTTAGTGAAAATAGATTGGTTTTTTATTTTTGGATGAAGTTTAAACGTTTCTTGTTATTTTAAAATAATATCTAATTGAAAGTCTAGCAAGTAAAGAAAATTTACTTTTTATTTTTTATAGACAAAAGAACAACACCAATAATTAAAGCAAGCATACTATATAGCAGGAAAATGAAGCTTAAATAATCATAATTTAGTCATGTCATTGGCGAATTAGAGAACATTGCCTTTCATTTTCATAATTTTCAAAAGGTTAAAACTTAAAAAATTTGTAAATGTAGGCTGAAAATAATATTGATTATAATCTAATAACTTAACAGTGGTTTTTGAACATACACAGCTAGCATGATAGTTTCAAAATCTCGAAAGGATTGGTTAAGGGCTGTGGAACAGTCAGATGAAATGAAGGGAGCATATATGCTGGATGGCAGGTCATATAGAATTGGAGGAAAATTGATTGTCACAACCAAGTGTTCCAAATATTACGCCTAATATAACGTTGGGTCGGGATGATGCGATAAATCTTATTTTATCATCTATTGCTATGGAGGAGATGGGACTTAGCCATATATTAAACGCAGAAGGAGAAAAGCTGCAGTATGTATTAGGCACGCTGCCAGGTTTAACAGGTCCATCGGCGACTATTGAGGATTTACTAGCTGTAAATGATAGTGTGAGAAACACAATGGATAGTGCAATGCGCAATCAAATGTTTCTACAAGCTAAAATGGAGGGAGCATTAAATACAGCAACGGTGAGAGGTCCAACCGGTCCCTCTGGTCCCACGGGAACGTTGGAACCGGGGATGTTGATGATCATCGTGGAAGGTCCGACAGGATCCGCCAACGTTAGTATGGGTGAAAGAATTAAATTTGAATCTAGTTCTTTGGATATTACGGTAACTCAAGGATCTGCAATTGTTGCGATAGAAAATCCCAACCCAGCAGGTTACACAGGTGCGACAGGGGCTATGGGTTCGACAGGACCTTCGATGTATGATATTTGGTTAACGGAAGGGAATACGGGGAGCACTGGAGATTATCTTGATTCTCTGATTGGAGCAACAGGTATAACTGGTGCAACTGGAACTTCGTCTTATGAGGTATGGTTAACGGAAGGCAATACAGGGAGTACGGGAAATTATCTGGACTCTCTAATAGGAAAAACAGGTATAACTGGTACAACTGGAACTTCGTCTTATGAGGTATGGTTGACAGAAGGCAATACAGGAGGTACTGGAGATTATTTTGACTCATTGGTCGGAGCAACCGGTGCAACCGGTGCTACGGGCTTATCGAGGTTCGAGGTGTGGTTGACGGAAGGGAATACAGGTAGCACGGGGGATTATATAGAAACTCTAATCGGAGCAACCGGTGCAACAGGTGCAACAGGCACTTCAGCTTATGAGGTATGGTTAACAGAGGGCAATACAGGAAGTACAGGAGATTATCTGGATTCACTTGCCGGCGCAACGGGAGCAACAGGTGCAACAGGCACCTCATCTTATGAGATATGGTTAACAGAGGGCAATACAGGAAGTACAGGAAATTATCTGGATTCACTTGTCGGAGCAACGGGAGCAACAGGTGCAGCAGGCATCTCATCTTATGAGATGTGGTTGACAGAAGGCAATACAGGAAGTACAGGGGATTATCTGGACTCATTTATCGGAGCAACCGGAACAACTGGCGCTACGGGTTTATCGCGGTTCGAGGTATGGTTAACGGAAGGGAATACGGGCAGCACAGGGGATTATATAGAAACTCTAATCGGAGCAACCGGAGCAACTGGCGCAACAGGCACCTCATCTTATGAGGTGTGGTTGACAGAAGGCAATACAGGAAGTACAGGAGATTATCTGGACTCTCTTATTGGCGCAACAGGCACAACAGGGGTGACGGGGGCGACGGGAATTTCGGCGTATGAAATCTGGTTGTCAGACGGTAATACAGGAAGTCATTCCGTCTTTGTTGCTTCGTTAGTTGGGGCGACGGGTATAACAGGAGCAACGGGTATAACAGGAGCTTCTGCATATGAAACATGGTTAATAAACGGCAATACGGGCAGTAACACTGACTTTCTAGCTTCGTTAGTTGGGGCGATAGGTGCAACGGGAGCAACAGGTGCAACAGGAATTTTCGCATATGAAACATGGTTAATAAACGGAAATACGGGAAGTAATACTGATTTTCGTGCCTCTTTAGTTGGGGCGAAGGGCATAACGGGAGCAACAGGTGCAACGGGCAGCTCAGCATATGAGATTTGGTTGTCCAATGGTAATGCGGGAAGTGACGCTGATTTTCGCGCATCCTTAGTTGGGGCGAGGGGTCCAGCGGGAGCAACAGGTGCAACAGGCAACTCAGCATACGAGACATGGTTATTAAGCGGCAATACAGGAAGCAACTCAGACTTTCGTGCATCGTTAGTTGGGGGAAAAGGAGCAACAGGCGCAACAGGAGATCAAGGATCGGCAGGGCAACGCGGTCCAACTGGAGAAGCGGGTAATCAGGGAACGGTAGGAGTAAGGGGGGCAACAGGTGCAATCGGAAACAATGGACCGCAAGGAGACCGAGGAGGAACCGGAGCGACGGGAGCAACAGGGGCTACCGGATCAGCTGGTCCGAAGGGAAATACAGGAGCTATTGGAAGAACAGCGCCTGCCATTTATTTTGCAGCAAAATTAGCAGCTAATCAAGCGATAGCTGCAGTCACTGAAGTGAAATTTAATGGAACAAACGTCACAGGAACCAATTCAACACTTATCTCTTACTCTGGAGCTGAAAATCGTGTGCTTCTAGAGGCTGGGAAGTATTGGTTTAGCTTTTCGAGTGATATTAAGTTTACTAACAAGTCACAGTTTCAATTGGATGTTACGGGTGGAAGTACAGTATTGAGTTCATTTGTTAAATCAGTTCAAACAATAGCTACTGAAAGATATGAAGACTTTAACGTATTCGGATTATTGACTATTGTAGGCGCGACACCTACCAAGGTTTATTTGTCTATGAGGTCTACAGGTGGCGGGACAGCAGAATTAACAAATGCTGATTACCTGATAATTCCATTACCAGATGAACAAGTGCTCAAATAGTTTATTACTTGGGATAAATAATGGAAACTAGATTAATATACAACGTTTATACACTAGAGCCAGTGAAGTGATAGGAAAGAAATATCCTTCACTGGCTGTATCTATTTAACATATAACAGTGAATATTTTTAATATTTTCAGTCTAGCATTGCATTATCCAAACGGCTTATAATCGTGGCAGTTTATACGAATAAACGTACAAACGTCCACCTCATCCCAGCCACTCGAAGAATCTACGTTAAGGATTTTGTATGGTATTTGTATACTTTGATAATTCCCTGTTTCCCATATACACATGCACTAGTGTTACATTAATGGTTCTCTGCATTTTCATAACCATCTGCTATTAAAGCAAGAGCGCACAAGCGACGAATGGTTCAAACCGAAGACTCACAAGGCAATGTAATGTTTCTAGTTAGGAATCGATTAGACCTCTTATTTGACGAAACTAGCGACATATACAAAATTTTGTTGTTGAAAGAGAAGGATTCAATAAAAGTTTAGGATTGGAGGAGAATGGATTGTCACAACCAAATATTCCGAATATAACACCTGCTATAACATTAGATAAAGAAGATGCAATAAACCTTATATTAGCATCGATAGCAATGGAAGAAATGGGCCTTAGTCATATTTTAAATGCCGAAGGTGAAAAACTTCAATATGTATTAGGAACACTATCTGGTATGACAGGACCGAAAGCGACTATAGAGGATGTGCTAGCGGTAAACAATAGTGTAAGAGATACATTAGACAGTGCTTCAAGAAACCAAATGTTTCTACAATCCAAAATGGAATCTGTATTGCAACAAGCTATGATGCGAGGACCAACAGGTCCGACAGGACCTGCTGGGATATTAGAACCCGCGACCGAACTGCTTACTGTAGAGGGTCCCGTAGGTTCTGCAATTGTAGGGATGGGTGAGAAAATCACCTTTCAGTCGAATACACTGGGTATTACGGTTACACAAGGTTCAGCTATCATTTCGATAGAAAACCCTAATCCAGGCGGGGCAACTGGTGCAATGGGTGCAACGGGTGTAAGTGGCTCTTCGAGCTACAAAGTGTGGGTATTGGAAGGCCATACGGGAAGTGCCGGCGATTTTCTCGACTCACTCAGAGGTGCAGCCGGTGCAACAGGTGCCGGCGGTTCATCGAGTTATGAGACGTGGTTATTGGAAGGCTATACGGGAAGCACCGGCGAATTCCTTGACGCTCTTAGAGGTGCAACAGGAGCAACAGGCGCTAGTGGAACATCGAGTTATGAGCTGTGGTTATTGGAAGGCTATACGGGAAGCACCGGCGAATTCCTTGACGCTCTTAAAGGCGCAACAGGAGCAACAGGTGCCAGCGGTTCATCGAGTTATGAGACGTGGTTATTGGAAGGCTATACGGGAAGCACCGGCGAATTCCTTGACGCTCTTAGAGGCGCAACAGGAGCAACAGGTGCCAGCGGTTCATCGAGTTATGAGCTGTGGTTATTGGAAGGGCATACGGGAAGCACCGGCGAACTCCTTGAAGCTCTTAAAGGCGCAACAGGAACAACAGGCATTAGTGGTCCATCGAGTTATGAGCTGTGGTTATTGGAAGGGCATACGGGAAGCACGGGTGAATTCCTTGACTCACTTATAGGCATAACCGGTGCAACAGGCGCTAGTAGTGCATCGAGTTACGAGCTGTGGTTAGTGGAGGGGCATACGGGAAGCACGGGTGAATTTCTTGACTCACTTAAAGGCATAACTGGTGCAACAGGTGTTAGTAGTATATCAAGTTATGAACTGTGGTTATGGGAAGGTTATACAGGAAGTACGGGTGATTTCCTTGATTCACTTAAAGGAGCAACTGGAGTAAACGGTGCTAGTGGAGCATCGAGTTATGAAGCGTGGCTATTAGCAGGAAATACAGGAGGCACCAGCGAATTTCTTGATGCGCTTATAGGTGCAACGGGTGCAACAGGTAAAAGTGGCTCTTCAAGTTTTGATGTGTGGGTGTTGGAAGGGAATACGGGAAGTACGGGTACGTATATGGACTCTCTTAGAGGAGCAACCGGTACAACCGGTGCAACTGGCATCAGCGGTTCCTCAAGCTATGAGGCATGGTTATCGGAAGGAAATACGGGAAGTACAGGTGCGTATATGGACTCTCTCAGAGGAGCAACCGGTACGATCGGAGCAGCTGGTACAACTGGACCCTCAAGCTATGAAGTATGGTTATCGGAAGGAAATACGGGAAGTACGGGTACGTATATAGATTCTCTTAGAGGAGCAATTGGTGCGACTGGAGCAACTGGTGCAACGGGCACCTCAAGCTATGAAGTATGGTTATCAGAAGGAAATCTGGGCAGCACGGGTACGTATATACAATCTCTTATTGGAGTAACTGGTATGACTGGAGCGACTGGTGCAGCTGGATTATCAAGCTATGAAGTATGGTTATCGGAAGGAAATGCGGGAAGTACGGGTACGTATATGGATTCTCTTAAAGGAGCAACCGGTGCAACAGGAGCAACTGGTGCAACAGGAGCAATGGGTCTGAAAGGTGCAACAGGAGCACAAGGAGCAACTGGGGTAAGAGGCGACACTGGTGTGGCAGGGCTAAGAGGAGCAACCGGAGCAACTGGACTCCAAGGAGTGAAAGGGCTGACCGGTCATGCGGGAGCAACTGGTGTTGCTGGTGACCTAGGATTGCAAGGCACACGAGGGGTAACTGGGGCGACTGGACCACGAAGCTTTTTCGTTATGAATCAGGTATCAGGGTATGACGTTATCAAGGGGGGAATTACTTCTGCAGAGCTGGCACTTAATAATTCGTTTGGGAGCAGATTACTAGGAGTAGATTCTTCACTCATTAATTATAATGCGACTACGAATAGAATCAGTCTGCAACCAGGATATTATTGGTACGATTTTTCGGCTACTATTGATGGTGCACGGTATATTGCCACAATTACAATGCAGTTTAATGTAACTTCTGGGGGAACGACAACAAGCAAAAGTATGGTCAGGAATTCTGTACTTGACTATTATATACCAAGTATATTACGAAAGTCTGGAATGATTGTGATAGATTCCAATGGAGGAAGCGGATATCTCGTTGTTTCAGTAACGGCAGCTAGTGATAAGCCTGCAAATCAGAACCTTGAGCTAAGTATGTCTTATATGGACTTTTCTATTAAGCCGCTGATGGGAGCGAAACTTGTTTAAATAGTTATACGATTGGAGGAGAAAGGCTTGTCACAACCAAGTATTCCTAATATTACTCCTAGTATTACGTTAGATAGGGAAGATGCTATCAATCTTATATTAGCGTCGATAGCAATGGAGGAAATGGGACTTAGCCATATATTAAATGCAGAAGGTGAAAAGCTGCAATATGTATTAGGGACTTTGCCTGGCATTACAGGACCAGGAGCAACGATAGCAGATGTATTGGCAATAAATAACAGTGTGAAAAATACAATTGATAGTGCGACGATAAATCAAATGTTTCTACAAACGAAGATGGAAGCTGCATTACAAGCAAAGCCGATAATAGGTCCAACCGGTCCTACTGGTGCAACAGGAACTATGGAGGCTGGCACCGAATTGTTTATTGTAGAAGGTCCAGTAGGATCCGCCATTGTTGGACGAGATGAGAAAATGATATTTAAATCAAACACGTTAGATATTACAGTTACGCAAGGATCAGCAATCGTATCGATAGAAAACAATTATGATACGGGAAATACAGGACCGACCGGAGCGACAGGCGCCACAGGCACCTCTGTTTATGATATATGGTTGTTAGAAGGCCATACGGGAAGCACCGGTGATTTTGCGCAGTCGCTAGTTGGAGCAACAGGAGCAACAGGTGAAACGGGCACCTCTGTTTATGATATATGGCTGTTAGCAGGCCATACGGGAAGCACCGGTGACTTTGCGCAGTCGTTAGTCGGAGCAACGGGAGCAACAGGTGAAACGGGCACATCTATTTATGATATATGGCTGTTAGCAGGCAATACGGGAAGCACCGGTGACTTTGCGCAGTCGTTAGTCGGAGCAACGGGAGCAACAGGTGAAACGGGCACATCTATTTATGATATATGGCTGTTAGCAGGCAATACGGGAAGTACCGGTGATTTTGCTCAATCATTAGTTGGAGTAACAGGAGCAACAGGAGCCACGGGCACATCTGTTTATGATATATGGCTGTTAGCAGGCCATACAGGAAGTACCAGTGATTTTGTGCAGTCGCTAGTTGGGGCAACGGGAGCAACAGGAGCCACGGGCACATCTGTTTATGATATATGGCTGTTAGCAGGCAACACAGGAAGTACCAGTGATTTTGTGCAGTCGCTAGTTGGGGCAACGGGAGCAACAG
>JBEBPB010000010.1:0-177404 GCA_040396195.1 Paenibacillus nanensis
GTGATTTTGTGCAGTCGCTAGTTGGGGCAACGGGAGCAACAGGAGCCACGGGCACCTCCGTTTATGATATATGGTTGTTAGCAGGTAATACAGGAAGTACCAGTGATTTTGCACAATCAATAGCAGGAGCAACAGGAGCGACAGGTGCCACGGGTACCTCTGTTTATGATATATGGTTGTTGGAAGGCAACACCGGCAGTCATAGTGAATTTATACAGAAGCTAGTGGGAGTAACTGGGGCAACTGGTGTAACTGGAGCATCAGCTTATGACATATGGGTGTTAGAAGGAAATACAGGAAGCAGCGGTAACTTTTTGGAATCATTAATAGGATCTACTGGCAGCACAGGTGTTGTAGGAATAACGGGTTTGTCCGTCTATGAAACGTGGCTATTAGAAGGAAATATGGGAAGCACCGGGGATTTCCTGGATTCGTTAAAAGGAGCAGCTGGCAGCACAGGTGTTGTAGGAACAACCGGTTTATCAATCTATGAAACGTGGCTGTTGGAAGGAAGTATGGGGAGTACTGGTGACTTTTTGGATTCCTTAATGGGACCTGCTGGTAATAATGGACTTGCCGGAGCAACTGGTTTATCGGTCTATGAGACGTGGCTATTGGAAGGCAATACGGGAAGTACCGGCTACTTTTTAGATTCGTTAAAAGGAGCTATTGGCAGCACTGGATTTGTTGGAACAACTGGTTTATCTGTTTATGAAGCGTGGCTATTGGAAGGAAAAACGGGAAGTACCGGAGATTTTCTAGCATCTTTAGTTGGGCCTGTTGGAGTGAATGGTGAGAAAGGGGCAAATGGAAATTCGGGAGCAGTAGGAGATAAAGGGCTAACCGGAACAACTGGTGTTCCTGGGATAGCTGGACCAACTGGAGCAACTGGTACAACGGGGGTTAAAGGCCCGATCGGAGCAACAGGAGATATAGGTTTGCAAGGTACGAGAGGAACGACAGGAGGAACGGGTCTAACTGGACTGACAGGTTTTAATGGTCCTATTGAATATCTTACAGCCAAAGCAAGTGAGCAGGATATATGGGAGCAGGGGGTGTATGATCCTAAAAAAATTAATTTCTATACAGTGAACAAGTTGAGAAATTCATCGTATTTTGGATACAATGTGAGTGAAGATCTATTTATTTTAAATAAAGGAGAATACTGGTATAGCATATCATGTGATGTTGATTTTTCTTATATTGCCTATGTGGATTTCTCTTATTTTATTAAAGGAACTTTCTGGCCGATGGAATTATCCAGAACATCGTTCATGAGAAACGATTTTAGGGAAGGTAGGACACTATTTACCAAATCAGGTTATATCACCATCCCGAATAATAATACTGAGATTTATTTTGCATTTCAATGTAGGGAAGAAACGTCTAGTGCACGAGCAAGGCTTAAAACAGGAACTCTTGAAATCGTACGGCTTATAAATGCTTAAATTGCTTGATAAATAATTGATTTTAAATATATTTCAGATACAAGCTAGCGAAGTGTTGATTGCAACATTTTGCTAGTTTTTTTGTTTCGATTAACAAAAAAGGTGAGAAAATATTTAAGATACTACTCAATAAAAATTTGCATACAACAGCGGTCGGAAGTCCATATTTGTTGTAGTGACGATTGAATTTTACAACGGAGTTGTTTATCAACAGTTAATCGACAGCGTCAGCGCACGAATGGAAAATTTGACTCTAACTATTTTAGAAGTTATTATTATGTAGACCGGTTGTTATAATTTATATAGGAGTGAGTATAGCACTTGACTAAAGAGAGGGACACAAAAGAGCAATTATTGTTTACATCTTCAAAGTTGTTTCAAAAACAAGGCTACCATGCTACGGGCCTAAGCCAGATTATTAAAGAATCAGGTTGCCCAAAAGGTTCCCTGTACTATCATTTTCCCAATGGCAAGGAGCAGCTTGCTGTAGAAGCTATCGAGCGAGCTACCAAGATGGCACAAGAGGAAATGTCAAAAGTGCTTGTGCAAGAAAACGATGCTCTAAAAGCAATTGATAAGCTATTGGAGGTTAATGAGTCTTTCGAACTTGATATGGAATATGACGGGGTTCCGGTATCTCTATTGGCATTAGAGACTTCTCATATGAACGAAAATCTTCGTCTTGCTTGTCTTGAAGCATGTGTTGTGTTGTTGGATGAAATTGCTAACAAGTTGATCGAATCAGGATGGCCAAAGCAAGCTGCTGATGAAGCCGCGCAATTCATTTTTTTTGTAGTGGAAGGAAGTCTTATACTCGCGGTAACTTCACTCTCCAAAGAACCTATGAAGCTTGCAAGGAGACAAATTATGGAGTATTTGAATATGAAATTAAAGGGGCTGGATTGATTGGGGACGATGCCAAAAAAATATGAATTTCTATCACAGGATCCATCAGTAAAGACAGCACCCATTATTATTACATTAATGGTAGGCGCATTTTTTACAATGCTTAACGAAACGTTGCTCAATATTGCGCTGCTTACACTAATGAAGGAGTTCAATATTACATTAACGGCGGTGCAGTGGATGGCGGCAGGCTTTATGTTGGTGATGGCGATGGTTATTCCGTTATCGGCGGTGTTGATGCAGTGGTTTACAACGAGACAAATGTTTCTTGGTACGCTGATCATGTTCACAGTTGGCACCATTATTTGTGCAGCTGCGCCAAGCTTTCCAGTGCTGCTTATCGGACGTTTTTTCCAGGCAGCTGGAACGGGGTTAATGTCGCCTATTATTTTTAACGTCTTCTTATTGTTGTATCCTCCTGAAAAGCGGGGAGCAGTTATGGGGCTTGCAGGTCTTGTATTTATGTTTGCTCCAGCAATTGGCCCGACGCTTTCAGGTGTAATTGTGGAATATATGGGTTGGCGTTATTTGTTTGTCCTGGTTATACCATTTATGCTCGTTTCTATTTTTGTAGCTTACAAATATTTGGTGAATGTATCTGAAATAACGAAGCCGAAAATTGATTTATTGTCGGTTCTATTATCAACGGTCGGATTCGGTGCACTTGTTTATGGCTTTAGTTCAGCAGGTGAGGCTGAGGGAGGGTTTGCCAATCCATTAACAATTGGATTAATTGTCGGAGGAGCTATCGTATTGACACTCTTCTCCATTAGACAGTTTAAACTGGAAATTCCTTTGCTCAATCTGCGTGTATTTCAATATCCAATGTACCGGTTGGGAGCAATCATCTTCCTGCTTATCATAATGGCAATGCTATCCTCCGAATTATTAATGCCGATGTTTATGCAACGAGTGTTAACAATGTCTGCAGCAGCAGCTGGATTGATGCTTCTGCCAGGAAGTATTCTGAATGGGCTAATGTCGCCAGTAATGGGGAAATTATTTGATAAATTCGGACCGCGTTGGCTGCTAATACCAGCAGCAGCTGTATTAAGTGTAACTATGCTGACACTCAGCTTTATGGATGCTAATACCAATCCCTGGTTGATTGCCGTTTTATATGCGGTGCTGATGTTATCTGTATCAGCGATATTTATGCCTACAGAAACGAATGCGCTTAATGAGCTGCCTAAACATTTGTATCCGCATGGCACAGCAGTATTAACCTCGCTGCAACCTGCTGCCGGAGCAATAGGCGTTGCTGTATTTACAGGCTTGCACACTGCAAGGGAGAGCAAGCTGTTAAGCCAAGCTGCTGACCCGTCCTCTCCGATTGCACAAGCTGAAGCTTTTACCGGCGGATTCCAATTTGTTTATTTGGCCGGGACAGTCATGGCGGTGCTTACTTTTTTAATTGCACTCCGAGTGAAGCGATCTAAGCCAGCTGATGTTACTACCCCACAGAAAGATTGACGCAGTCTGTTTCGCAAACAGGCGCAACCTTGCACTGGTGCTGTACGTATATGAAGATATAGTGCAAACAACAGTATAAACTAAAGGATGTGTCCGCTTTGCCTCATATAAACAGTATGAACACGAAACGGAAACTGAATAAGCAACAAAGCAAAAGTAGTCAATTAACTGTTTGGGCAGCCTGTTTTGCGCTTGCAGCGGCAATTGCATTAACAAGCGCGGGATGTAGTAGCACAATTAATGAACCAGGCAATAACGTACAACAAACTGGACAAAATACTGCAATAATTCATGCTGAACAGCAACAAGGCGATTTTATTTATAGACTATATACTGATAAAAAGAAGTGGATGACTGGCGATACGATTAAAATAATTGGCGAGTTGGAATATACGGGGGAGCAAGAGGAAATTGAGATCGCTCATTCAGCTTCTCCGTTTATGTTTCCACTCAAAGAAAGAAACAGTAATCAAACATTCGATTATTTGATGCAGGAAATCGGATTAACAACAGTGCTTAAAAAAGATGAACCCATTCGGGGAGAAATATTGTATCGTAATATAAGCACTGTTGAGACTGGAAAAATGGCAGCCAGCATTCGGGAGAAGTTGAAACAAAACACGCTGCCTGCGGGCTTTTATGAAGTTAATGGATATGCTGATATTTTTGTGAAAGCTGCTGCTGATGATGAATCAGGCGAACCAATGCGAATTAAGGCATCGATTTCATTTGAGGTTGGAGAGAAGTAGAAAGATAGCATTTGTTAAGGTTGTACGAGGAATAAAAACAATACTTGTGTTTGATACAGGTGATAAATGATGGCGTATTATTTTAGAAAAAAAGTGAAATGTTCCAAATGCAGTGCTAATATGAGAGGTGTTAGTGAGAGAGGCAAGCGCAAATACTATTGCAGCACGTATCACAATTACCGAACTTGTATGAGATGGGTAGTAGAAGAAGCGTGGCTATTAGAGCTTATTTATGATCACTACAAAATCGAGCAGCTAAAAGCGATGGAGAGCTCTGAAGATATAGTAAGTGAGGAAATGTTAAATAAACTTTCGGAGAGCGTCGAAGTGATCTGGGTTAACCCGGAATTAAACGAAGTAACGATACATTATAATAATGGAACAAAAACAATTGTAGGCTCAAACAGATTGTCCATCTGGTCAAAAGAGTAAAAATCGTGTTAAAACACCTCCCTCAACAAAATTTACAGTTTAGGATGACACAAAGGAGGTTGAGGGAGGTGAAAATACTCATTTAGGATGACAAAAACGAGCATTTTTTAAGTGATTGCGACTAAAAAGTTGTTCAAATTCATTATTTTTTTAATCTCTTTTAATCGTCTGTTTAAACAATTGATTCGCCAAAACGGTAGCACCTGATGCAAGAATCCCTTGAATAATTCCGCTAAAAACTTCTCCTACAATGAAATAACCACTGATCGCACCAACGATAAGAACCAACCATGGAATGACCCAATCCGGGACATGGGGGATTCTTTTGAGAAAGACTCCGATAATATAAAGAACAGGAATTAAAATGAGTGCGTCCTCAATTACATATTTTAAAATATCATTTTCCATGTTAGAAATCTCCTTAAGTTATTATTATTTATCTTTATCTATGAAGCCAAGACGCCCTAGTATTACTGCCATTTGTGCTCTTGTAAGAGGGGCATCTGGTGACCATTTATTCGAGGTTGTACCGACCATGAAACCACTTTTAATGGCTTTAACGATAGAATCTTTCGCCCAGTGATTAGCAATGTCTACGAATCCTTCAACAAGTTTTGGGGTTTGAGGTAAGGCTGTAGTGTTCTCAGCAGTAACTTGTTGGAATGGAGCCTTGTACTTATGTCCTAGGAAGGAACAATAAGCTTTTACTACTGCTTCAGCGTAAGCTTTCCAGTTCTGTTTAAGACGTTCTGCATCTTTTACATTTGTAGCAAAACCATATTCAATAATGTTGGTTGAGACATTTCCAGTGTTGCGATGCATAAAATACCAATCCTGACCATCCGATTGTGTTTTGCTGAAGGTTGGAGTTTTACGCTTTATTTGTCCTGACTGAGACATTTCATCAACAATCATCCTGGCTAATTTGCCATCTGAAAGTTTGCTATGAATTACTTCAATACCTGAAGCAGAATCGGCAGTAGAGGAGGCAGCGTTAATATGATTGCTGATACATTGTGCTGCACCGCTATTTTTAACTAAATTGGCTCTTGTTACAGAATCGATCGTTTTATCACTATCTCTTGTCAATGCGACCCTGATTCCAAGTTCTTTGAATCGCTTATATTGATATTGCGATATAGATAGAACCATATTTTTTTCCACGATTCCATTATCTGTACCTCCGCCATAATCGATGCCGCCATGACCTGCATCAATGATTATCTCAGGGTTTTTCTCTCCTATAAATTGCATTACACTATTCGCTCCTTTCGTATCATGCTAAGTGACGCCTTAGTTGAAAATCATATTCTTTCCTTTGAATCATGTTTGCTTTTTTCATTGTCAGATTCTTTGTGTTTCATAGTGTCTACAAATTTATCTAAAGCCTTGGGTAAAATACCCATCAGACGTCCATTCTCAACCAGGCTAACAAATTCGATTGTTATAAAGGCTCCGGAAATACTGTCAGCAAAAATCCCATTGGTTTTTAAAGTGTATATTTCGATCAAAGCAACTGCGCCAACCATAACAATGGTATGTGATTTTTTAACTAGCCCTCGCCAGCCTCGCAAGCTTTTTAGCTTTTCTTTGGTATATATAGAAGCCATTATTCCAGATATAAAATCCAGGATCATCATAACCAAAAGTACAGCGAACGGAATACCGAAGTTTTCCGTTAAAATAGAAAATAAACCAGCTATCACTGCGACAGCTGATTTTATAAAAATGTCTAGACGCTCCATACGATACTCCTTGCTAATTAAATTACTAAACGTGTGGTTCGAGAAGTATTTTTAATACAACATGCTTAAAAAAAGCTCAAGAATGTTCTGTACGTATACGCAACATTTTTGAGCCTTGTTTATTTGAAAATTTCAAACAGCAGTTCAGATGCAGTTCTCCACTAGTTAAAATAGATATACATATCCTCCAATAACATTGTCTCCACCAATTGTAATGCCACTATTGATTTCAGATATTCCAAAAGTGCGAACGATCATTTTGCCATCTAATGACTTTTCCTCGTGAAAAGGAATAATGATACTGGACTTTAAGTACCCTGATATGATGTTTATTGAACCTTCCAAATGATGAGCATGAACAACCTCAATGTTACTTGGAATATCCCATCTATAAGGAACTTTGATAGAAGACTCTATCTGATCGTATTGTTTTACTGTAATACTTGCTGGTATATCTTCAAACAGTCTGACCCTCAAATTTGCCCTCAAAGAAGGGTTGCTTATAAGAAGCTGTGATGTCATATCGTCAGCAAGTCTGATTTTCAATGAAGCTGTTAAATCCTTGTCGTCTTCTGCTCTTACAGATAGTGTGGAAAGTAGAAACGGGTTATTAATCAACAGATTTGCAGTTCGTACAGACTCTTCAATGATAGGTTGTGTAACAAGTAAACTCGCAGCAACATCATTTTTAAGTCTTAATTTGAGCTTGCTTGATAGATATGGTCTGTTTACCTTTATGAAAGAGTTAACATTATCTTGCGGCAAATGTCCGCCTTTTACTCTAACAGATATGTTCCCAGTTATATCTTCATCCTTTTCACTTTGAATAATCATGACTGAAAGCAAATCAGGCTTATTTACTGAGATAAAGGATTCAATCATATAATTGAAATTATGGATATGAATAGAAGACAACAAATCTCTGTCATCATCATATTTTGGAACAGTCAGAGCGGCAGTTATTTGTGATTCGCCATATTCATGCACCATCATACTGGATGGGATAGCACTTCTCCCAACGCTATAAATAATATCAAGCTTATATTCTAAATCCAAATGAGGCTTATCAAATGAACTTTCACGAGTTGAAAATTCTTTAGAAATGTCTACTGTCTCATCTTCTGCTCGTAACAGAAATCCTAAATTCTCTTCAGGAAACTGATACCATCGTTGAATAATCTCTGTTACATCAATGTCTGTATAACCTATACCCTCTAATTGAACCGTTTTTAAAAGTTCTTTTACTGGTGGCTGGTTAGCCCACGTAACACCATACTCAAGCCAATCCGTTGAAATTGAATAAATTTGAATACTATGAGGCGAAGAGTTATTTATTCTGTTAAATAGCCTCATCTTAACGCTTTGAATTTTTGAGTTTTCAGGAATTTGTGTCGTATCAAACTGTATGAGTGACCTAAAGGTTTCTTTCTGCTCTCCTTTGTGTCCAACAACCATACTTTGCGCCTCGCCATAGTTTAGCGTAGGGATTTTATTTCTAATAAAAGTATCTTTAATTACGCTTAGTTCAAGATGGTAGGCTGGAGGCTCAAGGACTTCCACCACCCCAGCCATTTTGTTTTTAGGACTAATGGATAGGCTGCCAGACAGATCTTCTCTATGTGATACAACAAAGCTTGCTTTCTTCTGATTGCCCAAAATGGGAGGGAAAGATGGTTTAATAACTACATTATCTGAATAAACATTGACTATTGATTCTACTTCCTCAAAGCTTTTAACCAAAATAGAGCTTTCAATAGAAGACTTTCCTACACCAATGACATTGACTCGCCCAGCCATTTTATTTTTCAGTCGGATGCTTATACTACTCTCAACTTCTCTTAATTCATTCAAGCAGCACCTCACCTCCTGCCACCATTAAATTTTTAATTATGAAGTAGGATCGGCACTAGCATTAATATCAAAAATATGATTGCCTACTGCATTTTCATGTAATTTTAATCTGACATAAAACTCGACACTTTCATCTGTTCCAACAATATTTTCATAAATTAATCCTTCTTGTGGAGTGAACGGAATATTTGATTTACTAAACTGAATTTCTATACCTTGTGCGTCTACATCAGATGTAAGAATAATATTTTTAACTTTAAAAGGGAGTGTATTTGACAAAATCACTTTTTCATCCAAAGAGGTTTGTCCTGCAATCAGAGTACCGAAATTTAAGTATCGTAATATTTCACCGAATGCATTCGAATAGTATTGTCCAGATGGAGTGGAGAAAATCAAACCAATTGGTTTTCCAATAAATGAAGTTGACCAAGACTCAAGATGCCCCCAACCGTCTTTAAATTCGACTTCTACTGTGTTATTCACACCAATTTTTATTTTGTCGTTGTCTAGCGGTACATCTAAATCTAGTGGAGTATTATACAAAGGAGTGTATGTGCCACCTATTGGATAGATATATTCTCCATTTAGCTTAACACGATATTGAATATTCCCTAAGTCTTCATCTATAATTTGCCCAAGTATTTTATTCCCAGAAACATTAGCGTTAATTGCAGCTATAGTGTTTACTACAAAAAATAGCAAGTCAGATATCTTGATATCATCTACACTTGCATTACTAGAAACTTTAGTCTGATGAATTTGCTCGTTCTCATCCATCCAAGCTCTCTCTTCAATGTAGTACCCAATGGTAACTCCGTTCGTAAAATGATTATAAAAATCGTCTTTGCCTATAGAGTTAATTTCTGAAGATCTCATCCCAAAAGTCATAATAGAGACTTTTTCACTAACATCTACATTTCTCCAAATGTTATGTCTGAACGCTTTCCATGTAAGACCATAATCAAACGAAAGCAAATATCGGATTTTGGATAAACCAGTGTGAGTGGAGGAGATAGATGTTAGGAATTGTTTGAACTCTCCATAGAAAGAGATAATTTCACTTCTAGTTACTAGTTGCCCATAAGGGAGTGCTTCAAGGGTAACATTGACATCATCTAGTTTTTCTTCCGTTTCACTAAAAGCGACTATTTCAAATTCATCGCCAAGTTCATCAATTGGACTATATCCGATTTCTGCTTTGATAGTTGGAGTATAAGTTTCATCATCCGTATATGTTAGAATATCTAATGTCGAATTTCCTTCAAAATAATCTTCAAAGGTAAATGGTTCGGTTTCGAAAGTGATGATAGACTCATTCTGAGTTGGATTATCAGTATATTCAATAACTTGGATTTCTTTATCTCCCCATTCTCCAGCTAGAGTAAAAGGCTCTGTTTCAACAGTGAATGAAGCTTCTGTTCTATTGGGATCGTCAGTGTAATAGTGTATTTCAACATCGCCTTGAAGTTCTGCCCATGCTGATTCGGGGATAATTGATATATCATCCATACCATACCGCTTATAATCTTGCTCAGTTGCAATTGAACCAATTGATAGCCATGAAGAAGAATAATACTTATACGTTCCGCTGTGAAGAATTAAAGTCTTATCAGGAATTAAAGATATTCTATCTCCATATATTTCAACTTCATCAAGTAACCCAATGTAAGGACTATCTCCTCTAGGATAACGTCCTAAAAACAGATTTCTTGAAGGTTGAACTGTCTCCTTTTTTGTGAATTTCCTGCTATTAATTGGATTTACCATATCATCTAAATAAACATTAATTGTGTCGTCATTAGCTGTAAACAATATGTCATGCCATTTACCATCGCAAACATTCACTTCACAACTTGCGTAACCAATTATAGTTGTTCCCTCGACTACTTGAAATTGAATGGAGCCAGGAAATGTGAAGCTTGATGGTCTTACATAAACTGTAGTGCCATAAATATTTGCTTCATAGCCACCATTCGACATGATAATCATAGGATTATTAGGAACATTATTTATCTTGAACTTAAATCTAATACTCTTTTTCCCAATTGGTATTATTGGCCCATTAAAAGAAATATAATTATTAGAAGTATTAAAGCTTCTAGCCTTTCCATTCACTCCTGCAACTACCGTAGTTCCATTATTTGTCCCGACAAATGAACCCTTGCTATCTATTAAATTTCCACTAGATTCGTCCATTTTAAACCAAGCAACACCGCATCGATCCATATTTGATTGGAAACTTGCTATTGTGTTCACTCCTTTCTAACATAAAACAATCATTTATATAAGTTATTCTATTATGGCTTTTTTAATTGCAGTTTTCGATGTGTCTATCACTTGTTTAAACACCTTACCAGTTCCCAATGTAGAACTAGAATCTTCAATATATTGAACTTCATTAATTTCAGAAGACAAGTCCAATTCATCTCCATTTTCAAGTCCATAGTTTATAAAATTATCAACTGTGTTTTTAGTTAGAACTATTATCTTAGTAGTAAGTGTGATTACATCATTATAAATTTCAAGCTCATCTATTTGACCGTTGAACCATTGAATAGCGCTACTAGCATTTCTGCCTAATGTTAGATTTCTAGTTTGCTCATTGTCTGCAAGTGTAGAAGGAGTAGCACTTTTTAGTACACCATCTAAATAAAGTTTTGCACTATTTGCTGCTAAAGTTGCATCCCAAGTTGCAAGCACATCATGCCATTGCCCATCATTTACTCTTTTATCTAAAAATGATATAAGAAATCTAGGTTCCCCAGTAGTTCCCTTTGAGTTTTGCCAACTTAAATAACCATTTTCGGATACATAAAATCTGTCTCCTTTATTTGCTGTTCCACCAGAACTTGCAACAAGCTCTGCAAGAGCATTCACTGACGTTACTTTAAATTTAAATCTAATACTTCTTTTCCCATCAGGGATAATAGGCTGACTAAATTGAACATACCCATTTGTTCCATTAAAGCTCAAAGCATTTCCAGTTCCATTCCATCCAGCAACTCTTTTTACGTCACCTGTAATAGTACCAACAGCATTACCTATAGAATCAGTAACATTGCCACTAGGTTCGTTAAATTTAAACCAACCAACTCCATAACGATTTATGTTGGTAGAAAAATCACTATAAGAATAGAATTTTTCAGCAGAAGAGATTAGGAATTTATTGAAGTGAGGATCAATAACATCATTGTAAACTTCAAGATTATCCAAAAAACCGTTGAAAAATGTGCTTGTGCTTGACGCATTCATGGTACCTAGATGAAGATTTGTGTTCCCTATAGACTCTGATTGTATGGTAACATTTCCATTTAAGAAATCATCAACATACATTGTAATGTTATTTTGATCTTGAATGATTGCAATGTCATGCCATAATCCATCACAAATGTTGTAAATACTTGGAATATATGCAATACTTGCACCTGCAATGTTATGATAAGTAATTCCAATTTGCCCAGTAGTGGGGATAATATATATTGCAAGACCATTTCTAGGAGAACTTAGCTCATTTGACATAATAAATTCCCAATAGTTATCTGCTCTTAGTGTTGATGCTAGTTTTTTAATCTTAAACCTAATACTTTTCTTTCCTAATGGAACAATCTTCTGATTAAACTGAACATATCCATTGGCTCCATTAAAGCTCAAAGCATTTCCAGTTCCATTCCATCCAGCAACTCTTGTTATGCCACCATTAATAGTTCCAACAGCGTTCCCTTTAGAATCAGTTACATTGCCTGATGGTTCATCAAATTTGAACCATCCAACACCACAACGGTTCATATCATGTTCAACGTTAGTTGTTAATTTTCCTGTCAGATTGTTCACATCCTTTCTTAATTACTCCTCAACTATTTAAGCTTAATACCTATTCCCCTATATTTACTCATATCCAATGTGTGAGCAAATATCTTCCTATCACCTAAACTGTTTGAGTTATTTATAACAGACTTTATATTACCAATAGGAGTTTGTAAGTCTTTAATTGAGTCAGCTCCATATCTAATAAAATTGTCTTCTGAAGCATTATCCATAGAGATTAATGTATTAGGAGCTGACGGATTTATAACATAGTTATATATTTCAACTTCGTCTAACTCCCCATTAAAAAACTCCTGTGGTGTGCCAGTTGTACTGTAACTACCACCTATAATAAGATTTCTATCATACTTAGATGGAATAGTTGTAGAGTTGTATGATTTTACTGTGCATGGTATTGACATACTATCTATGAAAATCTTAACTAATCTATTCATATGATCAAATATTATTGCAACATCGTGCCACTGATTATCACAGATGTATTTAGAGCCAGAACCAGCAGTTGTTACAACCATATCGTTTCCTGCATTGGATAATTTTGCAACTATATGTCCAGCGTCCGAATTTCCTTCATATGGAATGTATACAATACATGTATTCTGTGTAGTAGAGTGACCAGTTGATAATATCATTTCATGTCTACCATCAGTAGAAATTCCATTCTTTCTAATTTTAAACCTGATTCCTATTGAAGTTGTTGGAATCACTGTACTGTTAAATGCTATCCTGTTAGAAGATGATTTTGTAAATCTTCTTGCGTTCCCTTTATATCCTTGCACAACAGTTGCTCCATAGTTTACCCCATTATTATTTCCTAAGCTATCAATAATGGTATCTCCAGTTTCTTCAAAACTATATTTAGCAATACCACTTATCATTGAGTGGTATTTATTTTCTTCAGATGAAATCAAGATTTTATTTGCAAGGGGGTCAATAACATCATTATAAATTTCGAGATTATCTAATTGACCATTAAATGCAAAAGCAGCAGAATGAGAAGTATTAGGATTCCTTCCAAGTACCAGATTTCTCAATGGTTCTGTTTCTAAAACTTTAGCACCATAACTGCTTGGATGCATCGATAGTGTTCCGTCCAAATACAACTTAACCCCATCAGTATCAGTCGTTCCGTCCCAAGTACATAAAACGTCATGCCACTCTCCATCATTTATGATATCTGAAGTAACAGCATAAAAATTACTAGTTCCACTTACACTATATAGATTCTCAAACACAAGATAACCAAGGGCGTTTATTCTTATTCTAAGACCTGTTTCTACTGTTCCATCAGCGTTCGATATGAGACGGGTGTCGAGCGATCCTCCAGTTTCATTAGTTTTAATCTTAAATCTTATACTCTTTTTTCCAACTGGAATTACTTTTTGATCAAATTGGAGATATCCATTAGTCCCATTAAAGCTTAATGCATTACCTTGACCATTACATCCAGCAACTCTTGTTACGCCACCATTAATAGTGCCAACAGCAGTTCCTTTTGAATCAGTTACATTACCGCTCGGCTCATCGAATTTGAACCAACTAATCCCATATTTATCCATAAAACTCTGTGTATATAGAGGATTTCTATCTTTCACAATTGATCATTCTCCCCTCTTATTTTAAAACTCTAGGTATTAATTCTATTCCAAACTACTCTCTCTTTATCGATTTCAACTCATAAATGTTATCTAGATCAATTGTAGCCTTATATATTTTTCCATTGTTGGTTTCTGAATCAAGAGTGGAAGACAATTCTATTAATTTGTCCTTTCTGTTTAATATTGAAAATTCCTGCATTGCAACATCAGGATTAAAAGGATCTGTTATGTTTCTCCATTGATCATTTTTAAATGTTTTGTAAACTCCCCCATCATTTATATAAAATTGATAAAGATTCTTAATGTCTAACGCAGGTCGAAAGGCGATACTTGAATTTGCTGTATTGGATGGGTAAAAAGTCCAAGCATCGATTCCTGTTGGAGAAATACCATTAATAGAGTTTCCCCTAACAACTTTATTCAAGGAGTCGATTAATGCTGTGGTGGATGTCCATGATCTAACGTTATTCAGATTCCAGTTCCATATCATATTATCACCAGCAACTATAGTGTCATTAAGCGTTGAGTCTACAATATATCTATCCCACTCATTATGCTTGTCAGACTGCTCACTTCCGCCTGTTAAAAGCCTAATTTCGAATTCATATGAGGGCGCAGAGGAACCAACAATATACTCAATAGAAGAGATGATAACTCTTTTTGATTCATACCAAGAATTCAATGATTCAAATTTATAATAAAGGTATTTTTTTTGGCAGTTTAATGTAACCGTTTCATCGGAGGTATTGTTTTGATGGCTTCCTGAGTACAGTTCCTCAAATTTATTGTTATCATTTGACCCATATATTTTATAGTCTCTTAGCCCATAATTAGATCCAGATATTAGACGAATTCCTCTTATATTGAATGAGTATAAAAAAGATGGGGTGTGGAGCTCAATTGTTACATAAGTGTTTCCCTTAGAGTCATTTATCATGCTGTTCCAGTAAGTTGCAGTTGAACCATCAAACAGTTTGTCAGCTGTAAGCGAACTGTATCCGCCACTACTGTAGACGTTTTTTATATTCGGTTGAGCAACGATAGTTCCTTCAAAATAAGGATTAAGACTTCCCTTTATAACACCTCTCTTTTCTAATTCATCCCAAGATATATTATTTTGTATATTTCTGTCTGCAACTAATGTCTTCTTCCCAGAGAGAATATCCACCATAATAAAATAAAAGTCTCCATCTAATACACCTGATGGGGAGACTGGTAAAAATCCTGTTGTTTCTTGACCTAAATTAGAAAAAGATCCTAAATTTTTGGTAAGATAGTTTTTATAGTTACATCTAATTCTTTTACCAACAGCGAGATCACTAATATTAATGACTTCATCGGGATGAAGGATTCTCCCATTCTCATCAATATCGATTGCATCAATACCAATCTGCTCATTATATGCATAAGGATTAATTCGATAAATCTCAACGTAATGAATTGTATCTAATAATTCAAGTTTTTCATATACGAGCGCCTGATTTTTGTGCTGACCGTTTTCGCTAAATGTTTCTTCAATCCCATCAATTGAAATTCCCACCTTAGAACTCCATCCTTGATAAATAAGAGAGATAACTCTTAGCTTAGTGCCCTTAAATAGAAACGTACATTTAGAATTATCTGAATTTAATGTTGTGTAGTTCCCCTTATAAGGGGAACCATAATTATTTTTGCTTATATTAAAATACTTGAAGACAGGATCAGAGTCATCATATCTTTTCCAGCCAGACTCTGGATTTTTTAGTTCATTTCCTATTGTTGCCACATCATCACCACCCTATAGAGAGATAATTTTTTTATACTTTTTCTTATCTATTCTAAATACTTTTAAGAAGTATATTTGGGCTATATCACTCTCATACTCCAACTCATACAGCTTTTTCAACTTCAAAAACCCATTAGAAACATCTAAAAACTCATTTCCATATACATTTTCGTCAAAAGCATCAATGATCATCTCACTATGATTTTTCCCAGCGATTAAATCGATCCTTATCTTCACGTAATTACTAGGCAAATTAGAAATCACATTATTCTCATCGATTGCTTCAAATTGACTCCAAGTTAGATTATCATTACTCGAAGAGACAGATATTTTATAAACTGCATCATTATTGGAAACAAGAGAGAACTGGAAAGGTTTATACTCTTTAAATTTATCTGCAAACTGAATAGGGTCTGAAATCCAGTATCCCGAATCTACATAAACAATTTGATCTAGATCATCAATCCCTATTTCTTTCAGTTGCAACTTGTCATTTTTAAAAACGGTGTTAACATGCATTCCAGTAGAAAAATCTATGTTAAATTGAATGTCTTGTGTAGCCATAGTTCACCTACTTTATATAATTGTCCAACGACCAGAACTGGCTTGCCCTTTTTCAAGGGGAGCATCTAACTCAAATACTTGTGTTCTATTTAATCGAATAAGCAACATTCCATGTTCGAAATCTCTATTTGCTGAAAGCTCGATATCGAGATAAATACTTTTACCATAGGGGATGCAGCATAAAGTTTTTAAGGCGAAATCAACCTCATTCACAGTAATGTTTTTGGTGTACCCGAAATTATATTGTGTAATTGTACTGCCTGAGTATCCGTGTCCTTTGAAGGCATCCAGACTGGAATCCGCATTTTTAAATTGATCGATGTTATTGTAAGGAAGTAATCCGTGTCCTGTAAGCAAGTATTCTGTATTGGTCTTCCTGTCCAAATACATGAGCTCAACTAATCTTCCTGCTATTTTATACTCGCCACCGTACACCTCAAAATAAGTTTCCATGCCATGCCCAGCTAATCCGAAACGAATCAATTTACTTTTATCGATTGAATAAAAAGAGTTTGTTTTTTTTGTATCAGGAGAGATTTCCACAAGTTTGCTTCCGTCCATATAAGAGGCAACCCAGATGAAATCTTGTTCCTTTACAGGGCTATAGAGAATATTTGAATAGTTTATTTTCATCACCAACCTAAATAAGACCAAAGAATGAACTTTGGTCTTATGATTTATTATTAGATTATCTCAATGTATATTGAAGACGAAGCAAAAAGTTTACATTTCCTGCTGTTGCAGTTATGAGTGGCTTTGCATGAAGTGTCACCTGAGCAAAATTTCGAGCAGAATTTTCTTTCGTGCCATCATTTTTAGTGCCTTTAATTGTCCCAGCTGGAGCATCTCCACCAGCTTTAACAGGAACAGTGACAGTATCACCTATTTCACTAAAAACCGAGCCTGAACCACCCATTGTATCTACCCTTGCCCAAATCCATTTTTGTGTGACAAGTTCACCAGAACCTCCACCTGCCATATCTTTCGTTGTAAGTGTACAGGTTTCTGCATCGGTTGCATCTTTTTCTTTATCTCCACGATTGTTCCAAATCAAGAAGACAGAGTTTCTTGAAGTGGTTCCAGCATCTACAGGTTCTCCATCATTTACATTCCAGTGTTCCCAAGGATCATCATTGTTTTGTTTATACCAAGAAATTAATACTGCCATATTATCTTCTCCTTTATACTGTGTAAGAAATTTTTATTGTCATCGTTATTGTGATTCCACGAATATCGCCATCAAATTGAGATACATTTATTCTAAATAGATCATCCTTCATGGCATCAGTATCAGAAACAACTCCACCTATTGCGAGTAATTCATTTTTGTTGAGAATGAGGTTTTGAGAAAAAATATTGTCCCAGTGACCTTCAGTAACTAAATCGTCTTTTGAAATTCGGTCTATCGAAATTTCTGTTTCATGGTTTAGACCAACTTCGGTGCAGAATGCTTCTACCTTCATAATTTCGCCATCTGAGGGCATTTTGAAAAATCCAATGGATTGCACCCCTTGAGATAATATTTTGGGGAGGCTAAAAAATGCTGTCCTTTCAATAAAGACACCATAATCTTCTTTTCGCAATATTCCATCTGATGTTTCAGACACATAGGTAAGACCGCCAATTATGTTTCCTACTAATTCCCATTGACCTGAGTTAACCCCATCAAATCGATAAAAATCGCCAGTATCGTTTATAATTACTTGCCAACCATTTTCAGGTTCAGGATAGGTAGTCTCAAGGTATTCCAGTTTGCTTACTGGAGGCTTCCTAATGACAACTGTAGTGGAGGCAGCGTCTAGTGCTGTTTGAGCTGCTTCATTGGCATTTTGCGTTGCAATGACTGAATTATCTGTTGCTAGGTTTGTATCTTGGGTAGCTTGTTGAGCAAGTGTAATGGCATTATTGATTTCAGTCAACTTCACGGTTAGATCACTATTGAATTGAACCAACGTATCGATATAGTCCTGCAAGGTTGTAACAATATCAGGGTTTTTCTGAACCATGGCATAAACTCTTGATGCAGCGATCAGTCGTACACCTTTACCATAGTATATAAATGCAAAGGTCTTTCCCTCATTGTCAGGATGAAACTGTACTATACCTGAGGAGTAATCGACTACAAATTCATTTGGCTCAATAAATTTACTTTTTATGAAATTCTCCATTAAAACTTCAGTGAAGCCTGAGACTTGTACTCTTTGTTCATAGGAAGGAATTTCAATTAGCGTCACAATACCATTAATTACGGGTAGGTTGTCTGATCTGGAAACAAAGCTTTCTTTGTCTCTCCACACGCCAATATTAGGGTCGATATAATCTAAATACGTTTCTAAGCGCAGTAGTATTCACCTCCTTAACCGCTGAAATTGATCTTTGTATTGCCCGTCTCAATCGTTGTTATCGTGTCTAAGCAAGTTTTTACCTGAGAGCCAATTAGTGCTATAGGTGAGCCATTTAGTTTACCTTTGGTACTTCCTGAGATGATCTTGCCTTGACCTTCTCCAGATGTGGCTCCAATCGCTTCATATCTTGTGTCCCTTGTGCTAGCTGGTATTGGTGGATAAGCAACCCAAGTTTCAATAGTGATATCACCAACCTTGGCTACATTGTTACCTAGAACCTTCATCTTTGAAGATGGGACAGAAACTGTGCCAGTTATTTTAGCGTCAGTTTTTCCATTTCCAGCAGACTCCCAATATTCATTACTCCACTCATTGCAATTTCCTTCATCGTCCCGGCTATTGCATCGTGGAGGAACTCGGTTCTCAATCTTATAAATAACATGACCAGGCTTTATTACCTCTTTAATCTTCGATCCATGTATAGCAATTCCAGTCAATATAAATCCCTCGCTTGCTATATTTAAATTTATTAATTAAATAAAATTATTATTTATCTTATTGAAACTAAATAAAATTAAAAGTTGATGACTCAAAGTCAATGCCGCTGTTAGATTTTATTTTAACTTTCCCATTAGAAGAAAGCTCGATCTCAGCACCATTAATATGTTTAATGCTGAAGGCTCCGCCAGTGGTTACTCCCAATTCGTAATCCTTTGCAATCATGCGAATTATTCCATCTTCGGATGTGATAACGGTGCCGTTATTATCAAGGCTTAAACTTCTTTCTTTAGCATAGTTGGAACTAAAATAGGTAAAGTCAAAGCTGTTTTGAGGTTTTTCTATAAATCCTCTTGCCGATTTAATATTTTTCAGTCCATCATTAATGGATGGATCAACTATTTTTCCGTCGCCTTGACCCCAAATAATTCGAGGATGTGACGATGATGAACTGACTTTATGATCAATCATGAGCTTGATGTTTTCATCTATTTCCAAATCCCAGACAGGGTAATCTGTTACTTGATCAGTCGCTGCTGATTTTGAATCATCTGTCCAATATAATGCTTTTCCATTTGAAGTAACTTGGTTTCTCCCTGTTATCTTTCCAGTAATTAATCTAAAATAATTGTCTTGCACATGAACATAGTCAATTGTATCTCCAACCCTGTCCGTTTTGCCAAAGGTGTTAAGTTTGTTAACGGTTAGATCGCTAATAAATCCTGTACCTGCAATAACGGTGTTGACAGTTATGGAATCACCCTGTATTCGACCTGCGCCAATGACATTCCATTGATTCAAATCAAGCAGCTTATTTTCTGAATCCATCATTAGTGCACCTGCACCATTCGTTACAATCAGCTTTTTAAATTTTGCTGTTCCATCCATAGCAATATGAGCAGGAGCTTGTGTATGGTTTTGATCTCCAGCCCAAAAGCCACCATTGTAAGGGTCTAAAACCATCATATCCGGATGGGTACCTAGCTCTATTCTGGAATTAAGGATTTTCAATTGTTGCACATGAACCTGACCAGAAATATCAGCCCAAAAAATATCTTTCCAATCTGGTTTCTCAGATGTATTTTCGTTTTGTTGGATAACAAAACCTCTAGTTCCAGACATCCAGGAGCGGTATTTATTATCACTTCTGGTTGCGAAAATTCCATCTATATTATCAATTGTTATGCCATTGCTCAAAATACCATCAGCAAAATCAATTTGAAGCTTCTTAACATTAAGCAATCCATCCGTATCAAGCCATGCTATATTGTTATAGTTTGAACCTTGTTTTTGTTGAATGACAAAGCCATCCTCCGAATTTATGATTACTCTATTTGTAATATCCGGACTGCATGGATCGGAGTGGTCAAACCGGTTAATCAGCATACCAAATAAATCAGGGTTTTCTTCATATAATCCAAGCTTCATAGCTTCTCGACCGCAACGGTCAGTTATGGTTGTCTTTGGACCTTCAGTCAGCCATATGCCATCCTCATCACCAATCGTAATTCTTTGTCCCAGAATAAGCTTACCCAATACCATTTCGGCTATGATTCCATCTGCGGTTATTGCTGTTTCATATCGTAATCCACCGCTTCTGGTCAAGCCGAGTGCTCCGTTAGTTAGTCTTAAAAAACGAAGGGGATCATTATTGTCAGTAATGGTAATGCCCATATCATTTATATCGACAGTTTGATTTACCGCCATATTGATTTGATTAGTGACCTTATCCCAAAAGTGTTCGAAAATTCGGCTGAATTCACTATTGTCAACAATTGCTTTGTTCCATTTACTCTTATTATCATCAAGAATTGATTTTGTGATTTTACTGTCATAGATATATTTTTCTAATATTTCTTGGTTTGTTGACAGATCTTTGAAATTAGCAATAACTAAACTAATATCTGATTTTTCGTAGTCATAATTGATCTCAATTATTTTGGCTTCGACTTTCATATTGAAAGCATCGTAATCTACAATGATCTTGTCACCTAGATAAAGCTGATTCCAATTATGTTGTTCCTCGATACACTCTAAGAAATTGACGATATCCATTTTTATTTCTAATTGAGGAATTTGGTATTCTGCAAATCTTTTTTTTGCTTCTTCTAATAAATCAATCTCTTCAATTAAAGTATCATCGACATATTTTTGTTCAAATATATATTTATCCAGCTCTTCGATTTGGGCTCGAGTAAAGTTGCTATGTACAGAAAGTTTGTTTCTTAAATCTCGAACGTCGTTTTTAGTTGCACTAAGTTGAGCTTGAATATTCTGGATTTCTAGTTGTTTATCTTGAATTTGCTGATTTTTATAATCAAAGTTGTATTTTTCAATTATGTCTAAATCATTATCTATAGCATGAATTTCACTTTCATTAATAAGAGTAACCTGTATAAAAACTTCAGATGTACCAGTTCCACTAATAGCGACATTGATATTATCAATCCCAGATTTGATTTTTTTAGAAACTACCCAAGAGTTGCTTTTCATAGGTGAGTTGATACCATTAATCAATAATGTTTTGTTAGTGGTATCTTCTACTTTAACAAGCACAGCATAAGAGTATTCTCTATCTACAGGAAAACTCACCATTTTTGTCCCACCAGTAAAGGTGGATAAATTAAAGAACATTTTTTTATCAAATTGATAAGCTATTTGAATTTCATTAATATCCGCTTTATTCTTTTTTAGGTTAACAAGCTCATTGTTTTTTTTGGATAACTCTAATTCTAAATTATCCCATTCTTCCAGCAAAGTGGAGAATTGATCGTCATATGACTCTTGCAGCTCCTGATAATCTAACAATGCATGGCATAAGCTGTCACTCATAAAATGACTATGTTGAATTACATGTCTACTGGCATCTCGCTCAAAAGGAAACATCCAGTAACTAAAATCTTCAATATAAGGAGCACCATTTGAGGTAAGACGCTCGATCCCTAGTCCGTCTTTTCCTACTGGTTTTAATCTTGTCACAACAAGTTCAGCGTTATATTCCCTATCCACACTTTTCAAGTATTTTCTCATACTAAAGGAGCCTAACCTGTTCATTCCGTGAAGTTCAGGCTTTACCATACGAATGGTTCTGTCTACGGTATTCCACTCTAGTATTGCGTTATACTTTTCGGCAACCTGGTAAACGGCATCAAGCAGTGTGGTGTCTGAAAACTCCCATGATCGATATGTTAACTCAAAATCGGCATCAATATAATCAATACTCCAGATGCTGGAGGAAGCCAATATATCATTTAAAACTTGACGAGCATGTTTCGATTCCTCTTCATAACCACCTATCAGCTTATCTCCAAGCTCATAAGGCAAGTAGGTGCACATTACTTCTTTGGAATCGCCCTGGTTGTCAGCTTTATCAGATATTTTAGTAACAATATACCATTCTTCCTTATTTCCAATGATGATTTTTATATGTTGCCGCTCTTTCAAAACATCCACATTTTTATTTCTTATTGGTGCATTATTCTCGCTAATCCCAAAAGGAATTTTAAAGGAAAGTGAATATAATTCATTGAGTGATATTTTTCTGTTTATCTCGTATGCTTCCGCGATTTTGGAGATGATTTCCCTGTTAGGCTTCGCGATGAAAATACTGATATTCTGAGGTTTAAGATGATAGTCGATATCCCCTAACACTTGCTAACCTCCTTTCCACTAGATTAACTTGAGCTGATATCTGAACTGTAATTTTCCATTACCCTTAACCTTAAACACATTCTTCCCTTTTGGTATACTGAGATAATTGTTATTAAAATTAGAGTAACGATAGACTGTAGGCAAATCGGTCATAATATGTTGGTTTTCATTATTAATATAAACCGTTTCACCATTTATTAAGTCTACAAACTTAAATTCTTCATTATTATTGCTTATATTTTGTAAAGAAAAATCTCCGTTATCAGTTTTAGTAATCCATACTTCTGGTGTGCAGCTGGAATCTCCTTTGTTATCAAAGATGATGACAGGTTCAAACTGAAATTCAATTTCTGAAAATAAAGGAGCAGGAGCTACAGAGTCGGTTTTCAAAAACACCCTGTAGCGCAATAAAATGCTCCCTAATGTAGTGTTTGGTTCTATATCAGGTATAAAATTACCATGGATAGCAGTTTTCCAATCCGTCCAATCATAGCCATTATTAAACGAGACTGATGTTTGTACAACAATGTTATTGGAGGTGTCAGTTGCTGTCCAAGTGATTTTAGTTAACGCACCATCACCGCTCACTTGAATGGGTATCTGATCAGATTGATAAAAGCCTTGCATACCAAATAAATTCAGCCAAGTAGACATATGATCACCTACTCAATTTTTCCGAATGGTCTAAAGTTAGCGGAAATTCCAGCTTCCTGCCATTTCACTACTTTATAACTCATCCAAATAGCTTGATTATCTGAAACAGAAGCACCGATTAGTGAAGGCCATTCAGGTTCATCCGTGCCAGATGTTCCGGCAGTGATACAAACATAAAATCTATCATTGTCGATTGTTGGCACTACGATGTCATAAACGTTGTAGAGTTTGGAGGGCTGCCATATGCTTTTATTTCGTGTATCCTCAGTTATTGACTCTGATGCAACTGACCAGTCAGGTTCAAATGGAGAGCTGTGACCAGATTGAATACATTTATAGTAATGACCATTGTTAGTAGAAGGTGACACTTCGTCGCCAACATGATATTGATTTATAGACCCCCAACCTTTTGCAGCCATTCCTTTTCTAAGGTTGACCGCTCCAATAAAATCGCCAATACTTCTATTATTCAAATAAATAATTTTATCTTTTTCCCAAACTCCTGATGTGGGAAGGTCACTCATATATATGCTTGCAGCGTCATCAATTTTTTGGAAGTTATTCGCTAAATCTTGAATAGTCTGTCGACCGTTATCTGTAAGTTCAGGTTTAATTAAATTCAATTTTGTAGTCTGTGTTGACACTTCAATTCCACCACCTTGTTATCTATTTAAATATCTCGTTCCAAGTAGCCTCATCATTCAATTTATTCCATGTAAAGGAGTCAGGTTGTAATGTAAGATGATTATTTTTGTCCAAAACAAGACCGTTCAATTCACCCTCAACAAATGCATGTTGAGTTAAATGAAACGGGTTATCCTCCCATTCATATATTTCTGAAAGCATTAATGGAGAGAAGGCGTAAGCATCGTTGCATCTAAAGTTTAGAGTAAGGTAGCCTTGTGATAATGAGTTATGAAGTAGTTCCGGCTCATCTACATAAAGAACATAGTAAATTTTTTCTGGTTCGTTAGAAAAGATGAGAGGGACATAATTAGTGGGCTCAGTAAGCCAACTTCTCACATATCTCAAATCATTCACCCCCCAATCGTACTCGAAAGCAAAGCTCACCTGCAGTTTCAGAGGCTCTTTTTTCGTTCCATGAAAATAGGGTTTTGTTCTAAAGCGTGTTCCATCTTCTAATATTGATTGTGAGGCAGCGAAATATTCGTCCTGCATTCCACCGTTAAGATTGACATTTAGCATGTTTAAATCTTTACTTTTAATTCCATTGAATGTGAAATATAAAGAATCTTTGATTGTAATATCTATTCACCACCAATAATGAGAGGCATCTCTCTCTTAATTTCTTCTGCCCAATTTAATCCCTTTTCTGGATAGTCCATCTACAAACTCATTGGCAAAACCATATCCATCACTAAATGTCCCATTAACAGTCAAGCTTATGTTTTCAATTGTTGTTCCTGTGGAAAATGCTGCTGATTGACTAACTTTTGGAAGGATGTTGGGAATACCGCTAATTGTTCGCGAAACAAGTTCGTTAATAAAGCCAAGAGGATTATTTAAAACGACTTCGCCTTTTTTTAAGATAGCAGGAACTTCATTGGAGTTGAGAGTTTTTTCCCACCAGCTTTTCATCGTGCTGCCAGTAGTAGTATCGACTTCGCCTCCCTCATGATATAAACGAATTCCATTTTTATACCATATTCCCGTCTTATCATCCCTATACGCCCCCATAGCTTCTCCATCATCTAAATTATCTTTTTTAAGTCGATTTTTTTCATCAGTATCCTTTGATTGACCCCATTGCTTGCTTCTGGCTTGCATTCTAGCAATGGTTTCCTGTTCTTCAGGGGAGAAGGGGGTATAAGTGAGGTTCTTGTCTTTACTTAGATCAATACTAAGTGGTGGCAGATTCAGCTCATTTGCATCTCTCGTAAAGTTACTAAATAAAGTTGAGAACATATCTCCTAGAAGAGTCGCATTGTTTTGCAGGTCACTGAAAAAATTGTTGTACTCTTCTTTGATTGTGTTTAATTGCCCTGTAACAGCTTTCGTATCCTCGCTCATAAGATTGCTTTTCATTTTATAGAAAAACTCTTCATCTGATAACTTGGATTTCCAATGAAGCTCATGTGCTTCTTTTTGCTTATTCAGATTCTTTTTTTCTTCATTGTGCCGATCGTCTTCTATTTTTTCGAGATTACTGATATGATCTTCTCTATCTTTTAATAGATCCTCTAGAGTTTCTTTACGACCATTTCTTTCTCTTTCTCTCTGCTTGGTTTGAATTTCCTCTTGAATTTGAAGAAGCTGCTTCTCAAGTTCTTTTCTTTTTGCTTTGTCTTCAAAAGAATCGTTAAAACTAAGCGTATTTATTTTTCTTTGTATTTCTGCTTCTTCATCTGTAAGCTTATTTATTTCACGTTCATAATCATCGGTTGCATTTTGTCGATCCATAGATTGTAGTTGAGCATCAATAATTTTTTTGAAACCATCCAACTCATCTTTATATCGATCCATAGTTCTTTTATGATGTTCATCTTCGAGCTTTTCTCTTTCTTCCAAGAGTGATTTTTCTAAATCTCTTTGCTGCTCAAGCATTTTTTTATAATTAGATACAATCCGATCAGCCCATTTTTCTCTTCCATCTGTTTCTTTACGAAGCTGCTCAGCGAGCGCCCGGTCATGTTGCTTATTTGATGACTGAAGCTGTTCAAGCATCGTTTGAGCGCGCATTCTTTCTTCAGTACTAATGGAACTTGATAAGATTTTTTCTAGTTTAATTATTTCTTCATTATTTTTTTGTTTTGCATCTAATCGTATTTTTTTGATTTTCAGTTCAAGTTCTTCCGTTTTACGAATATCAGCATCTGAATTCCCAAGCAACGAGATTTCATATTCTAAATCTTCAATGGATTTATCAAATCCAAATACAATAGCCTCAGCTTGTTTTTGTCCTAGAGTTTCGGCTTGCGATATTAATTGTAAGTGAACTTCATTAGCCGCATCTTCATACATTTTCAACGACTGTTTGGCAGCTTCTTTTAGAAGCTTGTCTTCCTTAGGATCTGCAATTATTTTTTTTAGTTTTGAAATTTCACTAAAGATACGTCCGCTTTCTCGGCGAAGTTCATCTGAAATCTCTTGACTATACTTAACCACTTTATCTTTTTCTTCTTGAGTATTGATTTCTCCAAGTAAAGAAATTTTTCTGTTTGATCTAGCTATAATGGAGTTTGAAGCATTTTGTATATGACTTAAAGTTGAATCGATTGTAGTTTTGATACTGTCATAGAGTTCTAAAGTGGCATTGTTATTTTCTCTTATGGCAGAAGTCAACTTCTGATACAGATTGAATAATTCTTCAACTTCTTTTTGCTTGCTGCCTGTTTTTTGCGAATTATAGTCACTATAATATTGTTCAGTAGCATTTCCCGAACTATCCAGCCAGCTAGCCATTTTAAAATGTTTATTCGAGTTTATTAATGCGTTTTGTTCTTTCGTGAGCGTGGCTGTTGCTGCTTTTAAATCCTGAAGTTCTTTTTTCTTACCAGCCATAAGCTTAGAGGTTAGATCAATTTGCTTAGAGTATGCCTGCTCTTTATTAATGCTCTCTTCCAATATTTTATTTGCTCTGTTTTGATCATTTGCGGCTCGATTAATACCATCGATTTTAGCCTGTGTTGTATCTGCTATACGCGGTTTATCTTCAGGTTCTGGGGATTTGTTTCCATTATCCCCTCCTGATTTTCCTTTTGAGGAAACACCTGAAAAAGTAATCGGGTTTTTGAGTGCTGCAATTTCGCCCTTTAATTTTTCTATTGTATCTTCTGTATCTTTGATACTTGCGTCGAAAGGAGAAGGAATAGAATGCGCAAAAATAGCTAATGCGGATGATGGCATCTGTGAAAAAAATTGATGAAACATGTTTCGTTTTTTTTCAAGCATATCCCGAGTGTTTTCCGCACTAGACAATAACTCTTCTCTTTCTTTAAGGGCTGCTAATCTACTTATATTAGCAACGTTCTCAATCATATGAGCTTCTAACTTTAAAGCCCCGGTTTTTTGATCAGCATATTGTAAAAGTGCTGGAAATTGATTGATAAGCTTTACAGTTGTTTCAAGTGATAATTCCTCACCTCTAGATAAAGTGTTGTAGGCAGATTCAAGCTGACTTATTGCTGATATTGCTTCTGCTGTTTTATCGCCATGTTCAGCTAGAGCATCCGAACCTTCTTTAACGCGGGCAATATATTCGATTTGGTTAGTTTGACTATTCATTTTTTTATCAAGAATCTCAAATCCTTTAGCCACAGCCTCAGCTTCGTCTGAAATAGTACCTAGTGTGTTTCCCAGAACATCATAAACAGGGTGAAGTTGCTTGATTGATCCTGCTAGTAATGTACTGGTTCTAGTAAGTAGCTCTGCACTTTGTGGAAACTCATTTATGAGTTTACTATAATCTCCTGTTGACAACATGTCTGCGAGATCGATATTATTATTAGTCAAGAAATTACCTATTTCACTAAGCAACTCTTCATAACTTTTAATAACTTCATCAATATTATCTTGTGTTATAGTAGTGCCTTCTACAAATGCAAGAGCAAGCTGTTTATATATTAGTTCTAAATTTTTTAGATCAATATCAGAATTGTTATTAAGACTTAAAGTTAGAAGAAAAGGCTCATTTAATGATGTTTGAAAGTATTCAACAATACTATTAATATTTTTCTCTAGTTCTGCCTCTTTTGTACTTAGATTGTGGTTTATATTATCAATATTGCTATATATTGTATTTTCTGCTTTTTTTATATTGTTTGCAAGATTTTCTATGTTATCAAGTTTTTCTTTTTCTAATAAAGAAAAAAAATGTTTCTTTGCAGCTTTTGGACCATCCATCATATCCCTAATTTGTCCATAGGTTGATGTTCTTGCCTCTAAAATAGAAAAGTCCTTTCCACTTTTTATTTGTTCTTTTATGAGGTTGATCGCATCTATACCAATTAGCTTCTTATCTCTATCAGTTGATATTTTTTGTATTTCTTTTTTTTGTTTATTTATTTCTTTTAATGTATCCGAGAGTTTATCCTTCAATTGAAATGCATTATTTTTTAATTCAATAGCGTACAAACTCTGTTTGGATTTAATTAATTCATCAATAGCTGTCTTGTTTTTGTATATGGCATTTCCTTCAGTATCAAAATGGCTTACAATTTCCGGGATCACTTTACTTAACTCCTGATAGTTGGAGTTCAATTCATCAAGTGACAAGTCTGGTTTGTTTAATTGCGAAATAATTTGATCTAGATGAGAAATTTCATTTTTAGTATCCTGAATATTTTGTTTTAATGAATCAAAGTAGTCTTCTTGTGTTTCTTTCCCTTTTCCGAAAAGACTAATAATGCCTTCCAATGCAGAGCCTAGTACAGCAAAAGCAAGACCTACGCCGGTACTGGCGAGCAATCCTTTAATGGCAGTTTTTGCAATATTTGTTGCCAAAGCAAAGCCTTTTAAACCGGTTGCAGCTGTTTTTGTTGCTGTTGAGAAACCAAGTATCGAAGTTGTTGTTTGGGCTGCACTAGTAATAATGTCTCTAAATTTCTTGTTAAAAACAAAAGCTGCCGTAGAGGCAGTTCCTAAAATAGTAGGCAAGGCTCCAAACTTATTTATTAAAAAACTGAGCGTATTCATTGTCTCTGTTAGAACTACCGCAAGAACTGAGATGGAATCATTGATTAATGAATTTCCCAGAGTAAGAGCCAAATTATCCCATGCTGTTTTCATGGTTTGAATTTGAGCGTCCATTGTTTGCATATAATTTGCATTTTCATTCATTGCTGAACCTTGAGAAAAAATAGATCTTTCTGTTGCCTGAATACTCGAATTATAATTTTGCATTAAAGATGTAAGGGTTAACCAATGCTCTTCTCCAGCAATTTGCTGTGCAATATTAGTTTGTTGTGCATTTGTTAACGAGGACCATCTGCCAGCTAATTCATCGATGATAGAAGTAGCATTTTTTGATTCTCCACTAGCATGCTGTAAACCAATTCCAACTTCGTTTAATACGTTTTCCGCATTATCCAGATTGGATAGATTAGTATATATAGCATTTAAAGCGTTGCCAATCTCTTCACCACTACTGTTAGTCGCTTGAGAAATTGCTACTGTATCACCCAAAAGCTTATCTAAGCTAACACCGTAGTTGTTTGCGGCTCCTCCTGCTAATTGTAAACTTGAAGCCAGTACATCGCTTGAAATTGCGTATGAATTTTGAATGGAGCTTATTTTATCTGTGATGGAAATACTATCTTCAGCAGAAATATTGAATGAATCCATTGCAGAGGTTAGCAGATTAATGGATTGACTAGAATCTAAATTTGAAATGTTTTGCATCAATGCAACTGATGCTGATAAATACTGCATATCTTGTTCATTAAATCCGAGAGAGGCTAGCTCGAATTTTGTTTCATTAACGTCTTGAATAGATTTACCAAACTTTTCAGCAACTTCTATACTATTGGCCAGTAAGTTATCAAAATTTGTGTCTTCACTCATGACCTTTTTCAATTTATTCATTTGAGACTCGACATTCAATATTGTATCAGTCATATCTTTCATGCCTTGAATAAAGAGAGAGATCGTATTTTCTGCTATAGAGGTTTTAAAAGCATCTTTTAGTGATCCTCCAGAGCTTACTGGTTGATTGTTATAACTTTTTTCCAACCCCAAAGTATGCTTTTTCTGTTGCTGCAGTGCCTGATTTGTTTTATTTAATTCACTATTAAAATTTTTAAGTTTATTAAGATGATTATTTTTAACATCTAAATTTAAACGAAGCTTTTTTAAAGAACGGCTTCTTTCAATAACAGCAATTTTTTTATTTATTTCTGAGGTACTTAATTTTTCGTTTAAAGATGCCGTTATAGAAATTTTTGTATCTTTTGTACTCAAAAAGTAATCACTCCTTTTCTATGGAGACTAGATTAATCGCCGCCAAGAATAGTTCATTTTTAATAAAAAAGACGAATATGACTAGTTTCTTTTTTATTTAAAATGAAGTATTTATATTTAATCCGTGTAAATATCATCAAAGAGTGAAGCAATATTTTCATAATCGATAGCTTTATCTCCTTTAAAAGGAGTGGGGCAATTATTGATTGCTTCCTGAATCGTTAAAAGCATTTCTTTGTTTTGTTCATTTTCTTCAATATAAATCGTTTCATTAATTAATTGATCATATTCGCTTTGGAACTTGCTCATATCAATAATGTCGTAAACATCACGATTATTATCATCTTTTGTTATTTTCGGATTACGTTCATCGTCTAAATTGCAACTTTCTTTAAGTATTTCTTGATAATACTCTTTGAACTCTTCATACTTAACAGCCAATTTTTTTATGAATTTCATTCGCATTCGATTGCGTTTGCCTTCAAGTTCAAGCTCATCCAACAACCATTTTGAAACAAATGAAATATCTGCATAACGAATTTTCATTAATTTAAAAACTCCTTTGCACATAGTACAGTCCATTAATACTAAATAAAATTATTTTTCAATAAACAAATTTGCAAGTTCACTTTTTTTCGCTAGTTCCTGATAGGTAGCAATTTTTTTGAAAACATGATTATAAACCTTTGATAACTCATCTTTATCAAAATAGTCAAAAAGCAAAATAAACCAGTCGCTCTCAAGTATTTGCTCGAATACATTTAATTTCTCTTCAAAGCTCAAGTCTTTGTCTTCAGATAAATCTGTAAAGAAAATAAGAATGTGTAGGTGAAGATAGTCAAGAACTTTGGCTTCTTTCATTTCTCCATTTATTTTAGAATAATTTTCTAAAAAATCGCTATAACTACGCAACATTTTGTCAATTCTAGAATAAGAGAATGTTGGAAATATATTTACATAGTAACCTTTCTCCAAAACGACTTTCTTTTTTTTAACTGCTTTTTTATTATCCTCAATGATAGTGGAAAGATTTAATTTTTTGTTTTTGCTTCGGGGAGACGTTGTCGTTTTTTTAATCGTTTTTTCAGTCATTTTAATACTCCTTTAGCTAATGAAATAATAAAAAAGAAGAGGGCATAAAGCCCTCCAGCAATTATTCTTCTTCCAAAATATCGATTGTGATCATAGCGGTAGAAGCGGTATCTTTAAGCACTTCGCAATTAAATGTGAACGGAGAAGGTTCACCCGAGCTTGTCATAGGAATAGAGAAGTTCGGCAATACTTTAAGTTTTGGAATGGTGTAGAGGGCTTCTACATCGTAGCCTTCTTCATTTCTCCACAAAGTTGTACCTTCAAGCAGGTAAGTACCAGGGAACAAGTCGGAAGTAATATTCAAACTTTGTGTAGAAGCAGCAGTAGTGTAATAATAGTCAACTAGAATTTTATCGCCAGCAGCTACATCAGTAACATCAGTCAGTTCTACTTTTTCTGCTGGATTGCTAGGCAAGGAGAAATTCAGTTTAGCTTCCATTGAAGTTCCATCGACAGTTTTATAAGCGAAAAACTTTTGACTAGCTAGTGGTTTTTGGGATAGGGTAATAAACAACTCTGAAGCATTTTCCTCAACAGTAACCACTTCTTTTTTATGAGCAATTTTAGCTGCCTTTGTAAACTTTGAACCAGTGAGAACTGCTAGAGATTCTTTACTAATCAGCGCATCCTCCATGTTGAGTGTAATCTCTTTTTCAGAATCCCAACCGACTAGCTTTGGATGACCTTTTCCGCCACGAGCATAAACTGTAGAACCGGCAAATTCAATTGTAGAGGTAGTCAAGCTTTCCAAGAAGACTACAGGCTCACCAGTTTTTCTATTTTTAAGTACAACGTCCATAATTTCACGAGATGCGTATTTCATTTAATTTCCTCCTAATTTTGAATGTGTTATGAAGATTTACTTATCCAATGCTTTATTTCTACTTTTTTAGGATCTGCACCGTGTAGCAGAGATTGAACACTTATTTGATAATCATTTAAAAGCTTCATTCGATTAAACTGATCGTTGAATTGGAACATGTTTAGCTTAAATACATTGAAGAACGTAATTCCGTTTGCATTAGAGCAAAGTATAGAGATTAAATCAATAAATGATAAAGCTTCATTTTCTGATCCGGAGTTCTTTTTTAATTCTTGAATTTTCCTTTGATTCTCTAACATTTTTTCTCTAATTTTTTTTGCTCGTTGGTTTTTTGGATTAAAGCTTAATGAGTCATTTTCGACACCATTCTGTATGAAAATAATTTTGACTATGTAGTTAAAAACTTCTGCAGTCACTTGTAAGTTATTAATATACAAAGCATCTTTGTAGACTATCTCTTTTGTTTTCAAAAAAAACTTTAAGCAATCCAAAAAAACTGCGCTAATTTGTTCTCCATGATATAGTTTTAAAATAATATCATAGAACTGAATATGCTCTGGAAGATTCGGTATTGAAAATTCAGAAACAAGTTGTTCTGTTTTTAAATTTAATACGGATAGATATTGGTTGTATTGCTCATATCCAATCTCAATAATTTCTTGAATAGTCACTGGCAATATTGAAAGATTGAGAATAGTTGTTGGTGTATGGGCAATAGCTCTTAATTTTATTTCATCCACACTTAACAATCTCAATATAACCACTCTCTTTAATAATAAAAATTGCTGTTCTCAATTCGCAGTAAACATCAGTTGCTTCAAAATGATTAATATAATAGTGCAAGTTGCTAAGATACCAGGCTCCTTTAAATAAGATTAATTGGATTATCTGCATTAAAAGCAAATATGGATAGATGTTGTCTTCATAAAAGACTGTTATAGTTTTTTTTATTTTTAAAAGAAAAGGGCTGATTAATACGAAATCCCTTGTCTATCAACAGTTTACGATGTTCTTTTAATTATTAATTTAAAGTAAAAAATGATATTTATTTAAATAAAACGTTGATTTATCAATGGTTTTCGCTAAAGTTGGACACTTTTCAAATGCTCTCTACTTTTACGTTTATTTTCTCTCCACAATTCTCTTTTATTATGTTCTCGACATTCGTCACAAAATTTTGTGCGATTAGACTTCTTTTCAGTACGTTTACCGCATAAATCACAAACAATCATATTCGAGATTTCTAAAGTATTTAAATTCTTTTGCAGATTTTCAAAAACAATATCTCCAAATGAGCTCCAAAAGGTTTTTTTGAACTTGCTGTTTTTCTCTATAAATAAGTGGTAAATAAGAAAATCTACTATTTGATGTATGCTGAACGCAGATGAAAATTGTTTTTCTATTTTATCTCGTATAACAAGATACTCTGAAACATAGTTTCCGCTATATCCTTCCTGAACTGAGAGTACGCCATTTCTTGCATTTTCTTGATCAAGCATCTTGTAGAAATCACAGACCTCTTGATTTGTATCTGTTGTATTCATGTTATGTAACAGAAGTCTGCAATCAAATGTTTCAACATTTATTTTTCTAAAGTTCATTCTTTTGTTTACTATAGCTTTTGAAATTTTATTCATTGTACTGTTATTAGGAAGTCCGACATCTTCCATACCTTTATCCTTAGCAAACATAAAAAAGTATGGTAACTTGGTTTTCATATAAGATGAAATGATTTTTTTATGTTCGAGTGGAATTGTAGGTTTATACAAAGTTTTCGCATAATCGATTGTAAAATTGTTTAACATACACTTCCACTTAATTACATCCAAGTTAATTGTGTCACTGTTCCACACTTTTGAAATATCATTACTAATGACTCCAATATTTCCACCTGTATAAGCAGCTGTTAAACCTTCATAAACCATATCTGAACTAATAAAATGATCATTAGCATTTTTCATATCATAGTAAAGGGGGACTATTCCATGCATGTTTCTTTCAGCAACTTGTACGAGTGTTTGGTCAGCAACAATTAATAATGTATCTCCGTCATGATCAAACATTAACAGTTTACTGATTGGGTCATGTATGCTTACATAAATTCCTTTAGTTATAAACCATTGCTTAGTATTTTCATTTTGAATATTGTTACGAACAGCATGCTCTCGATAGAGGTGGGGACTTCTAAGACAATCTAATTTCGTTTGATGTGCATACTCGCTGAATGAAACTTCACCATTTTTTATTATTCCAGAAGGTTGTTTTTCACCTAGAAATAGATATTCACAAAAGGCGTAAAGATCAGGACAAACAAATGCATATTTACATTGCACATCAATTTTCCCAGACCTTCCTTCGATTACTTTTTTTCTTTTCATCTGTTGTAAAATATGTTTAGTATAGGAATCCTGGAGTAATTCAGGATAGAGCTGCAGTGATTTTTGAAAGTAATTCATTGATTTTCTATTCTTTCGCACTCCAAATGTTTCAAGCATTGTGTTTCTGTCACTACTCATTTTTTCTATTCTGACATTTGTTGAATTTGTAAGCTGGTTAATTTCTTCATCTGTAATGTCTGTTAAAGTTTGCAGTATTTGATAATTTAAACGTTTGTCTTGAAATTCTTCTTCTTCTTGATTGCAAATTCCGATCTGGCAATTATGTTTTTGAAACAACTCAATATATTCAGACCAGCTTGAATAATACTTCCACATTTTAAACTGACTTTTTGTAAAAATCATTTGTATATCATCTTTTAAAATATGATGTTCATGACCATAAATATCTTTAATAATTGGATTCCCGTTATTTTTCTTTATAAACTTATCAAAAGGAAAAGGAACCATTAGCCCCTTAACCCATGGTAATCTAATCATAAAACTGTTTTTTTTCACTTTAGGTAGTATCATTCCGCAGCCATCAGTAAAATTAATATTAATACTTTTATTACATCTATTAATCTCAAATGTATGATCATTAATATAGTCGACTTCACATAATAAATTTAATTCCATATCATCAACGACTATTGTTTTTTTTATATCAAAATCCCACTGATCAGTGGCTGTATTACAAAGAGCCAAATATGCTAAATACTTATTAATATTTACCCCACCAAGGCTATTGATTTTCTCAGGAAGCAGCCCACATGTTAAACTGTTTCTGTGTTCATGAATAACATCTGCTCTAATAAAAATAGTTTTCTTTGTTCTGATTTGACCAGCAGATGCTGTAAAATAAATATATTTGTTTCCTTGAAAAATAAACCCATGCTGAATAATACTTTTTAAAATACTAAAATGATAGGTTTGTACAACAATAAGATGATTATTAACTAATGAATAGTTATTAGAAAATAAGTCCATGCCAATTGTTCTTGTTAATACAGAGTCAAAAACCGTAATTTCTTTATGAGCACCTACTTTGGAATCTGAAAGGGATCGTATTTGGTCCTGGTTGGATTCGATTTCAATACTTAATTGCTCTTTTAGTCTTTTTAGACGACTATTCAAGCTTAAAAGTCTTTTTTCAGTAACCAATGTATCATCAACTGTTTTCATTTTTGATTGTAATTTTTTTCTTATGTAGGAGGCACGGCTAATTATTTTATACAATTTAGATTCCTTATCAATAAATAAATCGTTAGTATCAATAGAATAAAGCTTTACTAGTTTATCTAGACTCATATTAATCACCTTTTAGTATAATTTATGTTTATTGTAATGATCTATTAAATAATAGGCTAACCAGTTGTCAGAAGCAGTAATGAGATGATCAGTATAATAGTCAAAATATTCACCATAGTCTATGAAACCATCATAATAATCGTCCTGCCAAGAACGAATTGATAAACTTTGCTTAGATTTGTTCATTCTATTCTCCTTTCATTAATATTAAGCTAATTAATTTCAATATAGCATTTGTTTTTTTGAAAAGTCAAAATACAGTATAATTTATTTTATAGTGTCTTCTTAACAAAAGAACATGATTTAATTATCATGTTCTTTTGTTAAGAAAGAGCTATAAAGAAGTTCATCCTCTCTTATTATTTCAAACCACTCTAACAAGCAGCGTCTTGCGTTTAATGGATACGATTGACCATCCCAAGTACATATATCTGCATGTATAACAGAAACAGTGTCCATATTAAGTTTTTCAGCAATATTTTTCAAAAAATAATCGTCTTCAACGTTGGTAGGTACTGCATAGTAAACTGGTATAGTTAGTGAACCAGCGACATACTTTTTTATAGACATCCAATCAACTCCTGTTTGAGTAATAAACACTATTGTAAACTAGCGTAATAGTAGATTAATGATAGCATAGGAATCACCAACTAGCAAACATATGTTCGTATTTAGATTGAGGGCTAGAAACATAGTTGCAAATGATCCTAAGCAAATAGTTTAATTTAAAGTAGTTATTTAGTATTATTTGTTCGTTAGTATATTTGTTTTTGAAAATACTTATGCTATAATTGCTTAGATACTTTAGTAGATAATGATGCTTAAGGAGTGCGATGATTATGATCGAACAACTCAATATTTACAATAAAATCTCAGACATTATTTCAGATCTAGCAGGAGATAAAAATATGCAAAGGGATATTGAAGAATATCTCGTTAGACAGCATGGAATGATGAGAGGGACATTTCTTGAGTTGATATCTCATTCCGAAAAAGTAAATAATCTCAATCATGATGAACTTGCTGTTTTTATGCATGCCATTTATCAAATTAGTAATAATGCAGAATGGAATCCTGGTATTTATTTTGATAGCAAAACTTTAAAGCTAATAAATGACTATATTTTTGATCGACCTGAGAATATTACTTTTCCATATACATTTTCACCGGTAATTAAAGTGACCAGCGAGGATTTTTTAACCGTTATTTCTTATAGAGAACTTGCACATCTGGCTAACTCTGGTTTACTAACCTACAATTTTGATACACAGCGACTAGCAAAAAAGTCGATAAGTAAACGTACAGGCAAAGTGATAAAGAAAAAAGATATTAAGAGCAAGAGTGTTAATTCTATTATGAGTTTGATGCGTGCTGGTAAATATAATCCTTCAACATTGCTCTTTAATATTTTAGTGGATGGAAAGAGTCATCTATCTTTTGAGGATAATGAATTAACGATTTATGAAGGATCAACTTTAAATATTATTGATGGTGCTCACAGGCTTGAAGCTATTGTCCGTATTCTGGAAGAAGATCCTAACTTTGAAGGATTTATGAACGTTGATATTAAGCATTACCCAGTAGAAAAGGCTCAACATTTGCTTGCAGTTACAAACACAGTTAATCGATTTGATAAAACTTTGGTGAAATACTATGGAGGGTCTGAGTATGGCCAAGAAATAACAAAGTATTTAATGACACTTCCTGTATTGAAAGACAGAATAGAAATTAAAACAGCTTTAAGTAAAGGTATAACGATTACCAATTTTGCAATTCTGTCTGAAGCGATTCAATCGATATTTTCTCCTCAAAATACTAAGGAACGCTATGATATTCAAGATGTACTAAAAAAGTTTTATGAGTATTTGATCCCTTCCTACGAGGAAGAATTAGTTACGAATCGAATAAAACATTTGGAGACTTCATGGTTTAGTCATCACAATATGCATGTAGGTTTTATTGCGATCGCTAAAAAATTGTTTGATCAATTTGGAAAAGACTTTCCAGTTGATATGATTGTAAAAGTAATTGATAATATTGATTTTACAAAAGCAACTTCAACTTTGACCAATATTATGGGGGGGCAAGGAAAAGTAAACTCTAAAAAGGTAAAACAAATGATTAGAGAGTTTATTGAGATGGAGACCGACAAAATAATTGGTTAAAGGAGAGTGCAGAATGAATATCATATACGATGGAATTTATAATTCTACATTAAAGCAAGAGTATTTGAATATTCATAAAAAAGGGACTCAGATGAACCTTGATCGAATATTCAAAATGACAAGACAAACTGAGGAAGAATTGGGAAAAGATTTGTTTGATTTCACCAGAGAAGAGCTAAGAATGACATTCTTTACGTTTATGGCTTCAACAAAGGGAGCATCAAAATCATTAGTATCTTTAGTAAATACGTATATAGACTGGGCAATAGAATGTGAATATAAAAAAAATGATAATCCATTAGATTCCGTAGACCTAGCGTGGAAAGAGCAGTTTGTAATACAACCAGAAAAGGTTTTTTTTACTGACGATGAGATTTATAATATGCTGAATAAGATAGTAAGCGCTCAAGTAGCATGTACCTTTTATGCACCATTCAAGGGGATCAGAGGAATTGATAATGCAGAAATAGTAAAACTGAAAAAATGTGATATTGATGAAGAGGCTTGTACTGTTAAATTAACCGAAAAGGATGGTTCTATCCGAAAAATCGAAGTTGATGACAAGTTTATTTCATTGTGTCACGCTGCAATTGAAGAGGAAGAGTTAGTAAAAAGTAATGGAGAGCCAGATGCTAATATCCGATCGGATTCTATTGATCTGGTTGAAAACGAGTATATTGTAAGGTCAGCAGATATGAATACTAAGAATTACGAAGAAGCTGATGGTGCTATTGTTTATAGAAGATTTAGAACATTGGAAAATTACTTTAAAGATAAGAGAATGACTCCTATGATAGTTGCTTATTCAGGTATGCTGGCTATGGCAAAAGACTTGTATGTGGAGGGAAAGCTTACTAGTGATGGCTTTCTCAAAATTGCAAATCAATTCAATTTAAGTGAAAATACATTAAAGCGGCATCAAAAAGACTTTTTAAATATTTTAAATATTAAAAGCTTGTATGAAATATCCTAGACTTGTCTAGGATATTTTTTTTACAAATTCGGAAAAAATTTGATTTCTATTAGTGAAAAATGTTATATTGAAAATATAATAAGGATAGGAGGACATATGATTGAAAAAATCTCTATTAAACTAGCAGTATTTTTAAAAAAGCATGTGAATGAAAAAGATTGGAATGAAGAAGACTTTGTAAAAAAAGCATCCTTTCTACAAATTAAAATATATTTATTTCTGATCCTTATTATAATGAGCATAATTTTCGACATCTATTTTGAAACTCTTATTTCATTAATACTAGTTATAACAATTAGAACAATAGGTGGGGGGAACCATTTTAAGTCAGCTGATATATGTCTTATTGTCACATTGATAACAGTTCTTTTACCTATATTATTAAATTATTTTTTAGATGAACAATATTATAAAAGTATATTTATAACTGTTTTACTGTTCTATATCTGCTTTTTTCCCCATACACAAGCAGTGAGAAAGTATACGGTTAGAAAGAAGATTGTTATTGCTTTAGTATTGTTGACTTCTTACATATTATATAAAAAAGCAATTCTAACACCTCTAATTCTAATACCTGATTTATTGATCAGAAGAGTGAAAGCAGATGATTAGAATGAAAGATTCTTTAATATATATAATTTTTTCAGGTATGGAGTACATAACCTTAATATTGTTTGTTGTAAGTGTTTTTAATATGAGTTTTAAAACATTTTATAAAGACATTTTAATTTCTGGACTATCACTAACTTTTTTATCTTATCTATTAATGATAAATAAAGTGCACTTGCTTATTCCACTACCTATAGTTTTGATTCCTGTATTGTTTGTTTTTTTTCATAAATTATTTCTAGAGACTTTCTTAAAATCTATTATATTAACCATATCAGGGTTTATTTTTTATGGGATTATTCAATATTTTATAGTTGGTATGATACTTAGCTTTAGTGTATTAGAATTAGACGAGCTATTTTACGAGTTTTCGAGTATTGGTAATAATGTTCAACTAGTTTGCAGCTTATTGACTTTAATAATAGCTATTTTTATTAAAGCAACTAACAGCGGTTTTGGGTTCATGATGCTATCTACTGTTGCAGGTATTAAAAAAATGATTGTTTATAATGTTTGTACAATGCTGGGTTTTATAATTATTTTCTGGGCATTGTATTATTTTAAAAATCTTTTGTTCTTTTCAATTGCATTAGCCACTTCAATTTTGGCAGGATCTATCATACTTATCTTGGCTTATCAAAGGGAATATAAAGAGTTTTCGAATTGAACTTGAAAGGAGGTGAGAGATATGAGAAATAAGCTTTTTAATGGTATTTACAAGATTATTACGAAAGAACCAAATCAAAAGGTGTGGTTTTTCTTCAAAATGAAATAATTAGGCTTCATTAAGCTTTAATTTTACAAGAATGGAGGGGCTGTCATGTCGATTAGAAAAAGAACATTAATAAATATGCTCAAAGACAAGTATGAAAAGTTCACTGCTAAGGAAAAACAAATCGTAAGAAATCTATCGCTTGACAGCTTCCGAAATTCAGAAGATATTGTTATCGTATCGGAAAACAATGATGTGCGAGTAGTTAACGTATCAAACATTCTATTTATCAATGAACCTAAAAACGGTATTGTTTTTATTAGAACGAAAGAAGAGCTTATTGAATATAGAAGCACTTTTGATATAAAACAGTACGTTATCAATATATCAAGTCTTTTTAGATACATAAACAATAAACTTATTATAAATATCAGTCAAATTACCTATTATGATTCTTATAAACGGCAGGTTTACTTTGACTTGGAAAACCGTTTGTTTGTTAATGTAACTGGTATAGCTATGAAAAATATTATTATTAAAGAGTGTGGGAAAGAAAATGATTTATGCTTGGTCTCAGTAAATGGATACTATGAGTATTAATAGATCTAAAATGACAAATAGCAACTATATATATTAAATATCGACAAAATTATTCAAAAACCAATAAATAAAACGACAAAAAAGCATAAAAAGATAAATAAGTAAAGATCAAAAACCTCCTTTGAAGTTGGTCTTTAAACCTAAGCGGAAATAGCTATATAATTTATATATAGTTATTTAGAACTATAATTTGTTGGGGGAATTAGGAGGTTTAGAATGAGTTTTCGCAATGAAAGTCATATTTATAGTTGGGAGGATTCTGTCGAAAATTTTTTTGAGTTTGGTAAAGAGCTTGAAGTCTGTGCATATACCTTTGAATTAATGAAATTGTTAGTAAAAAATATGGATGACTTAAAAAGATTTATTGATTTATATGATGGTGACATAAATAATTGGAAAAATACATTGTATAAAATGCTATAAGCTCAACTTTAAAAGTATGGCCAATTCTAATAGTAAGATCGAATTGGCCCATGATTAATATTATACTATCATTTAATAACTTTTATCCTAGATGAAGGGGGACAGCTATGAATGAAAATTGTATCCATTGAAAGTATTGACCCTTCAAGAACGGCTATTCAAATTTATTTATTTTTGCAAAGGCTTAAGAATGAAGGGATTAAAGTGGCAACCTCTAGAGCAAGTTTAAGTCATGCCTTTATGATGAAAAATATTTTTAGTTCGTCATATTCTAATTGGAATGTAACTTTAGAACCTACAGTAAGCTCATATCTCAAGACTTTTCATAGAGATTTTTATTATCTAAATAAGAAGGGGGTAGACTTACTATTGGTTGATCACTATATACTGGAACAACTGGCACTTTTAAAAACAAACGGATATCATTTGTCTCAATTGCTACCTTATACCCAATCATTAATAAAACCTGATATTGAAGTTGTAATAGATATACCAGTTGCAAGTTGTCTTTTTCAAAATGAATCTGGGGAGACATTATTAGACTGTTTTAGAGAAGAGAATATTTCTTTTATGGAAACATTTAGAGAAAACCTTGTATTATTGCCTGAAAAGTATTCGTCGCGCTCAAAATATATCATTGATGGAACAATGACAATTGAGGAAGTACATCAAGAAATTTATAGTATTATTAAAGACAATTTATTGCAATTAACTTAAGAAAGAATAGTAAAGAAGGTGGGTATTTATGTTAAAAGTGAAAAATAAATTTATTGAAATGTTATCTAATAATCTTATTGTTGAAAATAATAAAAGAACTTCTGCACATAAGTCGCTGCTGGATGTCTGTTTTATGGTTGCAGCTGTAGATCAAGGAATACAATATTATTTCGAATTTATGCAAACCGTAGCTAATCATTCGTATGAACTTGGAAATTATATTGATGATTCATCTCATGGATATACACATGGAAGTATTCATATCTATGTGCGAAAACCTAGTGCAGGAACTACAGGAAAATCAATTTTGGAACAATACTTTCATTATTATTACTCATTACATTTTGTTGAGGATCGCCGATATTTCGGTGAGTGTAGGTGCACTGCAGCTGCTAACGATTTTAACGCTGAGCATAATTGTTGTGGTAAAACATGTGATTGGTCAGCTCCCAAGTTTTATTTGCAAAAAAATTATAATGGTGGGCATTTTTCATGGAATGGTGATCAACAAAGCTATTGGGATTATCAGAACAAATTTAATAGATATATTTTGGAAAAAGAAATTGAGCATGAAACCTACAAAAAGGAACACGAACGAAAACAGCTTGAAAAACTATTGAAACAGATCCAAGCACAACTTGCCACATTATAACTTAAAATAAAAGTAGGTGAAAATAATGAGTAATCATCGCATATATGTACGATATTTACTGCCTGATGGAGAAGAAGTACCGCTTTCTTTTAGAAAAAAAGAAGAAGTAGACAGGTTTAATAAGCAGTTTCCACAGTATCAATTAATTGATACAAGTGTTATCAATCCTAATGATATATCCATAACAATGAGAGCCGTTTTTATCTATCCAAAAGCTATTAGAACTATTATTTGGAATTAAAATGAAAAATATTAATTATAAATAACCGAGGATAAAACAGCATAAACCCAAGCATTAGTTATCAACGAGTTTAGCTGCGTCCTCGGTATGTATGAAGCCATTTCTTATTTTGCTCCCAGTATTTTTCCCCACAAAGATTCTTTCTCATAGCCAAGTCGCCAGGCAGCTACTCCAGCAAGATCATATTTTTTCGCCAAAGCGATTCGTTTCAGTACAGTCTCCTCGGTCTCAGCCCAAAACTGATAAGTAAAACCATTCTTCTGATACGTATATTTCAATTGTCCGGAGCTCTCATCAGGTACGCTTTTTGCACCAGTCTCCATAATTAATGCATTCAAACTGCTCATCGGTACTGCTCGACTGCTTAGCAAATTGCCATTCCTATCTAACTTCCACTCGCGAACATAAAAAGGTATACCTAGCATCAGTTTATTGCGAGGAACACCATAATTGAGAAATTGTTTTATGCCTTCCTCGACCCATTTCAAACCGGCGACAGAGCCAGACGTATCTGATCCGCTCCAATGCTCGTCATAAGCCATAATGATAATGGTATCAACTAACTGTGCAAGAGCTGTTTGATCATAGGCAGTCAGATGATCCCATGCCTGGTCGCCGCGTGGAAGATCAATCGATACCTTTAATCCTTTGGAATGAGCTGCCTTTGCCAGCCTGCCGACAAAAGCAGTGTATGGATGGCGATCTTTGCCAGCCATCATTTCAAAATCAATATTGATTCCATCGGCACCAATGCGTTGTAAACTGGATATTAATAATCCAATAAATGTAAGTTGTGCTTTTTCATCCTTTAGAAAAGCAGTCGTTAGTTTGGCATCAAATTGATTATTCAATAACGGCATTACTTTTTTACCACTTGCTTGTAATGCTTTAACCGTTGACTCATTTGAAAAATCATTCAATTTGCCACTGGCATCAGCCAGCTCATACCAAGATGGAGAAATGACATCAATTCCTGTAGTATTACTAACCTGGTTCAAAATAGTAGATGCAGTGCTAATCCCATTCCATCCCATGTAGATCAATGACTTTTTGCTTGACCAGACTGTCCTGCCGTCCATTGTTCTAACGGAGCTGTTGGCATAACGGATAGCATAGGCTAGCGCATCTTCCTTTGTCGAAAAGTGCTTAAGCTTTTTATCATGCTGATAAGCAATCCAGTAAGGATAGCTTGACCATAACACTTGATTCTTGAATACAACCTCAGAATTCGCCCATTTTTTAGCATCTTGAACTGCGTGCTCCAATGAAATAAAGGTATGAAGCAGCTTGCCATTTTGCAAAACAGAATAGCTATTCTTATTGGAATGTACAACTTTGCCGGTATTTATGTTGCGAATTTCACTATTTTCATAAGCCTCGGCAGCGCGGATCGCATCTTGCAAAAATGAGTATTGCTTTGTATTTTCAATCTTTTTGTTATTATGTATAAGTTCGTAGATTAATGCTCCGCTTCGTTTGGTCTCAATCTGTTTCTGGGTTAAGTTATCCCACACCCAACGATTAGTTGCTAGGTCAATAATATGAGCATTTGCCCATTTGGCAGCCTCTTTTTTTGCCTGCTCCAGATTAACAAAATTCCAGTTACTCAATGTAATTTCACCCTGATACAATCTGTATTTAGGGTAGGTGGAGTAGTTCCAGCCGATTTGATCAAGTTGTCTGATGGAGGCATTGGACAATTTGCTGGCGATCGTCCAGGCATCCTCATAGTTTTGAAAATCCCACTTCGAGCTGGAATTTCCATTTTGATACACTTTGTATTTTGGGAAATTATCCCATACCCAGCTTCTGTTTGCTATTTTCTCTACATGGGAGTAGTTATAAAGCTTGGCGTAGGAAACAGCTTCTGTGCTGTTTTTGAACTCCTTTAATGGCTTGTCATTTTGATAGACGCGATATAGTGTTGGTTCAATTGCTGCTTCTGCAGTTGAAACAAAGTATTGGGGTACTGAAGCTATTTGCAAAAATAGGAAGACAGCTACTAGTATTGCCCCTGTTTTTTTATACACGCTTACTCCACTCCTTCTTGCCTTCATATGATGTCTCTCCGATTAGACGCAAAAGCGAAGCAGCAGTTTCTCAAAAATGCGAGATTAATAGAGTGTAAATAATGGTAAAAAAGATCATACAAAATAAAGCAGGAAAGTGGAAATAATCCTCTGCTAGAGTCGAAATCGTACACGTTTTTAAGTTGCTGAAAGTCTAACATAAAGAAGGATATTAATTTTACCTACTTTTGTTGGAGGGGGGATTAACAGCAGCTTATTCACAATTTAGCATATAGCTACAAAACTTAGGAGGGAGTTTGTTTTATGAAAATAAAGCGTATGTGGAGCAGTATTATTGCATCGTTGCTAGTATTGAATGCGTTTGCACTTCCGGTATATGCCGAATCTGAGACAGAGGTACAACTACAGACACAAGAACAGTCTTTGAAGGGGGAGGGAGAAGCAGCGGCGCCAGCACTTTATTTGCCTTTTGACGGGAATATGAACAATGCAGGAACAGGAAATATGCAACCGCTTGCCAACAGTCATTTCAAAGGTTATGTATATGGTGCTGTAGGAGAAGCAGCGGAAATTGATAATCATCATAGCCGGAGTCAGTCAGCTGCATACATTGATCTTAGCAATAGCAACGATTTGAAATTTGGCAGTGACACTGATTTCAGTATTGCGTTTTGGCTTAAAATGCCAGATCAAAATATCGGAGGCTGGCCAGTCATAATTAGCAATAAAAAAGGAAAAGCAAATACTGGCTGGCAGCTAACAACTGACAAGGACAAGATGCTGCGTTGGCAAATGACAGCAGGATCGCTTGAATTGGCGGAAGTTAAATTCTATCCATTTAGTGACGAAGACTGGCATCATATTGCGATTGTAAATAAACGCAACCAGCAAACAGAATTTTATGTGGATGGTCAGTTTCAGTCTGAACATACGCAGGACACAACACTTGCTAACGGTACAGTCGATTCCACTTATTCACCTAAAATTGGTGTGATGGCTGATGGGACTTTAGCTAATAAAACGGTAGATATGTTACATATTTATTTGGATGAGTTGAGAGTCTATCGTTCTGCATTGCAGGAAGAGGACATTGAACTACTGGTAGGAGACGGAGCTCAGCCTGAGTTGCCGGAAACACCAATTGATCCGGAGAAGCTGGCAGCTTTTGAAAACATGAGATTGAAATGGACGAAATACTTGATAGGCGGTACGGATTTTGATCCGAATGATGCTGATATTGCCAAGTCGATTTTGTCTATTACCAAAACTGCTGCAGACTTTTGGACAACAATGAACAAGGATGCCGATCGAAAAAGTTTATGGAGCGATAAGCCCGCGTCCAGTGCAAACGGTTACGCAATCGCCGATTCCTATAAGCGTCTGAGGGATATGGCCACAGCTTATTCTACAATTGGCTCAGATTTATATATGGATGAAGTGTTAAAGAAAGATATTATTGATGGATTGGAATGGCTAAACAAGCAGTGGTATAACGAATCGAAGTCGATTGTAGGCAATTGGTTTGAATGGGAAATTGGTATTCCCTTGGCGCTAGGGGATACAATGGCGCTATTGTATAACGATCTTAGCGAGCAACAAATTATGAACTACAACAGAGCGATTGATCGATTTGTTCCTGATCCGACTAGGCGAACCGTACAGCCATCTGTCATTGAAACAGGTGCAAACAGAATGGATAAGGCATTAATAACGATTTTGCGGGGAATCCATGGAAAAAATGAGGAGAAAATTAAAGAGGGCAGAAGTGCAATTAATCAAGTGTTTCCTTATGTAACTAAAGGGGATGGTTTTTATCAGGATGGTTCCTTTATTCAGCACAATAATATAGCTTATACAGGCAGTTACGGTGCTGTATTGTTAGGCGATATGATGAAGGTGATGACGCTTTTAGCCAATTCCCCTTGGCCAATTGAAGATGCGAATCAGAATAATGTATTTGATTGGGTAACGAATTCCTTTGAGCCTGTAACCTTCCGTAAATTAATGATGGACATGGTTTTTGGACGTTCTGTAGCAAGAGGAAATCGTCAACTGGTGCCTTGGAGCCATATATTGCGATTAGCAGATTTTGCACCATCAAAAGAGCAGTCGGATAATTTCAAAGCTATGGTAAAGAATTGGTTCGAGGTTGATACAGCAGTGCCGAATTATTACGATGGATTGCGTGTTGCTGATGTTATACTGCTAAAAACGATTATGGAGGACAACAGTCTATCAGGCAAGAATGGCTTAACCTTGCATAAGCAGCTCTCTGCAATGGATCGGATTGTTCATCATCGTCCGCAATTTGCATATGGGATTAGCATGTCCTCTGCTCGCATTGCCAACTATGAAAAAGGAACAGAGAACCATAAAGGCTGGTATACCGGCGATGGTATGACCTATTTGTACAACAATGATCTCAATCAGTTTCATGATGCTTTTTGGGCAACGGTCAATGCCTATCGCTTGCCTGGTGTAACATCGGATGGCGCAATTCGCAATGCTGCGAAAACAACCGGAAAAGTATGGGTTGGCGGATCATCGATTGATCAATTATACGGTGCAGCTGGTATGGATTTAAGTCCGGATAACAGTAAGCTTACAGGCAAAAAGTCCTGGTTTATGTTTAATGAAGAAATTGTTGCTCTAGGAGCGGGTATTTCCAGCTCAGATGATCGAGTTGTTGAAACGATTGCTGAAAATCGCAAGCTGAAGGAAGATGGGACAAATCGCTTTATCATCAATGGTGATGCGATGCCGACAGCAACAGGCTGGAGCGAACAGGCTGAACAGGTAGAGTGGGCGCATTTGGAAGGCAATGCACCCGGATCAGATATTGGTTATTATTTCCCTGGCGGTGCAAAGCTTGATTTGTTGCGCGAAACAAGAAGCGGTGCTTGGAAAGATATCGATAACAATGGTTCGGATACAGTGCTTGAGCGAAATTATTTGAGCATGGCATTCAATCACGGCAAGCAGCCGCAGGATGCAGATTATGCCTATGTGCTTTTGCCCAATAAAGATGCAGCAGCAACAGAAGCTTATGCCGCACATCCAGAGATTGCAATTGTCAGCAATACCGCTGACGTGCAGGCAGTGAAACATGCAAAACTGAATTTGACAGGAATTAATTTCTGGAACCCCGGCAAGCTTGATGCTGTCGAAGTTCTGCAGCCAGCCTCGATTATGGTGAAAAAGCAGAATAACGAGCTGCAGCTTGCTGTATCTGATCCAACTCAAACGCAAGCAAAAGTAAGAGTTGCCCTTGGATTTGAAGGTCTTGAGGAGCTGCAATTGGATGATACAGTCGATGTTATCCAAATGTCCCCTTTTATTATTGTAGAAGTGAACACAAATGGAACAAAAGGCAAGAGCCATAATATGCGCTTCCTGATCAACCCTGAAGAGGTTGATACAGATTTGAGCGAGCATGAACCAGATGCAGAAGCAATTACAACTGTAATCGTTAGTGAGGATAGCTCTATTGAGGGAGGAAAAAATGCAGGCAATATCAACGGAATAGACAAAAACTATCTCGGTATTACTAATGGCAGTGCGGAAGCAGATAGAAAAGCATTCTTGAAATTTGATTTGTCTGGCTTTGAAGGTGAAATTGCCAAAGCAAAACTGAAAGTGTATGGCAAAACAAATTCAGGTGGCCAAACCGTGTCAGATATCGGAGTATTTGAAGTAACGGATGACAACTGGAGCGAACTGGAGTTGAACTACAACAATGCTCCGTCTATCGGCAAGCAAATTGATCTGATTACGTTCACAGGTCCAGAAGCATGGAGACAGTTTGATGTGACACCATTTGTACAGCAAAAGCTGGCAGACAATCAAGTAATAAGCGTAGCGCTGAAGCAGGTTAATTATAACTTGTACTCTGATATAAGAAGCCGGAAAAATGAAAACGGCTTGTATGCAGCAAGGCTTGAGCTATGGCCCAAGGATACTGTTGCTCCGGTTACTACTATGCTGGCAAATGGTTCGAATGAAATAAAGCCACAGTATACAGATGGGGTAGAACTTCAATTTGAAGCTACTGATCAAGCAGACAATGGCTCAAAAGGCTGGGGAGTTCAAAAAACAGAATATCGTATTAATCAAGGAGCTTGGCATCAAGTTGGTCCAGGAGAAAAAGTAGAGCTGAAAGGTCCTGGCGTTTATATAATTGAATACCGATCTGTTGATAAAGCCGGCAATAAAGAGGCGATTAATAAGGCAGAGCTGCGTATTGTCGATGCTAACGGAAATAATGGCGGGAATAACGGCAGCAATGGTACGAATACAGGTAGTTCGCAGTTAAGTGTGTCAAAAATGATTAGCAAAGCAAGTGGAGGAGAATTGGCGCTTGCAGGAAAAGCAACAGTACGCATTCCTCAAAATGCTGTGTCCAATGACAATACAACTGTACAACTGTCCATTATGCAGAAGTCGCAAGCACCAGACTATTCTGTAATGAAGCCGATTAGCAAAATTGTTGCGTTGAGCAGCGAGCAACAGGAGCGATTTGCAGAAGCTGCTGCCATTGAATTGTACTATGACCGCAACATGCTTGCGAATGAAGAGGTGCCGGCAGTATATTATTACAATAAACAATTGCAGCGCTGGATTTTTGCAGGCATTGTTAATGAGACAAACGGTATTGCGAGCTTTGAAACGAAGCATTTGACTTCATTTGCTGTGTTTGCATACGAGCCGCTTGCTTTGTCTGATCTTTCTGCTCATTGGGCGAAAAAAGCAGTTGATAGACTTATTGGAATGAATATGATTAGCGGCTATAGCGATCAAACATTCCGTCCAGAGAATAGTGTTACTAGAGCAGAATTTGTTACAATTGCGATGTTAGGTTTGGGTGTAAATAACGCAGGTGGAGCACAAAATGAGCAGCAGTCGTTTGCAGATGAGCAGCAGTGGCCAGTTTGGGCAAAGCCATATATTGAAGCAGCAATTGCTGGCGGAATTATTAGTGGCTATGAGACGAATAATGGGACTCAGTTCAGACCGTCTCATACAATTACCCGGGCAGAAATGACGATTATTTTGGCTAAAGTTGCAGAAAAAATAAAAACTCAACGTACAGAAATTGCGCTTCCTGAAAATGTATCTCATGTATCTTTTGTAGATGAAGCGTCAATTCCGCAATGGGCTAAAAAGTCTGTGATGCAATTGGCGGGGCTTGGTGTCATCAGTGGATTTGAGGACGACAGCTTCCGTCCAAACGCACCGGTTACCAGAGCACAGGCTGCACAAGCTTTCTATAAGTTGTTCCAGGCATTAGACATTTAGTTTATTTATACTATTGAAAAAAAGTCAGTAGCTTTGAACTGCATCTCCGAATGTTAGATGATGTCTAACATTTGGGATGCAATTCACTTTTGCTGGCTTTTTGTTTTGGATAGCCGCGCGGACAAAAAAATCATGCATCGCGGCAGTTAGTACAGAAGCTCTAACTTGCCAGATACATGATCCATTTGCCTGTTCAATTTTGTTAATTTGCAATTTCTGCCCAAAACTCGAATGTTTCTTCATCCGCATCAAGGGTAATGTCGGAGCGGAATACACGCCGATCATAATGCGAGAACATATATTGCTCAATCGCTTCCAGTATATTAGCCTCAATTAGGTACTGGTTGCGCCCGTTCACCCATATTTCTGCTGTGTAGCCATATTCCTCATCCCAAGCAAGTTGAACTTCGACATCCTCAGGACGTGTTTGACGTCTTTCAGCAATATGCAAACATATTGCATTAATGATTTCGTCTGTGTAAATACGCATAACTAATAAGGTCTCCGTTGGTCTGGCTTAGGTTTCTTGTTATTGCGAATATAGATAAAGGCTGCCCGAATCACAAGGATGATTCCTACAATTATTGCAATATTAAGAATAGCTGTCAGCATTTCGCCCATTGCACCCATGTTGCCAAACAGGCCGCCGAACATCATACCAGCAAGTCCCCCTAGCAGCATTCCCTTCATAAAGCCGCCGCCGCTGAACATACCGCCTTGTTTTGTGCCAGCTGTACTAGCAGCTCCATTTTGCTTTGTGCCGGAAGATTGCTGTACATTATCTTGCTTTTTAGGTGTTTGCGTGAAGCTTCCTTTAGAAGATTTAAAACCGCCGCCACCACGGCGAGCATCGGCAGAATCACTAAAACCTAGAGAGAGAGTAAATACTAGCGCAAGCGCCATCATAACAAGAAATCCTTTTTTCATTTTATTTCTTCCTCCTACTTGTGTAATTAATGGATTGCTATCAAAGTGACATACGTCTAAGATAGAATTAGGTTTCAACTATTTTTAAAAACTTTGAAATTAATAATGAAGCAAGCTAACTCTTGCTTGCACCCGAAAGGCTGGTGTTAACAAAAACCGTGTATCATGAACATCTCATCAATTATCTTGTTCAATTTCATGCTGTTCGCGATTATTTCGAATGTCATGAAATATTGGAAGAATATTGGAAGGAGCATCCCGATGATCCGCATTCCTATATTTATGTCGGTTTGATTCAGGTTGCTGTTGCACAATACCATGAACGACGGGGCAATACAAGCGGCGCAGAAAAAATGTATCACTCTGCCGTAAAGCGGCTAAAGCACGCGCCTCTCGAACAGCTTGGCATCAACTCCGAAGATTTGCTGGAACAGCTGGAGGAGCGTTTGCAAGCTATTACATTTGGTCTTGGTTTTGAGGACATTGATATGTGGATCGTTAACCAAGAGCTGAGCGATATTTGCATGAAACATGCACAAAGCATTGGCTGCCAATGGGGCGACCCCAGTAGTTTGCAAAATAGAGCACTTGTACATCGCCATATGCTTCGCGATCGTTCAGACGTTATCGCAGCAAGGCAACAGGCTTTGTTGCAGAAGCGTTCGTTAAGAAACTAAATTTAGCTGCCGTGCTCGTAAAGCTGCGCTAGCTGTGTTGGCTCAGGCTAATGTGCAAATCCCATTTCTTTGAAGCTGCTTAGCGATATACGACAGAAATATGTCCCAATTATTCTGCGCAAGTATGCAATCGCAAGTCAAGCGTATAAATTTGATTATCGCTCTTCAAACTAAAGCTGCTACTGCTGCTGTCGTAATCGATCCGAAGCTGCGGCTCGAAAAAAACAGCATGCCGCGGTTCATGCCATAGAGGAAATGGCTCACTCTGCAACAAGGCATCATCACTGGACGGTGCTTCGATTAGCTGCAAGGCAGGAATGCCGCTCATAACGCATCCGCAGCCTTCTGTATCATGCAGCAGTTTTAACTGCTTGTCGCCATTTTCAATATAAGGCATTAGCTGTTGCGCAGCAGCTTCAGTAAATTGTACATTCATTGGTTCACCCCTTATTGACGTTCTATAATCGATTATAAGCAACTGGACAGCTAACATCAAGCTGACTGAGCATCACAGATTTGCAAGCAGCAGATATTGATCATTCAAAGGAAAGAAAGGCAGGGTTTTCTATGACCAAATCTACATTGGAACAGTTCAGAGCTATTAATAGGAAGGTAAAAAGTTATGAAGAAGCAATTGGAGTTTTATATTGGGATTTACGTACCGGTGCGCCGAAAAAAGGAATGAATATTCGTTCTGAGGCAATCGGAGAGCTTTCGTCAGATATGTTCAAATTGTCCACGTCGCAAGAACTCGGAGACTTATTGTCGCAGCTTGAGCAAAAGCAACAGTTTGAGCAATTGGCTGAACAGGATCAAAGACTAGTCGCAGAGGTTCGCAAAGATTATGATCGAAGCGTATTGATTCCGCCAGATCTCTACAAAGAATATGTTGTTTTGACTTCTCAATCTGAATCGATGTGGGAAGAAGCAAAGGAAAATAATGATTATGCGGCATTTGAACCGTATTTGGAAAAAGTGATTGCCTATACGAATCAGTTTATTGATCTATGGGGAGCGGGGGAGACAAGATACGATACGCTTTTGGATCAATATGAACCTGGCATGACAGTTAAGGAACTGGATCGTATTTTTAGCGGGCTAAGAGATCAGCTAGTTCCGTTATCTCAAGCGATTGCAGCATCAGAACATCAGCCAGATACTTCTTTTCTGCAACAGAATTTTGATGTAGTAGCACAAAAAGATTTCAGTTTGTACATATTAAAGGAGCTTGGCTTTGACTTTCAAGCCGGCAGACTGGATGAGAGCGTTCACCCGTTTGCGACAGGCCTTAATACCGGTGATGTAAGAATTACAACACGTTACTTGCAAAATGATTTGACGAGCGCATTGTTTGGTACCATTCATGAATGCGGACACGCCATGTATGAGCAGAATATTATGGAAGTCTTGAATGGAACTACGCTTTGTACAGGCACTTCTATGGGAATTCATGAGTCACAGTCTCGTTTTTGGGAAAATGTAATAGGACGCAGCAGACCATTTTGGAATCGCTACTACGGTGAAATGCAATCGAGATTTCCACAATTGTCCTCTGTTTCACTCGACCAGTTTTATAGAGGCAACAATGTAGTGATGCCATCGCTTATTCGAATTGAAGCGGATGAGCTGACTTACAATCTTCATATTATTATTCGTTACGAAATTGAGAAGATGCTCTTTAATGAAGGATTGAAAGCAGCTGATTTGCCTGAGGTCTGGAATGAAAAATACAAGCAGTATTTGGGTGTTGTACCAGCGGATAATAGCATGGGTGTGCTGCAGGATGTCCATTGGTCAGGTGGTGCATTCGGGTATTTCCCATCCTATTCGCTGGGGAATATGTATGCCGCGCAGTTTGCTGATACGATGGAAGAGCAAATAGACGGTTTTTGGTCATTGGTAGAGCAAGGCAATCTGGCGCCAGTCAAGCAATGGCTTACTGATAAAATTTATAAGTACGGCAAGATGCGTACGCCATCCGAATTAGTGCAAGGTATTACAGGGAAATCGCTTGATCCGCAGCATCTGGTTACCTATCTGACGAAGAAATATACAGATATATACCGCCTATAAAACAGGAAAGACATCGGCCATATGCAGCTGATGTCTTTTTTTTATTCTCCCGCACCGTCCACTAGGCAAATGCATACTCTATTACATCAAATCGAAGTCAATTGTTTGGAGGCAGAAAAAATGAGGCGAAAGGTTAGAGGTGTTGTGCTGGCTGCCGCATTAGCAATTTTGGTATTGCTGTCAGGGTGTGCCAAGCAAACTAATGAAACGACAGTTCGGGTCGGCGAAGTAACGCGCTCTTTGTTTTATGCACCGCAGTATGTAGCGATTGAGAAAGGTTTTTTTACAGAAGCAGGACTTAAAATCGAGCTTACTACTACGCCTGGCGGTGATAAAACGATGACAGCGCTGCTGTCCAATGTTATTGATGTAGCGCTGGTCGGCTCCGAGACATCCATTTATGTTCATTTGCAAGGTGCAGAGGATGAGGTTATTAATTTTGCGCAGCTGACACAAACCGATGGAACGTTTTTAGTAGCTAGAAAGCAAGATGAGCAGTTTGACTGGGGCAAATTGAAAGGTAAGGTGTTTTTGGGGCAGCGTGTAGGGGGCATGCCGCAAATGGTTGGGGAATATGTGTTGAAGAAAAATGAGATTGATCCGCATCAAGATTTGGAAATGATTCAAAATATCGATTTTGGCAATATTCCGGCAGCATTTGCATCAGGCACTGGTGACTATGTGCAGTTGTTTGAACCAACAGCCTCTATATTTGAACGTGAAGGAACGGGGCATGTTATTGCCTCTTTTGGTAGCGACAGCGGAATTTTGCCTTACACCGTTTTTATGGCGAAGCATAGCTATATGAACAAAAACGACGAAACTGTGCAAGCCTTTACGAATGCAGTTTATAAAGCGCAGCAATGGGTAAACGATCATAGTCCCGCGGAAATTGCGGAAGCAGTTAAGCCTTATTTTGATGGTGTGGATGAGGATATTATGATTTCATCTATTAACCGTTACAAGGAGCAGGGCTCTTATGCGATTGACCCTGTAATCGATGAGCAGGAATGGAAGACACTGCTTGAAGTCATTGACGAAGCAGGTGAACTAAAGGGAGATGCCGAGCATAGTGTAATTGTAAATACCAAATATGCAAAAAAAGCATTGCAAGGAGAATGATGATTAATTTGCAATTGCTGTTTGCACTAAGCAGGGGGCAAGCAGATGATGCAAAAGGCAGTATTTGAATTGAAGCAAGTCAGACATGTTTATGTAAATGAAAAAAGTGCTTCCACAGCTGTTGAAAACTTCGATTTGATCATTGCCGAAGGAGAGTTCTTGGCATTTGTTGGTCCCAGCGGTTGTGGCAAGACGACAGTTTTAAGCCTATTGGCAGGGTTGCTCAAGCCAACTCAAGGTGAAGTGCTGCTTCATGGCACTAAAGTGCAGGGACCCTCCTCAAAAGTAGGCTATATGCTGCAACAGGACTGCTTATTTCCATGGCGGACAATTATGCAAAACACTTTGCTGGGGCTAGAAATTCAGGGAGGATTAAATAGTTCCTCGATAAAAACAGCGAGCTTACTGCTGGAGGAACTGGGTTTGCCTGATGCAGCTGGCAAATATCCACATGAGTTATCTGGAGGAATGCGGCAAAGGGCTGCGCTTGCTCGCACATTAATAACTGAGCCGGACGTTCTGCTGCTTGATGAGCCTTTCTCCGCACTTGATTTTCATATTAAACTGCAGCTTGAAGATTTGGTGAAGAGCACGCTACGCAAGCTTGGAAAAACAGCGGTTTTAGTTACGCATGATTTGTCTGAGGCAGCGGCAATGTGCGATCGGGTTATTGTACTGGGACGCAATCCTGGTCATATTCGCGAAGAAATTCTTATTCCGGAATTGCTGCGCAGCGTTAGTCCGCAAGTAGCTCGTACATTGCCGGAATTCCAGCCGGTTTTTGATCGATTAACCTCTCTGCTTAATCAAATTGATGGAGGGAGAGGCGATGATGAACCGTAAAGAATTGGAAGTAAAGCTTCACATCGATTATAAGAAAAAGGCAAGAAAGAAAACATGGATGGTTTTTACTGTACAATGGTTAATTCTGGCTGTATTTATCGGACTGTGGGAGGCCGCCGGCACGCTTCGCTGGATTGATCCTCTATTGTTCAGCTATCCATCCAAGCTTGCAGCACAATTGGGACAATCAATGGCGAACGGGACGATTTGGCCGCATATAGGAATTACTGTAACCGAAACGATTGCCGGTTTTGCGTTGGGTACAATTATGGGAACAGCAATTGCAGCATTATTATGGTGGTTTCCGTTCCTTTCCCGTGTATGCGATCCGTATTTGGTTGTATTGAACAGCATGCCAAAAGTGGCGCTGGGTCCGATTTTTATTGTCGGGCTAGGGCCCGGCTTTCTTTCTATTACAGCCATTACGCTTTCGATAACAGTAATCGTAACCATAATTAGCATCTATAATCAGTTTCGAGAAGCCGACAGTGGATATATAAAGGTCGTTCGTTTGTTTGGCGCTTCGCGCTGGCAGCTATTTCGCAAGGTAATTTTGCCTGGATCATTTCCAGTTATAATCGCTGCCCTGAAGGTTAATGTCGGTTTAGCATGGATCGGCGTTATTGTAGGTGAATTTCTGGTTGCGAAAGCAGGTTTGGGCTACTTGATTATCTACGGCTTTCAAGTATTTAATTTTACGCTGGTCTTGTCTACTCTTGTCGTGATAGCAGCAGCTGCTGCTATTATGTATCAACTCGTTGCTTTTTTGGAGAAGAAGCTGATTTCAGTGCGAAACGAGCGTTAACACGTGAAAAACTGCGGAGGATTATTACCTCCGCAGTCTCTAAGAAGATACGAATTGGAGAAAGACTCGTAAAATAAATTTGTGAGTTTAGAATACATTAATCAACAAACGCCTAAGACCTGCATACACTTTAAATGAATGATTGTATGGAGGAGGTTAAATCAATGACGATTGCAGATAAACAGCTTCAGGCAAGAGAGATTATTACAAAAGCTGTCTGCGGTAAAGGCCGTAAGTTTTCAACTGTAACACATACTGTTACCCCGCCGCATAAACCGACTAGCATTTTGGGAGCATGGATTATTAACCATCAATATGAGGCGGTAAGGTCAGGCAACGGTATCGAAGTAGTCGGTACTTATGACATCAACATCTGGTACTCTTATAATAACAATTCACAAACGGATGTTGCGAAGGAATCAGTCCAGTATGCTGAAGTCGTGCCATTGTCTTACCTGGATGGCAAGCATAGACCTTCGACAGAGGAGGTTTATGCAGAAGTGCTGCAAGAGCCGAATTGCGTAGAAGCGAATGTGTCTTCAAACGGAAAAAGTGTGACGGTTCGTGTAGAGAGAGAGTTTGCAGTTGAAATGATTGCTGAAACGAAAGTATGTGTAGCCGTTCTACCTAATGGCTGCTCAGATTTCGATGACAAGGGAGCAAGCTTCGATTTTGGCTCCAGCAGTGGCTATGATGAAATCGATGCTGATTTGCTCGATGATGATTTGTAAGAAGATCCGCCTGCGAAACGGATAATGTATACTATGCCGCTAAGGCGGTCAGTTTGAGGGCGAAAGCCCTCTTTCTTTCTTTTAGGCTAAAGGACAATGACTATTGTTCTAGAATAACCAGCTGAGGTGTTGGCAATGAGTAAAGCGCAGGTTCTAGTCGAGCAAAAATCGTTGCGCCGTATTTTTTGGAGCAAGGGGAGGATGCAGAAGCGGTGGAAGCAGGCAGGGCTTGCTACTGATGTTCCTCTTGAACATATTCGGCTTTACAAAATAGCTGTTTTTCATCTGCAAGTCATCTCTTTTGTTCGGCTTCCACCCAAGGACACGGAAGAGTTGTATAGGAATAGTGAAAAGGCACTCGGCAATAAACTGCAAGGAGAATTGGATTTGACAGCTAGCTGGCAAAATGATGGTTTACTTCGCTTGACCGCAAAATTAGCGATACATGCCATTTATGCACTAGGCTTTGAAATGGGAGAAGTCATTGTTGCACTGGGTGGGGATGGGCGCAGAAAGATTATGGATGCAGCTGCTCAATATAGCGATCCTGAACTGTTAAGTCAGTGCCGCGAAAATTTTGTGCAAGAGGAGACGGAGCGGATTAAAGCATATCCGGGTTTCGCAGAACAAATCCGACTTGGTGCAGATCCTGAATTTGTCCTTGTTTCACAGAAAGGCAAGCTGGTTCCTGCCTCCCGCTTTTTTGGAGAAGGCAGGGGCGGCGAGGTAGGGGCGGACAGTGTACGGCTAGGCAATAGACTAATTTATCCGTATGTAGAAATCAGACCAGAGCCGGCGGATACACCACAGCAGTTATTGCAACATATTCAACATTTACTGGCTTTTTGCCAAAGTAAGATTAAGCATGTCGATGTCCGCTGGGCTGCTGGTGCCATGCCACTTAAAGGAACAGCCTTAGGGGGGCATATTCATATGAGCGGTGTGCCGCTGACTATTAGATTGCTCCGTTTGCTTGACCGTTTGCTTGCCTTGCCGTTTGCAGCAATCGAGGACAGCGGCGGACGCGGGCGCAGACCCCGCTATGGCATGCTGGGAGATTACAGAATGCAGTCGCATGGAGGATTTGAGTACAGGACGCTGCCTAGTTGGCTGATTTCACCGGTTGCTGCAAAGGCTGCATTCGCCATAAGCTTCTTATGTGTAAGAAATGTGTATACTGCCCCGGATATGACTATTATAAGCACCGATGATGATAAATTAATTGATGCTTACTACGCGGGAGATAAACATGTATTGCAAACAGCAGCAGCTGATGCCTTCCGCATACTGAAACAAATGGATGGAAGCGACAGCCTGATGCATTGGCTTTCTCCTTTTTTTGCGGCTGCCGAAAGAGGAGAAAGCTGGAATGAGGCAATCGATTTTCGTGAGAAGTGGAATTTGCTATAATAAATGACAATTAAAAATTGCGCATAATGCATTTGGATCATTGGCGCACATCTGTTCCTCTTGGTATAATGGATACGAACTCTTTATGAATTCGGGTCCATTTATTTTTTTACAGATTTACAGGCGATTTGTTGAAGCCATCCATTATCAAGTGCAATTATAGTAAATTACGGCGGTTGCCGGTTATTTTTAGGAGGAACAACATGGCTGGTTACACTCCGATGATTCAGCAATACTTGTCGGTTAAAGATGAAGCGAAAGATGCTTTTTTGTTTTTTAGACTGGGTGATTTTTATGAAATGTTTTTCGATGATGCCATACAAGCTTCAAGAGAGCTGGAGATTACTTTGACAGGAAGAGACGGAGGCGGCTCGGAGAAAATTCCGATGTGCGGTGTTCCTTATCATTCGGCTGAGAACTATATTAATCGACTTGTCGAGAAGGGGTACAAGGTCGCCATTTGCGAGCAGGTCGAGGATCCCGCAAGTGTGAAAGGGATTGTCAAACGTGAAATTGTTCGCATCGTAACGCCGGGAACTGTTATGGAAACGAAGGCGCTCACTAGCGAACAGAATAATTTTATCGCAGCGGCAGCGATCTGCGGCAACGAATCGGCCATTGCAGCTTGTGATTTGACAACTGGAGAGCTGTATACTGCCAGTATGCCCAAGCAGTGGGAGACGTTAATGGATGAGCTTAATGTCTATTCTCCTTCTGAGATTATAGGTCCGGAAGAACTGCTTTCCGAAATTAAAAACAGATTGACTATCCCTGTTCCGCTTACAACTAGGGAAGCAGCGCCGCTATCCTTGCTGCAAGAGCAGTTCGGACAAGAACAGCTTGCTAAGCTTAATGAGGCTTGTTTGGAAGCGGTAAGTATTTTAACAGCCTATTTGAGTGAAACGCAGAAACGATCATTGGCGCATGTTCGTGAAATTCATTCCTATCAGACAAATCAATATATGATTCTTGATCATTACACAAGAAGGAATTTGGAATTAACGGAGACTGTGCGTGATCGCAGCAAGAAAGGCTCCTTGTTATGGCTGCTTGACAGAACGCAAACCTCGATGGGGGCAAGATTGTTGCGTCGCTGGATTGATAAGCCGCTGCTGAATGAAAATGCTATTGCATACAGACTTGATGCTGTAGAAGGCATGTACCAAAATTTAATTTTGCGCGAAGATATTCGTGCAGAGCTGAAACCGATTTACGATTTGGAGCGACTGACAGGCAGAGTCGCGTACGGGAATGCCAATGGACGTGATTTGAATGCGTTGCGTCTTTCCCTGCGCAAACTGCCGTCGTTGGCTCAATTATGTGCTGATTCTCAAATAACCTCCTTGCAGCAGCTGGTGGCGGGCACGGATGTATGTGCAGATATTGCTGATACTATTGAAGAAGTGTTGGTGGAGGATGCACCGGTGTCGCTTCGTGAGGGGGGGCTAATCAAGCCAGGTTGTGATTCATATTTGGACCAGCTTCGCGAGGCAAGCGTCAACGGAAAAAAATGGCTGGCTGAGCTGGAAAGCCGGGAACGTGAGGCTACAGGAATCAAGTCGCTCAAAATCGGATTCAATAAAGTGTTTGGCTATTATTTGGAAATATCAAAAGCAAGTTTGCAGATGTTGCCGGAAGGCAGGTATGAGCGCAAGCAAACCTTGGCAAATGCCGAACGCTTTGTTACTCCTGAATTAAAGGAGAAAGAAAAGCTTATATTGGATGCAGAAGATAAGATGGTTGATTTGGAGTATGAAAAGTTCATTGAGCTTCGCAATTATATTGCCAACCATTTGGGGCGGTTGCAGAAAGCTGCTGCGATGATTGCCGAACTGGATGTATATCAGTCAATGGCGTCAGTTAGCGCCGAGCGCAGATTTGTTCGCCCTGATGTGTCCTCAAGTTATGATTTGCATATTGAAGCAGGCAGGCATCCTGTTGTAGAGGCGATGCTGGAGCAAGCTTCGTTTATTGCAAATGATACGGTTTTGGAGAAAGATAATAAATGGATGATGTTGATTACAGGTCCTAATATGGCTGGCAAAAGTACATATATGAGGCAGACTGCGCTAGTTTGCATCATGGCGCAAATCGGTTGCTTTGTTCCCGCCAGGTCAGCGCGGGTTCCTATGATCGATCGTATATTTACCCGGATCGGTGCGGCTGATGACTTGATTGGCGGTCAAAGTACATTTATGGTGGAGATGAAGGATATCCAGCTGATGACAGAGAAGGCAACCTCCTCCAGCCTGATTATTATAGATGAGCTTGGCAGAGGAACATCTACTGCAGAAGGAATGGCTATTGCACAAGCCGTTATTGAGTACGCAGAACGATATATCGGATGTAAAGCTCTTGTATCGACACATTTCCATGAGTTAGCGCATTTGGAGCAGTCGCTTGATTCGCTTGCTAATACAAGAATGGCTGTAGAAGAGCGAAATGGAGAGGTTACCTTTTTAAGAAAGCTGGTTGGTGGTGCTGCGGATACGAGCTATGGAATCTATTGTGCTCAACTTGCAGGCTTACCAGAGCCTATAATTGGACGTGCCTATGAATTGCTTGCCGAAGCGGGCGCAGTAAGTGAAGTGGTCCCTGTTGATATCAATTTGCTGGAAAGTGCCGAAAGGTATACTGCTGCAGCGTCTGCAGAGCTAGTTCAGCTATCTATTTTTGATGATCCGGAGCCTCAGACGGTTCATAAGGGCAGCAGTAAACGCAAACAGGCTGCTGCTAACGAGGCTGAGCAATTGTACGAAGAGCTTCGTAAGCTGGATTTGATGAATATGACACCCATGCAAGCGATGCAATGGTTGAATGAAATGAAAAATAAAGTGAATTAATTGAAAAAAGCGCGACAAGGAAGGAGAGGTGAACATGAGCACCCGCAAAATAAATGTTTTGGACGAGCAATTAGCGAACCAGATTGCCGCTGGTGAAGTGGTCGAGAGACCGGCATCTATTGTGAAGGAAGCAATCGAAAATGCGATAGATGCCAAAGCAGCGCAAATTGATATTTCATGTGAAGAGGGCGGGCTTGTATCTATCAAAATCAAGGATGACGGAAGCGGGATAGCAAGTGATGATCTGCCGCAAGCTTTCCTCCGTCATGCTACAAGCAAAATAACGACAAGCAGCGATTTGTTTAAAATCGCCAGCCTTGGATTTAGAGGAGAGGCGTTGCCTAGTATAGCTGCCGTATCACGGCTGGAAATCATGTCCAGTGATTCAGACAGCGGGCTTGCTCGCAAGCTTGTTTACGAAGGTGGACAACTGGCTGCTGATGAACCGGCAAATGCTCCCAAAGGAACGTCGCTGCTTATTAAAGATATATTTTTTAATACACCGGCAAGACTGAAATATATGAAAAGCATTCAAACGGAGCTAGGACATATTTCGGATTATGTCAATCGAATCTCGCTTGCTCACCCGGAAATCGCATTTACGCTGCAGCATAACGGAAACACTTTGTTGCGTACGCTAGGCACAGGCGACAGATTGCAGGTAATTGCCGCGGTTTATGGAGGAAATACAGCTAAAGCCATGCATCGGCTGAAGGCAGAGGATGCGGATTATCGCATAGAAGGGTACGTTTCCAAGCCGGAACTGAACAGGAGCAATCGCAATGGTATAACTGTTATTGTAAACGGCAGATATATTCGCAGTTTTGCCGTCAATCAAGCACTCGTAAATGCTTATCACACTTTTTTGCCTATTAACCGCTATCCGCTCGCTGTGCTTGACATCCGAATGCATCCAAGTCTGCTTGATGTCAATGTGCATCCATCGAAGATGGAGGTGCGCTTCAGCAAGGAGCAGGAGCTGAAGCAATTGCTTGAAACAGCGGCTCGTGCGCTGTTGGAGAGCGAGCGTTATATTCCACACGGAAACGAGAGCATACGGACAAAAAAGGAGAAGGAAGAGTGGGTGCAAGAAAGCATTAGCTTTAAAAGCCCGATTCGTGAGCAAGTCAACAGCTCATTTTCCAGTTCGCCTGCTGTTGATTATGTCAAGCCTGTTCAGCATGTGCCCAAAGACGCAGCAGAAAGATTGTATGCACCGTCACAACATCACTTTCCCGATAAGCAGAACAGTGCTGCTCGCCATGTTTTTGCAGAAACCGCCGAGCCTCGGGCAGTAGCAGAAACCAGCCAGTGGCCAGTGATTGAAGATTATACTGCTTCGCCAACTCAGGATGAGGCAATGGACAAATCAGCTGCATATCCGTCAGATCGCTCCAAAACAATGGGGCTGCCAGGCGAATCGGCAAGCTCTGAATTTCCCGAGTTGCACTGGATTGGACAGCATCATGGTACTTATATTGTAGCGCAGTCGGAGGATGGTCTTTATTTGATCGATCAGCATGCAGCTCATGAGCGGATACATTATGAATATTTTTTGCATAAATTTGGTACATCGGTACTTGCCTCCCAGCAATTACTAGTGCCAATCACTCTAGAATATACGGCTGCCGAAGCAGCAGCATTGCGAGGAATGCTTGATTTGTTGCTGGAGGCGGGTGTTGAGCTTGAGCCATTTGGACAGCAAACATTTCTTGTTCGCGCCTTGCCCGACTGGATGCCCAAAGGTCAAGAAGGAGCACTGCTGGAGGAAATGACCAATTGGCTGCTTGCGGAGAAAAAAGCTGTACCTATTGGAAAGTTAAGGGAGAAAGCGGCGATTATGTGTGCTTGCAAGGCATCCATAAAAGCAAATGACAGAATTACACGTGAGGAAGGCGAGGTTCTGCTGGCGCGATTATCGCAATGTCAACAACCGTATACATGTCCTCATGGTCGTCCTATTATCGTTCATTTTACTATCTATGAGCTGCAAAAAATGTTTAAACGGGTGATGACGTGATCATAACTACGGCTGTAAAACCATCGCCTGCCGTAATGGCTACCGCATCAAAGCTGGCATCAGAGTTAGGCGGAGCGGTTATCAATCGTCAAAAACGATCAGTGGAAGAGCTGATTAATGCCAGTCCAACCAAGCAGGTCATTGTCGTTACAGAGAAAGAGGTTCGTCTATATGACGATACAGGTACACCACCGTTTTTCTATCATCCGAGTATGGCATTGATACGAGTTAAAAGATTGCTGCAAGGTGAGCCTGATGTCATGCTGGATGTGTCGAAATGTGAGCCCGGCGATAAGATTATAGACTGTACTGCCGGTCTATGCGGTGATTCACTAGTTTTTTCCGTCGCAGCAGGGAAATCTGGAAAGGTTATGGCTTTAGAAAGTGAGAAGCTGCTTAGCTCGCTTGTTCGTCAAGGACTCAAAGCTTATCACTCAGGGAATGCTCAGATTGATGCTGCGTTAAGAAGCATTGAGCTGCATACGATTGATCACTTGGAATTTTTGCGAAGTCAACCGGATAAATCTGCAGATATTGTATATTTTGACCCGATGTTTCGCAGACCAATCCATGAATCGAGTTCGATGCAGCCGCTGCGCCAAATTGCTAATCCTGCTCCCCTTGAAAAAGCAGCTATCGAGGAGGCATGTAGGGTCGCACGCAAAACGGTAGTGTTGAAAGAACATACAAAAAGCGATCAATACCATATGCTTGGTTTGGAGCAGATTGTTCAAGGACGTACAAAAATAGGTTATGGAGTGATCAATATTGACTGAACAGATGCCGCGGTGGAATTTTATTGATGCTTCAAATAAAGGATTAAAGCAGCCGCTGCTTGTTCTGATCGGTCCTACTGCTATCGGCAAAACAAAGCTCAGCATTGAGCTTGCTAAGCATTGGGATGCGGAAATCATTTCGGGCGACTCCATGCAGGTATACCGCGGAATGGATATCGGAACTGCCAAGATAAAGCAAGATGAGATGCAACAAGTGCCGCATCATATGATCGATATTTGCAGTCCCTATGAATCTTTTTCAGCTGCCGATTTTCAGGACAAGGCAACAGAAACGATACATACTCTTGCTGCGCGAAATAAACTTCCATTCGTAGTTGGTGGAACGGGTTTGTATATAGAGTCGCTTTGCTACAGATTTCAGTTCCCTCCTCTTGGCTCTGATGAGCTGTTTCGGAAGGAACAGGAGGAGCTTGCATTAAAGCATGGTAATTCGTATATTCATAATAAGCTGGCTGAAATAGATCCCGAGGCGGCGCAGCGTCTTCACCCCAATGATACAAGACGGGTCATTCGAGCGCTTGAAATCTATCATTTGAGCGGAGAAACCTATACTTACCAGCAGCGGAGCCAGAAGAAAGAGTCGCCCTATGAACTATGCATTATTGGTCTTACAATGGATAGAGCGGCTTTGTACAGCCGGATAGAAGAGCGGATTGATATTATGATGGAGGAAGGCTTGCTGGGAGAGGTACAGCAGCTTCTAGCCCACGACATGCAGCCGGCTACTGTACCAATGCAGGCTCTTGGCTACAAAGAGATGGCTATGTATTTGCGGGGAGAATGCTCACTGGATACTGCTGTAGAGCTGCTAAAACGGGATACTAGAAGATTTGCCAAGCGGCAATTATCATGGTTTCGACAAATGGAGGGCATTGAGTGGATTGATATGGACGAAAACTTTCACAACAATTTACAGACAATTCATGGTATAATAGCAGGAAAGTTTGATCTTTACCGGGAATATTAATCATAAAACATATTATAGTTGGGGGTAACGCTCAATGAACAAATCAATTAATATTCAAGATACATTTTTAAACCAGCTTCGCAAAGACAGCATTCCAGTCACCGTTTTCTTAATGAACGGTTTTCAGATCCGAGGAGTTATTAAGGCTTTTGATAACTTTACAATTATTATTGACAGCGAAGGTCGTCAACAGATGGTTTACAAGCATGCTATCTCGACGTTTGTACCTCAGCGGAATGTATCTTTAATGCAGCAGGATGCTGGCATCGCTGAGTAGTAAAAAAATGATGTGAAACTTTCTTATAGAGAAGTTCGTTTAATTAGATAGCGGAAAGCATGAGCAACTCGCTTTGACCGGGTTGCTCTTTGCTTTCATACGCACTGTACAAGCTGACAGACAATATAGATAAGAAGTTGGTTTGTACGGAAGAAAGAAAACGAACGTTGGATTTCAGGGGAGGGGAATCAGCTATGGCTGAACAACCGGGACGTACATCAACGAAACGCACCAATTTATCAAAGCAAGGCAAAAGCAGCAAGAAGAAGGGGCTAAAGGGAATTACATGGTTCTATTTGATCTTCTTTACAGCTGTTATTGCTATTGTTTGCGCCATTGTAGGTTATTTGTTTATAGTGGTGAACGGGCAGAAGCTTTTGGCTGAGCATGGCGGCAAACTCAACTTTGGCGAGGCATCAATTATTTATGATATGAATGATAATGAAGTAGCCAGGTTATACGATGCGGACGAAAATCGCGAAATCGTTGAGGCAAATGAAATACCAAAGCTGGTAATGGACGCATTTGTTGCCACCGAGGATCAACGCTTTTATGAACACTCTGGATTGGATTTTTGGGCTATTGGCAGGGCGTTGGTAAAGGATGTTGTAGCACGAAAAGCTGTTGAGGGTGGAAGTACAATTACGCAGCAGCTTGCAAAGAATGTCTTTTTGTCAGCCGACAAGACGATCTTCCGTAAAGCAACTGAAGCTTCGATCGCGGTAGCGCTTGAGCAGCAGTGGACAAAACCGGAGATTTTGGCGATGTATTTGAATCGAATTTACTTTGGAAATCGAACGTATGGCATTAAAGGTGCCGCAGAATACTACTTTGATAAGGAATTGAAGGATTTGGAGCTGTGGGAGATCGCATCTTTGGCGGCAATGCCGAAGGCTCCTAACCGCTATAATCCAGTTAACCATCCAAATGATTCCAAAGCAAGACGTGCAGTTGTCTTAACATTGATGTTTGAGCAGGGATATATTACAAAGGACGAGATGGAACGGGCAAAAGAGGTTGATTACAAGGCGCCTGCCAATCAAAAGCAGAAGCGGGTTGAAAAGTATCCTGCATTTATTGATACCGTTGTTGATGAAGCAGTGGAACTGACTGGAATGACTGAAACAGAATTGCGGGTTAGCGGCCTGCATATCTATACGACTTTGAACCCTGCGGCTCAGCAGGTGGTAGAGGATGAATTCAATAATGATAGCAATTTTGACAAGAGTGTAGACGAAATTAAATCACAAGCGGCTATCGTAATTATGGATCATCGAACAGGCGAGATTCAGGCGTTGTCTGGCGGACGTGATTATGCAAAAAAAGGAACAAATCGCATCTTCTCCAAGCGACAGCCCGGCTCTGCATTTAAGCCAATAGCAGCCTATGGACCTGCGCTGGAGACTGGCAACTATTATCCGTCTACAACTTTGAAGAATGACAAGAAATGCTTTGGCAACTATTGTCCACGCGACAGATGGGGCGCAACAGCCGTATCGATGACACAAGCGATGAAGGATTCAAGAAATCTTGCTGCTGTTTGGATGCTCAATGAGGTTGGTGTGAAAAGGGCTGCTGCCTTTTCTAAAAAGCTAGGAATGGAACTGCCGGAGGAAGATTATAACTTGTCGATGGCATTAGGCGGTTTATACCGAGGAGTATCGCCAATGCAAATGGCAACTGCTTATAGTATATTTGCCAACAATGGGAAATCCGTAGATCCTCATACTATTCGTGTTATTAAAGGGAGAAGCAGTTATGAGGCAAAATATGAGGCTCCGGCAAGCACACAGCTTATTTCAAAAGATACAGCCTGGTATTTAACTGAGATGATGCTAGCGGTGGTTGAGAGCGGTACAGGTCGAAAAGCGCAGATTGATCGTCCTGTTGCAGGGAAAACAGGAACTACACAGCATGGCTTGAAAAATTATAATGGCGATGGAATTCGCGATGCTTGGTTTGTAGGGTATACAGCTGAGTGGACAGCAGCTGTTTGGATGGGATATGACGATTCAGATGCGAATCATCTACTCAAAAACAATAGCTCACAAGCTGCGGCACTTTTCGGGAAGATAATGAAACAAGCAATGAAGAATGTGAAAAAATCGAGCTTTAACAGACCACAGGAACCACAGGAACCGGTTCAAGAAGTAATCGTGCCTGATGCAGTCAATAATTTCAAGCTTGATTTTATCGGTGAAGAAATGAAAGTCGTTCTAACTTGGGATAAAATTGAAGGCGATAATATTACGTATCGGGTGTTTAGAAAAGAAGCAGGTGAAGCCAACTTCAGCCACTTTGGGGATTCTCTTCTCAATTATATATGGGATACAAGTGTGTTCTCAGGAAAAAAATACACTTACTATGTGACGGCCTATGACTCTAAGGAAGATGCAGAAAGTCCTCCTTCCGGACAGCTTTCTGTAGAAGTGACAGATAAGGATTATATTGATCCGGATATTCCAATGGAGCTGGAGCCAACACCTACTCCCACGCCGTCAGAAACTCCACAGCCAAGTGATGATGTTGGCGGGGAACAACCATTGCCTACAAATACTCCTGAGCCTGGTCATACAGAGGAGCCGCAAGAGACTGAAGGCGAGTTGCCTTCGTTCGAGCCCCCTGTTGAGCAAGGCGGATACAATAACTCAGGTAATAACAATTCCCCAAATAACGAGTAGATTTGGCGGTGTTAGTACATGTACTCTAGTAAGCATAGCTTCAAAGCTGTTATTCTGCTTGCCATTTTAATAGCTGTCAGCGGTTGTAGCAGCAACTCTGTTCAGTCCAGCAAAGAGGCGCTGAGTTGGGACAAAATGCCCGATATGATGATCAACTTGAATAATCAATATTTGGCGGAGGTTACTACAAGCTTGGGCAGTTTTTCTATAGAGCTGTTTGCGGAGGATGTACCTATGACCGTGAATAACTTTATATTTTTGGCAAGAGAAGGATTCTATGATGGACTTCTATTTCATTCTGTTATTAAGGATTTTCTAATACAGACAGGTGATCCGAAAGGAAATGGCACCGGACACCCCGGTTACTGGATTCCGGATGAGCTGTACAATGATTATAAATATGAGCCGGGAATAGTAGCTATGGCATCATGGAAAGGGCCGAATAGCGGCGGCAGTCAATTTTTTATTTGTACTGGTGCAGAATCAGACAACCTGAATATGGAGCCTAATTATGCGATTTTTGGTCGAGTTAAAAGTGGCATGGACATTATTGAATTAATTTCCAACCAGGAAACAGAGAATCAAGTACCCTTGAAACCTGTAATAGTTGAAAAAATTACCATTATTGAAACGTAAATGACATGCACATGGAAAACCGGCTGCTGCCTGCAGCCGGTTTTCTTTATAGGATGATTAAACCGCATAGGACGAAAATCCATTTTTGCGGCTTAAGCAAGAAGCTGGAGTCTGACGTTAAATTATGGTACTCTTTTTTTATAGGTTGCAACTATTTGAACGGAAAGGTACGTTCGTATGAAGAGAAAATTTTCTGACCGTGCGAATTGGCGGCGCATTGTAAACCGAACCTACAGTTGTCGCACATGCCGTGAAGACGAATTTACTGGATTGGTCACCTATTATCATATTCATAAATTGCGTGATCCTTTGATGAAGGCGTATAAAGGGAAAAAATTATGCCTGGCAGATGAAAATTATTTGTGGCTGCAGCATTTCCCGGCGCGGGAAAGATTTGTTGTAACGACAATGTTTGATGACAAGGGGCATGTTGTACAGTGGTATATTGATATTTGTCGCAAGCAAGGGACGACAGACCAGGGCGTGCCTTGGTTCGATGATTTATATTTGGATATTGTTGTGTTGCCAAGCGGCGAAGTGATGTTGCTGGATGAGGATGAGCTTGAGGATGCTGTCAAGTCAGGGGAAATTACGAGGAACGAAGCAGAGGATGCTACAGAGATTGCGAACAAGCTGATGGCCTTAATTGAAGCTGGCGATTTTCCGTATTTTGATCTTTCATTACGCAATTATAAACAATGGAAGTTAGATCAGGATAAAAGGACATAATGCAAGCTAAAAAATCAACAACAGGAAAAAATACACAGCAAGTGAGACAGCATGCTAATCGTACTAAACCTCCACAAGTAAAAACAGTACAGCAAACATTAAAGCCTGCAAGCAGAGGAGCTCAAGTATCTGGTGCAAAAGATAAGGGGTACTCAGCAGCCAGCTCAAAATCTTCGGGAGCGGAGCACAAACGGGCTGCAAAGCCAGCACCTGGGCAACCAGCGGTTCAAGCGAAGAATAAAACGGCCGCTCCCGGGCGGAAGTCAACGAGAGAAGGCACTCAAGCGGCTAGCTCTCCTAAAAAGAAGTCAGTCGCAACGAATTCTAAAAGCAGAAAAAAGAAAAGGAAGTATACAAGTGTGCGTAGAGCAGCGAACAAGATTATTGTAGTTTGCCTTGTTTTTTTATTATGGATCGGTTACATATTATGGTTGATTCAAACCCCGCCTGTCACTTCAACACTAAGAGAGGCAGATGTAGGCATTGTGCTTGGAGCAGCATTGTGGAGAGATCAGCCTTCGCCAGCGCTTGTTGAAAGACTGGAGGAAGCGGCCCGGCTTTATGAAGAGGGAAGGGTTGCTTATTTTATATTGTCAGGCGGATTTGGCGGCCTCGCTTCTGAAATAAGCGAAGCGCAAGGGATGAAAAACTATTTGATGGGCAAAGGTGTGCCGCAGGACAGACTTCTACTTGAAGAGGAAGCAGGGAATACGTTCCAAAATCTTCTTTATAGTAAGAGAATTATGGTGGAGCATGAATGGAAGAGTGCTGTTATTATATCTCATAATTATCATCTGGCACGAGCCTATGAGATAGCGCGTTTTTTGGACTATGAGGATGTACAGCTTGCAGCTGTCACCTCAAAAGTGCTAAGCCCGCTTTATTCTCGTGCACAGGAATTTCTCTCAATGACGAAGTGGAAGGCAGAATGGCTGCTATTAAAGCTGCATATTTGGAAAGCGGATAATATAAAGTGAATCTGTTAATAAGCGGGCACAAGCTAGAATAAACTTGTAGTGCGCTTGACGCTAGCCTTTTATAAAGGATAGGTGATCGGACAGATGAACAGAAAAACAGCCCTAGATCAAGAAAGCCAGGTACAACAGCGGCCATCTCGGCAAATTAATATTGTACTAAGCCAGCAGGAGCCTTACCAGACCGGAGCTTCTGCACCAACATTGCAGGAAGTGGCAAAGCCGGCAGCAAAGGCGGTTACTGATGGTGAGGAATATGCTGCGATTGAACGCGAACTGGATAGCATGGTGGGCATGGAAAATGTAAAGGAATTAGTTTTTGAAATCTACGCCTTGCTCTACATTGGAAAAATAAGAATGGAAGCAGGGTTAGCTGCCGGCTCTCAAGTCTATCATATGATTTTCAAAGGGAATCCCGGAACAGGTAAAACATCAATAGCCCGTATCGTTGCCAAGCTGTTTCAGAAGATGGGGGTATTATCAAAAGGCCATTTGGTAGAGGTGGAGCGTGCAGACCTTGTCGGAGAATATATTGGTCATACTGCACAGAAAACGAGAGACCTCGTGCGTAAAGCGATGGGTGGTGTGCTTTTTGTTGATGAGGCGTATAGTTTGGCAAGAGGCGGAGAGAAGGATTTTGGAAAAGAAGCTATCGATACGCTTGTAAAGGCGATGGAGGATAACCGCAATCAATTTATTTTGATACTAGCAGGTTACCCTGCCGAAATAGAAGATTTCCTGATGACAAATCCCGGATTGCCATCCAGATTCCCGATTCAAATTCAATTTCCGGATTATTCGATCGATCAGCTTTTGCAAATCGGAGAGCTGATGTTGAAGGAACGAGAATATATGATGCTTCCTGCAACAGTGTTCAAATTGCGGGAGCAATTGCTGCAGGCGAAAATGACAGAGATGTTTTCGTTTAGCAACGCTCGCTTTGTGCGCAACATATTGGAGAAGGCGATTCGTCATCATGCGGTGCGACTGCTGAATCAATATACAGAAACATCCCCAAGCAAACAGGAATTAATGGCTATCAGACCAGAGGATTTAAAGCCATAAAATGAGGAGAACGTGAAATAGATGATGAAATCAACGCAGCATGAGAAGTTGCTGAAACATGCAGTGCATGCAGAAGAGATGGCGGCTGCCGCCTTTAAGAGAATCGATACTATTGCAGAGCGCAATCAGTGGAAAGTAATCGAGGCATTTCAAAAGCATCAGGTTAGTGATTATCATTTTTCTGGATCGACAGGCTATGGATACAATGATCGCGGACGAGAAATACTTGATCTTGTGTACGCAGATGTGATGGGGGCAGAAGCAGCGCTTGTACGGCCGCATTTTGTATCTGGTACGCATACGATCAGTTGTGCCCTGTTCGGGTTGTTGAGACCGGGAGATGAGCTGCTCTATATAACAGGAAAACCGTATGATACATTGCATAAAGTAATAGGAGAGTCAGGTGATGGAATCGGATCATTGCAGGATTGGGGGGTCAGGTATCGTGATATTCCTCTTTTAGAGGATGATACGCTTAATTGGGAAGCTATTGAAAAGGCAATTACTCCGCAAACAAAAGTAATCGGGATTCAGCGTTCCAGAGGATATGATTGGCGCTTGTCCTTCACGGTTGAGCAAATCGGTGAAATGACTAAGCGAGTAAAAGAGATACGTTCGGATCTGATCGTTTTTGTTGATAATTGCTATGGAGAATTTGCTGAAGAATTGGAACCAACTGCTGTAGGTGTAGATATTATGGCAGGGTCATTGATCAAAAATCCTGGTGGCGGGATTGCTGAAACTGGCGGGTATATTGCTGGCAAAAACGATGCAGTAGAAGCAGCTGCAAACCGATTGACCGCACCTGGCATCGGTGGCGAAGTGGGGGCTATGCTTGGTACGCTGCGCTCGATGTTTCAAGGGTTGTTCCTTGCGCCGCATCTTGTGTCTCAAGCTTTGAAAGGCAGCGTTCTTGCTTCTGCGATGTTGCAAAATCTGGGGTTTGTAACGAAACCTTGCTGGGATGAGCCGCGTACCGATCTGATTCAGGCTATTCAATTTGGGCGAGCGGATCATTTGATTGCATTCGTACAAGGGATACAAAAAGCAGCAGCAGTAGATGCTTATGTACTGCCTGTTCCATCCGAAATGCCCGGTTATGATAATGAGGTTATTATGGCAGCAGGAACTTTTATTCAGGGCGGCAGCCTTGAACTTTCCGCAGATGCACCTATCAGAGAGCCGTATATTGCCTATTTGCAAGGAGGGCTTACCTACGCTCATGCAAAGCTGGGGATACTGACAGCTCTTGGAAGAATGGCTGAGCAAGGATTAATCGAAATTTAAATGCCGGATATAGATTTGTTCTGTAGGAAGACAAGGGACCTGATTTGCACAACATATACTGTGCAAATCAGGTCCCTATATCGTTCATGCCCGATCAATGAGCATTCTTTCCGTTAGGATGCGTTATGAAATTAGCAGCCTTTACCCCATCCCCAACCTCCAAAACTGCAAGCAATGATAACCAAGAGGATGAAAAGTACAAGGATAGCGCCTGTGTTTGAAAAAGCACCGCCGAAAGCTGACATAATATTCTTCACCTCCCCCGTCTTGCGGATATAGTATAGGTTATGCACCAACGGAGGAGGTTGATTGGGTACTAGCGGATTAATGCAAATCTCTAAATAATCCGACTACCTTGCCAAGTATGGATACATTCTTGAGAAGGATAGGCTGCATTGTTTCATTCTCAGGCTGCAAGCGAATATGATCCTTCTCCTTATAGAAGGTTTTCACTGTTGCTTCATCATCTTCTGTCATCGCGACTACAATATCACCGTTATTGGCGGTCTGCTGTTGACGAACAATGACATAATCTCCATTATGTATACCTGCTTCAATCATGCTATCGCCAAGAACACTTAATATAAAGACGTTGTTATCGCCTACAAAATGAGCAGGGAGAGGGAAATATTCTTCAATATTCTCGGTTGCCGTAATCGGCAGCCCTGCTGTAACACGTCCCACTACAGGAACAGAGGACACAGGCAACGGAATAACGTTGCTTTCTGTCTCTTGATTCAAAATCTCAATTGCGCGAGGCTTAGTCGGATCGCGGCGAATAAATCCTTTCTTCTCCAGGCGATCCAGATGACCGTGAACAGTTGAGCTTGACAACAAACCAACCGCTTCGGCAATTTCTCGAACAGAAGGCGGATACCCCTTGTCACGAACTTCTTGCTTTATAAATTCAAGTATTGCGAATTGTCGTTTGGAAATTTTGGACACGACGATCAGCTCCAATCCTCATTCATTATTGAAATTATAACATAGAACAGGCTTTCGCACAAACAAAGGTTCCCACGAACAAATATTCTTATTTTATATTGACCCAAACATTTGTTCGTGTTATCCTGATACCAGAACAAATGTTTGGGAGATGAGGATATGTTAATGAATATCAGTTCATATCAATCAATATATAGAGACGAGCCTGCATGTAATAGAAATGCAGAACAGATAAAGCAACAGTCTGAGAAACAATCTTTATCCAGATTTTCAGTCAAGTTGCTTGTAAGCATGTTTGCCATTATTATTTTGTTTACTTGCTTCAAGCTGATTGGCACGAACGCGACGACTTCATCATCTGCGCAGCCACAAGCTGGCGAAGAGGTAATTATCGTTCATACGGGAGAAACACTTTGGTCAATTGCCGGGAAATATGTGGATGAATCTCAAGATATCAGATATGCTGTTCATGAAATATCGAAACGTAATTTGCTGGAATCGTCAACGATTATCAGTGGTCAGAAACTTATCATTCCACAATTCAAGTGAACTTGGGGCATCATGCGTGCTTTTGTAAAAATGAATAGTAGCTAACAACTGCCGGAAATGGTTTGCCATTCGCGGCAGTTTTTTTGTATGATAGAGAGGTGAACTTGTCTGCGAAGACTATTTCAAGAGTGCTTGACATAGCTAGTATGCGGTGTCAAAGTAATAAGAGATATTTACAGGTTGAGAGGATGACAGTAGAAGCAATGGATATTGACAAGTTGATTGCCAGAATTAATGAGTTATCACGCAAATTTAAGACAGTAGGTCTTACTGACGAGGAAACGAAAGAACGTGAGCAGTTGAGACAGCAGTATTTGAATAATTTCAAAAGCAACTTCAAGCAACAGCTAGACAGTATTCGCTATGTGGAAGACGAGGAAGGCAATGAAGGACAAATCAAGCATTAGTTTTGTTTTATCATATATATTGGAGGAATAACATTGTCACGTTCATGGGAGCGAAAAGTTCGCAAAAATATGGCGCAAGCGAACAAAACTCGCAAAAAGACAGGATCGGCGCCAATATCGGGTGTCACACCCGGAAGTGATTCTATTCGATTTAAGGGTCAGAATTTTATTATGCCTGCCACACTTATTTTGTTTATTGCCAGTTACAGCTTTTTAATGACCACGAGTAAGGATTATGTTCCAGATATGATGTTTTGGCTCACAATAGGCTGTTATGTGGTATTAGCGATGCTATTCTTTTTCCGCAAGCCCTATTTGGCAGTCGGCAAAGATTTTGTACAATCACGGAGAATTACTGGAGATAAGCGTTTGCAGGCTTCAGAAATTAAAGAGATTCGTGTGCATAAGGATTATGTTACGATATTCCCTCCAAGAGGAGCGGCATGGACGTACACACGCATGTTGAATCGGTTTAATACTGATGCAATGGCGAAAGAACTGGAAGCTTTAGCACAAAAGCATAATATTAATTATGTAAGAATGTAATTTCAAACAATAGAGAACGAGCATTATTTGGGGAATGGGAGATAGGGGAATGACTGTTAAAAAGGCGGTACTATTTGATCTGGATGATACTCTTCTTTGGGACGAGCGCAGTATAGAAGAATCGTTCGAAGCGACCTGTCAGGTTGCTGCTGAGGCATGCGGCGTTGATCCTTCCAAGCTTCAGGGAGCGGTTCGCAAAGAAGCGAGGAGCTTGTATGAATCTTACGAAACATATCCATTTACAGTGATGATCGGCATTAATCCTTTTGAAGGATTATGGGGCAATTTCACGGCAGGCGATCAAGCAGAATTTCGCAAGATGGAAGCGATTGTTCCACAGTATCGTAAAGATGCATGGACGAATGGCTTGCGGGCACTAGGCATTGAGGATGCGGAGCTTGGAGCCAAACTTGCGGAGCAATTCCCTGCTGAACGCAGATCACGTCCTATTTTGTATGAAGAAACTTATGAAGTGCTGGACAACCTAAAAAAGGACTATAAGCTGTTGCTTCTAACTAATGGTTCACCTGATCTGCAGCATGAGAAGCTGGCTGGTGTTCCGGAAATGGCGGCGTACTTCGACCATATTATTATTTCGGGTCAATTCGGACAGGGCAAACCAAAGCCGGCAATATTTGAACATGCACTGGAGCAATTGGATATTACTGCTGAACAAGGCATTATGGTTGGGGATAAATTAACAACTGATATACTAGGTGCTAATACTATTGGGATGGATTCGGTCTGGATTAATCGGCGTGCTATGACACGCAATGATGAGATCGTGCCAAAATATGAAATTACGAATTTGAAGCAATTGTTTGAAATATTGCAAGCTTAATTAAAGAGACTATTATGTCATATAAAAAGGTTGTCCTCACAGTCAACTATTGACCGGGGACAACCTTTTCTTGCAACTTGTCTGTAAGCTGGTACGCTTATTTATTTCTGAAATTGCGGATCAGCAAAAGGATGGGCAATCCAACCTTCTGTTTCAATAAATAGACGAACAGCTACGATTTGGCGGTTTTCCATTAAAGTAAAGAAGTGAGGCTTATGCTCTGGTACCGAAATAACATCCCCAGCCTCCAATTCGACATCAAAGTAACCAACATCATCCGTACCTTTAATAATAAAGATGCCTTGGCCAGCTGTAATGGCGCGAACCTCATCCTCTGTATGAGTATGAACATTTTCAAATTTTTTTAACAGCTCATCCAAATTAGGTGTTGCATCAGACAGTGAAATAATATCCCAAGTTAAATATCCGCGACGTTTTGCCAAATCGTTAATATCGTCCTGGAATGTTTCAAGTATTGTATTTTTTTCCTCATCGGTAAGAACAAACTTATTTTGAAGCTCTACTGGCAGCTTTTCAGGATTCCAATGCTCATAAAGAACTTCCTGACTGTTAAGGAAAGAACGAACATTTTCCTCGCCCTTTATTCTTTCACCTGTGTTGCGGATTTTGATCTCAGCCATATCCATTCCCTCTTTTCCCATAGAAATTAAATGATATGTTTAGTATATATGAAAAAATCGACATTGTCGATCCGTTCGGAAGCAGAGTCTCGTAACGGAATTAGTGTATTTTCATAGGGAGTATGATACAATAAAACTCAATATCTTACTGAATTAATGGTTAATATTCTCAATCTGAAATGCGGAGTCTTATCAGGCTTCTTATACGCTCCATGACGGGCGGCCAGCCAACTCTGTCAAGCAGACAGAGCTTTCTGATGTTGGAATTGGTCTAACGAACGGGGGCGTTTTTTAATGAAAAAGTAGTACGATGGGCACAGAGCAGAAGGGAGGATTCATGTGAATAACTGGACAGGCAGAAGTGAGAGCTTGGCTGACTGGCTGGAGGAGTTAAAGCAACAAGGGGAAATTATGGCGAATGTGACTCATTGGCATACGATCGCGCCTAAAGAAGCCGTTACGTCTCCTTTTCCTGAAGACCTTCATCCTGCCTGGCGCAAAGTATTGCAGGAACGAGCTATCGACAGATTATACTCACATCAGGCAAGCGTCTATGAGGCAGTTCGTTCTGGCGCACATGTGACAGTTGTAACACCAACCGCTTCGGGAAAAACTTTATGCTATAACTTGCCGGTTATTCAAACGATACTGGAGAGTAATGCTGCGAGAGCTTTATATCTGTTTCCTACCAAAGCATTGGCACAAGATCAAGCGGTAGAATTGCGCAAGCTTGCTGATACGATGGAAGCAGATATAAAGACGCATACTTATGATGGCGACACGCCACCTAATGTTAGAACAGCTATTCGCAATGCAGGACATGCTGTCATCACTAATCCTGATATGTTGCACTCGGCGATTTTGCCGCATCATACGAAGTGGGTAAAACTTTTCGAAAATTTAAAATACATCGTTATAGATGAAGTGCATGCCTATCGAGGGATATTCGGAAGCCATGTAGCCAATGTAATCAGACGCTTAAAGAGAATTTGCAGATTTTATGGCTCTGATCCGCAATTTATTTGTGCCTCGGCGACGATTGATAATCCTAAGGAACATGCGGACAAGCTGATTGGCGAACGTACAGTGCTAGTTTCGAATAATGGAGCGCCGGCTGGGGAAAAGCATTTTATATTTTACAATCCTCCTGTTGTTAATCGTCAGCTTGGCATTCGGCGCAGCAGCGTGCTGGAAACACAGAAATTAGCAGGACAGTTAATCGCCCAAGGTGTTCAGACGATAGTGTTTGCAAGAAGCAGAGTACGTGTTGAATTGTTGCTAACCTATCTACAAGATTTAACTCGTCATAAGCTGAAAAGCGGTACCATTCGAGGTTATCGAGGCGGTTATTTGCCCAAGTTGCGCAGAGAGATTGAGCACGGGTTGCGCAGCGGCGAAATACGTGCAGTGGTGAGCACCAATGCGCTTGAGCTTGGCATTGATATTGGTCAATTGCAAGCTTGTGTACTTAACGGTTATCCGGGAACTGTAGCTAGTACATGGCAGCAGTCGGGAAGAGCCGGAAGAAGGCAGGAAAGTGCGGTTATTTTTATGGTGGCGAGCAGTAATCCACTTGATCAGTATATGATTCAGAATCCTGCATTTTTCTTTGATCGCCCGCCGGAGCGGGCATTGATTGAGCCTGATAATCTGCTAGTATTGATCGACCATGTCAAATGTGCGGCCTATGAGCTCCCCTTTCAGCAAGGAGAGCAGTTTGGTGCAGAGCCTTTAGAAGATATGATGGAGTTTTTAACAGAAGAGAAGGTGCTGCATCATGCAGGTGAACGATGGTATTGGATGGATCAGTCTTTTCCTGCCAACCATATTTCGTTGCGAACAGCAGCAGGAGAAAATATTGTTATTATTGATATATCCAATCAGCATCAAGTAATCGGAGAAGTGGACAGATTCTCGGCACCGACATTGGTGCATGAAGAAGCGATTTATATACATGAGGGTGTTCAGTACCAAGTTGAAAAGTTTGACTATGAAGAGAAAAAAGCATATGTTCGGCAAGTTGACGTCGATTACTATACGGATGCTAATTTGGCGGTTGATTTGAAAGTTTTGCATGTAGATCAAGAGACGATCACAGATAATTTGCATGTGCAATATGGAGAAGTGACGCTTCAAGCGAAGCCGACCATTTTCAAGAAAATAAAGCTGCGTACGCATGAAAATATCGGCTCTGGTCCGATTCATTTGCCTGAGGATGAACTGCATACTAGCGGTTACTGGTTCTCGTTTACAGATAAGGCTGCTCAAAAATTCAGCAAAAATGATATGCAGTCTGCTCTGTTAGGCATTGCAAATGTGCTTGTTCATATTGCTCCTTTATATTTAATGTGCGATCCATTTGATATTCGGGTCGTCCCGCAGGTGAAATCAACGTATAACGAAAAGCCAACTATTTATTTTTATGATCGATATCCAGGAGGAATTGGTCTAAGCAAGCGGTTATACGAGGTGCACGGTGACTTGGTGCATCAGGCTACAGCTTTGATTGACGGATGTACTTGTCAAAGCGGATGCCCAGCCTGTGTAGGTCCAATTGAAGAGGTTGGCTTGCTGGGGAAGCTGCTTGCAAAGCAATTGCTGGATGAGGCGGCGAGAGAGAAATGAGTGGGTTAAAGGATAGAATGAAGCGGCTGACAGGCAAAACGGTTACAGCGGAGCCGAGCGATTATGCTGATTCGGAATTAAAAAACGAAGAAGTAAATGCTGTACAGTATTCAGCGAAATCCCGTTACGATGATCAATCAGAACCGTTCGACAGCCGCTGGGATGCATTGCAAACTAAACTAGTTCAGTCTGAACACGGAAGCTTCCTGTTAAGAAAAGTGGGTTATCCATTGACATATAAGCATGGCGATCAGCTTCTGGAAGAATTGGGAGAGGTAGAACATGATTTAGCTGCTTTTTTGCCAAATGAAAGATTCGGATACGATAAATTACTGTTTTTGGATTTGGAAACGACGGGACTTGGCAGTGGAGCGGGCAATGTACCATTTATGACTGCTATCGGATATATTGAACAGAATATGTTTTGTATTGAGCAAGCGTTTATTAGACATCCTGCTGAGGAATATGCCATGCTTTGCTATTTGCTGGAGAAAGTGCAACGCTTTGAAGTTCTCGTTACTTATAATGGAAAAAGCTTCGATTGGCCGCTTGTTGAGAACAGATTAATTATGAATGGTCTTGCTCGAAGCTGGAAGCCCAAACATATAGATTTGTTGCACCCTTCAAGATCAGTATGGCGCAATACACTTACTTCTTGCAAACTAAGCTATGTGGAGGAGCATCGGCTAGGTATCTATAGAGAAGAAGATGTTCCGGGATCACTGGCACCCACGTTATATTTTCAATATTTGGCAGAGGAAGATCCAGTGATATTGCAAGGTGTGTTTCAACATAATGAAATTGATTTATTGTCGCTCGCAGCTTTGTTGATACGGTTTGGACGACTGCTAGGTAATACATTGCCTAAAGGTATAGTGGCAAGCATGGAAGTAGAAGAACTTGTCCGCACTGGCTTATGGCTGGAGAAGCAGGGCGGATCGCCGTTTGCTGCTGTATGTTTTGATTTGGCAAAGCATAGACAAAGCAGTGAATTGGACGCATTGTTAAAGTTGGCTGACAGGTATAAGAAGCTTGGGGATTGGCAAGAATGCGTTCCCCTATGGAAAAAGCTTGAAAGTGTTGGTTCCACGCCAAAGGTAAAATTGGAGGCTTGTATGGAACTTTCAAAATATTATGAGCACAAGCAAAAAAAATATGATGAAGCTATGAATTATGCCATGCAATGCTTGCAATGGGCTGCTTTACAGCCTGTGCAGTCAAAAGGAGCAAATTACAGAAAAGGCTCCCCAATGGAACAATGGTATGTCAGAATAGACAGAATCAAACGCAAGCAAGCTGGAAAAGGTAGCAGGCAAGAGGTGAAGAGAAATGAATATGAACAAGAAACAGAACCATTGCGGCTTTTTGATTGATTTGGACGGAACTATTTACCATGGAGAAAAGGTTATATCCGGAGCACAGCAATGGATAGAGCAGCTTAACAAAGAAGGAATACCGTATCAATTTGTAACTAATAACTCATCGGCATCGCCTGAGGTGGTTGCTGAAAGGCTGAGGAAGATGGGGATTCAGGCAACGCCTGACCAGGTGAGTACATCTGCTTGCGCTGCAGCGGCTTATATTGCTCAGTTGAAGCCGGAAGCAAAGGTGTTTGCAATTGGGGAAGAAGGATTGATTGAAGCTTTAAATGATGCTGGTTTGAGTATAAGTGGCAGCGATAACACTAAGGTGGATTTTGTTGTACAGGGCATCGACCGATCATTAAGTTATGAGAAGGTTAGAGCTGCTGTTCGTTTTATAAGAGCAGGCGCGCAATCTATTATGACTAATCCGGACAAGCTGCTGCCAGGCGGGGATGGACTAATACCTGGAGCGGGCTCAATTGGAGCGATGATTGAAGCTGCAGCTGGAATAGAGCCGACGGTGATTGGCAAACCATCTTCCATACTGATGGATTTTGCAATTCGCCGCCTTGGACGAGATATAACAGAGCCCTGGATGGTTGGCGATAATATAGCAACGGATATTGCAGCCGGTTTGAATGCATCCTGCCAAACGATATTGGTGCTTACTGGACTTACTACAGAAGATAATTATGATTTTTATTGTGAGCAAGCGAGCTGCAAGCCGCATTATATATGTAAAGACCTTTTTTCTCTTCAGCAATTGACTGAAGAAATTGCAAAGCGGTCAAAATAAGGATAACTCAATACACATTTGGATCAACAGGAGGAACATTCATCCATGTATGAATTACCGGAAATTGAAATATATCGAGCGTTTTTGAAGAACCAATTGTCTGGCAAAGTCATTACGGGAGCTGACTATGGCGGTCGCAAGGGAAAAACAAAAGCGGCATTGGAGGCAGAGTCTTATATTGTTGGGCAAACCGTGTGGTTTGTTGAGCGAAGAGCTCACTTTTTATTGCTGCATTTGGAAAACGGCAAGCGGCTTTGCGTCGAACTAAGTGAATCGAGCAGTATCTATTGTGCTGACATTGAAGAGAAGCTGCCTAAAACAAAGCCTGCACTAGTGCTGCACGCAGAAGGAAAACGATTGTTGTTTTTTGGATTTGCTTCAGAACAAATAACGGTTCGCACTGTGCGTGAAATTGAGCAACAGTTTCAAGGCATTGGAGACGATCCCCTTGATCGGCATGTTAGTTTCAAATCTTTCACTGCAAAATATGCCAAAAAGCGCAGCTCATTAAAATCTGCGCTGATGGATCAATCTTTGTTCGCTGGTATTGGTGAAAGATATTCTGATGAAATCGCCTTTGCAGCAAGATTAGATCCGGCAGTAAAAATGCAAGAGCTGAGCGTTGACGAAAAGGAACGCTTGTATCAGGCTATGAAAACAGTATTAAAGGATGCTGTTGATAACGGTGGCTGCGAGCTTGAACCCATGTATGAAGAAGATCAGACGAGTGGGAAGTATATCAGTAAGCTAAATGTATTTGACCGTGCAGGATTGCCTTGCCATCATTGTGGAACGGAAATTGAAAAAAAGGTCATTGCCAAGAAGAAAAGTAATTTTTGTCCTGTTTGTCAAGCAACAGACTAAGGCTCTGCCAGCTTGACAGCCTGCTTTTTAAAAGGAGGAGCAATATGATGATTCATTTGTATCTGGATGATTTTAGACCTTGTCCCAAAGGGTTTGTTCTCGCTAAAAATGCTGAGGAATGCAAAATGATAATTGACGAATATGAAATTGATATATTATCTCTTGATTATGATCTTGGTTGGGGTGAGCCGAATGGGCTTACAATTGTCCATCATTTGATTGAAACAGGCAAATTTCCTAAAAGGATCTATTTGCATACATCAAGCGCATCAGGTCGTATGCAAATGTATGAGCTGCTGAAAATATATCTTCCTGATGGTACAAAGCTGTTTGGCGGCGCTGTGCCGCCTGCGTTGCTTTTTCAAATCGGCACGCAGCAATCATAAATCGAGAATTATGTTTATTCTAAAATGAAAGAGGCTTGCGGAGTGAATCAATGGATTGGGACTGCAAATAAGCCGTATGCTAATTATGCTATGGAGGAGTTGCGTCGTCTGATTGGCGAGGCCAGCTTCCAGCAATTGGCGGCCGGAGAAGTTTTTTTGATGAATACACCGTTAGACAAAGCGGAAGTACAACGTATTATACATGAACAAGAGCCGATCTTTCTGCGGCATATACAACCCGTCGATAGAACGATAGCGATTACAGGCACAGCAGCTGATTTGGAGGAGCTTACAGGCATGGTCAGAAATGCAAGACTGCTATTTGCTGACAAAAGATCTGCTGTGCATGTACGCAAAACAGCGGGAAGCCCTTTTCCATATTCAGCAGCAGATACCAAGTCGGTAATTGATGCTGTTTTGGAGGAAGTGGAGTCAGATCCTTCCTTGCAAAACCCGGATATTATTCTTGCTATTTATGCTGGAGTGGACAAGCTATATGCCGGGTTTGCCGCGCCTGCTGACATGTTGTCTGATTGGCCTGGCGGAGCAGTACGATTCCAGCGGGAAGAAAATCAAATATCCCGTGCCAAATTCAAGTTGCTGGAGGCTGAAAAAAAGTTTGGTCTTCATTATGAGCAATTTTATGAGGCGCTGGATATCGGTGCAGCTCCAGGTGGTTGGACATCGCTTTTGCTTGAAAGAGGATTGCGCGTAACCGCAATTGATCCGGCGAATATGCATCCGGATTTACTTCATTATCCTACTCTCATCCATCACAAATGCAATGCTGCGGACGTAAAGCTGGATAAAAAAAGATATAATCTGCTTGTTTGTGATATGAGTTGGAGCCCGATGCTGATGAGCAAATTAGTGCTAGATTTGGATTATGCCTTGAAAGAAAATGCAACGCTAATTATCACAATAAAATTAATGCATAAAAAGCCTCTGCAAACGATCAGGGAGGTCATTGAAAGACTTGCCCAAAAATTTGAGTTGGTGCAAGCGAAGCAATTGTTTCATAATCGTGAAGAGATCACATTATATTTGTTAAAAAAATAATTGTATAAGCAAGGGAAAGAGAAAGCATCTCGACAAGCCTGTTTGGTTTGTACGCGATGCTTTTTTTATTCTTATTAGGAGGGATCAAGAAAAATGGCGGAAAATGAAATGAAAGTATTAGAAATCGGAACACTGGTTGAAGAACGTTATCGAATTGTTGCAAAGCTCGGCAGTGGTGGGTCAGGCAATGTTTATCAAGCTGAGGATTTGCATCTGGGACAGATGCGTGCATTAAAAATAAGTGGCACTACAGAAAAGGATGAAAAAAGAGCAAGGATAGAGGCGAGTATTTTGCTTAGACTGAACCACCCGTCTATTCCGATCGTATACGATTTTATTTCTGCTGATCAGCACAACGGGGCAATTATTGTAATGGAGCTGGTACTAGGCAGAACATTGGAGGAATGCTTGCGCACATCCAAAGAGCTTAGCTTTGAACAAATTGTTGCAATTGCTCTGCAACTAGCAAGCGTACTCCATTATTTGCACAGCAGACCGTTGCCTATCCTTCATCTTGATTTGAAGCCGGACAATATTATGCTGACACCTAATGGTATGTTGACTTTGATTGATTTTGGAGCCTCCTACCTATTTCGTCATGGAAATGATCAGAAGGCAGAGGCTTACGGTACCCCGGGCTTTACAGCACCCATTGGCAGAGAGCAGCTGCAGCCTCATATGGAGACCGATTTGTATAGTTTTGGAGCATTTATATACTATTTGGTTTATAAAAAAACTTTTCGTGGCGAAAATCAAAGTGGTCCAATTATACCATTGCCGCAACGTAACGATATTCCTAGATCGTTCTATATCTGGCTTAGCAAATTGCTTGATAAGAATAAAAAGTTGCGATTTGCAGCCATCAATGAAGCGGCAATGGAACTTTCAGAATGTATACTTCCCTTAGTTGGCAAGAAGACTGCTGAATTCTCCAGCATTGACCGCTCACTTTTGGAGCTTGTAAAAACGAGTCAATCCGACAAAGTAGCTATTGTTGCGGTTGCGTCCCTGCATGCAGGGGCAGGCGCATCATTTATCGCTCAAATGATGACTGAGATGATAGCCAATTTAGGTTATCATGCAGCACTCATGGAGTTTCATGGAAAAAAAACTGAACTGCAGCATATGATTTCATCGATACAGCAAGAGAAAACTAACAGTTTTTTTGATAATAAGTATTATAAAAGCAGACGGACTATAGACTCCAAGGTGCAAAGGAAAGGTACTGATATTGACGTGGGAAATATTTATTACTATGCGACTGGTAGGGTAAGATCTAGTAAATCTCAAGTCTTGGAGGAGCTTGATATACAGCTGGCATGTATTGAAGAGGCAGCTTGTGAATGTAGAGTGATCATTATTGACTTATCCTCGCGGCAACAAGATGAAGTTTGGCGTTACTGGACCAAGGAGGCAGACTATATATGCGTGGCAGCAGATCCATCCTTGCAGAAATGGTCTCTTGAAATACTTGAAGGGTATAGTGAGAAGAACAACGGATTTTTGAATGAGAAACTTGACTTTGCAGCTGCGAAAGCATTTCGATTTGCCGGATTACAAACTTTTGTAGACTCGTTTCCCAAGCCACCAGTTGTCGTTTTACCTTATATTGCTTTTGAAGAAGTATTGCATGCAGTGTGGAAATATGGGACCCCGGCAGCTAGCGGTAACGTAAGAAGAAAATTGGAGAAGCCGATGCAGCCGCTAATAAAAAAGCTGCTTGCCAAGATGAATACAAAAGCAGGGCGATTGTGATACAATAATACGGATGTCGTGCTTGCAACAGCCGGCTTCATGGATAATTTTGTGCATGAATGGAGCAAAGATCGATGAGTTTATTAACAGTAGAACAATTATCGCATACATTTGGAGGACGACTCCTTTTTAAGGAAGTATCGTTTCGTTTATTAGCTGGTGAGCATGTAGGTCTTGTTGGCGCAAACGGCACTGGAAAGTCAACATTAATGAATATTTTGACTGGCAGTGTTTTGAAGGATGAAGGAAAAGTAGAATGGACACCGCGAGTTCGGTACGGCTATCTTGACCAGCATACTAAGTTGGAAGCAGGTAAAACGATTAGAGATGTTTTGAAGGATGCTTTCTTGCCCATGCTGGAACTGGAAAATGAGCTGAATGATATTGCGGCACAAATGGGAGAAGCAGATCCGGACACTTTGGAGCAGTTATTGGAGCGGATGGGTGAAATACAGGAAGAGCTTGAGATTGGTGATTTTTATTTGATTGATGTCAAGGTCGAGGAAATGGCTAACGGATTGGGGCTGGCTGCAATTGGTCTCGATCGAGATGTTGCTGCATTAAGCGGCGGTCAACGTACGAAGGTGCTGCTTGCGAAGCTGCTTCTGGAAAAACCAACGGTGCTGTTATTGGACGAGCCGACAAACTATTTGGATGAAGAGCATATTTCCTGGTTGACAAATTACTTGAAAAACTATCCATATGCTTTCATTCTCATTTCACATGAGACTGGTTTTATGAACGAGGTTGTTAATGTTGTTTATCATTTGGAATTTGCAAAATTGAATCGTTATACGGCAAACTATGAAAGATTTTTGGATATGGCGGCAATGAATAAGTCGCAGCATATCGATGCTTATGAAAAGCAACAGGAATTTATTAAGAAGCAAGAAGATTTTATTCAACGCAATAAAGCTCGCTACTCAACATCCGGGCGTGCAAAAAGCCGGGAAAAGCAGCTGGAGCGTCTTGAACGCATTGATCGGCCAGAAGAAGCGGTAAAGCCTACATTTTCCTTTAAAGAGTCACGTACTAGCGGTAAAACAGTATTTGAAGCGAAGGATATGGTGATCGGTTATGACCGCCCATTATTGCCTAAAATGGATATGTTAATTGAGCGTGGAGACAAAATCGCTATAGTGGGTTGCAATGGGGTCGGAAAATCGACTCTTCTTAAAACCATTTTAGGTGTGATAAAGCCGCTATCGGGCACTGTATACCAAGGAGATTTTTTGAATCCTGCCTACTTTGAACAGGAGGCAAAAGCTCCAGGCCACTCGCCAATTGATGATGTGTGGAATGAGTTTTCCTTTATGAATCAGCATGAAGTAAGGGCAGCGCTTGCTCGTTGCGGTTTGAAAAATGATCATATTACTCGTTCGCTTAATTCGTTAAGCGGTGGTGAGCAAGCAAAAGTTAGATTGTGCAAGTTGATGCTGCGCGAAAGCAACTGGATTTTGTTTGATGAGCCGACTAACCATCTGGATGTTGTGGCAAAGGCTGAATTGAAGCGTGCTTTGAAAGAATATAAAGGAACGGTTGTGTTAGTTTCCCATGAACCGGATTTTTATGAGGAGTGGGTGACCAAAGTATGGGATGTTGAGCAGTGGTCTTTGGACAATTAGACAGACTTGCAATTACAAATCAGCTTCATTATGATGAACATATAAAATTTATATTGCCGGCTTTTTGCAAGCCGGCAAACTCATTGCAAAGAAGGTGAGCAGACCTATGAATGAACGAGTCCTTGTCGTTGAAGACGAAGCTGGTATTGCTCGAATACTGCAACTCGAATTGGAGCATGAAGGATATACAGTAGGTGTGGCAGCTGATGGAAAGCAAGGCTGTGAAATGGCGATTAATGGAGAGTGGCATCTGATACTACTGGATGTCATGCTGCCGGAGATGAACGGAATTGAAGTGCTGCGCACAGTTCGTCAGGCAGGTGTAACTGTCCCCATTATTTTGTTGACAGCAAGAGATACAGTACCGGACAAAGTAAGCGGCTTTGAGCATGGTGCTAATGATTATATTACCAAGCCGTTTGCTATGGAAGAACTATTGGCACGCGTTCGTAATATATTAAGAATTTTTCAACAGTACCCGCGAGAATCTGAAGGCTCGGATACGATTAAGTTGGGAGATCTGACAATTGAGCTGCGTTCCCGTAAAGTGTTTCGTAAGGATGTATTAATTGAGCTTACTCCGCGTGAATTTGAATTGCTGGTTTTCTTGGTAGAACATAAAAATGAAGAGAAATCCCGTGAAGAAATTTTATCAGAAGTTTGGGGCTACGACTTTATCGGGGAAACCAATCTAGTCGATGTTTATATCCGTTATTTGCGGCAAAAGCTGGACAAAGGTTACCGCCATAAGCTGATTCATACCGTTCGCGGGGTAGGATATATGATTAAGGAGCCTGAGGCATGACATTGCGTAAACGATTTACGCTTTTCACCATTTTTTGGCTTATCCTGATCTTAATCTTTTTTAATATTTTTGTTTACTTCTATGTTATTAAAATTACGACGGAAACCGAGCAGGAGGTTATTACTACTAAAGTAAACCTTATGCTAGAAAATCCTCGTATTCAAAGCGGTCGAGGCTTGAACTCGGCCGATTTGCTTAATGAATACTACAATGTAAACGAAATGATCCGGATTATACTGCCAAATAACAGAGTTGTTAATATTACCGGTTCTGATCCGATATTGCTGGAGCTGCCTGCTGCTTTTGAAGAGAAGGCAAACGATGGCATGATTATGAGAGGCGGCGAACGTATATTATATATGCGCGTGCCGATTCATGAAGACGGTAAAATCATTGCGATGCTTGAAGTCAATCGTATTCTGGATGAGCTGGATGATTATTTGCAAGTGCTTGTAGGTGCATTAAGTGTGACGAGCGCAGGTGCAATTCTATTTGCGATTTTTGGTACATATTGGTTCACTTCTCGTTTGACATCTCCGATTCAACAGATGGTGAATACAATAAGAGAAATTGATCGAAGCGGGAAGCTTAGGCAAATAACGATTTCCAGCCGTGAGGAATCCGCAGAGCTGTTGCATTTGGTAAGGGCATTCAATCAGATGATCGAGCGGTTGGACAGGACATTCGCGAGACAAAAGCAATTTGTTGCCGATGCATCGCATGAATTGAAAACGCCATTAACTGTTATTAGCAGCTATGCTGGAATGCTGAAGCGCTGGGGACGCGATGATGAAAATCTGCGCAATGAAGCTATCGAGGCAATTAGCAATGAGTCGGTCAGACTCCAAAATTTAATAAAATCGATGCTTACGCTTGCTGAAGCTGAGCAGGAAGACTGGCTGAATATTGAAAATTTTGATGTGGTCAAAATGGTGGATGAGCTGGCAACAATGATGCAAACTACTTTTCAGCGTCAAATTCGGGTGAAAGCTTTGTCAAAAACAGTTCGAATGGACGGCGACAAAGAAAAGATACGACAATTGCTCGTTATATTGCTTGACAATGCAATCAAGTATTCAAAAGAGCCAATTAGTGTCTCGATGGCAGTGTCAAGAGGCATTGTTAAAATTGAGGTTAAAGATCGGGGCGTAGGCATTCCAGAGCTGGAATTGCCTCATTTGTTTGAAAGATTTTATCGCGTAGACGGTGCGCGTAGCCGTACAACGGGCGGAGTAGGGCTAGGACTGTCTATTGCCAAGCGGATTATGGATTTGCATGAAGGCAGAATTGATGTGTTCAGCTTACCTAATTTGGGTACGACAATCACACTTCAGTTCAAGCAAAAGAAATAACTATTAAGGAGAGCGGCGTAATTGAAAATGCGTACGGCAGCAGTTCAGTATCATTTGGAGGATATTTCCTCATTCGAACAATTTGCGAATCAAGTGACACATTATGTGCGCAATGCATCAGAGTATGATGTTCAATTTTTATTGTTTCCCGAGTTTCTAACTACTCAGTTGCTCTCGATTGGGGATAGTGTGGGAAGACCGCTTTCAGTTTCACAATTACCTTCTTATACTGATCAATATACCCAGTTATTTGTTGAGCTTGCCAAGCAGTATAACATGTATATTATCGGCGGCACGCATGTCGTGGAGGTAGAGGGAGGGAAGTTGCGCAATGCAGCTCATCTCTTTCAACCGGATGGAAAGATTCATATCCAGCATAAAATTCATTTGACACCTACCGAGGTGACAGAATGGAACATGTCTGCGGGAGAAGGCGTTGCAGTTATTGATACTCCATTTGGCAAAATAGCAATGCTGACTTGTTATGATATCGAGTTTCCGGAAATTGTACGCATGGCAAGGGCAAACGGCGCTGATGTTATCTTTTGTCCTTCCTGTACTGACGATAGACAAGGTTTTTACCGTGTGAGGTATTGTTGTCATGCCAGAACGATTGAAAATCAAATTTATGTTGTAACTACAGGTACAGTTGGAGCATTGCGCAAAGTTGATTTTATGAGGGCTAATGTAGGTCAGGCTGCTATATTAGCGCCGAATGATATTCCGTTTCCTCCGGCAGGCATTGTTAATGAAGGCATTATAAATAATGATATGCTAGTTGTCGGTGACCTTGACTTGTCTTTGCTGGAGAAGGTGCGCGAAGGTGGTTCTGTTATGACATGGCGCGACAGACGTACGGATTTGTACACGGATTGGAAATAAAAAAAGTAATAAAGCCGAGAGTGGGGGGAGTTATGCTAAAACAGTTGTATATGATGTCTGAAGGAAAGCCAATCCTGATGAGCATCCGTAATTATACAGCGGATGATGTGGAACAATTAATAGAAGTTCAACGTCAAGCATTTCCGCCGCCATTTCCAGAGGAGCTTTGGTGGAATAAGGAGCAATTACTAGCTCATATCGACAGATTTCCACAAGGGGCATTATGTGCAGAAGTTGATGGGCAGTTAATTGGCTCAATGACAGGACTGATTGTTGATTGGCAGTCATATGGCAACCGGCATAGCTGGGAACAAATCACTGACAGTGGCTATATTGGAAATCATAACCCGAGAGGCGATACGTTATATAATGTGGATATATGCATAGTTCCATCATTTAGAAAATCAGGTGCAGGCAAATGGCTCATGCAATCTATGTATGAAACGGTTGTGCAGCTTCAACTAAAGAAATTGATGGGTGGAGCTCGTATGCCGGGCTTTGCCGCGAAGCATGCTGAAACAGGATGTACCCCAGAACAGTATGTGGAGCATATAGTAAGCGGTGTTTGGAAGGACCCGGTTGTTACATTCTTGCTGCGCTGTGGACGAATGCCTTATCATATTGCGTATGAGTATTTAGATGATGAAGAGTCTGCTAATTTGGCATTGCTAATGGAATGGAAAAATCCTTTTATTCATGGATAAAATTGAGGGAGGACATATATGCTTACTTATAATCGGATAACATCTATTGAAGATGTATATTTTAAACCGTTCCACGACTTGTTGCAATCGATTTTTCCTCCAGAGGAGGTTCTTGAATATGAGATGTGGAGAGAGCCGATTCAGGATCCTGATATTTATGTATATATAGCCATTCATAATGATGAAGTAGTTGGGGCGACAGAGTATCGATACTATAGAGAACTGCGGGTAGCAATGACTGATTTTACGATTATAGGAAAGCCTGCACTTGGGGTAGGGCGATTTTTGATGCGTAGCAGAGAAAAGCATCTTGAGCAAATCATTGCTGACTCTGGAACAGAATCTATTGGAATGTTTGCTGAAATCTATGATCCGTATCGTGCCGGGATTCATAGCTTTGGAGGAGTTTCCCCAATGAACCCGATTGTTCGCAGAGAGGTGCTTTCTCATATAGGTTACAAACGGCTTGCCATCGCTTATGTGCATCCGTCCTGGGATCATGAGGGAGCTGCGGTAAGTGAGCTTGATTTGGGCTTTCTCCCAAGTAATGAAAATTTAGAGGCTATACCTGCATCATTAGTAGTTGACTTTCTGACACGTTACTATGAAGCTTTGCCTAATAAGCCGCAAGAGTGGTTGGCGATGATCAATCAGTTGAAAACATTACAGCAAATTCGATTACTTGCATTATAACGAATCAGATTCTTACTGAATCAATTTTGAAGAGGGAAGAGAAAAGGCTGTTGTGCATGTATTGCACAACAGCCTTTTCTGTATTGGAAATGAAGGGAATATCAATGTCGATAAAGTGCGAAATAATTAAGGGATGAGTTTCCAAACATCTGCTTTACCAGGAATCTCTCCAAGTGTCCACCATTTTGCTTCATAGTTTTGACCGTTATGTGATACTTTATTGCCGCCAACATATACTGTAGATGCACTCCAAGCATCATAAGTTGCTGCTGGAGCAACAGTGACAGCAGTAATGCTGTTGCTAGCAGCAGATTCATTGCCAGCAGCATCAAATGCAGTAACAGTGAATGTGTAAGAAGTTTCAGCTGCTAAACCGCTTACAACATACTCAGTATCGTTAATGGTTGCTACTAGTACACCATTTTGATAAATATTGTAGCCTGTTACACCAGCATTGTCTGTGGAAGCGCCCCACATAATATGCACGCTTGAATCAGTTGGCGTACCCATAATGTGAAGATGAGCTGGTGCAGTTGGTGCCTCAGTATCATTTGTTACCGTTTCAGTTGTAAAAGTAACGGTGTTGCTAGCAGCAGATTCGTTACCAGCAGCATCTTTTGCTTTTACAACAACGCTGTAGTTTGTGTTAGAAACAAGTCCAGTAAGGTTATAATTCAGCGTGCTGCCTGAAGTTTCACCGAAAAGATTGCCATTTACATATATTTTGTAGCCTGTAACACCAACATTATCAGTAGATGCATTCCATGCAAGAGTGGCGGAAACTGTACCCACATTAGAAACAGCCAGATTAGCAGGAGCAGTAGGTGCTTGGTTATCTACAGGACCGTTTCCGAAATCAACGTCAATAGCGTTGTAGAAAGCATTTACAGTATCAGCTACATCCCATACAGCAAAAATGACATGGTATCCAGTTCTAGCTGGAACATCACAATCATGAGATAAAGTTGTAGGTGGTTTTTTACCATTGTAATCAAGTGTGCAGAAAGGGTTCAAATCAAACTGGTCACGAGTAAGGGGCTTGTTTGGATCCCAGTTTGGCTTAGTAATATAGTAATGGAATTTGGATGTTGCATGATTTGCTGTGAATTTCCAAGTAAAAGTTTTTACCCCTGCAGTCATTGGTACTTTGCTCCAGCGAGTGCTTGATTGCTCATCTTGTTTAGGGAATGCGCCGCCTGCGCTTGCAAGCTTGCCGTCAGCAGGACCTGCATTTGGGAAACCTTTTGGCGCTTCCAAGCTTTGTGGTTCATAAACAATCGCGCCGCAATCTGTGTTAACGCCTTGTTTACACAATAGAGCGCGGCTTGCTGGAGATTCTACATATCCATGAGCGGATGCTTGTTGCGAAAATGCTGATAGCGCTAGCCAAAGTATAGCTGCAAAACCGGCAGCCATTGCCATTCGAAGTAAAACCTGACGTGGAAATTGAATCGTTGTCATCAAAAATCCTCCTAGTTTTAGAATCAATTTTTACTGTTCTCTTGCTGGAGTTTCCTCTTGATTTGATAAATCGTGAATTATTATAAAAAATCGTGTAAAAGTATAAAAAAATTCCTCCTTTCTCTTGAAGTCACTATAAATAATATTATTTATAGTGGAGAATAAGATAATATCATACTTATAATTCCATAATATGATAATGTAAGCGTATTCTCGAGTTTATTATAGGTTAGTAAGGAAAACTTTGTAAGGGATAATATCTTACTATTTTTACCTAAAATGTATAAGATATTATCCCGATAGGAGGAAAAGTGTTGTTTCATGGGGGATCGCAGGGGGGGAATACTCTAATCTGCACTTTGAATAACTAGCAAATGTCCTGTTGTATGTTGTACAATTCCTGTTTTATCTATAAGTACATTGCTGACACCAAGTGATTGCCCTATTTTTAGGGTTGCATCAGTGAGCGGATATTGAAAACCGCTTAAAGTAATACCGCTCACTTGGTTTGAAAGAGGTAAAAGAGAAATATAGGGATAATTTTGTTTATGCACCTCAAGTCGACCATTACAAATAGAAATTTTATTTGTACGATCAATAATAGAAGCCTGCACATTGTTTTCCGCCGCCAACACGAGCATTTGAATGTTAGCTAGGGAATGATCGAACCGTGTTCCAACTGCGCCAATCATCAAGATGGATTTCGGCTTCATATCAAGCGCAAGACGAAACGCCATTTCGGAATCGGTATAATCCTTGTCTATAGGGTCGCAGCTTATAAAATGTTTGCTATTATTTTTGATAAGTATCCGTTGTTTGTCAGTTACTGAATCGAAATCGCCAATTGCAATATCGGGATTGACTCCGTTTTCGATAAGAAAACAAGCTCCGCTATCAGCGCCAATAAAAAAATGATTTTCTTGCAAATATTCAAGTGCCCATTCGCCAAGTTTGCCGCCTGAGCAAATGACAACAGAAGAAGTCATCATGATCACCAGTCCTCTATATGTACAAATAAAAATACAATTCATGCTTAATGTGTTTAAGTATACGTGTTACATCACTGCAGCTGCAACTTTAGATGTTGCAAGCAGCGGCGGTTAACGATAGAATGGCTTTATTATGAACAAAGAGAGGCATTAAAATGAAATCGATTAAAGTTTTATTCGTTTGTTTGGGGAATATTTGCAGATCACCTATGGCAGAAGCGATTTTTCGCAAAAAAGTAAAAGATGAGGAACTTGACCATCTTATTGAAATAGATTCTGCAGGTACTGGAGATTGGCATATCGGGAAACCTCCTCATGAGGGAACGCGTCGTATTTTGGATGAACGCAATATTTCTTATAGTGGAATGAAGGCGCGCCAATTTAGTGAACCTGATTTTGAGGACTACACCTATATCGTTTGTATGGACTCCAGCAATTTGAAAAACGTAAAGGAATGGTCGAAACAAGGCGAGTCGGCGAGTCGGAAACAATTGTTTACATTTATGGAATTATCACCTGATAGAAATCTTGTTGATGTGCCTGATCCTTACTATACTGGTAATTTTGAATATGTATATGAACTTATTGATGAAGGATGCACCAAGCTTCTTCATAGTATTAAAGAAAAACTTGATGCAGGCAATTAAAAATTAAGACTTATAGGCGACACCCCAAAGGCTATAGTAAAATAACAAGCTTTTGGGGTGTTTTGTGATCTTGTGTGTAAAATCATGGTGCTTGCTTATTCCATTTCGATAAAATAAGAAAGAGCTGCCGGAATTTCTTTCTGCCAAAAGCCCCATTGATGCTTGCCATCTTTTTCTTCATAATAGATATGAGCGTATCTTTGCTCCAGCAGTTGCTTGGTTATGCGGTTGAGCTCAACAAAGTTGTATATTCCGCTATCTGTTTCAAATGCATCTTCTTGCAGGCCAACGATCATATAGATTTTCATCCAGCTTAAGTCACCGCGATCGGCAACGATTTGTTGTGTGCTGGGATAAAAGGCTCCCGACATTGAGATGATTTTATGGAAAAGTTGCGGATATTGCAATGCAATATGCAGGGAAGCTGTAGCACCTAGTGAATCGCCTGCCAGTATGCGATATTCATTATCTTGGCGTACTGTATATTTTCCTTCTATAAAAGGGACAAGTTCCTCGGCAAAAAATTTGATATACGCTTCATGTCTGGAACCTGATGCATCATATTCTGATGTGCGAACCTTTTTGTCAACTTCGACACCTGCAATAATAAATGGCTCGAGTCCATCGTCCAAAATAAGTTTTGTAGCAGTTGTAGCAATTCTTCCGAAATTGAAAAAATCTTCACCATCCTGGCAATACACAATCGGATAGCTTAACAGTTCATTATATCCCGGGGGCAAAAAAATGCGTACCTGCCGCATTCCAGTTTCAAGGTATTTGCTTGGCACAGTTTCCTTTACAATTGTTCTTTTTAAATACCGGTCATCAGACATCGATCATTACCTCCAAATAAGATAAGTTTATAATAAGCAGCTATCCGATCGTCCATTCTTCAAGTGCATGAGAAGGCAGAATTTCGGGCAAATAATAAGGAGTCTGTTTTTGCTGCAATATTTACACAATAATAACATTGTACCACTCTGTTATACTATTTTGTTTCGGCTGTATCATATACAACTTTGTCAAAGATTTATGAAAATTCGTGAAAAAACATAGGTTTATCCTTTTTTTCTTTGACCATTTTGATGAAACAGGGTAATATTAATTCTATAACAGATGTAGATGGTTTTCAAATATTTCGATTGAGGTGAGCGTTCAAAATGAGCAAATTGCCATACGAAGTACAAACGGAACCGGTAACGCCGCTGTCCGTACTGTCTCTCGATGGAGAGGTCGTTAATCCTGACCTAATGCCTGCTTTGACAGATGAACAGTTAAAGGAAATTATGTATCGAATGGTGTTTACACGTACATGGGATGAGCGTGCAGTAAACTTGGGACGTCAAGGTCGTCTTGGTTTCTATGCTCCTGTTTCCGGACAGGAAGCTTCCATGGTCGGCTCTGAATATGCACTTAATAAAGATGATTTTATTTGCCCGGGATACCGTGATATGCCACAGTTAGTTTGGCACGGCTTGCCGCTGTATCAGGCGTTTTTATATTCACGCGGACATCAGCATGGCGGTCAAATTCCTGAGGATGTTCATGTTCTTATGCCGCAAATTATTATCGGTGCACAGATTTTGCATGCTACAGGCGTAGCGATGGCATTCAAAAAGAAAAATGAGAAGCGTGTTGCTATTGCATATACTGGCGACGGCGGTTCTTCAGAAGGCGACTTCTATGAAGGTTTGAACTTTGCGGGTGCATTTAAATTGCCTGCAATTTATGTTGTCCAAAATAATGGCTATGCCATCACAACTCCTTATTCGAAGCAAACTGCAGCTTTGTCGGTAGCACATAAAGCAGTCGCTGCGGGTGTTAAAGGCGTTCAAGTTGACGGTATGGACGTGCTTGCAGTAGTAAAAGCTGTTCAAGAGGCGGCAGAGCGCGGTCGCAACGGCGAAGGCGCAACTCTGATCGAAATGCTGACATATCGTTTCCGTCCTCACTCAATGGCGGATGATACAACAAAATATCGGACTAAAGATGAAGAGGCTGAATGGTCGCTTAAAGATCCATTGACTCGTTTTAGCAAATTCCTTGAGAAAAAAGGCTTGTGGACGGAAGAAGACACAGCTCGCGTGAAGGAAGAGGCAAAAGCTGCTGTAAACGAGCATATCAAAAAAGCGGAAGCTGTTGAGAAAATGACAGTGTCTGGCTTGATCGATACTATGTTCGAAACTACTCCGCAACATTTGGAAGAACAAAAAGCCGATTTTCAATAAATAAGGGAGGATAAACGATCATGGCTCAAATGAATATGCTAGAAGCGATTCGCGATGCGATGCGTATCGAATTAAAACGTGATTCCAATGTGCTCCTGTTCGGCGAGGACGTTGGTAAGGTCGGCGGTGTATTCCGCGTATCTGAAGGATTGCAAGACGAGTTTGGTGAGGATCGTGTATTTGATACACCGCTTGCTGAATCTGCAATTGCAGGTCTTGCGGTAGGTATGGGTGTGCAAGGTTTCCGCCCAATCGCTGAGATTCAGTTTGTTGGTTTTATTTATGAGGCTTTGGATCAAATGTTTGTCCAAGCAGCCCGCATGCGTTACCGTTCCGGCGGTCGCTACAATTCTCCAATTGTTTTCCGTACGCCTTTTGGCGGGGGTGTAAAAGCTGCTGAGCTTCATACGGACTCTCTTGAGGGTCTGGCTGTTCAAACACCAGGTATTAAAGTAGTTATTCCATCCAACCCATATGATGCAAAGGGTTTGATGATCTCTGCAATTCGGGATAATGATCCTGTATTCTTTATGGAGCATTTGAACTTGTACCGTGCATTCAAAACAGATGTTCCTGAAGGTGACTATACAATTGAAATTGGCAAAGCTAACGTTGTACGCGAAGGCAGCGATGTAACGATTATTGCTTACGGCATGATGGTTCATACTGCTGTGAAAGCAGCTGAAGAGCTTGAGAAGACTGGAGTTAAGGCAGAAGTTATCGATCTTCGTTCTTTGGTTCCGCTTGATATCGACACAATTGTAGCTTCAATTCAAAAAACAAATCGGGCAATTGTTGTGCAAGAAGCGCAAAAAACTTCTGGTGTTGCTGCGGAAGTAATTGCTCAAATTAACGAAAAAGCAATTCTTCATCTTGAAGCACCGGTTCTTCGTGTAGCAGGTCCGGATACTGTATATCCGTTTGCTCAAATTGAGGATGCATGGCTGCCTAGTCCTGCTCGCATTCAAGCAGCAGTGAAGAAAGTTTTGGAATTTTAACATAAGGAGGGCTCCTTGATGGCAAAATTTGAATATCGTTTCCCTGAGCTTGGCGAAGGTTTGCATGAAGGCGAAATTATTAAAGTTCATGTAAAGCCGGGCGACAAAGTAACGGACGATGACATCATCATGGAAGTGCAAAACGACAAAGCAATCGTGGAAGTGCCTTGTCCAGTTGACGGAGTTGTACAAGAAGTATTTGTGAAAGATGGACAAGTTTGTAAAATTGGCGAACTGGTTGCTGTAATTGAAGCAGAAGGCGAATTGCCTGATCAGCCAGAAGCTCCAGCGGTAGAAGAAGAGGCTCCTGCTCCGGCGGCTGCTGAAGCTCCTGCAGCTGCGGCAAATGCACCTGCTGCTCCACAAGCTGCTGGCGCGCTAGTGCTGGCTACGCCAAGTGTACGCAAGTTTGCACGCGAACAGAAGGTTGATTTGACTCAAATATCTGGAACGGGCAAGAACGGACGGATTACTCGTGAAGATGTAGCTGGATTTAATGGCGAGGCTCCAGCGACAGCTAGCGCTTCTTCTGCTGAGGTTGCAGAAACAGCAGCAGCACCTGCTGCGGCAACTGCTGTAACGGCTGGTTCAGCTCATCGTCCGGAAGAGCGCGTGCCATTCAAAGGCATTCGCAAAGTAATTGCTAACGCAATGTCTAAATCCGTATATACGGCACCTCATGTAACGATTATGGATGAGGTTGATGTTACAGAGCTTGTTGCACTACGTTCGAAATACAAGCCATATGCGGAGAAGAAAGGTTCCAAGCTTACTTATTTGCCATTCATCGTTAAGGCGCTTGTAGCAGCATGCCGCGAATTCCCGATTATGAATGCTATGCTTGATGAAGGCTCTCAAGAAATTGTATACAAGAAATTCTATAATGTAGGTATAGCTACTGATACAGATAATGGCTTGATCGTTCCTGTTATCGAAGATGCTGACCGTAAGAGCATCTTTATGATTGCTGACTCCATTCGTGATTTGGCAGTACGCGGACGCGATGGCAAGCTAGCTGCTAATGAGCTTAAAGGCAGCACAATTACAATTTCCAACATCGGTTCAGCGGGAGGTATGTTCTTTACTCCAGTAATTAACTTCCCGGAAGTTGCTATTCTCGGTACTGGCCGAATTTCTGAGAAAGCGATCGTACGTGATGGCGAGCTAGTGGCGGCGCCGGTTATGGCTCTTTCTCTAAGCTTCGACCATCGTCTGATTGACGGTGCGACTGCTCAAAACTTTATGAACTTTATCAAACAGCTTCTGGCACAGCCTGAACTGTTCATTATGGAGGTCTAAAAAATGGTTGTAGGAGATGCTTCCCTAGATATTGACACTCTAGTCATCGGTGCGGGTCCAGGCGGCTATGTAGCTGCCATCCGTGCTGCTCAGCTTGGACAAAACGTACTTGTAGTAGACAAGGAAAATGTTGGCGGTGTATGCTTGAACGTTGGATGCATACCTTCCAAAGCGCTTATTTCTGCATCACATCAATACGAGTCTGTAGGCAACGCTTCCCAGTTCGGTATTGAAGCAGGTGAAGTGAAAGTTGATTTCAGCAAGGTTCAACAATTCAAAGACGGTATCGTTAAGAAGCTTACCGGCGGTGTAGCTGCACTACTTAAAGCTAATAAGGTGCAATATTTCAATGGTGAAGTTATGTTTATTAACGAGAACGAAGCGCGTGTGTTCAATGATCAGGAAGCACCTCGCTACCGTTTTAAAAACTGCATCATTGCTACCGGGTCTCGCCCGATCGAACTGAAAGCATTCCCGTTCCAAGGAAGAATTATTTCTTCTACTGGCGCGCTTTCCTTGCCTGAAATTCCAAAAAGCCTTGTTGTAATCGGCGGTGGCTATATCGGTATTGAGCTTGGTCAAATGTATGCTAAATTCGGTACAAAAGTAACAGTAATCGAAGGTTCGGATGCAATTCTGCCAGGCTTTGATAAAGATATGTCTTCTATCGTTGCGAAGAAGCTTAAAGGCTCCAATGTTGAAATCATTACTGGTGCACAAGCTCAAAGTGCGGAGCAAACAGACAATGATGTAACAGTTACGTACAGTGTGAATGGTAAAGAAGAGAAAGTTACTTCTGACTACTTGCTAGTAACTGTAGGTCGTCGTCCAAACACTGATGGTGAATTGGGACTTGATCTGATCAACCTTAAGCTTACAGATCGTGGCTTGATTGAAGTTGATGGACAATGCCGTACAAATATTTCACATATTTTTGCAATCGGTGACGTTACAGCAGGTCCTGCACTTGCTCATAAAGCGATGTACGAAGGTCGCGTAGCGGCAGAAGTAATTGCTGGTATGCCAAGCGTAATTGATTACAAATGTGTTCCTGCTGTATGTTTCTCTGATCCAGAATGCGCAAGCGTTGGCTACAGTGAAAAAGAGGCGAAGGACAAAGGCCATAACGTTAAAGTTGGCAAATTCCCATTTGCAGCTAATGGACGCGCGCTATCTCTTAATGCGAGCGAAGGTTTTGTGAAACTTGTTTCCGATGCTGATTCCGGCTTGGTGCTAGGTGCACAAATCGTTGGTACTGAAGCTTCCAATATGATTGCTGAGCTTGGTCTTGCAATTGAGATGGGAGCTACTCTAGAGGATCTTGCACTTACAATCCATGCTCACCCAACATTGGGAGAGATTGTTTTGGACGCTGCAGAAGTTGCCTTAGGCCATCCAATCCACACATTTGTAAAATAAGTAACTGTTAAAGTGATAAAATTTAAAGTAATAGCCAATAGGCTGCTTAAAACCCGCAGGGATACTTTCGCATGAAAGTGCCCCTGCGGGTTTTTTTGTTTTATAAGATTGTTCTTAAACACTTTTTTAAGAAAATAAAATTAAATCCAACTGTTTATTCATTATTCTAATAGTTGTCGGAGCGCCTATTCAGTGCTTTTTGCGTACTTTTATATTCTAACGGTTACCCAAGCGACTATTTTGTCATTTCAAGCAGGTTTCATCGATGTTTCAGCAAATAGCGGCTGTGACAACTGGTAACCCAACAAAGTTTTGCTTAAGCTCAATTAGCTACTGGTATGAGGTTCGTGCCTGGCGACAACGAATATATTACATATCATACGTAAAGCAGCAGGATACAGAGAATGACTGAAAAATGATAAAATCACTTTATTTATTCTTGGTTCTATATTATAATAATTATAAGAAAGGAAATATTATAAATAGTAATAATCATTATCAATTAGACTTTTTGACAATAATTATTGTGCTGTCCCGATTTCGGGGCAGCATGTGTTGTTTTAAGGAGCTCAATAATGCAATTCATTATCAATTAACTATACGAGAGGAAGTGGCATTGTGAAAAAGTGGATGCATAGATATGGGGAAATTACAGCGGCGGCTGTGAGCGGACTAGGAATTGTTGCTGCGGCAATAGTAAACAATTATTGGTCAAGCGAAGTGGCTGTCCTTCTTTATTTATTTGCTTTTATAATAGGTGGATTTGTTAAGGCAGTTGAAGGAATGAAGACTCTGTTTGTAGATAAAGATTTGGACGTGAATTTGCTAATGATATTTGCGGCGATTGGAGCTGCAAGCATTGGCTATTGGACAGAGGGGGCTTTATTAATCTTTATATTCGCATTAAGTGGTGCGCTTGAAACGTATACGATGAATAAAAGCAGCAGAGATATTAGTGCACTAGCTGAATTGAAGCCGGAAACAGCAGTTGTTATGAAAGAAGGGAAAGAGCAGCAAGCGAGGATCGAGGAACTGCAAATTGGCGATATCGTTATTGTAAAGCCTGGTGAGAGGTTGCCAGCGGATGGTGTTGTTTGCGAGGGAACTTCAGCGGTAGATCAATCATCTATTACAGGTGAGTCCATTCCAGTTGATAAAGAAAGAGGGGATGAAGTATTTGCAGGAACGTTGAATGGAGAGGGTGCTTTATTTGTAGAGGTAACACAATCCAGTGAATCAAGTCTTTTTGCCAAAATTATAAAAATGGTGCAGGAAGCTCAAAGTGAAATGCCGGCATCACAAAATTTTATTGAGAAATTTGAAGGCATTTACGCCAAAGTAATTGTTCTTGTCACATCTGCCATTATTATAATTCCCCCGCTATTGACCTGGATGAGCTGGGGAGATGCATTCTATAAAGCAATGGTCTTTATGGTTGTAGCCTCACCGTGTGCGCTTGTTGCATCGATAATGCCAGCTATGCTCTCGGCTATTTCGACAAGTGCGAGAAGAGGCGTTTTGTTCAAAGGCGGAGCGCATTTGGAGCATTTGGCAAAAATAAAAGCGATTGCCTTTGATAAAACCGGCACATTAACAGCAGGAAAACCTAAAGTTACAAATATTATTGTTTATGGTGAGTGGGAGGAGAAGGATTTGCTTGGTAAATCGGCATTGCTGGAGAGTTTATCTAATCATCCGCTTGCCAAAGCGATAAAAGATAAAGCTGTTGAAGCAGGAATTGCTTATGACCATGCAGAAATGAATGATTTCCAAGCGTTAACAGGTTGGGGGTTGCAAGCCCAAATATCCGGGCGTACATGGAAAATTGGCAAACCGCAATTGCTTGAACAATATGCAGGAGAAAATAATGGGTGGCTTTCCAATAGGGACGCTGTTAGAGCTGATATTTCAAGGTTGGAAGCAGAGGGTAAGACAGTTACAGTCATTTTTGATGAGACTTGCCATATTGGTGTAATTGCGATGCGGGATGTTGTACGGCAGGAAGCAAAAGATGCAATTGCCAATTTGCAGCAAGCGGGTATAAAAACAGTGATGCTGACAGGCGATCAGCCAAAGACTGCGTATGCTATTGCTGCTGAGCTTGGGATTGAACGTGAGTATGTTTATGCAGGACTGTTGCCTGAGGACAAGGCGGTTCGTATTGCTGAGATGAAGGAGAAATTTGGAACGACAGCAATGGTAGGCGATGGTGTCAATGATGCGCCAGCACTTGCGGTGGCGACAGTCGGAATTGCGATGGGAGCGGCGGGAAGCGGAGCAGCATTGGAGACTGCTGATTTAGTATTGATGAATGATGATATTACAAAAATATCTGACTCAATTGCACTTGGAAAACGAGCTATCACAATCATTAAGCAAAATATTGTGTTTGCTATTGCAGTTATTTCTGTATTAATTGCGAGTAATTTTATAAGCGGTATTTCATTGCCGCTGGGAGTTATCGGTCATGAAGGAAGTACGATTTTGGTTATTCTGAACGGTTTGCGTCTCTTATTCCATCGTCAGGAAGCTTAAAAAATGGTATACTATTTAGTAGTGTCAATCTGTATAGGTTGATGAGTTTTGGACGGAGGGCGACAAAATCATGAGTCTTAATGAAGCGAGTTATATACAATTATTAAAGCATGTGGCTGAGCACGGTACGGTCAAAAGTGATCGCACCGGGACAGGTACAAAATCTGTTTTTGGCTATCAAATGCGCTTTGATCTGAATGAAGGTTTCCCACTGCTTACAACTAAAAAAGTATCTTTTAAGCTGATCGCAAGCGAGTTGCTTTGGTTTTTAAAGGGCGATACAAACATCCGCTATTTGCTGCAGCATAACAATAATATTTGGAATGAGTGGGCTTTTAAAAAATGGGTTGAAAGCAATGATTATAAAGGGCCGGATATGACTGATTTTGGCTTGAGAATACAGACGGATGAAAAATTTAAAGCTCAATATGTGGATCAGGAAGCCATTTTCAAAAAAAAGGTCTTGGAAGATGATCAGTTTGCTGCACTTTATGGTGAGCTCGGTAATGTCTATGGTCAACAATGGCGTGCCTGGAAAACATCGCAAGGCGGCACTATTGACCAAATTAGCGGGGTGATTGAAGAGATTAAGAAAAACCCTGATTCGCGCCGTCTAATCGTGTCAGCATGGTCGCCGGAAGACATTTCGCCGGATAAATCTGCTTTGCCTCCTTGCCATACACTTTTTCAATTTTATGTTGCAGATGGAAAGCTTTCTTGTCAACTTTATCAGCGCAGTGGTGATATCTTCTTAGGCATTCCGTTTAATATTGCGAGTTATTCTTTATTGACTCATTTGATCGCTCATCAATGCGGTCTGCAAGTAGGGGAGTTTGTTCATACAATTGGCGATGCACATATTTACTCTAACCATTTTGAACAGATTAAGGAGCAATTGCAACGTGAGATGCGTCCATTGCCGCAATTAGTATTAAGGTCGGATAAGGAGTCTATTTTTGACTATGAGCTTTCTGATCTTGCTATAGAGGGATATAATCCGCATCCACCAATTAAAGCGCCAGTTGCTGTCTGATATTAACTTAATCTTTAGGCTAAACAGCTTAATACAGATAGTAGCCTACTATCCCAATCAGGAAGCGGAGTTGAATAGAGATGTCGATTTCATTAATTGCAGCGATGGATCGTAATCGGGCAATCGGATTTAATAATAAATTGCTATGGCGTTTGCCAGCAGAGATGGCTTTTTTTACTCGAATGACTACGGGGAAAACGGTGGTTATGGGGAGAAAAACAAGAGACTCCTTGCCAAAACCACTTGTTAATCGCCGGAATATCGTATTAACATTGAACAAGAGTCTTCGAACAGATTCGCAATGGGAGTATGTTTTTTCAATGGAAGAAATTTTAAAGTTTGCTGAAAATGAAGAGATAATGGTAATTGGCGGAGCTGAAATATACAAGCAGTTTTTACCCTATGCAGATACCATTTATTTAACATTGGTGCATACAGAAATAGAGCAGGCAGATACTTACTTTCCTGTCATAAGCGAGGAAGAATGGGAGGTCGTCGAGCAAAGCGATCGACCAAAGGATGAAAAAAATATGTATGATTTTACCTTGCAAACATTGAAGAGCTTAAAGCGCCGCTAGGCGCTTTTGTTCAAAAGTGTGCAATAACGGATTGCTTGATGTTATCTGTAGGAGGTGATTGGGCTATGAATGCAGGACAAGCTGTAGTGTTGTCACCAAAAGATGTACGAAGAATTAGAGGGTATGTCAAACAAAAATATGCGACACTGTCTGACCAAAGTCAGGCGGAGATTGTGGCAGATGCAGTAAAGCAAGTGCTGTACAAACGATTGCCTGATTTCGAGGAATCACTGAAACAACAGTTGCTGACGGATCTGATTCAAACGTATATTCAGACAAATAGCGGTCCGGTATCTCAAGAGCAAATCATTGAATTATGCAGTAAACTTAATCTTGCCGATCCTTTGATTGCACAGCCATATGTAAATTGGCTGGATGAAAGTAAATCAATCCTAGAAAATGTTGAAGCAACGGCAGCTTTGCATACTGAAAATAAGTTGTCAGGGGAAAAAAATGTTTCAAAAAGCTGGCAGACAAAATTTCTGAATAACTGGCAACGAAACAAAAAAACATTGATATTTGGCGGCTTGTCACTAATATTAATTGCAAGTCTGGTTGGCTATTTTCAAGCTTTTGCACCAGTTACATCTCGTCCGGCAGAAGAAGCTATTATTAACAATACTAGAACTGCTGCTGAGGATAAAGTACAGGCTGTTAGTTCTATTAATGAGTTGCCAGAGACACTTCGCTTTCAGCTAACAGATACTGCAAAATTAAAGTTGTATCTGGAAGGCAAAGCTTCGATATTAGCTGAGGAGCCCTATTTCAGTGCAATAATCGATGCAGCCAAGCAGTTCGATATTCATCCAGTGCTGCTGTTTGCGATTACAGGGCAAGAGCAAGCTTTTGTACCTAAAACTCATAAACGAGCAAAAGAAATTGCCAACAATCCGTTCAACGTATTTCATAGTTGGAAAGATTTCAATACTTCTATTTCTGAATCTGCTCAAATTGCTGGTAGGACTATTGCACGACTTAGCAAGGACAGGCCTGAAGGCACCGATGCAATTACATGGATAAACAGAGAGTACGCGGAGGATCCGAAGTGGTCAGATGGTGTCCGTATTATTTTCACATCTATAAACCGATTCATCGAAAAAGAGTTGTAGATGATGGATAGGCAAAGGTGGATTGCAAAGGAGCTTTATTATTGAAAACATTAATTATTGCCGAAAAACCTGATATGGGCCGCAATATAGCAGCGGTAATTGAGCCAAGAGCCAAAAATAACCGTACCCATTTGGAAGGCGAACATTTTATTATCACTTGGGCGATCGGTCATTTGATTGGTCTAGCCGAGCCGGATTTGTATGATCCGAAATATAAAAAATGGAGTATGGAGCATCTGCCGATTATTCCCGAGCAATTTCAGCTAGTTCCGCATAAAAGTACGCAAACACAACTTAATATCATTAAAGACCTTGCCAAAAGATGTGACCAGCTCGTTAATTGTTGCGATGCGGGACGGGAAGGGCAGTATATATTTTCGTTAATACAACGATATTTAAAGCTAAAGCAGCCGGTTAAAAGATTATGGATTTCTGATTTGACTCCCGAGACAATTCGTAAAGGTTTTGAAGAGTTAAAGGACGAGTCTGTTTATGCCAATTTGACGAAGGCAGCGCGAGCGCGAAGCGAAGCGGACTGGTTGATTGGAATGAATGGCTCACGCGCCTTTACAACCAAGCATCAAGTCTTAATGTCGGTTGGTCGTGTGCAAACACCTGTGCTAGCATTAATCTATGACAGGCAAGTACAGATAGAGGCTTTCACATCGTTGAAATACTTCGAAGCAGAAGCGACATTTGAACAAAATACTGTTACGTATAAAGGGCTGTGGCAAGGAGAAAGAATCACGAAGAAAGAAGAAGCGGATGCAATCGCAGCACGTACAAGCAATAAGGAAGCAAACATCGCGTCATATGATGTTAAAAATACGAAAGAATATCCATACAAGCTTTATGATTTGACTTTGCTGCAAAGGGAAGCAAACGGAAAGCTTGGTTTCTCGGCAAAGAAAACATTGGACGTTGCACAAGCCTTGTATGAAAAGCATAAGGTAATTTCTTATCCTCGTACAAATTCTAATTATGTAACGGAACAAAATATTTCACAAATGCATCAAGCTCTTAATGCCCTGCAAAGAACGGGTTATAAACAATGGGCTGACCGAGCAGATCGCAGCCTTGTACATAAAGGGAATAAATCGATTTGCAATGCTGCTAAGGTGGAAGATCATCACGCCATACTTCCAACGAACAAAACATCTGGCGGGCTTAGCGGGGATGAACAGAAGCTCTATGATATGATTGTCAAAAGATTTTTAGCGCAATTTTACCCGGCTGCGGAATATAAACTGCATGCTGTAGTTACCAATGTCGGCAATGATTCCTTCAAAACGAATATTAAAGAACGAATAAGTCTTGGATGGAAAGAGCTATACAGTCAGGATCAAAAGGAAGAGTTTGCCAAAAAGAATAGTAAAAAAGCCAAAGGTGAACAGGAAGATACAGAGCAAGAAGTTGAAGTGAACGAGCCCTTTCATTTGAATAAGCTGGACCCTGTATGGTGTATGCAAACTTTAGTAAAGGAAAAGGATACACAGCCGCCCAAGCATTATACAGAAGGGACGCTGCTCAAGGCGATGGAGAGCGCAGGAAAGCAGATTGAGGATGACGAAGTTCGTGATGCCATGAAAGATTCCGGACTGGGTACGCCCGCAACTCGTGCTGCAACAATTGAGAGGCTGAAAAAGGTTGGTTATATCGATATGCAAGGGAAGCGAATCGCTGTTACGCAGAAAGGGAGGACAGCAATCGAGCTTATTAGAGGGGCGGGAGTTGAGTTATTGGCGTCGCCTGAGATGACCGGAATGTGGGAGAAGCGATTAAATGAAATAGCACGTGGATCGGCATCAGAAGAGCAGTTTATGAATAATGTTAAACGGTTTGCGACGATGGTTATTGAGAAGGTAAAAGTGCAACGACCAGCCGCCAAGCATTTATTCGAGATGGAGAAGGGCAAGGAGCGAGTGCAACGACAGGAAAAAAAAGAAAAATCAGCAAAGAGCAGCAAAACGGCAACTAAAAAGGCTGAAACCGCATCATCTGGTTTTGTAGCCGTTTGCCCAAGAACCGGCTGCGGAGGTTCCTTGTTTATGGGGCGCAAGGGATATGGCTGTTCCAATTATAAGAGTGGTTGCGGATTTGTTATTTGGAAAGAATGTTATGGACGAAGTTTGACAGATACGCAAGTAAAGGCGTTGGTTGAGAAGGGGCGGACTGCTAAGCTTAAGCTGATTGCAGCAGATGGTAAAGAAGTGCAAGCAAAAATAATACTGAAAAATAAAGAAACCGGAGAAGTAGCTACTGAGCAATAGCTGCTTCTCCGGCTCGGATTATGGAGCGATAAATCGCTCAATCGTTTGCGGGATTTCTTGTAAACGTTTTAAACGAAAAAAACCACGAGATGGAGTAAGATCGAGAGGAATATTGTTATACTTCCACTCTTCGCTTGCCAGCATATGAATGGCATGAATACCTGCAGTAATGGCTGGAATCACATCAGTACGTATAGAGTTGCCGATCATCCACGTATGAGTGCGATCAAAGTCACCCGCTTGTAAAATTGCTTCTAATGCAGCGTTGTTTTTCTGCTGGCGAATATAGATTCGTGAACCAAAGAAGCGTTCAAGCTGCATCTTCTCGATTTTGCGTTGTTGAATATCAGGCTCCCCGCCCGTATACAAATGCAATTCGTGCCCGCTGTTCTGCAAGGCGCATAACGTATTTTCCATATGAGGGTAAGGCTCTACGTCGTGTTTAAACACGCTTACAGCAAGCTGTTGTAGATAATCGGTCTCTTGCTTGCAGGTTTTCCTGCCAGTTAAAGCGGAAAAATAATGATAAGTCTCAATAAAGGATTGAGGGAAATGTCCGCTCTTAAATCCGCTTTCTTCAATTAAAGCCAAGTCAATCTCTGTCTGCTTCTCCTTAATCGCTGCAGCATAAATGTCCGGGTAGCTGTTAAACCAAGTAGTAAGAGTCTCGGCGAACTGGTCTACCGTTTCAAAAAAATAACGGTTACAGTATATAAGAGTATCATCCAAATCAAAAAGCAATTGCTGTTTCATATCCTAAACTCCTTTCATTGACGCTGCGAGCCGTACATTCAATCTACATGATAAGTAGGCTGCTCGTCAATAAAAGCGGGACATGTTGCTGGAAAGTATTGAATTTAAGCATACTTCAGAATGGATGCAGTCAGTTTATTCTTAATAAAAACAATGCGCTGACGAATGTAAAAATCTTTGCAGCCGCCGCGTAATTGGTTAGGAGAGATCACCTCCTCCGTAATATTATCAATAATCGTTAGCTTGCCATCCTCATAAAACTTGAATGTCAGGTCCTTGCCATTGCGATAGGGATCTACATAACGGAAATTTTTGCATTTGATGCTCATGGTGATCTTGCCTCCTTATAAATGAATAGTGAGAATAGAGATAAATGTTATGAATAATTTACTGAAAACCAAACTGAAAAGGAACATTTGTTCTTGTTTTTATTATACCAAACATTTGTTCGTGTGGAAAGACTTTTTTGTTTGCCTTAAACTAGTATTTAGAAGACAACAGTTGACGGAGAAAGGATGCAGCCAATGATTAGAATAAAGGATCTGACAATGCGTATTCCAGGAGGGCCAAAAGTTCTGAACGGTATCGACTTTGAAGCCTATCCAGGAGATTTTATCGCTATAAAAGGCAGCAGCGGAAGCGGCAAGTCAATGTTTTTGAAGTGCTTGTCCCTGCAAGAGAAATGGACGAAGGGCAAGTTTCAGTTTGAAGGTGTTGATGTGTTCAATTCCAGTTGGAAAGGAAGGATGAAGGTAAAGCGGGAAATAGCTTATTTGGAAGAAAAGCCGTTTTTGTATCCGAACAAGACTGGTCTGAAAAATGTTATTATCGGCTCCGTTTCGCAAACACCTGCCTGGCGCCGCTGGACAGGCATGATGCGCAGTGATGATTATATGGGCGCGATGGATATGATTGAGAAGCGAGGGCTCATTGACAAAGCTCATCAAAAGGCAGGCACGCTTAGCGGTGGAGAACGGCAAAGGATGGCAATTGCCAGGGCACTCGTGCATGGTGCAAAAGTAATTGCAGTAGACGAGCCGGTAACTGGACTTGATCCGCATTCTGCAGAGGATGTATTGAAGGAATTGAAAACCTTGTGCGAGCAAGGTGTTATCGTTGTTGCGGTTATGCACCAAGGGGATTGGGCGGAACGATTTGCCGACCGTATTGTAGGTTTGAAAAAAGGAGAAATTGTGCTGGATATTCGCGGCAGACGTCTGACAGAACGAGAAAAACGGCTGCTGGAGGAATAGTTTTAAAGAGGGAAGGCTTGACGAGGTTTAGCTGTGAACGATCTGAACATAAATGGGACTGACAAATTTACAGGACATCTAGCATATACTGGACTATTATCTGGAATAGGCAGGTGTTTGAATGATGGATTTCCCAACGCCCCTGATTGTACAATCAGCAGAAGCGGCATTTCCCAAAGCGCAGCTTTATATCCCTCATGTGAGCGGAGGGAAGCAGGCGGCTGCAGATGCCAAAATGAACAAGGTTCTTTTGCAGGGCAGTCAGCATTTGGTGGACAGTCAAGGACCGCTTACTGATCCAAGAGCAGAAATGCTTGCTTTGTATGAACTGAAAACGAATGAAAAAGAAGTGCTCAGTATTTCACTGGTCAATTATGCATATACCGGCGGAGCGCATGGAGCAACTCTGGTGAAGTCGTATTCTTTTGACAGCTCGACGGGAGAAGTATCTGAATTAAAGGACTTGTTCAAGCCTGGTGCAGATTATATAACTCCCATCAGCAAGCATATTAAAGCTGCATTGGAAAGCCGGGGCATTACTACATTTGAACCATTCAAATCCATTAAGCCCAACCAAGATTTCTACATCGCCGATCGGTCGCTAGTCATTTACTTTCAGCAATATGAGATTGCACCATATTCATACGGTTTATTATATTTCCCCATATCTATTTATGATTTGCAAAATATAATAAATGATAAGGGATTACTGGCAAAGCTGTTTTAATGTTCAATGGTAGTCCTTGTTCTTGCAAGGCAAAGAAAATGAAGTGTTATTCAGAAAGTATGAAGCAGAGGTATAAATCGGCAATGCTCCTTCTTATAAAGATAGGGCGTTGCCGATTTTTTGCTTGTGAAATGATTAGGAAAATAAAAGGGAAATGATAAATGGTTATTTCCCGGGGAAGCGCATATTTTTCTAAAATCTAAATGATATCGACAAAATACTACGGCAAAGTTTTGCGGCAAGCTGATCAATATGTATATAATAGGTAAGGTAGAGGAGGAATTGTTTTGGCAGAGCAACTAGAAGCAGAGCTAATATTGGAGCGGGAACAAATATCCGCTCGCTTGAAGCAATATACGATTTCACAAAATTGGACGCTCCTTGAAATGGAAAGTGGTATGAATAATACAACTAGAAGAATAAAAGCGGATAGTAAGGAGTATATGCTTAGAATTTATAATAATCATCGAGAACCTTCTATCGTTGCAGTTGAACATAAACTGTTGCATGCGCTGCACGCATTGACAGAATCAATTGCAGGCATTGTCACGGATAAAGCAGCAGGGAGTAGTAAAAAAGATGTAACACAGTTGTACGTTCCGTATCCTGTTGTAGGTTTGAATGGACAGACTTGTATGGTGGCAACGGATGGATCATTGTTCGCACTCTATCATTATATACAAGGCACGCGTCCAAATCCGGAATATTTGCCTCATATTGCAGAGCTTGGCTATGCAGCTGGTAAGCTTAGCCGGCAATTAGCTCAGCTTGATATAGCTTGTGCCCCTGTTTACGACCCCTATTGGAAATTGCAAGAGTCTTATTCGGAGTTGACGGGAAGCAAGCTGGATGAAATATTACATTCGTCGCCAGAAATCAAAGCGAGAGCGCCTAAGTGGCATACATTACAGGCACATATTCAGTCAATCGCTTCTGTTTGCAACCAGGCCGCTGAGCTTCCACAACAGTGGATTCATGGGGATATTGTGTGCAATAATACCCTTGTACAGGAAGATCGTATTATTGCGGTGCTTGACTTTGAATTCGCTGCTATTGATGCCAGAGCGATGGAACCGGCGGTAATAATAGCGGATTTGCTGGGCGGGGTATTGCCAGAGAAAGAAAAACTTGAAGCTGTATCTGTTTTTATGAAAGCCTTTTTAAGTAAGACAAACCTTGAAGCGGATGAGTTAATGCTAATGCCTGATTTGGTTAAGTTGCGGCTTTTAGATGTATTCCTTCATGTTGTCACGCGTTATGATAGCAAACTCAGTTCATGCGAATTGCTTTGTAAAATCATTGATGATACTGTAAGCAACATACACTATATAGAAACAAGCGAAGCCTTTCAGCAGATATTCCAGTAATGAGGAGGAAGCTAAATGAGTTTGGCTGAAAAATTAGGTTACGACAAGACGGATCGACTGCTGATTATTAATGCAGACGATTACGGATTATGCCATTCTGTTAATTATGCTGTTCAACATTTGCTTGAAAAGGGTGTTATCAGCTCCGCTACCATTATGATGCCCTGCGGCTGGGCACCGGAAGCAGCGAGGTGGAGTGCGGCGCATAAGGAATATGATACAGGCATACATCTTACTTTGACGAGTGAGTGGGACAATTATAAGTGGGGTCCTGTTTCTTCAGCATTACAGCTAACAGATTCCTTGACTACTGCTGATGGATATTTCCCTAAAACGTGTGAAGTAATTGAGCAACAGGCGCAAGAGAAGCAAGTTCGCGGAGAGATAATTGCTCAAATCGAGAAAGCGCTTCATATGGGAATTGAACCAACTCATGCAGATAATCATATGGGGAGTTTGTATGGTCTGCAAACGGGGCGTCACTTTTTGCCGCTTGTACTGGATATATGCGCAACATACGGTTTGCCATTTCGTTTGCCCCGCTATTTGCTTGCCGGCGAGAACCAGCCTGCGCCGCCCGAGATGGCAGAGCAAGCCAGACAGCTTGCTGCTCTGGCGGATTCCAAAGGAGTAGTTATTCTCGATTATTTGCTTGGATTGCCATTTCACCAGGCGCAAGATGAAGACTATAGCAGTTTTAAAGTTGCAATGGCTAATACTCTTCGCGGTTTGCAGGCAGGCGTATCCGAAATAATCATTCACCCGTCATATGTAACGGAAGAATTGCACGCTTTCCATCTGCAGCCTGTCAAACGCGGTTGGGAAAAGGATATATTTTTGGAGCAGGACATCCAGCAACTTCTTCAGGAAGAAAATATCCGCTTGATCAGATGGCGGGATTTGCAGAAAATACAACGCTCAAATCATACTTGAAATTCACATAGACTCAGCTGAAGTTCACACTATAACTTTATTATTCACAGTCTAACAACAAAATTCACTTACGTTCAAAATATAAGGGAGTGTTTGCAGTTGCCGCTACAATCCATTAAGCAATTGACGGAGCAGGTAAAGGACAACGTAAATCAAGTTATTGTAGGGAAAGAGGATGTTATAGAGCTATTGTTAATTGCCTTAATTACATCGGGGCATGTGCTGCTTGAGGATGTGCCTGGCACAGGCAAAACATTGCTTGCCAAGTCGCTGGCAAAATCACTGCAGTTGCAATTCAAACGAGTACAGTTTACACCGGATTTATTGCCTTCCGACTTGAGCGGCATTCATTTCTATAATCAGAAGGAAGCGGATTTTGTATTTCGTCCAGGTCCGGTATTTACTCACATCCTTTTGGCGGATGAAATTAATAGAGCGACACCAAGAACGCAATCCAGTTTACTGGAATGCATGGAAGAAAAGCAGGTGACGACAGATGGCGAAACGATGAAGCTGGAGCAGCCGTTTATGGTTATAGCCACACAAAATCCGATTGAAAGCCAGGGGACATTTATGTTGCCTGAAGCGCAATTGGATCGGTTTTTGTTTAAAATTAATATGGGTTATCCAAATACGGAAGAAACGGTTAAGCTGTTGAAACGATTTATATCTGAGCAACCATATGATCAATTACGGGCTGTTGCCTCGCAAGAGCAAATATTAGAGGCGCAGCAGTCCTATCAATCTGTTACGGTATCAGATGACGTATTGCATTATATGGTACAAATTGCAGAAGCTACGCGTAAGAAGGAATCCATATTAACGGGGGTAAGCCCTCGAGGTTTACAGGCGCTGTTGCGTGCCGTACAAGTTCGGGCAATCCTGAAGGATCGTTTGTTTGTTACACCTGACGACGTAAAGGCAATGGTTCAGCCTGTTTTCGGTCATCGGATCGTATTGCGAGGCTCTGTGAGGATGCAGATGAGTGTGGAGAAACTTTTGCAAGAAATTATGCAGTCAGTACCAGTGCCTACTGAGCCTGAACTGACGCGAAGCTGAGCGGGCTGCGTATGATTTATTTTGGATTTTTATTGCTGGCTTGCCTTATATTTATACTGCAATCCTATATTTTTAACCGATTCGCTTTGCGGCATATTGAGTACGAGCGGAAATTTAGTCAAGTGAGCTGTTTTTGCGGTGAGGAAGTTGAAATGACTGAGCAAATAGCCAATCGCAAACGATTGCCAGTTCCCTGGCTGAGGGCAGAATCGCAAATGCCAGCCTCGCTGCGGTTTGGCAAACAGGATAATTTATTTGTTAGTTCCGGTCAAGTATATCAGAATCATCGCAGTTTGTTTTCACTAAAACCTAATATAAAAATTACACGCAGGCATAAGATCACTGCTGTCAGGAGAGGGGTTTACCGTTTGCAGACGGTCACCTTGACCAGCGGCGATTTGCTTGCGATGAATGCCAGACATAAGCAAATCTTGCTTGATGGCACGCTGACAGTCTACCCGCGTATCGTCGACGTGCCGTGGCAGCAACTTCCCTTTCGCAGCTGGCAAGGCGAGCAGAGCGTGTTGCGCTGGATTATACCAGACCCGTTCGTCATGGCTGGTGTTCGAGCTTATGAGCCCGGGGATTCCATTCGTTCTGTCAATTGGAAAGCAACGGCTAAGGTGGGTGCTTTGCAAGTTCACAAATATGATTATACAGCTGATCGGCAATTAATGATTTATCTCAACGCGGATGATGATGAGATGATGTGGCGCACAGTCAATAATGAAACGTTAATTGAGCAAGGGATTGAATGGGCAGCGAGCCTGGCGGCAGCCGTTATTGGACAGGGGCAGTATGCAGGATTCGCTACAAATTTAAAGTGTGAGAGCGGTACTGCTTGTCTGGAACCGGCAGGCGGGCAGGAACAGATGCAGGCGCTGCTTGAATTAATGGCTCATCTTCAACTTGAAAGAAACGAACCATTTGTGGAACTGCTGTATGCAGTGATTCATGATAAATCTACGAATCATGATATTGTCGTTATATCCGCATATTGGAATGATGAGCTGGAGCAGATCGCTGACCAACTTCGTTATCAAGGCAATTCTTTGACGCTTTGGCCTCTTGAAAAGGAGGGGAAGCAATGAAGTATTTCAAAGTGCTCACAAGTATATTACGTACCTTGCTGCACGGAATAGTGGAGCTACTTATTTTTTTACCGCTGTTTATAGCGCCTGCTGCCTATAGTATGAGCGCAGATGTGTTATGGCTATGGATTTGCACGCAGCCGCTCCTGTATGTGCTGGGTTATTACTTTAAAGCTGCAATGAAGAAAAATTGGCTGGCAATAGACATTGCTGTATCGCTTTTGGTAGGGGCTGTACATATATATTTGATGTTAGCTCTGGAGCAAACTAAAGCGCTGTTTGACAATGAATTATTGCTTATATTATGTTTGCCGCTTTGCAGTTATAGTTTCTTTAAAGGTTTGAAAGAAAAACAGCACGGCTGGGGCTATTCTTTTGAGATTAGATATATGATTATCGGTATAATGCTATATTTGGGCTGGCAGATGATCTCGCTTGCTCCGCTAGACAAGCTGAGATCCTATGACGGTATTGTATTGATTGGTGGAATTGTGGCTATTATTCTGTCTGCTTTGCTATCCAATGAACGTCAACTACAGCAGGAGACCTCAACTATAGGCAGAACGAACTCCTATCAAACAGCGTACAGACAAAATCGTATGCTGATGGCTGTTGTGATAGGAATATTGTTAATAAGCTCGTTTTCGCTAATGTTTCAAGGTCAGATCATCATTTTTATAAAAAAGTGGATTAATATTTTTTTACAATGGTTATTCAAAAAACGCGGGACATCGGAGTCTCCCAAGGAGCTGGAGCCGCCACCAGTTACGCCTATGTTTCCGGAAGAGACGTCGAAAGAACCTGCACAGTGGTTAGTTTGGCTGGAGTTTTTCCTGAAAGCAGCCGCAGTGCTGCTGGCTGTTCTAGTTATTATTTATTTGATTAGAAAATTAGGGAAGACTGTGATTAGGCTAATTGTTTCTCTTTGGAACAAATTAATGAAACGTTCTGTTCAGGCTGTGGATGATGAGGATTTTATTGATGAGGAAGAAAAACTTCATCAGGTTAAACAATCGCGCCAAAGAAATATCGGAAAGAAGCGAGCAGCATTGAGTCGTAAGCAATTTGAACAGTTATGGCAGGACAAAAAAAGCTCCTCTGAACGTATCCGATTGCTATATTCTTACTGGCTATATCGAGTAAAGGATAAGCATTGGTACGAGAGCAATCATCAAAATACAGCGCAGGAAACGGGCAGGGATATTGGCAGTAAATATTCCGATGAGGCAGAGAAATTGAAGAAGAGTAGATTGTTGGATTTGTATGATCAGGCGAGATACAGTGATATGATGCCAAAGGACGAAGAACTGGAGCAAGTCAAACAAGCGATGCTTGATGATGCGGAGAAAAGAAAGTAGTTATTTCATAAAAGCACCAGTATGGTGGGAGGCAGCTGGATAAGCGGTATGCCAGCATACTGGTGCTTTAATAGTTATTGCGTGGGGGAGCAGCGGAGCATATGAGCGGCGATTTTGTTGCCGTGGAATCGACCTGACTCAATAAAAATCTCATTTGCTTCCCGACGAGAAGCGACTACTCCAGCCAAATAAATTCCATTAATATTGGTTTCCATTGTTTCTTCATTAAAGGTAGGAAAACCTTCTTCTTCGATCGTTACGCCGGCATGCTGGAGAAAGCTTCTATCGGGGTGAAAGCCGGTGAGAGCAAGCACAAAGTCGTTGGCTATCATTTTAATGCCATCCTTTGTTTGAACCTGGACAACCGTGTCCTCAATAGCTGCTACTTGCGAATCGAACATCATACGAATAGAACCGATACTTACTTTATTTTCAAAGGTTGGGCGTACCCAGGGCTTGATGCTTTTGGAATAGTCGCTTCCACGATAGATAACAGTTGCTTTGGCTCCAACACGCTCAAGTTCCAATGCAGCATCGATGGCAGAATTACTGCCTCCAATAATAGCTACCTCCATACCTGCATATGGATGGGATTCTCTGAAAAAATGAGTTACTTTATCCATTTGCTCGCCGGGTATGCCCAGCATATTTGGATTATCGAAATAGCCGGTTGCAATAACAACATGGCGACATGTATAGGATAATGGGCTGCCGAATCGATCATGCCCTACTAGTTGGAAATAACCCTCATGCGGATTTACTGCTGTAATTGTCTGGTAGGCATTTACACGCAACTCATTTCGTTGTGCTACTGTACGGAAATAATTTAATGCTTCCAGGCGCGAAGGTTTTTCATTAGCGGTTGTAAAGGGGATATTTCCGATTTCCAGTTTTTCTGGTGAACTGAAAAAATTCATATAGGTTGGGTATTGAGAAATAGAATGGACAAGATTGCGTTTTTCAATAATGAGTGGATCGAATCCGTTGCGCTTTAGCTCAACAGCCGCTGCGATGCCGCAAGGACCTGCTCCGATTATAATAGTATGTTCAACTGTCATGATTATCCTCCTGATATAAAAGATATAGCTACATAGCCATAGGAAAATGCCGGGGCATGGCAGACGCCTCTGTTAATTAAGCCGGCAAATAAGGTATAATATTTTTGATTACTCAAATATATGAAGGAGGGGGAGGAAATGCGTCACCGCTTCGTTATGGAAGCTGTTTTGGCTGCCGCTTACGGACATTTGCTCGTCCCTGCCAATCCGGTTGACTTTGTACTGCCTTATGCATCTGTAGCAGAGCTGTATGAACTAAACAATACCACTGATCCCATCATGGAAGATCCAGAAGAGGATGAATTGGTAAAACAAAATATTGGGCACCTGATTGGATTTTTTGATGAGCCGCTTAACCGGAAGAAAATCGAACGCGCACTACAAGTGCCCTGGCGCGAAAGTGCACCGCTTTTGCTAAATGATATGGTTCAATTCACAGTCGTCAATTCCGTTGATCATGCTACTTTTGGCGAATTGTTTGATCCGGTTGAAACTGAATTAATTGTGCTAGCGTCAAAGCTTAATCTCCCACTGCTCACTGATCAGGTTGATTTTCAAACACAATTGATCGAAGCAGAAATTCCGATTCATATTTATGATATCGAGGATTTTGAATTTGCTGTTGAAGATTTGTTGACCATAGAACAGATTAGAAAATTGCTGGATCAGGAATTATTCTAGTCGCCAGAAATAGAAATACAACTACTGATCATGCTCTTTTAGTTTGTTTCATTTCGGCGGTCAATTGCCTCAGCCATTGTTTTGTCAGTCAGATGCGCATATATTTGAGTTGTTTCTGGCGAAGCGTGCCCAAGCTGTTCTTGCGTTTTATAAATATCGTTTTGCAAATAGTAGTCTGTTGCAAAAGAGTGTCTAAGCTTATGTACAGACAAGTAAGGTTTGCCAAAACGCTTGGCATATTTAATAACCATTGCCTGAATGGCACGCTTTGTCATTCGAGAACCTTCCTGTTTCCCGTTAGCGATAGCCAGAAACAGGGCTTTTTCTTTGCGCGGCGCTTTATATCGAGTTTCGCGCAATCCCAGGTATGCGTTTATATCATTAATGGCATCTTGACGGAAATAAACAGGTGTTTTGAAGGTATCGTCATTTTTACCTTTCCGATAGACGTAGCAAAGCTGTTTTTTCATGTCAATATCGTCCACATTTAAATTAACAAGCTCAGATACGCGCAGGCCTGAATGGAGAATAAAACTGACAATGCACAAATCACGAACTTTATTCAACTGATAAGAATAGAGAGCTTGCTTGTTCTTGGCGACTTCCTCGCCATATTCGACATTGATATAGTGCAAAAAGTCAGTGATCTCTTCTTCTTGAAGCAGCTTTCCCTCAAGTCTTGCTGCCGTATCTTTAGGCTTGTGAGCTCGTTTGATGGATACCTTTGCCATGACGTTGCGCTTTAGCAACGGATAAAAGTCTTCATCTTCGGCGATTTGACTCAAATAATGAAACAGCGAGCGGAGCGAGGATAACTTTCGAGAGATCGTTACCCGATTGTTGCGCTCTTCTTTGTATGAAGAAAGATACATTTTGAAATTATCAATACTCTCCATCCGCAATGTTTCCAATTCGATGAGCTTGACGTCGCATAAAATCGTCGCTTCGCTCAATCCCTCCGCCATCATCCAGTTCATAAATATTTCGTAATCACGCATGTACTCAACGAGGGTTGCCGGAGAAAGATCAGGCAGCTTGTAATTAATAAATTGCTCAATATACCACGGCATGGCGGGCAAACGCTCATCGAGCTCTTCTCGTGCCTTCTGTTTCATAATGTTCACTAATCCCGGCCTCCTTAAGAATGCTATAGATATATGGTATAATAGAAAGGATTAGGTTGCAATGTTAAACAGGTGGAGGGATAAAGTATGAAAATCGAAATTTGGTCAGACTATGTATGCCCATTTTGCTATATTGGAAAGAAAAGATTAGACGCTGCATTAGAGCAGTTTAGTCATAAGGACGAAGTTACTTTGGAACTGCGCAGCTACGAGCTCGACCCGCAAGCTGATTCAAGTTTGAAATTGCGAACCCATGAAATGCTAGCAACTAAATATGGTATGACAGTCGAGAAGGCGCAGGAGATGAGCAGTGGGATTGCTGAGCAGGCAGCTGCTGTTGGGCTGGAGTTCAATTTTGACAATATGTTGCATATTAATACCTTCGATGCTCATCGTCTTGCCCAGTTCGCAGCAGAACACGGCAAAGGTGTGGAAGTAGGAGAAAAGTTGCTATATGCTTACTTTACATTGAATGCTGATTTATCAGATCACAACGTGCTTGCGAACATTGGAGCAGAGGCTGGACTTGATGCAGAAGCAGCACTTCAGATGCTTTGCAGCGAAGCCTATACGGAGCAGGTTCGCGCGCAAGAAGAAGAGGGAAGCCGAATCGGTATTCGTGGAGTTCCGTTTTTTGTCTTCAACAGAAAGTATGCTGTATCTGGTGCTCAACCGCCAAAAGTGTTTTTGGAAACGTTAAACAAAGCTTGGACAGAGAAATAGCAGGCAATAGCGAGCTTGTTCAACTGTTTCAGTAATACGCTACAAAGGAATGCAGTTTGAAATATGTTAATCGAAAATGAGTTAAAGGGAGATTGAAAAAAAGCAATGAAAGAACAACGTACAGTAGTATACATAGGCTCTTATGCCGATAAAGAAGGTCCTGGTATTTATGTTTGTGAGTTGAATACTGAAAGTGGGGCCCTTACTGTTACTCAAAGTCTGGATGGCTTTGCTAATCCTACCTTTTTGAATATCGATCAGGACAAGCAGCGTGTCTACAGCATTGGTGAAATGTTTGTTCAGGATAAAAAGGTTGGCGAGGTTTCCACATTTGCAATTAAGCAGCAAACAGGCAAATTGGAATTGTTAGCTCGTGTAAAGTCAGTCGACTCGACAACTTGTCATATCCAGCGCGATAAGTCCAGTTCGCGTCTGACGGTGACAAGTTATCATGGTGGGATGGTCGGTGTACTTTCAATTGATCAAGATGGTCAAGCTGGCATTGTATCTGATGTGGCGCAGCATAGCGGCAGCAGTGTTGATCCAGAGCGTCAGGACCGTCCGCATCCGCATTCCAGCTTCTATAGCCCGGATGAAAAGTATTTGCTCGTTCAGGATTTGGGGCTGGATCAAATTATTGTTTATTTAGTGGACAAGGATAATAATGCGCTGGCTCAGCACCAGACATTGAAACTTCATGATGGTGCAGGACCGCGTCATCTTGTCTTCCATCCAAATGGGAAATTTGCCTATGTTATTAATGAACTGGATTCAACTGTAACAACGCTTGGCTGGGATGGGCAAAATGGAAGATTGACTGTGTTGCAGACAATCAGCACATTACCGGATAATGTTGATGCTGAGAATGGATGTGCCGAGATCGCCATATCAGCTTGCGGCCGCTTTGTTTATGGCTCTAACCGTGGTCATGACAGCATCGTTGTTTACGAGGTGAATGCCGATTCCGGACAACTGAAGCTGGTGCAGCATATTTCTTCGGGCGGTGGTCATCCGCGTCATTTTGCGTTGACGGCAGATGGCAAATTTGTACTCGTTGCCAATCGTGATGCCAACAATGTTGTTACGTTCCGCAGAGATGAGCATAGCGGCAAATTAGAGCAAACTAGCGAGCAGCTTGAATTATCGAAGCCAGTATGTGTATGGCCCGTTCTTGTATAAATTGACTTAACAAGTTAAGAGCTCCCTTTCGTTATTCATATGGAAGGGAGCTTTAAGCTGTTTTAATTCAATTCAGAAATGCCGTATGCAGGTGAAGCGAACAATCGTCACTCGATTATTTTCAAACCAATAACAGATAGTAATACTAAGGCGATAAAGAAAATGCGCTTTGCGTTTCTGGACTCATTGAAGAAGATGATGCCGACAGCTGCGCTGCCAATTGTGCCGATACCTGTCCACACAGCGTATGCTGTGCCCATCGCCATATCTTTCATCGCCAACGCGAGGAACAAAAAGCTTAAAGAAAAGCCGCCAAGCATAAGCAAATAGTTTTGGAAATTGCTTCTCTGACTTATTTTTGCAATGCCTGTAACACCAGCGACTTCAAATAAACCAGCTAAAATAATGTAAATCCAGCTCATCAGTATTGCCCTCCTTTGCGAGTTGCTTGAGTCTGACCAACGTTATTTTGCTGATCATCTGTTACCATTTTCAAGCCGATAATGCCTGCGATAAGAAGAGCGACAAGTGCGGTTTTTCCTATATGAAACGGCTCCCCGAACACGGTCATCTCAGAAATAACAGTACCGGCTGCGCCTATCCCGACAAAAACAGCATACGCGGTACTGGTTGGTAAGATTTTGCTTGTATAGATCAGCAGACCAAAACTTACCACAATTGCAATTACAGTAATCAACCAATGTAGCGGTGATTCAGCATGTTTTAAACCAATAACCCACATAATCTCAAATAAACCCGCAACAACAAGCAGCAACCAGTACAAGTTTTTTCTCAAAATCATCAATATTCCTCCCTCTAGCTGTCGGATTATTCTATTATAATCTCCGATCAACAAAAAATAAGCCCAGGAAATATCACGATGATATCTCCCGGGCTTTTGTCCCTCCGTGTAAACGCAACATATGTCTGCTGCGAGTTTTCTCTTGGACCAGACCAGCTATAGTCAAGCTGCGGAACCCTAGAAAACTTTTTCTTATCGTACTGCTATTATAATCGCTCTTTTTTTGATGGTCAAGAGACTAGCAATCAATTCTGGTGTATACTGATAAAGGCGATTATCCAATAATGAATGATAGGACCTGTGATAACAGTGAGAAAGTTCAAAAAATTTTATATAGAGACTACAAGTATATGCAATTTATCCTGTACGTTTTGTCCACCTACCCAAAGAGCGAAAGGGTTTGTCTCCATTGAGGAGTTTACGCATACTTTGGATCAGGTTAAACCCTTCACAGATTATATATATTTCCATGTGAAGGGAGAACCGTTGCTGCATCCAAAAATAGACAAGCTGTTAGATATTAGTCACGAAAAAGGCTTTAAGGTGAATATAACAACAAACGGAACTTTGATTACGAAAAACAAGCATAAGCTGCTTGGCAAACCAGCGCTTCGCCAAATTAATTTTTCATTGCATAGCTTTGATGGTCACCCTGGCTCGCAGGATAAAGCGGGCTATTTGAGGCAAATTCTCGATTTTGTTCATGAAGCAAGAGCACAATCGGAGCTGATTGTTTCCTTTAGGCTGTGGAATTTGGAGATGGATAACGAGGTGAATGAGCAACGTCAAAAAAATCGCGAGCTGTTATCCATGATAGAAGAAGAATTTCAATTGAATTTTCAAATAGAGGAGCGGTTTAAAGCAGGAACGGGGGTGAAAATTGCCGACAAAATATATTTGAATCAGGATCCTGAATTTGATTGGCCTGATCTGAATGCTCCGGAGGATGAAGGGAAGGGCTTCTGTTATGCATTGCGCAATCAAGCGGGTGTGCTAATTGATGGAACTGTCATTCCATGCTGTCTCGATGGCGAAGGAGTCATTAATCTCGGCAATGTTCATCAAGAACAATTTGCTGAAATTATTAAAGGAGAGCGGGCAAAAAATCTTTATGACGGCTTCTCACGAAGAGAAGCCGTTGAAGAGCTTTGCCGAAAATGCGGTTATCGCAAACGCTTCGGATAATTAATAAGCAGGCTGCTGAGCAGGCAAATCGGCAATAAATACCAAATCATATGCCAGCCGAATAATTCAGCGCCAAGTATAGCTGCAGCCAAAGGCGCCTTATTAACGGCTCCAAACAGTGCAGGCAATCCTAAGGCGGAAGTAAACGTTGGAGCAAGTCCTGTATATGCCGCCAGGGAGCTGCCTAGCGCGGCGCCGGAAGCGAATAGTGGAGTGACATCTCCACCAATAAATCCGGAGCCTACTGTAACAGCAGTAAACAAAAGCTTTAAGGCAAAGACTTCAGGGGATACGATTTCGTCAAAAGCGGCAGTGATAATAGGTAAGCCAAGTCCCAGGTATTGACGGGACTGAACAATATAAACAAGTGCAATTACGATAAGACCGCCTAAAAAACTGGCAAGCCATGCTTTTTTTACTGTGAGCTGCCAGATTTTTTTCATTCCGCGGATCATAAAGCGAAAGCTGAGTGCTGCAACTGCAAAGCAAAAAACTGTCAGCGACAGTTTCCAGATTAGCTGCCAGTGCAGTGCAGGTAGTTCAATAAGTGGGTATAGGGCATGAGTGCTTCCAACTAACATAAACGTATAGTGTCCAGCGAATGCTCCAGTTAAGCAAGGGAGAATAGCGTATTTTCGCTGCTCAGGCAATGCGGCAGATTCTATTGCAAATATGGCTGCGGCAAGTGGTGTGCCGAATAAGGCGCCAAATCCAGCACTTAATCCGCTAAGCAACAGCAGTTTTTGCAACGGAAGCGGCAAACGAGTAATCGATGCCGTCAGTCCAGCAGTACCGCCGCCAATTTGCATTGCGGTTCCTTCTCTGCCTGCCGAGCCTCCGAATAAATGAGTAATCAGCGTGCCGAAGATGACCAGCGGAACAAGCCGATAAGGCACAGTTTTATGCCCGCTTCTTATTTGCGCGACCACATAGGGGGTACCGTTGACAAGCTCAGGAGCATAGGAGTGATAAGCCAGGGCAACTGCAGCACCGCCAAGCGGCAACAGCCACAACAGCCAGTTAAAGGACTGTTGCTGGTGCGTTGCCCAATTCAAGCTGTGCATAAACAAGGCTGCCGTAATACCAGTAAGTATGCTTGCAAGTAAAATCGCAATGTAAAGTTTAATTGTTTTCATAAAACTACTATATCATACCAGGTTTTTAAGGTACACAAGAGGAGTAACAGAATGAAGCTGCAGAAGTATCCGTTTGAATATGACCATAGCCGCCCCTTTATGGAGCAAGCAAGCGACTGGATCGCCGATGTTTTCTATGATATTTTGCCCAACTGTGGCTTTGAGGTGCGAGATGAGCAAATATTTATGGCGTTCCAGTTGGAAAAAGCTTTTATTGATAAGGGGATTATTTTTGCCGAAGCGGGGGTTGGTACAGGCAAAACACTTGCTTATTTGTTGTATGCTGTTTGTTTTGCCCGATATTCGGGCAAGCCTGCTGTTATTGCCTGTGCGGACGAGGCGCTGATTGAGCAGTTGATGAAAGAAGACGGTGATTTGGCAAAGCTGGCAAAGCATTTGGACTTTACAATTGATGCTAGGATGTCAAAATCAAAGGATCAATATTTATGTCTGGAAAAACTTGACCATGCCAGGTTCGAATCTGATGATGAGGATTTTTCGGATCGGTTATTTGATATTTATGATTCGCTTCCGGAGTTTGTTCGCAAGCCGGAAACTATGCAAAGCTTTCAGCCATACGGCGATCGCAGAAATTATCCTGATCTGACAGATGCACAGTGGCGAGAAATTGGCTGGGATGTGTTTCAGGACTGCTTTGTTTGCAATCGCAGACATCGCTGCGGTCAAACCTTGTCGAGAGATTATTATCGGAAGGCATCGGATATTATTATTTGCTCCCATGATTTCTATATGCAGCATGTTTGGACCTATGATGCACGCAAACGAGAGGGGCAACTGCCCTTGTTGCCTGAACATAGTTCTGTTGTTTTCGATGAAGGTCATTTGTTAGAAGCAGCTGCACAAAAAGCATTAACTTTCAAATTGAATCATGGGCATTTCGAAGAGCTGCTTACAAGGCTGTTGCAAGGTGAAATTCGTGAGCAATTGGCAGAGGCTATCGAGCGGGGCATTGAATCGAGTGAACGTTTATTTGAGCAATTAAACCGTTGTGCGGAGCATACTACAGGCTCAGAAAGATTGACGATACAGTGGGATCATCAGGCACAAAAGGCATTAAATGCTTTTTGCACAGATGTGGATCAAATTGAGGAGCAGCTTGTATTTGAGAGCGGCATGTACACTATTGATACTTATCAATTAAAAATTGTTGAGGAGCAGCTCGATACCATCCAACAGGCAATATCTCAATTCCGGCAACCGATTGCGCCGATTAGCTGGTTAACAAAAGATACAAGCGGTTTATCGCTTGTTATAATGCCGCGTAAAGTAAAGGAAGTATTGAATACATATGTATTCAACGGCACAATGCCGATCATTTTTTCTTCTGCTACACTTGCTATACAAAAGGAATTTGGACATTTGGCAAAGCAGCTCGGCATTGAACGTTATTTATCGTTCTCTGTTGATTCGCCATATCAATATGAAGAGCAAATGAAGGCTGAGGCTGATTTGCTTTCTGAACAAGCAGACGTATCTTTAAAAGCGGCAGCCGTTCTTGAACATATTATGGAGTATAATGGAAGAACGCTCGTTTTGTTCTCGTCCAAAGAGCAGCTCAGTGATTTTATCAGCGCGATGAAAGGGTTGAACATTCAGGAGGGGCTGCCGTTTTTAGTTGAAGGAGAACAGGAAATCAGCAGTCTGATCAAGCAGTTTCAGACGGTTGAAACGAGCGTATTATGTGCAGTATCCCTATGGGAGGGACTCGATATTCCGGGTCCGGCATTATCTCAGGTTATTATGTGGGATTTGCCATTCCCGCCGCATGATCCTGTGTTTAATGCAATGCGAGCTGATGCAGCAGATGCATTCGCAGAGGTGGATTTGCCTTATATGCAGCTAAGAGTGCGGCAAGGTGCAGGCAGATTGATTAGAACCAGCATCGATAATGGTAAAATAGTAGTGATGGCACAAGCGTCACAAGCAGACTTTTTGCAAGAGCATGTATTTCCGCTGATTCCTGTTCCAGTCATTTTGTTAAAAAAGTAGCCTATGATAATAGTTACAACTATATGAATAAAAAAAATCTCATCTTGCAAAAAAACAGCGTTCTTCATAGAAGGATAGCTGTTTTTTTGTGATCAAAGAACGGAATTTTGAAAAAAACAGTACTAGCTTGGAGGCTTGCACATATACTCTTCCAAGACCGATCTTCTAATAATAAATTTAGGAAAGAGGTACTGTTGCAATGAAAAAAAATAGTTTAAGAGTTTTATCAAGTGCTGTTTTAGTTGCTGTTTTCGTTTTTGTATTTGTGCTGAATCCGCCGCATCATTCGGGAGCGTCTGCGATCAGCTCGTCTGATTCAAACGAAATTGAGTCACCGCAGTCATTTCATTTGTTGGGAAGTCTGGAGAAAATCCCTGAGAAATCATTTGAAATATTTTCATATATACATGAAATTGCGGCATCGATAGAAAATAACATGGAAGAGGCTTTGCTGCTGGAAGAGGGACAATTAGAACGGGAAGAGGAAGTGGAGCTAAGTTTGCCTGCTGCAGAGGAGGTTTTACAGCCTTCATTTGAATTGTATCGGGTTACTGCCTATTTTCTTAATGTTCGTTCACAACCGAACGCAGAATCGACAATATTAAAAACAGTAGAAATGGATGATGTTTTACAGGTTGCCAATGTGCTTGACAACGATTGGATTCAACTTGAGCAACAAGGATATGTACATAGTAACTATGTTGAAAAAATCGTAGAGGATCGATATGGCGCTCCGCAAATTTCTGCCAAGTCAGAGGTTCGTATTGCAAGTGCTGATATTGAAAAAAATTATGATAAGCTTCCTGCTGCTACAGAGGCTGCCTCTGTTGAAGAATTACCACAAGTAGCGGAAAAAGCATTGATCGCCCCAACATCTGCAGTTGAAAAAAGTTCCGGTCTAACGGAGGAACTGATTGAAAAACTGTTCGAAGGCTCTGAGCTTGCCGGGCATGGGTTGGAGAAGGCCATTCTTCAAATGGAAGAAGAGTATGGCATTAACGGATTTTTTACCATTGCAGTTATGAAGCTGGAAAGCGGACATGGGAAAAGCCAATTGGCGAAGAAAAAGAATAATTTGTTTGGTTTGAATGCGATTGACGGTCAGGCATTTGCCAAAGGGATGAGTTTTAAAACAAAGGGAGATAGTGTAGAGAAATTTGCACAACTGATTTCTAAAAATTATGTAGGCAAAGGTTTGACGACTGTCGAAAAAATAAGCAGCAAGTATTGTCCAACAGATTCGAAATGGCCGTCTATGGTGAAGTCTATTATGAAGAGGGATTATAAGAAGCTGAAATAATACAGGCTTAATATAAAAAAAGGGATGCCGCACCGGAAAAAATCTGGACAGGCATCCCTATAAATGATTCCACTGTTACTGACAAAGAGAAATTTAACAGTAAATCAACCGTTGTTAGTTAAGCTTTTCTGCTTGCTACAATCTGAGCATGCTCTTCGCACTGAGGCGAACAGTAATGAATATACTTCTCCTTGCAATCCGAGCAAACGATATGCTGACGATGACAAGAATCATCAGCGCAATTAATATACGTATCCGCAGGTACATGACAATGGTAGCATTTGCCGACTACAACTGCTTCATCGGTGTGATTAATGTCTACAGAAATACGTTCGTCAAATACATAGCATTTACCATCCCACAGGCGCCCCTTAACTTCTTCATCCTTGCCATAAGTGACAATGCCGCCATCCAATTGATAAACATCCGTAAATCCTTCGCTTAGCATAACTCCTGTCAGCTTTTCACAACGGATACCTCCGGTGCAGTACGTAATAATCGGTTTATCTTTAAATTCCTCCATATTCTCGCGCAGCCATTCAGGGAACTCCTTGAATGTTTGGAGAGTTGGTCTGATCGCACCGCGAAAATGTCCCAAATCATATTCATAATCGCTGCGGCCATCCAGCACAATAACATCTTCACGTTGCAAAAACTCATGGAACTCTGCTGGCTTCAATCGTTTGCCGCTTAATGTATTGGGATCAAGGGGCTTATCATAGCGAAGCGTAACCAATTCTTTCTTGTAGCGTACAAAAATTTTCTTGAATGCATGCTCATCCGCCTCATCGATTTTGAATACCATATCCGAAAACAACGGGTTAGCACGCATATGCTCGATATATTGATCAGTTTGCTCAATCGTTCCTGACAAAGTACCATTAATGCCTTCATCAGCGATAAGTATACGTCCCTTTATATTTAACTTTTTGCAAAAAGCCAAATGTTGTTTTGTAAAAATATCTGCGTCAGGAATCGGTACAAATTTATAATACAGTAAAACGCGGTATCCGCCTTGTTTGCTCATCTCAACAATCCATCCTATCTGTTTAAAAGGTATTATCTCTATGATAGAACTGTTTTCGCTGTTTTTCAACACTTGCCTGATTATGGGGGAAAAATGATCGCAGTTCAAACATGTGTAACGGGTGTGCTATAATAAATAAGTTCATGCACCGACAATATTTGAGCCGTCAAAAGTGTTGAAGGAAGGTTGCCTCATGATTTTTTCTACGTACTCATTTATTTTTATCTTTTTACCGATTGTATTTTTTGGGTTTCGCTTGTTTGCTCATTTCCAGCTTCATTTATGGTCAAAGGTTTGGCTCATTGCCGCATCCGTTTATTTTTATGCCCAAGGCAGCGGCAGCTTCGTATTCGTATTTATTGCGGATATGGTTGTAAATTATTTGATTGGAACCTGGATGATTAAAAGTGGCGATTCAGGCAGGAATGGCGTGAAAAAAGTTTTGCTCGCTGTTGGTTTATTGCTTAATATTTCGTTTCTAGGCTATTACAAGTATGCGAATTTTATGATTGAAAATGTAAACTTATTGACTGGACAAGCCTATGGCTTAGTTAATATTGTATTGCCGCTTGGTATTTCATTTTATACCTTCCAGTTGATTGCCTATTTGGTCGATAGCTATAGGGGGAAGGCAAAGCCTTCTAGTGCGATTGATTTTTTCTTGTTTATTACATTTTTCCCGCAATTGATTGTCGGGCCGATTGTGCATCATTCCGAGGTGCTTCCGCAATATCAACGCAATAGTCAGCGTTTGTTTAATGCTTCGAATGTCATGCTTGGCTTATTCTTGTTCTCGTTGGGCTGTGCCAAAAAAATATTGCTGGCAGATCCGCTAACGAATTATTCGTCAGATTTTTTTGCAGCCAGTACTGTAGCAGATACACTCTCTTCATGGCTGGCATCGGTAGGCTATACACTATCGTATTATTTTGATTTGTCGGGATATGCAGATATGGCGATAGGGCTAGGGCTGTTGTTTAATATCAAATTGCCGCAAAATTTCAACTCGCCATACAAGGCGCGTAATTTCCGTGAATATTGGAATAGATGGCATATGAGCCTGTCCCGTTTTTTATCTGATTATGTATTTCGCAGCGTGTACAAAAAAGGGAAGGGCAGCTTTAATTTCTATTTTGCTGTTATGGTTACTTTTTTTGTTTCTGGTTTTTGGCATGGAGCTGGCTGGGAGTTTGTGCTGTGGGGCATTATCAATGGTGTGTTTGTATGTATGTCGCACTTTATGTATCGAAAAAAATGGAAGCTGCCGTTTATATTGGCATGGGTTCTGACGTTTGCAGGTGTTATCGGAACACGTATTTTATTCGTTTCAGATAGCTTGCAGCAGGCATTGGAAGTCATGAAAACGATGTTTGTATGGAAGGCGTATCAGCCTGGCAATGCAATGGTCAATCAAGTGCTTTCATTTGGAGCATATCATTTGATTACAATTACTTTGCTTGTGTTAGCGATGTTAATTGCATTTTTTGCACCCAATTCAAATCAAATTACAGAGAATTTCAAGCCAAGCTGGCGTCATGCTTTCGCGGCAGCCTTCTTGCTTGGTCTGTCTCTAACGCAAATGACGAGTGTTTCTAAATTTCTGTACTTTCAATTTTAGCAAGAGGTGAGAATATGAAGTTGCGCAAATGGCTGGCTGTATCTGTCATTGCGCTGTTTGCAGCTGGTGCTGTTGTCAGTGCATTCAATTACATTGTTGATCCGTTTGGTGTATTTGGCGATAAAGTATTGAAGTGGGACTCTTATAATATGGTCAATAATCCGCGTGTTGCTAAAATCGCTTATTTGGATGAGCGTCACGAACAGTATAATTCATACATTATCGGCGGATCAAAATCTAGTTCAATTTCTCCTGAGCTGCTTAATAACTATTATGGCAATGGAGCGAAATTTTATAGCATGCTAATGTATGGAGGAGATTTTAGCGATTACGAAAAGACACTCTATTATATTGGTGACAACTATAAACCAAAAAATATTGTGCTGCATATGAGTTTGCAAGAAATTAATCATTTTAACGAAAAATCTACGGATTTCAAACAGTCCTTGCATGCGAAGGTAAATGGTGATTCCAGCCTCTTCTTTTATACTAAATATTTACTGTTGAACCCTTCTTACGGCTATAAAAAGCTGCAGGGGCTTGCCGAACGGAAAATAGACTCCTTCCAATATGCGCAGTTTATTCCTGAAACTGGTGTTTACAACAAGGTGAAGCGAGATGCGGAGGAAGTTGATAATCTGGGCAAGTATATGGCGGCAAACAGTGCAGCGTTCAAGCCATTCGGCAAATTGGATGCAGTTGCACTGGATAAAAACATAGAAGCTTTAAAAAGAATGAAAAAATATTGTGACGAGCGAGATATACATTTTGATTTGATAACTGGCGCAACATCAACACAAGAAATGAAAAGCTACAATATGGATGACCTAAAAACGTATTGGAGCAAAATTGCTGAGATAACAGATTTTTGGGATTTTAGCGGATATACACCAGTAAGCAACGATCCTCGTTATTTTTATGATACGATGCATTATCGCAACACTCTCGGTGCAATGATGCTTGGCTATATCTTCGACGATACCAATGTTTATGTGCCGAAGGGTTTCGGACATTATACGACTCGTGAGAATGTTAAGGAGCATGCGGAGCAAGTATTCGCAGTACAGCAAGAAAATAAAAATGAAAAAATTAAAGTGCCAATCCTTGTATATCATCATATTGATGCTGATCCATTCAAACCGAATTCATTAATAACTCCGCCTGACAAATTCAAGGAGGATATGGTTGCAGTCAAGGAGGCAGGCTTCCAAACGGTTACCATGCAGGACCTGATTGATTATGTAGACGGAAAAAAAGAGCTTCCGGACAATCCTGTAGTGATAACGCTGGATGATGGCTATCTTAGCAATTATGAGCATGCTTATCCTATTTTGAAGGAATTGGGAATGAAAGGTGTAATATCGCCAATTGGGTGGTCGATGGGAAGAAATACACATCGTATCGAAGGAGCGAATTTTTACCCTCATTTCAGCTGGGAGCAGGCGCGTGAGATGGTTGCTTCAGGAGTTATTGAAATGCAAAACCATACCGTTGATATGCACGAGAGTGACAATGGTGACGGCGGCCGAGTCGGCGTGCTGCAATTGGAAGGGGAAACAACCGGCCAATATGCAAAGGCTTTGAAAGAGGATTGGCTCCAAATGAGCAAGCTGATTGAGGAGAACACGGGACAAGAGGTTACTGTGATGACATATCCGTTCGGTTCCTATTCTCATTTATCAGAGCAAATTGTTAAGGATTTGGGATTTAGAGCTTCACTTACTACTGAATCCGGTGTGAATTATTTGGTAAAGGGTAATCCGGAATCATTGTACGCTTTGAAAAGAGTGAATGGCAGCCCAGGTGTTCCAAGCGATGCATTAGTCAAAAAACTGATGGAAAAGTAAGCTGCATTGACAAATTAAAACTATTATTTGCAATATACTTACAGGGGGACAGCGCATATGTTGCCAACGATTTTCGTAGACAGACCATTGCCAGATGAAGTCAAACAATATTTGGAGCAACACTTTAGGTTGGATTATTGGGGAAAAAATGAAAAGATTGATAAGGAAACACTGCTCCTTTATTTAAGCAGAGCGGAAGGGATTTTAACTTCAGGCAGAAGCGTGGATGAGAGACTGCTCAAAGCGGCGCCCAGGCTGCGAGTTGTTAGTACAATCAGCGCTGGATATAATCACTTTGATTTAGAAGCAATGAAGCGTTATGGCGTAATCGGCACCCATACCCCGCATGTACTTGATGAAACGGTTGCTGATTTGGCTCTGGCGTTAATGCTTGGATGTGGGCGCAGGGTGGCTGAGCTGGATCAGTATGTGCGTCAGGGCAATTGGGAGAAAAATGCGGGACGCGCAATTTTTGGTACAGATATTCATCATGCAACACTTGGAATTATTGGAATGGGCAGAATTGGAGAAGCAGTTGCCAAACGGGCTGCATTTGGCTTCTCTATGAATGTACAATATTACAATCGCAGCAGAAAGCCAGACGCTGAGGCAAGACTTGGTGTCCATTATGCAGAGCTTGATGAACTGCTTGCCACATCGGATTTTGTAGTAATGCTTACACCGCTAACCGAACAGACAGAGCGAATGATAGGCAAGGAGCATTTCCGCAAGATGAAGTCAACCTCGTTTTTTATTAATATTTCACGGGGACAGACAGTAGATGAGCAGGCACTTATTGAAGCGCTGGAGCAAAAATGGATTGCGGGAGCTGGGCTTGATGTATTTGAGGTGGAGCCGATTCAACACGATCATCCATTTTTACGCCTGAATAATGTATTACTGCTTCCTCATATTGGCTCCGCTACAGATAAGACCAGATTTGACATGGCTATGCTAGGAGCTCAAAATTTAACCGTAGCTCTGACTGAGGCAGAGCCACAAAACGTAGCCAAGTAGCCAATAAAATAAGGCTGTCGATTAACTGTTGACAACTTGGAGCAAAACAAATTGCACAATCACGAAAAACAAAAATGGAACTGGAGAAGCGCTTGTGTCCTCCTTTGTATGCGAAGGTTCACCTTTAAAAGGGAAATTCCACAAAAATTCGAATACAACAGCGGCGGAAGTCCATTTTTGTTTGTAGCGACGGCTAAATTTTATGATCAAGTTGTTTATCAATAGTTAATCGACAGCTTCAGAATAGCAATGAATCTATAACTGTTTGGGGCGCTCTTTCAGCAAGGTTGAAGGAGTTGTTCCGACAGTTTTTTTGAATATGCGCTGAAAATATGCGGTATCTTGATACCCAGTATACTCTGCTATTTCGCTAATGTTAAGCAATGAGTGTTGCAGCAGGTAAACTGCTGTTTTCATCCGCACAGTATGGACATAGCTGCTTATTGTTTGTTGGGTTGCCTTTTGAAACAGGCTGGCAGCATAATTGGGCGAGCGTCCAATACAGTCGCCAAGATCATGCTTGTTAATTGGCTTGCGATAGTTTTCTTGAATAAATTTCTTCATTTTTTCGGCATGCTGCTTTACAATATCGACGGTTGCGGGCAGCGTTATATCCCGGCACCACAAAGCTAGAGCATCCCAAAGCGCAGCCGTCATCCGATGTGAAGCATAGGGAGTTCCATCTTCCAGCTCTTTGACGCATTGGCGTATGCGATCAGCTGCCAGCTCAAAAAATCCCGGTGTAGAAATTATCCATGAACCGCTTTTCAGTAGTGGAAGTATTTCAGTTGCAGGTCGATCTTTTTGATCAAACAGCTTAAGCTGGAAGGTAAGCTTCTCATGGAACACAGTGGGAATACTCTTCCCATAGTATAAACAACCTTGGGGGATAAACAGCATCTGTCCTTTGCTCAGCATTAGCTTTTCTCCGTTAATCCAATATAAGCAGCTTCCATAGGTTGCGATAACAAAGATATGATGCTTGTCGGTTTTGCCGCTTTCCTCAAACCAATTCGTACCTTGATCCTTTTTCCATTCAAATGAACTAATCATTCCGCACCTCATCATACTATAGTACATCTATCGTACTATAATTCATGTACGTTGTCTCAAATATTCGGTACAATAACGGCAGTTAGTAAGGGAGGCTTTTATTATATGAATATTGCAAATATGACAAAAATAGTTTGTACAATGGGACCTGCTTGTGCTTCTTTGGAAATACTTGAACAAATGATGCTGGCTGGAATGAATGTTGCACGTCTTAATATGGCTCATGGTGATCTGGCGGATCACAAAGGTCGTATTGATCTGGTTCGCCAAGCAGCTGCTAATACAAATTCTGTTGTTGCGGTTATGATGGATATTAAAGGGCCTGAAATTAGAATCGGAGCGTTGAAAGAAAATGCTTATGAGCTTGCGACTGGAGACTCCATCGTGCTTACAAGCGAGCAACTTGAGGGTACGGCTGACAGAGTTTCAGTAAACTATGATGAATTGGCTTCAGTTGTAAAAGCTGGAGATCGAATTTTGATTGATGACGGTTTGCTGGAATTAAGGGTAACAGAGACTATTGGTGGAGATACTGTTTGTCTTGTTATTAACGGCGGGACATTAAAGCCACGCAAAGGCGTCAATTTACCAGGAATATCAACAACATTGCCTGGTGTGACGGAAAGAGACAAGATGCATATTGCATTTGGTGTTGAGGCGGGCGTAGATATTATTGCTATGTCCTTTGTGCGCAAGGCAGAAGATGTGCTTGAGGTGAGACAGCTGCTCGAAGATGCAGGCGCTTCTCATATTCAAATCAACTCCAAAATTGAAAACCAGGAAGGTGTAGATCAACTAGATGCAATTATTAATGCTTCCGATAGTATTATGGTTGCACGTGGTGATCTTGGGGTAGAAATTCCGGCAGAACAAGTACCAGCCATTCAAAAGCTAATGATCGACAAATGCAATGTAGCTGGGAAACCGGTCATCGTTGCTACTCAAATGCTTGATTCCATGCAGGTAAATCCTCGCCCGACAAGAGCGGAAGTAAGTGATGTCGCCAATGCTGTCTTGCAAGGAGCGGATGCCATTATGTTGTCTGGTGAAACAGCGGCAGGCTCATATCCATTGGAAGCTGTCACTATGATGGCAACAATTGCTGCGAGAACGGAAGCAACCATTAAGTATGAGGAACAATTTAGCACAAGACGCAATAACCATCCATCATCAACGACTGAAGTCATAAGTCAGGCAGTTGTGGCATCTTCCTTGCAGCTTGACGCTAAAGCAATTATTACACCGACAGAAAGTGGATTCTCGGCGCGGATGGTATCAAAGCATCGCCCTAAAGTACCTATTTTTGGTATCACTGCACATAATCATGTCATGATGCGTTTGGCACTTGTAAGAGGTGTATTTCCAATTAAGGGTGAACCGGTTACATGCACGGATGATCTGTTTGAAATGTCTTTAGAGAAAGCCAGACAAACCAATTGGCTTGAGCAGGGCGACTATGTCATTGTATCCGCAGGTGTTCCGATTGGAAAAGCTGGAGCAACGAATTTGATTCGAGTTCATGAAATGTAATAAAAAAGACTTGACATATTAATTTTTTGGAAGCAGAATAGAGAATGTTGATTTTATAATTGTATCTCGTATAGCCTCACATATCATAATAAAGCTTATGTTTTATTATGCAGGGTGGGGGTTTCTACAGGAGGCCTTTACTTCCTAGCTACGAATTGCAAGACTGGCATATGCCAGTTTGCGGTTTGTGCTAGGATTTTTTATTGTCTTTTAGTTCAAAGGCATGAGAGGCAAGGGCTGATCATATTTATAAAAAGAAGGAGAACGCAAATGAAACATATATTTGCAGTATTTATTGGAGCAGCAAGCTATGGTATTCTTTCGACCTTTGTTGTACTCGCATATAGTAAAGGCTATCGGCTTGGTGAAGTGGTCGGCACGCAGCTGTTAATCGGTTTTTTACTGCTAGCCATGCTGACGTTTTTTTTCAAAATACGCACCCGCAAAAGGTTGGGTAACACAGATCAATCAGTAAACCAGCATTACGAGCCGCTTAACTTCAAGAAGGTGCTTATGCTGATGGCGGCAGGCATTCCGCAAGCAACTACTGGACTTTTATACTATAGCTCGCTGCAATATATTCCGGCTTCATTCGCCATTATTATGCTTTTCCAATTTATATGGATTTCTGTACTGATTCAAGCTATACGTACGCGAAAAATACCGCCAAGCTATATGGGTATTGCGATAGTTATTGTTTTGGCAGGCACGGTGCTTGCTGCAGGCGTATTTGAAGAGGGTGGCATGACAATGAATTGGGCAGGAATCGGTTTTGGCTTACTTGCTGCCATCAGCTACACCCTATTTATAATAATAAGCGGCAATGTACAGCCAAAGGCAAATCCGGTGTCTAAAAGTATGTGGATGATTGGTGGAGCATTTCTATTCGTATGTCTATTGTTCCCGCCTGATTTTTTATTTAATGGAAAACTGTGGAGCGATTTGCTCCTGTACGGCTTTTTGTTAGGTCTGTTTGGCGCCTGTATTCCGCCATTGCTGTTTGCATATGGAGTACCGCATGTCGGCGAAGGTATGGCAGGCATTCTTGGTGCTGTGGAACTGCCGGTTGCGGTTGCGATGTCCGCACTTATCTTGCATGAGCAAGTAGGAGTGATCAAGTGGCTAGGTGTTGCTATTGTGCTGCTCGGAGTTATTGTACCTGAGCTTTACAAGCGAAATCGGCGAGATCAGCTTTATTATGGTGCATAAATGTGACAAGGCTATGAAGCTGACAAGTAGCTGTTGTCTCTCAAGGCTGATTGGTGTAGACTGGAAAGAAAGAGTGCAGAATGGTTGCATAACGGTCAAGAGCAATATTTTTGAGGGAGCCGCGGAATGTTTACAGGCAGAGTACAAACGTTAAGCAGAGTATTGCAGGTAGTATTTATTCTTTCGTTTATTATCATTGTGTTTTTTATGTTGTTTGATCGCAATGAAATTGAGACGGGAAGAACATATGATTTGCTGGAGGGCAGCTTTGTTGCCAAATCCATCGCTGATATTGAAGAAATTGACGGAGCGCGCCGAACACCGCGATTTAATGAAGTGATCGACAAGCTGGATGTACAGCGTTCCCCATCCAAGTTGCGAGTTCTGGTGGTTGATCGGAAAAAGTCTGTTTGTCAGATTGAAAGTGAACAGTTAAGCGGGTTTGTTTCTTGTCAATCGATTATTAAATAACTGAAGGATAAATACAAAGCTGCCTTTTCCCGACATATTATGTTGAGGACAGGCAGCTTTTCATATCTGGATACAGTTTGAAGCGGCGGCAGTGATCTATTAGCGGCTAAACTCGTACAGTTGTAGCAGGAAGCTGCAATATGGTACGAGGATATTGGCAGTCATTCCGAACGACTTGGGTTGTTTTATCAAAGACAGATTTCAAAAAGCGTTTAGTAAGATCAGCAGCAGACAACTCGCGATCGACGTAAAACATAGACTCGTAAAAGGTGCAATCTATAAAATGGCAGTTTAAAGTAGATATTAAAATAACACATTTGTGGAAACTGCAGTTTTTAAATATAAATCCGTCAAATCGAATTGTTTCATGATTAAAATATTCATTACAAATCCATTCCATGCAGTAAAACACTCCTTTTTACTTATAGCAGGGTACTATTGAAGATAATTTTGTACAGGCTGCGATAGTAATCATAGCAAAGCAGCTATGCGATGTTTGTCAAAAATTATCCCTGCAAATAGAATACTTCTCGACATCAATTGCAAAAGCTCTGTACAATTGGAAGAATACAATGCCATTAGCTCGAAAGGGTTATATCTTCACACCAGAGATTAGGCGATAATAGAGGGAGCAGCGGCTTTGATTTTCCAAGCGGCAAGAAGGGAGACATATGAATTTGTACAAACGTATCAAATGGCTGATATTAATTATTCCAACTGTCACGATTGGCGTGTGGGAATACGTGCGTCATGAGTATTTGTTATCATATATTTCAATGGATTTGGGGAATTGGTTAGCTCCGGTAATCGTCTTTCTGGTTACAATGCTGCTGCTTACCAAACTTTTTTCTGTGCTGGAAACGATTCAGTCGGAATTACAACAGTCCAAATTAATTCAGATTGCGCTGCATGAGCGTGAAAACTTGGCAAAAGAACTGCATGACGGCATTGCACAATCTTTATTTTTAATGTCGATCAAAGTAGATGAACTGGCACAGCACGCATCCTCGGAGGCAGACCAGCGCAAGCTTACCTCTATTAAACAGACTGTAACAGAAGTGAACCAATATGTGAGGCAATCGATTTCGAATTTACGCTATCCTCCGGAGCTGGTTACGGTACCATGGAAACAGGCGATGCAGCTGTTAGTACGAGATATATATTTAGAAACAAACGTAAAAATTGATTATGTTTGGCAAATAGATGAGGAAGCTTTAACGGTGAAAGAAAAGATTGGTTTGTATGAGTTTATTCGAGAGGCGCTTGTCAATATTCGTAAACACGCGCCTGATGCCAAGCATATTTCAATTCAAATTATTAACAAGGCGCAGGGCTGGAGCTGTATTGTTCGGGACGACGGTCCAGGATTTAAAGAGAAGGATTTGGCTAAAACAGAAAGTTACGGTTTGAAGATTGTAAAAGAGCGATGTATTGAGCTTGGCTGGGTATTTTCTATCCGTAGAGAAGGAACATATACATTTGTCGAGGTTTATAACGCGGCGGGCAAGGGGGGAAGCTTATGACAGCGGTACAACCAATCAGGGTGCTTATTGTCGATGACCATCCGCATGCCAGAGAAGGAATGAGGGCGATACTTGGACTGGATTCATTGTTTGAGGTAGTTGGCGAAGCAGAGAATGGTCAACAGGCAGTTGAGTGGACAGAAATGGTTATGCCCGATCTTATTTTAATGGATATTAATATGAAGCCGATGGGCGGACTGGAAGCAACTAAACTAATAAAAAAGAAATATCCTTATGTAAAAATTGTTATGGTCACTGTATCTGACAACATTGCTCATTTGTTTGAAGCGTTAAAAAAGGGAGCACAGGGTTATTTGATTAAAAATTTGGATCCAAGCGCATGGCATGAGTATTTGAAGGCAGTCGCGCTTGATCAGGCGCCGATGTCTCAGGAACTGGCCCAACAAATTTTGAGTGAATTTTCACCTTCAAGCCAACATGGATTAGAGGACACACCGCTTACGCCGCGTGAGAAGGAAATTTTGACTTTAGTAGCCAGAGGTTTGTTGAATCGAGATATTGCAGAGGAGCTTGTTATATCAGAGCATACCGTAAAAAATCATTTGAAAAATATTTTACAAAAGCTGCATCTGGAGAATCGGGTGCAATTGGCAAGATATGCTTATGAACGAGGATTATGAAAATGCAGTGCCTGGTTTGACACTTCTGTCTTAAATAAAAGAAAAGAGAATGCCGCGGCATTCTCTTTTGTCTATAACTGGTTCAGTTACTTGAATGTTGCCAGCCAGTTTGCCAAATTGACAATCTCTGCGTCATCCAGTTTGTTCTCAAACGGCACCATGCCGCCGCCACCTTTTAAAATTTTCTTATATATGTTTTCCCGGGTCATCGTTGCTCCAACCGTTGTAAGGGCAGGGCCACTTTTACCTTGATACTGATCACCGTGACAGCCCATGCAATTGCTCCGATAAACTGACTCTGCTTGTGCAGGATCTGCCGGCGTATCTGGAATTTCAATGGAGACAGAATTATCTTCGGTTTTTTCCTTTGATGGATATTGATAAAGCATTAGATAAATCGCCAAAGCTGCAGCAAGTCCAACCAATACTGCCATGATCCATTTCATAAACATTACCCCTTCCTCTAGAAACTTTTAGTTTTAGTATGGCTATTTTTGAAGAATCAATGCTTTGAAAACGAAACTGTACATGGAGCACTGCAAAATATTGCAATAATGCAGTAAAACTATCTATATGATAATTGTACTAAAGTTATTTATGGAAGAACATAACTATGAAGAGCTATATGTAAACAAGATCATATTTATGCAATGGTTTGTCTGATAGCAGAAAAGTGCTATAATGAAAAAGATAATCTTATACATGGAAAGCGGGTTTAATATGGGCCGTAAATGGAATAATATCAAAGATAAGAAAGCGTCCAAAGATGCAAATACAAGTAAAGTGTATGCTAAATTCGGGGTTGAAATCTATGTGGCAGCCAAAAAAGGCGAACCTGATCCGGAATCGAACCGTGCGCTAAAGGTTGTTTTGGAACGCGCTAAAACATACAATGTTCCGAAGGCTATTATCGATCGAGCGCTCGATAAAGCGAAGGGCAGCGGCGATGAAGTATATGAAGAACTGAGATATGAGGGCTTTGGACCGAATGGTTCAATGGTTATTGTAGATGCATTATCCAATAATGTAAATCGCACAGCGCCTGAGGTTCGTTCTGCATTTAATAAAAATGGCGGAAACATGGGCGTAACCGGCTCTGTTGCTTATATGTTTGATTCTACTGCAGTTATCGGCATTACTGGGAAAAGTCTTGATGATACATTTGAAACCTTAATGGAGGCAGATTTGGAAGTACGGGATTTGATGGAGGAAGAGGATCAGGTAATTATATATGCAGAGCCTGATCAATTTCATGAAGTTCAAGAAGCGTTGAAAAACGCAGGAACTAGTGAATTTACCGTCGCTGAACTAACGATGCTGCCGCAAAGCGAAGTACGCCTTGAAGGTGATGCGCAAAAGCAATTTGAAAAACTGATTGATATGCTGGAAGATTTGGATGATGTGCAGCAAGTGTATCATAATGTAGACTTGGAAGAAGAGGAATAAACAGATAAGAGGCTGATCCAGAGCTTAGCGCCTGCTAAACATTGGATCAGCCTATTTTTATATTGACGATTGGAGTAGTTCATCTATAGCTTCTGAGCAGTCCTACTTGGTGGAGTGCTTATCGCTCCAATACTTTTCAATAATCGTGTTGCGGCCGGAATATTCCCTGGATTCTTCATAATACTTCGGATCTTTACGATGAAAATTCTGGTGATGCTCCTCTGCGGGATAGAAGCGTGCTGCCGGAAGAATAGGTGTTACAACCGGCTGATTAAAACGGTCGCTCTGATCAAGTTCCTCCTTTGATCGCTGAGCGATTTCTTTCTGTTCTTCATCATGATAAAAAATCGCAGCTATATATTGACTTGAACGATCGTTACCTTGTCCAGTTGCATCGGTCGGATCAATTTGAATCCAAAAAAGTTCAAGCAGCCTCTCATAGGGAAAGATAGCAGGGTCATAGCTGATTTGCACAGCTTCATGATGTCCAGTAGTTCCCGTCAGCACCTGCTCATAAGTAGGGTTCTCCAATTGACCGCCTGTATAGCCGGAAATAATACCGTGTATGCCGGGTTGTTCTTCAAATGGCGTTACCATACACCAGAAACAACCGCCGGCAAATGTTGCTTGTTTAATCATGTTGCATCTCCTTTGCTGGATATTACACTATTGTAGCATTTCTAGGCAGTTTGATCGACAGTTAGAGCTTGTTGCAAGATGGATTCATATATATCATGCCAGTTTAAATAAAATTTCTGAATAGTGCCTGGTTCTATAAACAGTCGTTCTGCTGATTCAAATTCTGCCGCAAACGGATGAAGCTTAGTTATATCGATACGGAAAAAGGCTTGATAGCCAGTTTTCGGATAAGGGCTGTTCTCGTTCCAGAAAGGATTGTCGCGATGATCCACTTGAACAGCACCTAGGTAGGTGGCTGTTCCTGCAATATAGCCTTCTTCGTAGGCTTCTCTCGCAACACATTGCTCAATCGATTCACCATTTTCCAAATGTCCGCCGGGGAAATCCCAGCCGCGATGATTCAATTTGACGATCATTAACTGATCTTCATGAAAGCAAAAGCAGTGTACGCTTGTAATCAGCTCTCTGACAGGCTTGCAGTCTGGATGCCAACTTAGCCAAATTGGCGACTGCCCCCACATCACTTGCACTTCATTCATAAAGTTGTGCAGCTCCTTTGCTTGTTAATATTGCTCAGCTTTTCTTTGGTTGGTCGCTTGCTTTGAGCTTGTGTTAAGCAATGCTATGCCGCCAGTTATCAGTATAATACCTGCGGCTGAAAGCCAGCCAAACGGCTCATGCCACACGATAATGCCTATTATAGCAGTAAGAACTGTACCTGCTCCCGACCATACTGCATAGGCATAGCTTAACGGAATATATTTCAAGCTGACGGAAAGACAGTAAAAGGCTGTACCGAATCCGATCACGAATAATAAAGAGAATAACGGTTTACTAAATCCGCTGGATAGCTTCAACATTGTTGTACCAAACACTTCACATACTATAGCAGTCGCCAAAATAAAGTAGCCCTTCATTGCTTTTAACCTCCTGATAATTTCATTAAGATAACCCCGGCAATGATGCAAACGAGGCCGAGAACTTTTTTTGTGTGAATAGACTCTTTATATAGCATGACACCGACTGCTGCAGTTAATGCAGTGCCTGCTCCTGACCATATGGCATATGCTGTGCCGAGTGGAATAGCAGTTAGCGCTAAAGACATACAGTAGAAAGAAATGCCCATTCCGGCGACCATACCGACTGTTGGCAGCCATTTTTTGAATCCATTCGTTAATTTCAACAGTGAACTTCCGGTTACTTCGAATACAATAGCTATGGCTAATAAAAAATAGGGATTCATCTGGTTAGCTCCTCAATTCAAATATAAAAGTGTTCATCAAACAGCTAAGAGCAACAAGGTTCCAGCAACTAAACTAATTAAACCTGCAAAAGATTTTGTAGAAAGCCTTTCTTTCAGTACAAAATAGGCAAACATGATTGTAATGATAATACTCAATTTGTCTATCGGAACGACTACGCTCGCTTTCCCTGTTTGCAGGGCACGAAAGTAAAAGAGCCAGGATAACCCTGTAGCAAGACCAGACAAAATTAGAAAGAGCCAGCTTTTTTTACTTATTAGTTTGATCTCTGCTTGTTTATTTGTCCAAAAAACGATCCCCCAGGCCATGATAAGAACAATTACGGTGCGCACAGCAGTACCGAAATTAGAATTGATGCCTGTCATCCCGACTTTTGCTAATATGGCTGTAGCAGCAGCAAACACAGCAGCAAGCACAGCATAAAGCAGCCATTTGCGATCGGATCCCTTCTGCACAGCTGATTGTTTTTTTGCAGGAAGCATCATATACGTGCCCAAACCAATGAGCAGAATACATAGTCCGGTTAGCCAGGTAAATGGTTCGCTAAGAAATGATATAGCAAATAGCATCGTTAAGATGGTGCTGGACTTATCTATCGGCACGACAACATTTACATTTCCCATTTGCAGAGCTTTGAAATAATAAATCCAGGATGCTCCGGTTGTAATGCCGGACAGAACGAGGAACAGACTATTTTCCCCATTAATTGTACTAAAATCAATAGGCGACATAGTATGTTCTGTCAACACAACAAGCCAGGCAAAAACGACAATAACGACTGTGCGTATGGCAGTTGCTAAATTGGCATCTGTGTTTTCAATACCAATTTTGGCCAAAATAGCTGTAATGCCTGCAAAAAATGCAGCGCAAAAAGCGAATAAAACCCACATTTATGTAAACCTCCTGAAAATTGGTGTATGCACGAAGCAGTTGCAATGAGCGGTTAAGCAACGTTATGATCTGTTTAATAGTAACATAGTTTTATCCGGAAAATGCAAGACTCATTTGATGAAAAAAATAGTCATAATTTAAATTTGCACACTTCATTTGCAAAGAAAAAAGTTATAATTAAAAATATACGAAGTAAATTCATAATGCCTGCCGTGTTTGGTCAAGGCTAATTTTAGAAGGGATGAATAAAATGGGACAAGAACAGACGGCTTGGTCTGATGTGAAATTAACGGCTTTATCCAGCAAGGGAGGATGCGGCTGTAAAATCGGTCCCGCCGATTTAAGTCAAGTCATTAGAAGTCTCCCACCTGCAGAACCAAATCCCAATTTGTTGGTAGGTTTAGAAACCGGCGATGATGCAGGCGTATATAAATTAACGGATGATTTGGCTATTGTGCAAACTGTAGATTTTTTTACTCCAATCGTCAATGATCCGTATGCTTTTGGGCAAATTGCAGCAGCTAATGCAATCAGCGATATATATGCAATGGGCGGAAAGCCGCTAACAGCATTAAATATAGTAGCCTTCCCGATTCATACACTAGATAAGAACATACTGGCGCAAATTATGCTGGGCGCGGCAGATAAAGCGAAGGAGGCTGGCGTGACGATAGCTGGCGGCCATTCGATTGATGATAAAGAGCCTAAATTCGGGATGGCAGTAACAGGTACTATTCATCCAGACAAAATACGTACTAATAGCGGTGCCAAGCAGGGGGACAAGCTTATTTTGACCAAACCGATAGGAGTTGGCATTATGACGACTTCCTTGAAAAACGGCAAGCTGTCAGACGCAGAAATTGATCGGGTAACAGCTGTAATGTCCATGCTGAACAAGACGGCTGCAGAACTGATGGACTCTTATGAGGTGCATGCGTGTACAGATGTGACAGGCTTTGGCTTGCTTGGTCACACATTGGAGATGGCGAAGGGCAGCGATATGCAAATTATAATTAACAACAGTCAAGTACCTGTGCTTGAGCGTGCTTATGAATTGGCTGTAGAGGGTTTTGTACCTGGCGGAACCAAAAACAATTTCAACCATGTGGAAAGTCATGTTGCCTTCCCAAGTGAGATGGAGCAGCTTGATAAATGGATTTTATGCGACGCTGTTACTTCTGGTGGATTGCTGATTGCTTTAGCGCCAGAGGAAGCGGAGGAGTTGCTTGGCAAACTGCAAGCTGCGGGGCTTGAAGCAGCAATGATAGGCGAAGTTGCGAAAAAAGAATTTGCGGATGGGCATGTAACGGTAAAATAACATTGCTGTTATATGAGGACGTAATCCAATAGAAAGCGTGGCAGTGCAGGATGGGTCAAGATATTACTATAGAGCAATATTTGCAAGAAAGAGCAGAAAAGCCGTTATTGATGGTAGATGTTCGTTCGCCCTCAGAGTTTAAAGAAGCGTCTGTTCCAGGCAGTATCAATATTCCTATTTTTACAGATCAAGAACGAGCAGAGATCGGTACGATTTACAAGCAAATAAATGAAGATGCTGCGAAGGATCGGGGCGTAGCGATTGTATCCGCCAAACTTCCCGACTTTATCAAGCAATTTCAACAGCTGCAAGGTGAGGTAGTATTGTTTTGCTGGCGGGGAGGCATGCGCAGCAAGACGGCAGCAACTCTTGTTAATTTGATGGGCGTAAAAGCAAGGCGACTGATCGGTGGATATCGTGCTTACCGGCAATGGGTAACAAGCATGGTGACATCAGATCCGTTGCAAGGAAAGGCTGTAGTGCTGCAAGGTTATACGGGTTGCGGCAAAACCGAAATCATTAGAAGACTTCAGCAAGATGGAATTGCAGCAATTGATCTGGAAGCAATGGCAGGGCATCGCGGTTCTATATTTGGCGAGATAGGCCTCGCGGCTCATAACCAGAAACGATTCGAATCGGAGCTTTTGGAGCAGCTGCTTGTTTGTCGGCATGAAAGATACGTAGTAATGGAGGCGGAGAGCAAGCGGCTTGGCAAAACCATATTGCCGGACTGGCTAATGGAAAAAAAGCAAGAAGGCTTGCTGATCAAATTGGAGCTGCCGCTGGAAGTAAGAGTGCAACATATATTGGAGGATTATAAGCCGTGGGAGCATCAGGATGCCTCCGTTATTGCTTTTGAGCGGATAAAAAAAAGAATCCATACACCAATTTCCAAAGAAATTGAAGCGACTCTTCAAACTGGTGAATATGCGACGGCGTGTGAACTTCTGCTTCAACATTACTATGATCCAAGGTATAGTTATGCTGAAGAGCAGTACAGTAATGAAACTACTATAATAAGAGCGGCATCAATTGAAGAGGCGTACAATAAAGTTAAAAAGTTGTTAGATGAGTTGAATGAAACAACTAATTAATGAGTGACAATGATTTTGGCAAATAATTAGGGATCAACTCTATGAAAGACTAGGTTGCAGCTGGACTGCAGTCTAGTCTTTTTTTTAGACCTGAGCCTATTTTTGCAAATTTTTTTATCAAGTATAGTTACATATGACTGGTAAAACTTAATGAAATATATGGGAGGCCATTTACGGTGAGTGAAGAAGCGGTTTTGCGATTAAAAGGTGTGACCAAAAAAATCGGTACTCGCACGATTGTGGATCAATTGACATTTGATGTGCGAAAGGGTGAGGTATTTGGTTTTTTGGGACCAAACGGAGCAGGAAAAACAACTACCATTCGCATGATTGTCGGATTGATTTCGATGACAAAGGGCGAAATTCTAATAAAGGATATATCGGTGCGCAAACATTTTGAACTGGCCATGACGCATATTGGTGCGATCGTTGAAAACCCGGAGATGTACAAATTTTTGAGCGGCTATCAAAACCTCGTTATGTTTGCGAGAAGACATGCAGGCGTAACGAAGGAGAGAATTCAAGAGGTTATCGAATTGGTAGGATTGCAAAATCGCATTCATGATAAAGTGAAGCGCTATTCACTTGGTATGCGGCAACGATTAGGGGTAGCGCAAGCATTGTTGCATAAGCCTTCGGTTCTTATTTTTGATGAACCGACCAATGGTCTAGACCCGGCAGGTATACGCGAGTTGCGCGATTACTTGCGCAAATTAGCGAAGGAAGAAAATATTGCTGTAGTCGTTTCTTCGCATTTGTTGTCTGAAATGGAATTGATGTGTGATCGAATTGCCATTATTCAGTCTGGCAAACTGATTGATGTTCGTTCAATTGCTGATTCCAACGCCATTAATTCGGAGGCTGCCTATTTATTTGAAGTTGCGGAGCCGGCAGCTGCTTTGGAACGGATGGCGGAGCTGATGCCGGATGTTAGCACAACTCTGCATGAGGATGGTTTGCTTATTCATACCGCAAAGGAAAGAGTACCTGAAATAATTCGTTCACTAATATTTGCCCAAATCGATATTTATGGCGTGTTGAAACAAAAATCAACGCTTGAAGATCAATTCCTAGAGCTGACACGAGGTGAGATGATTGTCTAGTTTGTCCATGCTGATCAAAAATGAAAATACTAAAATATATCGTCGTCCACGTACTTTTGCGATGATAGGCTTAATGCTCATAGCATTAATGCTAGTGGCGGGGATTATGAAATATGATTCTATCCGATTTGGCGATAATCCGAATTGGAAAGAACAATTGCAGGAAACGAATTTGTCCATGCAAACAACGCTAGACGAAAGTAAGGATGGTATGGATCCTGGTTCAGTTAATTATCTGAAAGGCGCTATTAAAAAAAATGAATATCATCTCGAACATAATATAAATCCTGATGCCTTTACGGTTTGGGCTTATATGGATACCTCATCAGCACTAATTATTCTGATTACGATACTAACTGTAATTGTAGCTGCGGATATGATTGCTGCTGAATTTACATGGGGAACAGTCAAGCTGTTGCTTGTAGGTCCAGCTTCAAGGGCAAAGGTACTTGCAGCAAAATATATAGCTACGTTTATATTCGCCCTAGTGCTTCTATTTGTTTGCTTGATAGTATCGTTTGGTCTGGGAGCCGCCTTAGAAGGTATAGGAAGCCTCTCGCAGTCAAAAATTGCAATTACTGACTCAGGAGATATTATTCAAACCTCCTATGTATTGGATATACTTAAAAAATATGCGTTCAGTGTAGTTTCGCTTGTTATGTATGTAACCTTTGCATTTATGATATCAGCAGCCTTTAGAAGCTCCTCAATGGCAATCGGCTTCTCGCTATTATTTATACTGATGGGCAACACGCTGGTTGCTGTTTTGCAGAAATATGAGTGGGTAAAATACTTACTATTCGCCAATGTTGATCTTGCGCAATATTTTGACGGAAGAAGCCCGCTTCGTCCGGAAATGACATTGAATTTCTCAATTCTTATGTTGGCCTTGTACTATGTCGTATTCCAAATTGCGGCATGGTTATTGTTCACCCGCCGTGATGTAGCTGGTTAATAGAAGTTTTCAAAAGAAAAGCATTGCTAAATCGCTAAAACAAAAAAAGCACTGGCTGGAACAATTGCTCTTCCAAGCCTGTGCTTTTTTGTTTTCTACACCACACTATTGCTGCAAGCGTTTAATACGCTCGTCAAGTGCCGGGTGGGAAGAGAATAGAGATAGCATCTTCGGGCGGTTGCTAATTTTTAACGTAGCCAAAGATGTTTTGCTTGTGTCAATCATATCTTGTCTGTTTTTCAAAGCTTGCAGTGCATGAATCATTTTGTCTTTACCTGCAAAGGCTGCGCCGCCTGCATCGGCATGATACTCGCGGTAACGGGAAAATGCCATAACGACAATAGTGCCCAAGATCGAAAATATAATTTGAAACACAATTACACAAATAAAATGAACTATACCTGTCAACTCATCACGCTTTACCAGGCTGGATACGATATAAGCCGCGATACGTGAAAGGAAAACAACAAAGGTGTTCACTACTCCTTGCAGCAAGGCCATGGTTACCATATCACCGTTGGCAATATGAGCAATTTCGTGTGCAATTACACCATCAACAGCATCTCCATCCATCGATTGCAACAGCCCAGTAGAAAGTGCAACAAGTGAGCGTTTTTTGCTAGGACCAGTTGCAAAGGCATTTACTTCCGGTGATTGATAGATACCAACCTCTGGCATATGAGTAAGACCTGCAGCACGCGCATATTGATGCACTTTATCTACCAGTGCGCGTTCGCCTGAGGAGAGCGGTCCATTCGGGTCAAGCACCTGAACTTTCATTGCCATTTTCGCCATCCAGCGGGACATCGCAAGCGATATGAAAGAACCGGTAAATCCGATTACGGCACTAAAAACTAGCAATGAAGTAAAATTAATCCCATCCTCGGTAATGTAATTACCGATGCCAAAGACGGCAAAAATGATGGAGATTGTTGTGATGACCAAAATATTGGTCAAGAGAAACAACATAATTCTTCTAAGCAATGGCTCATCATCCTTTTTTCAGTATTCTCTTTATTCTATATTACATAGTAACATCGCTAACTAGAACTGCAAAGGTTTATTTCTTGCAATCGCAAAGTAAAAGAGAACTAAGGGAACCATTCAGCTTAGCCGATCAAACAGAGATTTTGAGGTACGCCGCATGCAAAAAGTCGAAATTGTATCATTTTAGTAAAAATAGTGAATTGAATGGTTGTTTTATGATTGTTAAAATGAGCAATTAATAAGAGCGCTTTCAAATAAGTGTTTACTGGAAAGGAGATCATTCCATGCCCAGGCAAGAGGCTGGTATTACTATTTTTATACGCAAGAAAAGGCTTCGATCTATCTTATTCATTTCTTTAGCAGGTTTTATAGTGATGTGTGCAGTTTTCCTAGCAGCTAATAATCAATCGAGCGACGAACCGACTTTATTACTGATAGACGAGATGAGAGTACCTGAAGAAGAGTTCTTATTATTTTTACTAGATGAAAAAGCGAATACAGTAAGTTATTTTCATCAAAGGTATGGAGCAGAGTACAGTCAGGAATTTTGGGAAACGGATTTTGCTGGTGAAAATCCATTTGAGTTTGCCCAAAAACAAGCGGTTGCAAAGCTGATCAAAGTAAAGGCAGAACAGTTGGCTGCAAAACAAGCAGGGATTATTAAAGATACCCATTATAAAACGATTTTGCAATTCAGCAAGCAACAAAATGCTGCTTATGGTGTGGAAAACATGTCGTTGGTGCAGCAATATACATTGGCGCACAGCAAGCTTTTTATTGAAGCAAAGAATGCATATAAAGCACAGAAAGGCGGACTAAATGAGCAAAAATTAATAGCTTATTATGAACAGCATCAAAAAGAGCTGTTGCCAACAGAAGATGATTTGTCTGTCTATGCGCTTAGAACGGTAAATGCAGACGATGCGGAAACGATTGATAAGTTGAAGGCCCTCGCGGAACTGGTTGCTGCAGACAGTAAGAAAGGAGGGGAGCCAGAAATGATTAAAAAGAGGTACATAAGTCCATATATTTTGGATTTAGAGCTCGTAACATATGGAAGTGAGGAGGGGAAGGACGAATATGTTTCAGAATCGGCTGTCATTATAAGAAACGCAGCCTATCAATTGCAAGCCAACGAAATAAGTGAACTCATTATTGCAGGCAATGATCGCTATATTTTATTTGGTGCCAATCGCAATGTGAAAGATGTACCTGCTTTTGAGGAGGTGAGGCAGTATTTGGCAGATATTATGCTGGAGAAGGAAGTAGAGCAGAAGGTAGAGCATACTGTTCAGAATGCGAACGTTGTCATTGAAAATGAGAACAGGTTTGGACAATTGATCTCTGTACTGACTAACTAAGGAGGGGAAATCTTAATGAAGTATAGAAAAAAGCTAGCTGCCTTGGTTGTAAGTTTGGCTTTATTAGCACAATGTCTTGGAATGAGTATAGCTGCGGCTGAGGAAATAACTGCCATGGATCAGACTCTAGCAGAGTATGAGGAACAGGCACATAATGTTTTGGAATCAGGAAATCAATCCGCAGCAAATGCAGAAATGGGGCAGCCAGTGAAAGTTCCTGTTTCATTCGGAACAACGGTTAGAGGCGGCAGCTACGCTGATCAGACGGCGAGCATTGGCGATAAAAATGTTCCGCGTGAAAATTTAGAAGCAAAATGGGCAGCGGGAGAAGCTGGCAAAGCTTATACAAGAAGAAGCCATTTGGAGTTGAATCCACCAGAAAGTCTGGCTTGGCAGGATGCCAAGTCGATTAAGCTTGTTATGTATCTGGCGGATCATACTGGAAACGGGAAAAAGGATATTATTCAAGTTTTTAAAACCGAAAAGCCAGCTATTAGTGAGGAGAACTGGACTTGGAACAATACATTGCCTCTTATGGATGATGCAGAAGTTATTGGAGAGCAGCAATTTACTAATAAAGAAATCGGCTCTTGGATAGAAATTGATATTACGGATTTAAAGAGTAAGCTGCAAGAAGAGGAGACATTTGCGCTTGCATTGTTTCCAAAAGCAATTGACGATCAGGGCGGGATCAAGTTTTATTCGCAGCATCAGGAGCAAGGAAAATATGCCCCGTATGTCAATGTTTATATGGATGAATATATAGATGTGCTGCCTCCTTCTATATCGACAAGCGGCATATCAGATAAGATGAGTGTTATCGATAAAGAGTTTACTTTTACCATTAATTCTTCTGATAATTATGATGCTGATCCGCAAATTTTGCTGTCGGTCAACGGTCAGTCGGTTAATGGTCATACAGGCAGCAATACTGTAGTGCTGCGCGGCGGCAATAATACGATTACGATCCAGGCAAGAGATGCTGCTGGCAATACTTCTGCCGTGCTTATGTATCAAGTGACATACAACAAGTCGGACATTTATAAAGTGGTCGGGGATACTTACATCGATATTCAAAAAAAGAACAACAACTTAAATGGCAGCACTGAAAAAGGCGGCATGCAACTGAAAAATCCTGTCAGCAACAGTACGACTCGTGATTTGCTTCTGTCCTATGATTTGAGTGATTTGGAGCTTCCTTATGTAAAGCAAGCAGCGATAGAGTTGTTTTTGTATGAACGGATGGGGACGGATCAAACCAGCGAAGTGGTAAATATATATGCGACAGAGCCTTTTGATGAAACTACAGTAACCTGGAATACAGCACCTGAAGTTATAGAAAAAGCTATCGATGCCAGCTATGACAGAAGTAAAAACGGCAGTTATGTTTCTCTCGATATTACTCCATATTTGAATAAAAAACTGGCGGCTGGCAGCGAGTTGGGGATGGTTTATTTCCGGCTTACCATAGAACAGGGACATGATCAGAAGGGCGGACATTTTGCGAGTAAAGAAATGTTTCCAGATAAAGCTTCTCGGCTTGTCATTACAGAGGGACTGCCCTCTCCTGAATTAATAGTAACAGGTATAGAAGATGATTTGGTTGTAACAGAAGAGAGTTTGGATATTACAGCAATAGCTAAAAGTGTAAGCGAATCTGTCAGTATTCAAGTAAGCGCAGAGGTAAATGGGGTTGATCATACAATTCCGGCGGGCGGACAATTTACTGTATCGTTGCAGCCGGGAGCAAATATAATTACGATTAATGCTGTTGATGAGCAGGGGAATGCAGTAGAGCAAACATATCATATAAGAAGATTGCAATCGTTGCCTTCAGGAACCTATTACATCGACAGTATGGCAGGTAATGATAGCAACGACGGACTTAGTGAGCAAAGTCCATGGAAGTCGCTTGACTACCTCAATAATATCTTGTTTGAACCGGGCAGCCGCATTCTATTTAAACGAGGCAGTGTATGGAATGGCCAGTTCCGTCCGAATGGATCAGGAACGGCTGAGGCTCCGATTATCGTTGATGCTTATGGCAGCGGAGACAGCAGACCGGTTATTAACGGCAATGGTGTTTCCAATGTATCGACTGGCAATTATTATACAGAGGGCGCTGTTCATTTGGTTGATCTTTCTTACTGGGAAATCAATCGACTTGAAGTAACCAATCAGGGAGACACAATGGCTAGTGCCAGCAGGGCAGGTATTATCGTGCTTGCTGCTGGAAAAGGCTATGTACAACATGTTTATATTCGAGATGTTTATGTACATGACGTTAACTCTGGTGATGATGCGCAAAAAATATCAGGGGGAATTATTTATAGAGCAGATACTGTTACGGAGAACGGTACTCCTACTGGTGTTGCTTCCGGTTTTAGAGATGTGCTTGTAGAAAATTCACATATTAAGGATGTCGCTATTGAAGGGCTGCGCACCAAAACACATAAAGACGGCAACGATACAGGAGCCATTAGAAACTACGACGTTGTATTCCGCAACAATTTGATAGAGAACATACTCGGTGATGGCATCGTTATTTCTGAAATGGAGTCGGGTGGTATTGTAGAGAAAAACATTGTTCGTAGACACAGCATGTATCCTAAATCTCGCAACTATGCCGGTTTGTGGCTTTATCAGACCAATCAGGTCATTGTACAATACAATGAGGTTTATGATGGGGTTTGGGGGTACAATGACGGAGAGGCTTTCGATTTTGATATTGGATCAACCGACAATATTTATCAATATAATTACAGTCATAATAATCGAGGCGGATTTTTGCTTACAATGACGAGCGCAGGCAAGGGCAATATATTCCGTTATAATATTAGTCAAAATGATGGAAGAGGTACGGAAATCTTTTTCTGTATGAATGACAAAACGGCAATTTACAACAACACAATTTATATTGGCGAAGGAATTGCTACCAAGTTTCTAGTAAATGAAAATAGAATCGACCATATGTATTTTAAAAATAATATCGTACACGCTGATGGGGAAATAGAAAAGTTTTCTAATCAGGCTAATATTGCAACAGCTCCTAACATTACAAACAACTTGTTCTATCCAAAAGCAATAGCAAGCTTGTCAGGAAGTCCGAAAAATATGGCAGCTACTGTGTTTGAAAATCCGATGCTAGTGTCTCCTGATGCGGAAAATATAGTGACAAACAGCTGGGATCGGGCAATCTGGAGCCAAAATATCGCAAACTTTAAGTTGCAGAAAGGCTCACCAGCCATTGATGCTGGAGCTGTTATTGAAAATGCAGGCAAGCATGATATGTTCGGAATGCCTCTATACGCTGGCGATGCCCCAGACATTGGTGCTCACGAGTATACACCGGATTATGTAAAAGTGGACGGCATTTCTTTGCAGAACGAGACAATGACGATGCAGGCAGGTGACACAGCCCAGTTGGAAGCTGTTATCACACCAGCAAATGCTACGATTAAACAAGTAGAGTGGGTAAGCAGTGATCCAGCTATTGTTGCAGTAAGCGACAGCGGGCTTGTAAAAGCAGTTCGTGCAGGGAAAGCGGTCATTCATGCAGTAGCATTCGATGGCGGGCTTGCTTCTATGGTTGAAATAACAGTAGAGGAAGAGGAAGACGTAGTGCTTCCACCAGGTCCTAATCCGAATCCGCTGCCTCCGATAGAGAAACCAGATGTAACTGTTGATCAGTTAGCTAAAGAAGTTACATCAACTATAAAAGCAAATATGAGCTCAAGCAGCAATGAGTATGTCGTTGTTACTGTACAAAATGGAAGTATGGAAGCTGCTATTGCAGCAGCAAAAGCGGAAGCAGATAAACTTGAAAATGGAGCACAAATCGCAATTAGAATTATCGCTGACCCTGAACTAGTCAATGATGGGCGTACAATTGAGCTGTTATTAAACGGGGCAGATGTGCAAAAGCTTGCAGAAAGCGATATTTATCAATTAGTGTTCGAAAATGTACACGGGCAAGTGAAGTTTGATAGGCAGATGCTCGCTGAACTTGCCAAGAATACTGCTACAAAGTTACAACTTATTATGGCTGGTAAGGTTGTTGCTCAAGGCGGGGAAAGCGAAAATGCACTTGGCTTGCCAATCGGCGTGAATGTGTTGAAGGCTATTGAATTGCAGCTGTTAATGGATGGGGAAAAACAAAATGAGTTCGCAAGCCCTCTGCAGATCAATATGCCGTACGAACTGAAGAGCGGTTTAAATCCATATGCAGTAGTCGTATATCAAATTGACGAAAAAGGGACGTCAACGGTTATCCCGCGCTCAATATATAATCTTGAGCACAGTCATGTTGAATTTGATGCAAATGGTTCGAGCTCATTCGTAATTGTTTATGATCCAATAGGCTTTAGTGATGTAAACAGTAAGGCTTGGTATTATAATGCAGTAACCTTTGCTGCCGCACATCAAATTACAAAAGGCAAGGGGGAAGGGCTATTTGCTCCAAACGCTACATTAACTAGAGCAGAGTTTCTTGTTATGGCTATGAGAGCATATGGTATCTCGCCAAATTCATCCAGTACAGAAAATTTTGCTGATGCAGGAAACAGCTATTACACGGATTATCTTGCAGCTGCTAAACAGCTGGGGTTGGCGTATGGCTCTGGTGAAAATAACTTTGCACCAGAAAAAGCGATTAGCAGAGAAGAGCAAATTACTCTATTATATCGGATTGTCAAGTTTGCCAATGCTTTGCCGATCGCGAAGACAGATAGAACGGCTGCTAACTTCCGTGATGCTGATCAGGTTTCCGATTGGGCGGAAGAAGCAATGAACTATATGATTGAAGCGGGTGTAGTTAACGGGAATGGTACCTATATTAATCCAACTGCCCATGCAACCCGTGCTCATATGGTACAGCTGGTATTGAAGTTGTCGATGATAAAATAAAGTAATTAGATAAAACATTAATGTGATTAATGATTATGGTATGACATTCTCAGAAGCCTAATAAGCAAATATACTAATTCAAGCCTAACTGGGAGATGGTTTCTAAATTATTCCCCCAGTTAGGCAAAAAAGTTTACTACATTAGCAGTTCTAATGTCTGGTTAAATTGATTTCAGGATGGTTCTTCTGAATTTCTTCCATTTTATTATTATCTATTCCCTTTAAATTTGCATCAAAGAAGCTCAGTGTCATTTGGTTAATTAGTTTATAAATACCCTTTACGTCTGCCCCTGCTTCATTAATGATTGACGAAACTGCTGCTAAGTCTGTAAAACTTCCATGATTGGTTTTAGGAATCACCGTTGTGTACACACCAGGCTTTTCAATTGTTTTATTTCTCAAATAGGATTCTACAAACAATTCATCCCTGTTTCCTGGTTCCTGAAGGTACGACTCCTCCATAAATTTAATAGAAGCCTCGGCATTCATTAGCATGAATGGCTTTCCAGGTCCGTCTTCTGGCATAGGATCGCCAAACAATCCGCCATCCATGTTGATAGCAGCCTTTATTCTATGATCCTTTACCAACATTTGAGCTGAAGTAGCTCCGCCAAATGAATGACCTAACATACCAATATTTTCAAAGTCAATTAATTTAGCAATTGGTTTGAAGCTATTGTCAAAATCTGCTTGAATTACTTTATCCAACACGAAAGCAGTGTCCTGTTCCCAAAGCTTAATTCGATTGTTTAAAAAAGTGATGGTGTTCTCAATTGGTGTGAAATCAACCTGATCACCATCCGGAAAAACTGTTGTTGCAGCATCACCAGTAAAGTTAATTGCAACGATGACATAACCGTGACTCGCCAATTCTTCCAATTGAAACGTGTTTTGTTGACTATAGAGACTCATGCCATGTGCAAATAAAAGAAGCGGGAATTTTTCTGTTTCTTGCAAAGGTGTAACATTTGTATAAGAATATGTTTTTGTCAAGCCTAAATGAGTTGTTGCAATGTAGGGAAATCCCTGCGTAGCCGATAATTGTTTAGTTAATGCGTCGATATTTTCATAATAAGGAGCAGGATTACCTGAACTTTCTGCAGCGGGATAATAAACTTGTATCATCAATTCACGATAGATTTGATTATTAGGTACCACAAATTCTTTTCTACTCTGATCGATAAGATGAAAAGCTTGCGTACCTACTACATACTCTCCTGTAGGCTTCGAAAAAGTAATAATGGGAAACAAAGTCGGTAATATAAACATGGCAGTTGCTGCTGCAACAATCCCTGCCCCTTTTAACATTCTCATTTCCCATTTTTTTGATACTAATGTGTTGCTAGGTTTAATAAAAACTTGCAGGGTTAAAAGCAACGTTACGATATAAGCGGGTATCATGCGCCAGTTAGCCCCGATGGCAATAATAGTTGCTATTAAAAACAAATAATTAACCGTCAAAAGGACGACATTATACTTTGTAAAACCACGTTGTTTAAAAAATAACAAAATGCCGGATAGTATTAGTATAACGATAAAAATAATCTCCAAGTTTTTCATAAAGTAATCTCCATTCCACATACATTCAAACGAATGTATGTATTTAAAAATTTTTACATTCAAATGAATGTATGTTAGGAAAATAATAAACTACTTTAAGTAGTTTATTATTCTTGTGCACTATCAAATAGATCCAAAAAGATGGTCTTCAAATCTTCATTGACTATTGGCAACCCGATACCTTCAAACATTAAGCCGAGATGTTTCATTTTAAGGATAAACTCTTCCCGGCTTACATGAAAGATTCCTGGATTCATCCAAATATCAAAAAGAAGTGTAAAATTTTCTGCTGTTTGTTTTGGATAAACAACCTGTATTGAGCCATCTCGATTACCCGCTTCAATAATTTTTTGTATACCTGGGGCAACAACTTTCATACCTTCAGTGATACGACTATAAACAAATTCCGCTGATTTCATTTTATTTGAAACGCTCGAGAAATCCTTGTTCTTTATACTCTGTTTAATGGAGTATGAAATTCCTTTTCGCAAACGATCCAGCGCATTTAAGTTATTTAAATCTTGAATTTCCTCAAAAAAATTTTGTTCCATCAGCATCTCTTTGGTAATGGACTGGATGATATCCGAGATTGTTTTAAAATGATGATAGAAGGCCCCTCGAGTTATATCCCCGACATCATCAACAATATCTTGCACTGTTACATTGTTCCAGCCATTCAGTGTAAACAGTCTTACAGCAGAATCCATAATTTTTTTTCTTGTAACTTCCGGAAATTTATTTCTGGCCATTTCAATTCTCCTAAACATACATTCAAATGTATCTAAAATAATAAATGAAGCTATAGGATATGTCAACAGGGGGTGTTTTTTAATCACTGACGTTTGTTATAATTTACGTTTACAAACTCAAGAAAAGGAAAACATTTCCACACTAGACTGTATAGTGATTGTCAGGGAGGAAAGGCAAGAAGATATTTCTTCCCGATGTTACATTGTTGCTCAGCTAGAAAGCGAGACTACAGAACTATTGATTTAAATCAAGATAGGTTAGGGCATTGCTAATCCAGCTTTTTCGGACAATGTAAGCCTTGACTAAGCCAGATATTGTCGGAATAGTCCGTTGATGGTATGCTAAAAAGGTATTAATATAGTGATAATAATAATCATTATTAATACAACTGGGGGTTTATCATGAAATTTTTTAAACACATTATGTTGCTGCTGCTGATTTCAATTTGTATGATGCTAGTTATAACAGGTTGTGGCGGTGCAACATCTAATTACGACAATGGGCATAAAGCGGAAGAAACTGCACTTGAAACTTCAAATACCGAGCAAAAGAATTCGTTGTCTACACCAGATGGGTTCTCTGAAGTAAAGAAATTTATCGATTCTACTGGAAGAGAGATAGAGGTTCCTGTTCATCCGCAAAAAATCGCTTCATTCGAGTTCACAGGATATTTGATTGCACTGGGAGTGAAACCTGTTGCTACTTCGCCTCGTTTTCTAAAAGAGCCATTTCTTGAATTTGTCGAAGGTGCGGAGGATTTAGGCTATCCTGCAAGTCTAGAGAAGCTGCTGGAAGTAGATCCAGATCTTATTATTGCTCCAGATTACTTGACACCAGAGCAAGTGGAAGCATACGAAAAAATAGCGCCTGTAGTGTTGCTTAAATGGTCTGAAACGAATAATTTAAACCGTTTGACTGCACTAGCTGATTTATTGGATCGACAAGATGAGGAGAAACAGTGGCTGAAATCCTATGAAAAGCTTGTTGAAGAAACAAGAGAAAGGCTGACGACTTTTTTACAGCCGGGAGAAACGGCTACCGTATTCTATGCATGGGGAAACACAATTAATTTGCTTGCTCCGCAAGTTATTTCTACATTGTTTGATGATGTTGGGTTTGAGCCTTCGGAAAGAATGAAGCAAAGATTAGACAAGGATAAAGATTTTGCTTCAGAAACGATCTCAAAAGAAGGTGTTATCGAGTACGCCGCAGATCGAATGTTTTTTATTGCTGAAGGAGAACTGGGCGAATCATTGTTGAAGGAACTGCAAGAAGGTGTATTAAAAACTTTGCCAGCGGTTCAAGAGGGGAAGATGTATTTGCTTGATCCAAACTGGTACAGCTTTGAGCCTGTGTTGCTGGAATGGCAGTTGAACGACGCTGTAGATATTTTAACCAGGGAGAAAAAAGCGGAAGAATAAAAATGCAAAGAAGGCAACGGCAAGTTGGAGGTTAGTAGGATGGTTTGTCCCATTTACCGGATGAAAAGTATACAATATATTGAATTGTACAAGGAAAATCACTGTGAAGATCAAATCTTTGAGCAATATGGATTGATTTATTGTTGTGAAGGATATGGAGAATTGATATTGAACAATAAGATTTATGTTTTTAAATCAGGCTCTTTGTTTCTTGCTTCTCCGTCTTCTATTGTTTCTGTTCGAAATGAGCAAAGTGATTCCTTGCGATTTTTCAAAGTTCAGTTTGAGGAATTAGGCGCGACATCAAAGCAATTTGGCTTTTTAGCTACAGGTTATTTGGAACCGCCAACGGGTTTGAAACTGGAAACATATTTAAAAAGTATGGAACAACATTCTAAGACAGCTAATCCAATTCTGCAATACGAATATCATCTGCAATTTGAGCAACTGCTGTTAGCTGTTGCCAAACAAAATTATGCTCCCAGTCAAGCTAATAAAAGTGTTCGTAAACTAACAGAAGAGACACTTGCTTATATTCACGAGCATTTCAAAGAAAACTTGCGAGTCGACCAGTTAGCCAGGTTTTGCAATATAAGCACCAGACATTATACAAGATTATTTGTAGAATTGACGGGCAAAGCTCCTGTCGAATATTGGACTGCCTTGCGGATCAGTCATTCTGTTCATGAGCTTGTTGCCTCTGGCGGCAAGCTTAAAAACGTTGCTCAGGAAGCAGGCTATGCTAATTACGACTATTACAGTAAAAAGTTTAAAGAGAAAATGGGAATGACGCCCTCCGGTTATATATTGAATTGGCGTAAGTCACCAAGAATAATTGCTCTGCAATGTGCGGGTGATTTGTTTGCACTTCAAATAAAACCGGTTGCCGTCATGGCCAATGGCCTCGAAGCCCCTTTTCAAAAATATATAAACTCAGTTGCTGTGCTTGATCGGGAATATCGTTATGCTGACGGCAAGTTAGCAGCTGAAATTGCTGCCCTAAGGCCGGATCTTATTGTCGCAGGAGACTATATGGCTGTTGAAACATTGGATGTTCTATCCCGTATTTCGCCAGTAGTTACAGTAGAATGGACAGGGATTAGTCCATTGCATCATTTGGATGTATTAAGCGGGATTCTTGGCAAAGAAAAAGAAAAGCTGCAATGGTTGGAACGTTATAATAACAAAAAAACAAAACTTATACAACAACTTAAAGAGATCACTGTGAGCGAAAAACAACAAACAGCAGCTGTATTCTATATGTGGCAGGATAAAATAAGAGTCTTCGCCCCGCATATCTTTCCTACCTTTTACGATATTCTTGGCTATCGCATGCCTTTATGGTATCAGCAGTGGAAACTCAATGATAGGCAACTTGGCTCTATGTCCGTAACACTCGAATCCTTTCCTGCTTTCTTAGCTGATCGTATGTTTATAATTATTCAAGATAAACAGGCTTTGGGCATATTTGGCAAATTAGAGAGCATAACCAACAATGCTGGGGAAGAGTCTGAGAGAAAGCAATTTGTTTTGCTCAAACCGGATTGGCATAGTATTGATGCCATATCTCTGGAATGGCAATTGGAAACAGCATACAATTTATTTGCCGGCACCCTTAATTCTATCCGCTACAATTGAATATAAAAAAACATTGTATAATTAACTCCATTAATTATTAATCCAGTTTATAATTTAAAAATTCATTTGGCTGTCAATTTATTGACAGCTTCTTCGAGTTTGAGGAAAGAAGACTTGTCTGTTTTCACGTTTATATGGCATACTTTGTTTTTCTGTGCTATTTTAAGAAATAATTTACTGTAGAAATGAAAAGGAGAGATTGATTCGTGACTAAACCAGTAAAAGTTATTGTGGATACAGATATCGGCCCGGACTGTGATGATGCTGCAGCGCTTGCTTTACTGCATGCTCTTGCTGATCGGGGAGAGGCAGCTATTAAGGGGATAACGCACTGTACATCAAGCCCCTATGGAGCAAGCTGTATTGATGCTATCAATCGTTACTGCGGCAGACCGGATATTCCAATCGGCACTTTGAGAGAACCGCATTTCCTTGACAATGAAAAATATCGCACCTTTAATCGTTATATTGCAAAGCATTATCCGAATCGATTCAATGAGGGAGAAGAGGTGCTGGAAGCGACATATGCACTGCGCCAATGGCTTATGGAGGAGGAGGATGGGAGCATCGTGTTTATCGCGATCGGTCCGCTGCGCAATTTGCATAATTTGTTGCTGTCTGAAGCGGATGTTATTTCATCGCTGTCTGGTAAGGAACTGGTAGAGAGAAAAGTGAAAGAGCTGGTCATTATGGGAGGCGCATTTCCAAATGGAAGCGAATGGAATTTTGAGATGTGCCCGTTATCGGCGCAGTATGTGGTTGAATATTGGCCTTCCCCAATCATGTTTACAGGTTTTGAAATTGGCTATGACATCTTGACGGGCAAAAGTTTGTTTGAGGTCATGCCAGAAGAAAATCCTGTGCGAAAAGCCTATGAGTTGTTTTTAGGGCAATCTGGGGCAAGACATAGCTGGGATCTTACGGCTATATTGTATGGTATTCGGGGACTGCAGCAGTATTGGGATGCAGAGGAAGGCGGCCGAGTGAGCGTAGCGACTGACGGGGCAAATCAATGGTGTAATAATGAGCTGAAGATGCATCGTTATTTAAAACGGAAAATGGACCCGGACAAGTTAGCTCAACTGCTTGATGAATTGTTGATTGAGGCTGGACGACGATAATTGGGCACAGGAAATATCTTGGCTCCCGCTGATTACTAGCTGGTAATCTGGATTCTAGCGGACAGCTATCATTTGGCGGGAGCAAGTGTTGTCTGTTGGCTGTTGGAGGAATAGAAATGGGGAAGGCTAAAAGTCGATTATTTGTTTATCAAACCATTATTATTGTATTTGTACTATTGCTTATTCCTATTTATTTCGTTAATTTATTTGTGAATCTGACAAGTTTGTCTATACTGAAAGAGCAAATGTCCCGATCTGTAGCAGAAAGCGCTCAATTTTACAGTAAACAACTAGATGATCAAATTACATTTATACGAAATCAACAGCTTCAACTGCTGGATGATGCCAATTTGCAAAAGCTGAGCTTTATGGCAGATACATTAAAGGTTTTTGACGAATATATGCTGGTCAATCAAGTTGAGGAACGGTTAGGGACGATTAGTAATTCAAGTTCGTTTATTGCTAATGCTGAAGTATATATTAGGTCCCTGGATCGCTTTATCCGTTTAAAAGGGAGTACCTCAAATCTACATGCTGATCACCCAAAAAGCTTCCTGTTCGCAGAATCATTCGGCAATCGTAATGATGTTGTGGTTTATATCGAATTATCTCGAAACAAGATGATTGAAACATTGCGGCAGCTAGTTAATAACGAGCATTCTGGCGCTTTGCTGATCAGTGATGATTTGTATAGCCAATTGGCGGTTAGCGGCAATGAATTAATCATTGAACGTATTGAACAAATGATAACGGCAGAACCAATTGTTAATAAGTGGGATCAGCAGTTTATTCGTGCAGGCAACAAAAGTTATTTCGTCACATCAAATCGAATTCCGTCTCTTGGAATGACGATGTACACATATACGGATCAAGATTATATTACCCGTCCGCTCAGTCAGTTCAATCAATGGATTTTAATTATGACGGCTATTTCGGTTATTGTAATTATTACTTTTGCTTACTATGGCAATAAAATGATACATAAGCCGCTCAAAAAACTAGTGCAGGCGTTTAAAAGTGTTGAGATGGACAAGCTAGATACTTTTATAGATGCGAATGGAAAAAATGAGTTTGGATACCTTTATCGAAGCTTCAACAAAATGGTGGAAAGGCTGAGAGAATCAATTAGTCAAGGCTATGAACAAAAAATTGCTTTGCAACGATCAGAGCTAAAGCAGCTGCAATCACAAATTAATCCACATTTCCTGTATAACGGTTTCTTCAGTCTTTATATTATGTGCAAGACTGGCAAAACTGAAACCGCTTCCATATTCGCTCATAAGCTAGGAAGTTATTACCAATATATTACTCGAAGCGGCAAAGACGAAGTACCGCTTGTGCAGGAATATAAACATGCATTGGATTATTGCGATATTCAGAGCATACGTTTTTCTGGAAGAGTTCATATTTCATGCGGCGACCTGCCAGAGCAGTGCGAAAATATTATAGTGCCTCGTTTAATTATTCAGCCCTTGTTGGAAAATGCTTTTGAACATGCTTTTGATGTGCATACAGGTCAAGGGAATCTTGTTATCAGCTTTAACTATACAGAAGGGATATTAGTTATTGCCATAGAGGACGACGGCTATTTATTGAGTGAAGAAAAGCTTGCTGAGCTCGGGGAAAAGGTTGCTATTTCTGAAAAATCCAAGGAGAAAACGGGCTTGCTGAATGTGAGCCAACGGTTGAAATTAAAGTATGGCGAGTTTGGGGGAATCAACGTTTCGAGAAGCTCGCTTGGCGGTCTGAAGACGGAGCTTTTAATACCAGCAAGATTGCAAGGGGGAAGCATAATTGAACCGATTATTAATCGTTGATGATGAAAGTATTATTGCCGACGGGCTAGTTCAGCTATTTCGTTCGAAGCATCATGAAAAGTGGGAAGTATTCGCCGCCTATTCAGCAGATGAGGCTGCAGCAATTGCTGGTGCAACCAAAATCGACGTTGTACTCAGTGACATCCGTATGCCTGGAAAGGACGGTCTTCATCTGCTTGATGAAATTGCAGCACGTTTGCCATTTTGCCAATTTGTTTTCTTAACCGGATATAGTGATTTTCAATATATATATACTGCTGTTCAAAAAAACATTGCTGGTTATCTGTTAAAGAGTGAATCATTTGAAACTATTGCTGAGGCTGTGGAGAAGGCGATGAGGAATGCCAAGGAAGTGTATAAAAGTTTGAATGTCGCGGAGGGGCTGCTTGTCCGTTCAAGCAGTATTGCTGGAGATGAACCGAAGCAGCCGTTGGCGGAAAAAATTCATAGCTATATTTCAGAAAACTTAGCAGGGGATTTGTCGCTCGGACGTATTGCAGAAGCCTTGTATTTTAACCCATCTTATTTGTCCCGTATGTACAAGCAAGAAACAGGGAGCAATTTATCTCAATATATTCAAAACGCCAAGACTACTGAAGCGATGCGTCTGCTCTCGGATACCCAACTGAAAATACAAGAGATTGGCTTGTTATTAGGCTTTGAAACCCCTTCTTACTTTACGGCATTTTTCAAAAAGATGAGCGGAGCTTCTCCTCAGGAATTTCGCGAAAAGTTGGCTTGTCGACGGATGAATGGCGCAAGAGGTCAACAAAACATAAGAAAGTAAAATGTTTATAATAGTAAGCACTTTCAGCTCCCTTTAGAATGAAAAATGTAAGCGCTCGAGCAATTACATCTTTGAAACAACTAGGAGGGGTGTTATGAAAAGCAAAACAGTACGTTCGATACTTGCAACATCAGTACTGCTCGGTACGATATTAGCAGGTTGCGGTGCTGAGGAGGAACAACCGCAGTCTAGCGATTCGACTGAGAAAGAAAAAACGAATTTTTCGCAAGAGAAGGCTGATCCGCTAGAGAAATACGAGGAGCCAGTAACGGTTACACAGGTACTTGGCTATATGCCTCCTGAGGACCCGAAGGCTCCCCAGGGTCTAACTCCTGATAAAAACGGCTATGTGGACAAATTGAAAGAGTATCTGAATATTGATCTACGTTATTTATGGACAGTGCCGACGGAGCAGTTTGAACAGAAATTTTCACTCTCTATAGCATCGGGAGACTTGCCAGACATTATGGTTGTTGGGCAAAATGTTTTTGAAAAATTCAAGGAACAGAATTTATTGGCCGATTTATCGGAAGTGTATCCAAAGTACGCTTCCCATACACTTGATAAATTTATGGACTTTGACGGTGGAGAAACGTTAAAACGTTTTATGTCTGACGGTAAGCTGCTTGGTATACCCGATTATGTAGATCCTTATATGTCAACACAATTAATGTGGATTCGTACCGATTGGCTGGAAAATTTGCAACTGCAGGCGCCAACATCGCTGGAAGAACTGATTGAGACAGCAGAAGCCTTCGTACAAAATGATCCTGACCAGAATGGCAAACCGGACACTTACGGTTTTGCAGTAAGCAAGAAGCTTATCTCATGGGGATTTGATGCTAGAGGCATTTTCTACACAATGGGTGCTTATCCCAATGGCTGGCTGAAAGATGCGGACGGCAAACTAGTTGCTGGCAATATTCAGCCTGAGACGCGGCAAGCGCTCGAGATGATGAGCCAGTGGTATGCACAAGGAGTGCTCGATAAGGAGTTCGCCTTCAAAGATGAAAATAAAGTAGCAGAGGATGTTATCGCCGGCAAGGTAGGAATTGTATTTGGAGAATGGTGGTATCCAAACTGGCCACTTAATCTAAGTAAAGAGAAAAATCCTCAAGCAGAGTGGCAAGCATTCCCGCTTCCGTCTTTTGAGGGAAAACCAGGGAAATCACTGGTTGATCAATTAAGACTTAATAATGTAATGGTGGTAAACAAGAAATTTGCTCATCCGGAAGCAGCTATAAAACTGGCTAATTTTTATTTGGAGTATCCTGAGAAGCCTAATGATACAGCTGAGAACGGATTTATTTACCACTGGTATGAGCCAAGATTCAATTATCCGGGTTTTTATGAGGAGGAGTATTTAGAAGTATGGGATGCGATTGAGACTGGAAAAACAGAAATTGCACAGGAATATGATCTAGTGCTTCAAAATACACGCAAGTATTTGGGTGGAGATAAGAATCCTTCTGTTTGGGGAAGTTACTTTAGCCGAGCAGCAGAGGATGGCGGCTGGGGAGTAACTCGACAGGTTCGCAATCAGAAACAGGTTACTATCAATGAATATGCTGGTCCGCCGACAGCCACGCAAATTGAAAAAGGGGGATCCCTTGACAAGCTTATGGACGAAACCTTTATGAAAATTATATTGGGATCAGCCAGTATTGAGGAGTTTGATAAATATGCTGAGAGCTGGAAGAGACTTGGCGGCGATGATATTACGAAAGAAGTAAACGAATGGTATGCGAAGAAAAATGAGAATTAATCTAAATCGTCGCATGCGACAAGAAATACCGTTTCATCTATTGCTGCTGCCGGGCGTGCTAGTCACGCTGGTGTATAGCTACGGTCCGATGTTTGGAGTTATTATGGCTTTTCAAAAGTATGAGCCGGCTGCCGGATTTCTCAAATCAAACTGGGTAGGATTGAAAAACTTTACTTACGTATTCCGTATGCCTGATTTCAATCAAGTCATGTGGAATACAATGTTAATTTCTATTTTAAAAATTGGATTTGGACTTATCATACCGTTAATGCTCGCTTTGCTGCTTAATGAACTTTTATCCAATGTGTTTAAGCGGTTTGTGCAAACGAGTATTTTTATGCCATTTTTTCTGTCTTGGACCGTACTCGCCGGTGTTGTTTTTGAGTTGTTCTCCCTAAACGGGCCGATTAATGGCGTATTGTCCCTTTTTGGATTTGATCCAATTTTGTTTATGGGAAGCAATAACTGGTTCAGAGCAATCATTGTAGGTTCGGATGTATGGAGAGGCATGGGATATAACATGATTGTCTTTCTAGCTGCTATCACAGGCATTAATCCAAGTTTGTATGAGGCGGCGGAAGTAGACGGAGCAGGCAAGTGGAAGCAGACTGTTCACATTACGCTACCGGGTATGACGCCAATTATCGTCTTGCTGTTCACATTAAGTATAGGCGGTATATTGAATGCGGGATTTGAGCAAATATTGTTACTCTATAATCCGGCGGTATATGAGGGGGCGGACGTTATTGACACGTTTGTATATAGACTGGGTATATTTGATCAACAATATTCTCCAGCCGCCGCTATAGGTCTATTCAAATCACTAATTTCTATTGGTCTTGTTTCTTTGTCCTATTATATGGCTTATCGATTTAGCAACTACAGAATTTTTTAAACATACTTATTTGATAAGCCAAAAGCGGGGAATAATCAAATGATTTATAAAGCGTCAATAAACAGAAAGATATTTAATTTTATTAATATAATGGTCTTGTCAATAGTGACATTGGCTGGGGTTGTGCCGTTTATACATTTGCTAGCCGTGTCGTTAAGCTCCAATGTCGCCGCTGTCTCCGGCGAGGTGAAGCTGTTGCCGGTTGATTTCACAACTTATTCTTATCAGGTGCTGGCGCAAAAGGTTGAGTTTCTGCGTTCGCTTGTCCTATCTGTTGAGCGTGTTGCAATTGGTACAGCAATTAATATGCTGCTGGTTGTTATAAGTGCCTATCCCTTATCGAAAGAAAATGAAAAATTCAAGTCGAGAACGATCTATGTCTGGTTTTTTGCGATGACTATGTTTTTTAGCGGTGGACTTATTCCAACATATATGATCGTCAAAGAAACAGGGTTGATGAATTCTATATGGGCGCTTGTATTGCCTGGTGCGCTCAATGTATGGAATATGGTGATGCTGCTCAATTTCTTTCGAGGGGTTCCAAAGGAATTGGAAGAAGCAGCTGTTATTGATGGGGCAAGCCATTGGCGGATGCTGTGGAAAATCTTTCTTCCTGTATCTGTTCCAGCTATTGCTACGATTAGCTTGTTCACTGTTGTCAATCATTGGAATGCTTGGTTCGACGGTATACTTTATATGAATTCACCAGAAAAGTACCCGCTTCAAACCTACTTATCCACTCTGGTTACTTCAATTAATAAAACGAATATTACAGCAGATGATTTGCAGCAGTTGCAGCATGTAGGCGAAAAAACACTCAGGACAGCACAAATTTTTTTGGGAGCTTTGCCTATAATGGCGGTCTATCCTTTTATGCAAAAATACTTTATTAAAGGCATAACGATAGGGAGTGTGAAGGAGTAATGACAAAAAGAAGTGCAATTTGGCATAGCATTTTATTGGGTACAATTGTTGTTATATCTTCAGTGTTGATTGGCAAAGCCGAGCTTGTACAAGCAGAAAATAAAACATCAGTTGCCAATCGGGAAACGATCAAACCGTTGCTTGCTGATCCTGATGAGTGGATTTTGACTTATCATGACGAGTTTGATGGAACAGAATTATCAGATATGTTCATCCCAAAGTTACTGCCTTACTGGAACACCAACACTCCTCGTTATGAGGTACAGACACCTGTCTATGATGGCAAGCTTCATCTGCAAATTGACAATGGACAGCCGGACTTTCTTGACGTTCCGGGTGTCACTGCAAACGGATTCAAAGTAAGCGGTGTAATGGGTGGAATGAGAGATTTTGTTCACATGAACCATTACGGTCTGGAAATTCAGGATCATTATCTTGCAGAAGATAAATATGTGACGAAATACGGCTATTTCGAAATTCGCGCCAAGATGCAACGAGGAGGGGGGATGGCTCCTGCTTGGTGGATGGTTGGCTTTCAAGATGACAAACTGCACACAGCGGAAATCGATATCTTTGAAGTGCCAGGCAATGATCCGACAACATTATATTTTTCTCTGCATGCCTGGGATGATCCCAAGCTAGAAAATGTTTCATTGCCTGTTCAAACGGGCATTGACTTGTCGGCTGATTTCCATACTTATGGTTTTGAATGGGATCCGCAGTATATTAGACTCTACATTGATGGTGTGCAGAAAGCGCAAATTAATCAATCTCCGGATTATCGGATGATGACTATATTGTCTCTAAATCAACATGAGAATAATCCTTGGCTGGGACCGCTTGATACGAATCTGCCTAATCCCAAGGATTTTCAAATTGATTACTACAGGGCATTTAAAAAAGTTGAGCAGCTTGAAGGGGAAAACGAGCAGTTGCCATCTGATGATCTGATTTACGGAGTAAATTTGGCAGAAACAGCATATGCTTCTATCTCGAATTATAGTGTGGCACAATACAAAATGAATCCGCCGTATTTATTAAATGACGGAGATAGCCGAACGGGTATTTTCAGTAAGGAAGATCCTGATTTTCCACAATATATATACTTGGATTGGACAACACCAAAAACCTTTGACACGGTGGGATTAAGTTGCAGCAATTGTCTTGAGCAGGGACCAACAAATTGGGAAGTGCAACTCTCTGATGATGGCATTAGCAATTGGACAACTGTTGCAGCTGTCTCTGATATGCAATGGGCGCAACGTACAGAAGCTATAGAAACGGAGGAGCTTCGGTTCGCTGTTGCCAAGAACAAAAAGCATTTGCGAATCAAAATCAATGATGCCCATACTAAGTGGGGGCAGTTTAGCATTAATGAAATACAAGTACGACTTAGCAATAATATTGCTTGGCATGCATCAGTAGCGGCAGATGGGTTTGATATGACGGCAGAAGGAAGCAATTTAACTCATATCAATGATGGGCTTGATGACTCTGCTCTAATCAGTACACAGAACCCGCAGTTTCCGCAGTATATTTATTTGACATGGGAAGAAGCTCGCTCGTTTGAAAGTATCACGATTAAGTGTCAGTATTGTAAAAAACAAGCACCGACAAGTTGGGAAGTAGAAGTATCAGAAGATGGAATAGCCGATTGGACAGTAATAGCGTCATCAGGCAATATCGTGTGGCAAGGGCAAGACGAGCGAGTAGAGGCTGCTACTCTATCCTTTGCACGGGTGTCCGATAAGAAAGGACTTAGAGTTAAAGTAAGTGATGCAAAGCTGCATCAAGACCGGTTTGCTGTTAATGAAATAGAAGTTTACAGTAATAATCTTGCTTTAGCCGCCAAAGGAAGCGGAACAGGACTTAGTGATTATTCCAAAGCCAATTTGATCAATATGAACGATGGGGATGATACAACAGGCATTGTTAGTGTGGAGAATCCGTCCATGCCACATTACATTGTGTTGCGCTGGGAGGCGGGTCAAAGCTTTAGCCATGTTAGTGTAAAATGCAAGTTTTGTCAGGGACAGGGACTGAAAAACTGGTTGATTGAAGTTTCTGAGGATGGTGAGAGCGGATGGCAGACACTAGCTTCCTCTGGGGATGTTGCATGGCAAAGCAATACTTCCGATACAGAATTGAAAACGATTTCTTTTTCTCCAGTCAGCAACAAAAAGGGGATGCGTCTCAAAGTGAATAGTGCATATCTGGACTGGGGGCACTATGCTGTTTATGAGATAACGGTGAACTAACAAGGGGAGATGACTAGGATAGCTATAAAGGTGTATACGGTTTTCAGTGCTAAAGTAAGACGAATTAAATCCTTCTTGGTTCTGAGTTTCAATGCTAATATGATTTTCATTGAGTAATCTAACATTTACAATATAATGTTATACATCATTACTTCATTTTAGCTAGGGGCTTTTATTGACATTTGTTAGAGGAGTAATGAAGATGAGAGATGTAGCAGATAACTCAATAGTTCATACAGCAGATAAAGTAACAATTTCAGAGTAGATGATCTAGCGAATTGGAGGCTGAATAAATGGTAAAATGCGGTTTCGATCACTTACTGCAATTTCTGCTCCATGCTGCTCCCAATTGATGACATAAGGCAAATCAGTCGGAATAAACGGCTCTTCATCCGGGATCAGCAGTTTGTACATCGCTTTGCAGTTCCTTCTTTAATTTGCCTTGAACGGACAGGTATGATAAATTCTATTCTGCCCCTTTGATAAAGAAATTTATTGCAAAGGATTATTTTATTTAGTTCTTTATAATACAAAAAGTTTTAGTACTGAGAGTACATTAATGCAACGCCATTGATATGGAATAATAAAAGACAAGAAGATCATTAAACTGATCTACTTGTCTTTTATTATGTGCGCCCGGCATGGGGATAACTAGGCGGTGCAAGTCCGCTACAGGCCCGGCAGTAAAGTCTTCCGTACAGACGGAAAGGAGAATCGATGCGGTGTGCGAAAGCTAGGCATCCCGACCGTAGTGGATCGAGTGATTCAGAAAGCCATCGCCCAGCAACTGCAACCGTTGTTTGAGCCGCTCTTCTCGGACGGAAGTTACGGTTACCGCCGAGGCGAATCGCGCAGCAAGCCATTCGAAAAGTGAAAGCGTATGCCAAGCAAGGATACAGCCATGCGGTGGAAATTAACCTGTCCAAATACTTCGACACATTGAATCATGAACATCTATTGAATCTGCTATGCAAACAAAATTCAGGATAAACGCGTCATCGACCTGATCAAAAAGTACTTGAAAAGTGGATTTATGGAAAAGGGTATCCGCCGCGTAACGGAGGAAGGTTCACCTCAAGGTGGACCGTTGTCCCCGCCTTTAGCCAAACATCTATCTGAATGAATTCAATCAAGAGGTGGCGAGCCGAGATGTGAGGTCATTCGCTATGCGGATGACATCGTGGTGCTAGCTAAGAGCAAGCGAGCAGCCATACGACAGTTAGAAACGAGCCCGACATATTTGGAACAGAAGCTGAAGCTCCAAATGAGCATGCAGAAGAGCAAGTCGTCAGTGTCGTGGCGCAGAACCCCTTCAAATTCCTTGGATTTGCGCTGGGAAAGAACGGAAACGGCGTATACGTATGCGTCCACCGTCAATCCCTCGCCCAGGCAAAGAAGAAGCTGAAAGAGCTAACGAGTCGAAGCAAGGGCAGGAATGCCCGGCAAGTTATGGAGAACGTGAAAGTCTACATTCATGGCTGGATCGGCTACTTCTATGTAGCAGACATGAAATGAATTCTGCCAAACTGGAATGAATGGCTGCGAAGACGGATGCGGATGTACATTTGGAAGCACTGGAAGAAACCTCAGAAGACGGTGCAAAACCTGCGAAAGCTGGGAGTGCCGGAATAGCAGGCTTACCAATGGGGGGACACAAGACTGGGCTACTGGCGTATAGCAGGAAGCACAGTCTTGAGGTAGTGAGCGTTTAGCACCACTAGACAGGGATAAGGACAAAAGTGGACCTGGCGGCTGACTGCTCTGCAAATAGTATTAAGGCAGCAGGAGTGCATATCAGGCTTTGATGTAAAACAGAGGAACTTGCATCACGATGGAAAGTGACAAGACGCAAGTCATAGAAAGACGAGGCAGAAATAGCAACATGCGATGCAGGGCGGAGGCGCCTGTAGTAGTCATGAAGTTGCTGTAATGGTCATGGAGCGAAGGGGCGTCATCATTCCGCTCGAAGCATAGAAGAACTGGTTAACAGAAGGATTCAATAAAAGAGAGTAAGCCATTTAACATTCCCAAGCAGATAGTTATGACAGCAGTTAAGAGAGTCAAAGCGAATAAAGGAAGTGCAGGGATCGACGGACTGGACATTCAGGACTTTGGAAAAGACCTTAAAAGAAACCTGTACGAGATTTGGAACAGAATGAGTTCCGGAAGTTACTTCCCTCCACCAGTTAAATTAGTCGAAATTCCAAAGAAATTCGGCGGAACGCGAGGATTCGGTATTCCGACAGTCGGAGACAGAGTGGCTCAAATGGTAATAAAAATATATATAGAGCCTCGAGTAGAAGTCATACTCCATACAGATTCCTATGGGTACCGTTCCAACAAGTCAGCGATTGATGGATACTGATGTATATCCAAAGATGGCTCAAAGCGTTATTCATAAATGGAGAAGATCAATGGATCGAACGCGAAAGCGGAAGCCCTCAGGATGGCGTCATCAGCCCAGTACTTGCGAATCTGTTTATGCATTACGTTTTTGACTTAAAACGGACAAATCGAAACGCACCGTTTGAAAGATATGCAGATGAAGCAGTTATCTACAGCAGAACGCAAGCGAAAGCGGAAGAGATTTTTGGAAAACTCAAGGAACGACTAGAAGAATGCAAGCTTGAATTGCATCCAATGAAAACCAAGATTGTATACTGCAAGGATAAGGACAAAGTATAGGAGTATCCAGTCACTGAGTTTGAATTCCTGGGGGTTATCTTTCAGAGGGTGTTCATCAAAGACAGACTGGGAAGATTGCAGTTCAACTTCCTGCCATCAGTGAGTGCGAAATCGGCCAAAGCGTTCAGAGATAAAATAAAATTGATGCAAATTCATAACTACACTGGCAATAAAATCGAAATGATCGCTTAAATGCTATCTTCAATGGTCAGAAGTTGGCGGGACATCGCAGTCGAGCGGAAAAATGGCTGAAAGAATTCGAAAAAAGAGAACCCGATATGTTTCCACACTGAGAGGTTCGCGTACGGTTCTGTGAGTGCCTGAAGGTGAAGCTCCTTCGGGCTACTCAACTAATGGGTAGCCTCCTACTTGATGAGATAGATCTTATAGCTTTTTTAAAAATATAAATAAAATATGTAAAAAAATAATTATATTACAAAATAAATATAAATAAAGGAAATTAAAAATACTTGTAGAATTATGTATTAACTAGTGCTTTAAGCATGTGTTTTTTATCCGAAGTCTATGTCTTTCTTACCAATTCAAAAAAATAATACTAAGAATTAGGAGGAATAATTATGAAAAAAGTAGTTAAAGCCAGTATTATTGTTCTTACTTCAAGTTTGACTGTAGCAGGAGTTGGTAGTTCCGCTAGGGCGTCTGAGTCTATTAGTCTCACATCTCAAACGAATATTGAAAGTTTTCAGATAGCTCCTTTGAATTACGTACTGGAGGGAGAAACTCAGAGATTTAATGATTTACCCCCCAAACATTGGGCTTATAAGGTGGTCAATCAAGCTGTGAGGAAATCTTATGTTGCAGGTTATCCCGATGGTACCTTTAAGCCCGAAAAAGAGGTTAAACGTGCTGAATTTATAAAAATGCTTGTTAGTGGTACAAATATCAAGAAAGGCACTGGTACTGCTAAATGGTATACCCCTTTTATTGAGGCTGCTCAACAAGAGGAATGGATAGTCAATGGTGACTTCAAGGATAACAATGTAGAGAAAGAAATGACTCGTATTGAGATGGCAAAGATTGCGGTTAGAGCTATTGGAGAGGCTGCAAAAACCGATGCAGAGTATATGCTTGTAGCTGCTCAGAAGGGAATCATTCATGGTTTGGGTAAAGGTGAGTTGAAACCTAACGATACTACCACTCGTGCTCAATCGGTAGCAGTTATGGAGAGAATCCTTACTGTTCGAGGTGGAGGGAAGTTAGAGGTTGACCCACTCGCTATTGTTGCGGCACAGGATTGGGTAGGGGGAAGGAAGGATGCATGGGGAAATAAAATCAGAACAACTAATCTTCCTAAGAATCATGCAGACTTCGTATACATATTGGATTACATGCCTAATGCGGCATATGAAATGGGGCACGGGCCTTATACTTGGGACAATAATACTAAGCCTGTGGATTTATTTGCGGAAAAACATTTAACTGAAGCTAATCTTGGACAGCTTAAAGCCAACGTGGAAGAGTGGTTTGACCTTACTCTTAACCTTGACTACCGAACTATCGATTATAAGTGGGCCGATAAGATGTTTAACTCGCAAGATTTAGGACAATACACTGCTGAGGGCAAGCAAAATTATATCAATTCTAGGAAAGCTTATGTGGATTGGATTAAAGAAAATAAGGTTGTGACAAAAGGGAAGGCCATAGCTGAGCCTAGTACTATAAGATTGGGAAAGACCGCCTATATTAAAGTCTATTATGAATATCAGGTAGTCTCTGCAAATAAGGGAGCGATCGTGTATACGGGTAAGTCTGCTAATTCAATATTCTACGGTTATACTGATCAGCATAAACCTTTATACTCTAAAGATTATAAAATGGGACAAGTGATTAAGGTTGTTTCTGAAATGTCTGTAGTTGCCAATAAGAGTAAAGGTGCCGGATATTGGAGTAGTTATAGAGTTAATATGCCAGATTTGTCAGCAAATTTTGTGATAGTGAAGTAGGTGAGGAAGATGAGAAAATTATTTATTATTGTGATAATACTCTCGCTTTTACCAATCACTTCCACGTATGCTGCGGAAGGGGATGATGATAGTGGAGCCAACTATTACATCAATGATTTGGGGGAGTATGTTTACTATGTAAAGGCTAAGAAAGCTACTTCTGGGTATAAGTATAGGACTGCTGGAATAATAGTTCATAAAGATCTTAGACCTAATTTCGATCCTTTAGGAGGAGGAGAGTCTACATTTAGGGTTCTCCCAGAGTATTATGAATTTGATCCTACCAAGGGGAGAGAGATGAGTGATTTGCTTGTAGAACAGCAAAATGAAATTTATAAGCTTACAGGGATTACATGTCAACAGATAAGTAGTACTTCTACTCAGGTGGAATTAGAATGTAAAATACCCAATTTAGTTTTGAGACAGATAGTAGAGGAATTATATGGGGAAAATCCAAATCCCTCTCTGGACTTATATTTCTCTAATATGTTCCAGATTTCGAATTCAGAAGGAAAATTTATTGAACTCGATTTGCAAAAACCGGAGGATCAGAAGAAAATGTATTGGGACATTGCTAGTATGAGAATTCCAAAAGATCCTGATAATGGAATTATTTTTAAGTGGAGTGGTACACCTTCAGAAGGAAGTAAGCCCAGTGGGACTTATAAGGATTTGGAAAACTACTACAATAAGAAAGCGACCTATAAAGCCAGTGTGAATATTTATAAGATAATGTTAGTTAAAGGTCACCATTGGCGTGGCCCTCCTGGATATAAGGAAACAGATGATGCTAATCAAACTTTAGCTAAGATTAGAAAACTAGAAGGTGTTTTTGATGCTAAAGTGGAGGAACCTCCCAATGATTTAGACATTTCCACTGATTTAAGATATTTAAAGCAGTGGAAAGCTTGGTCTGAATTTAAAGTATCCTTCGACTCTGAACTTTCTAAAAACGGTATAAAATATAAATTTAATGGATCAATGATTACCGAGGCAAAGGAGTTTGAACCTAAGTGGATAGAAGATGATCCGACGAAACTAGAAAGAGACTCCATTACTGGGATCAGGGATATCTTTGTAGTAGGATTTTATGATGAGCATGTTCCTGAAGGGGAGCAAAAATGTGAGGTTACACCAGGCACTGTTATGAAGAAAGCCTATATGGATCCACAAGCAACGGGGGTGATTCGCGCAGATAGCCGAGGCAATGAGCGATTTCAGGTGGAGCTGGGCATCCCTACATCAGAATCCTTATATGCCAATGTGGAGGCCAATCACTATTTGATTCAACATGAATTTCAACAAATGAATGGCATGTGCAAGATGGAGATTCCAGTATCGAAAACGTACACGTTAACATGGATGGAGGAAGGCGCAGAGGAGCCTCAAACACGGCAAGAAACCGTTTTTGAACTCGTAAAGCTTGAGCGTCCTTTTTCCTATTGGAAAGTGAAAAACTGGGAGGTCTATCGCT
>JBEBPB010000011.1:0-171024 GCA_040396195.1 Paenibacillus nanensis
CAGGAGCAACTGGAGACACCGGAGCTACTGGCAGTACAGGCGCTACGGGAGACACCGGCGCTACGGGAGCTACTGGGGACACTGGAGCTACTGGTCTTACAGGGGTTACAGGAATAACAGGTGCTACTGGTATCGGCGGCATAGTTCCATTCGCATCTGGTTTACCTGTGGCCATCACAAGCTTAGCAAGTGGTCTTGCAGGTACTGTAGGATTAATTGGCTTTGGCAATAGCGGTACAACTTTACTTTTATTAGGCAATACGATTGACTTGACTGGTGCTGCCGGAACCTTGCTTAACTTCTCTTATTCAGTTCCACGTAATGGCATCATTACAGATATTTCTGCTTACTTTAGCTTAACTGCTGCGCTAACCCTGGCTTTAGGCTCTGTAACAATCTCTGCAAATCTCTACCAATCTACAGGCACAGATAATCAATTCACGCTGGTTCCTGGCACGACTGTACAATTGGCTCCCGCTTTAACTGGCATCCTTGCTATTGGTGACTCAGCTAGGGATACTGTGAGCGGTTTGAGTATACCAGTTACAGCAGGTACGCGGTTGCTTATGGTCTTTTCGGCAGAATCAAGTGGTTTGGCAGTGCTTACTACAATAGCAGGCTATGCAAGTGCAGGAGTTAATATCAATTAACCTCTTCTTGCTAAATACTTCAGGATAAGCTACCTTATTTCATTTCAAGGTAGCTTGTCTTTTTTGTGTTAAGTATGGTAAATTTCATATTCTGATTTGAAACTCTCCTATTTTGAACTATAATAGTGATAACTTGCTTTTTGGATGAGCAGGTTACAATTAAAATTTAGAGAAAGCGAGCGATGAACATGATAGTCAGCTCTGGTACTAAAAGTTTACAAATTGAAATGAATAAGGGAATAACTAAACAAAGCTAGCATGGTCGGGAATTTACGCTCAACATACAGCAACTGATTTCCCGTCCGTGTTGGCACAATAATCGGAGGGAAAAATAAATGTCTTTTAGCTATTACGGGGAACTTTGTACTGAGGTCTATGATTTTACGAAGGAAGCAGGGCACTCCATTAATGGGGATGTTGCATTTTATACAAATAAGTTGAAGCAATGCAAGGGGAAAGTGCTCGAAGCAATGGTAGGCTCTGGTCGTATGTATGTCCCGCTACTGGAAGCTGGCATTCAAGCGGAAGGTACGGATTCATCAGCGGCTATGCTGGCATCTTGCACCAAACGGTGTGAGGACCGCAACCTGTCCCCAGTATTGTACGAAATGAATTTGCAGGAATTGCAACTGCCTTATCAGTACGAAGCGATTATTATTCCAGCAGGTTCTTTTCTTCTTATTGAAAATCGGGAACAATCTATTGAAGCGTTAAAGCGATTATACGCACATTTGGAGCCCGGCGGGAAGCTTATTATGGATATCTTCTTGCCAGATCGGGAGTTTAAGCCAGGAGCATTCGAAGGTACCAACAGCTACCATATGCCAAGCGGTGATTTGATCACTATGGAAACAAAGCTGGCAGAGGTCAACCTTCTTCATCAGTACAAAGTGTCGCATTTGAAATATGAAAAATGGCGCAATGGTGAATTGCTTCAAACAGAGCTTCAGTATTTCGCCCTGCGTTGGTATGGGATAGAAGAATTTAAATTGCTTCTTGAAAGCATCGGATTTACGGATGTACTGGTATATGTGGACTTTGACGAAAACAAAGAGCCTGCACACGAAGAGCATACCTTTGTTTTTGAAGCAGTTCGCAAATAAACCAGCAAGCAAAACATTAAATGCCCGTTACCTTGTTTCAACAAGATAACGGGCACTGTATAACAAAGCAGAGGCTCTGCTACCGCCTCTGCTTTGTTTATTACTCTGATAATCTTTTAAACATATGAATAGTACCTATTCGTTAGATTGCTAGCAAATCAACGCGTTCTTTCCCAACCTATCATTGCCCAGTCTGATTCTGTAAAATTCCCCATATGCCATAAAGAAACTCCCTTTAACTGATAAAACTTCGCTAACCACACTTTTTTCGCAATACTTTGTGTGTTTTCATAATAAATTTCATGACTTCCCCGCTCATCAGTAAACGTAGACTTCCAAACAAAGTATGGCATCTGCCATGTACTTGTCACTCCCGGCATAGCCAAACGCTTCTCCACATCTGCGATAGAGGGACTCGCCAACGAAACGGAACCATCCTGTTTGGCAACCCATTGATTTGCCTGTTTGGATATGCCTAAAACAAGCTTTTCTCTAGGAATAAACTGAAGTGCCGAAACAACTGCCTCATTCACTAATGGAAGCGGTGCTGACGGCAGCTTGCTGCTTTTATGTGTAAAATCATGCGCCATTAAAATTACGGTGTCCGCTGTCCTCCCTATCTTTAGCAAATCATATCCTTTGTAATAAGTCGTGGGCGGAACAGCTGCTGACATTGTATAAGCCGAGCCTAATTGCTGCTTTAATGTTTCTAAAAACCGAACGTAATCAGATGCGCTTTCTGCCTCTTTCAGCCCCTCAAAATCTATGCTTACACCAGTAAACGAGTATTTGCGATCTTGAAGCACCTTGAGCAAACTATTGATAAATTCCCCTTGTGCCTCCTTATCCTTCAAAAAATCCTTCAGGTCAGCCTTGTCATAGAAAACCATTAGCTCTTGAGGTAATTGAGCTTTGGTTGCTTCTGCCAGTACCTCTTCAAACCCTTCCGGAATACGATTATCTGTTTGTTTCACATTCAGCTTAGCTTGTCCGGGTCCACTATACTCCAAACTCGACCAGCCCAATATAATATGCTGTAGCTTATTGATTTGCTTTAGCGCTTCATAAGAGCGTAGTGCATAAAATCCTGTAAAATTGATATCTCTAGCTGTAATATTGCGATCGACAAAACGATAAATAACGGCGGCAGCTTGCTTGCGGATTAGCGGCTCATTTGGCTTGAATCCTGTATTTGTGCCTTCCATCATCCCTTTATCAACGGCATAATAAATGTATGGTTTCATAGATGTATTCATATTAGAATCATCCTTGAAACTTCGTGATGTCTTGACCCTCTTCCAGCCGCTATCGAGCCATTTGAGCTGATCAGCCTTAGACTCTTCGCTTAGCAGCACTCTGCCTAGCAACATGGCAACCTCTTGTCTTGTTATTGTTTTGGCAGGATAAAAATTGTTCGATGCATCTATTAAACCTTCCAGCCAATTTTGTTCATAGGCTTCTGATATATAAGCAGCAGACCAACGATTAGCTGCAATATCTTTTGGCAGTTTGCCTGTCTTTCTATTCTTTTGTTCATTGGCACTAACTAACAGCTTGATAAATGCTTCCCTTGATAAATCGTTTAAAGGCTTATATGTACGATCGTCATATCCGGCTATAATGCCTAAAGCAGTTAATGTATAGATTGGTTCTCTGGAATAATCAAACTCCTCATCCTTAAACGGAAACAATTGTGCTTGGTAAGCAGAAGCGACGCTGCTAAACAAAGTTGTACATATAAATACAGACAATACTAGCACCATTCCCAACTTCTTCAGTTCGAACCTCTCCTCTCATTTTTGTAAAAAATAGAAAATACGTCTTTAATTAAGCAGAAACTAATTACTAGACGGAGACTACTTCCAGTATGTTGCTATTTTCATTAACATTTTTTACTAGAATCCACATACAACGGCGGACACTAACGCTTCTCCAGTTCTACTTCCTTCCTGGCTTTCTACTGATATAGACAAAAAAAGAGCAGAAAACATTGTTTTCCACTCTCTGATAGCTCAAAACCAAAATTAGTGATCGACTGCCACTTATGAGAAAGAATATTGTTCGTACTAACTGTTACCATGAGACTGTCGTTTAACTGTTAATAAACACCCTGAGCATAATCGACAGCCGCCAGAGCATCCGTTGCATCATATTAGCACTCTTTATTCAATAGTTTGTATTTGATACTTGATATGTCTACGGTAACGCCAGCTCACTATTATTTACAGTTTCTATCCAAACTTTCGCAATTAACTCATGGCCAGCAGCTGTCGGATGCACGCCATCCCTTGCCCAATAAGAGGCATTAGTACGTTTACACGCTTCATCAAATGGTTTCTGCAATTCAACCAGTACTGCTCCATAATCCTTTGCAAGCTCACGAACAGTAGATTGATAGCCTGCTACCAGAGTCCGCCAATCCTCCCAGTGTTCTTCTGCCACACCGCATTTCAGAATAAACGGCTCGCATAGAATCAGCCCGGTGGCAGGCAAATATTGTTTTGTAATATCAAGCAGATGACGATATGCGCTCTCGAATCGATCCGCTGCCCCATCAGGAAGCTCGTTCATAATTCTCCATGCATCATTAATACCGATTAAGATGCTGAGCCGCTTCGGATTCAAATAGATAGCATCTTCATTCCATCTGGCGTACAAATCGGATACCCGATTGCCACTAATTCCTTTATTTACAAATAATGGCTCTGATTCTGCTAATTCAAATCCAAGTGTGCCAGCAATACGACTGGCATAGCCCCTGCCCAAGCAATAAAGATCATCGCGATTGCGGGAAGTGTCTGTAATAGAATCCCCTTGAAACAACACATCAACGTTTTGCTCAAATCTCATGGCGCTACTACTCCTATCGTGTCCATTTTTTTAAATTTCTTGAGGTTAGTTTAGGTCTGTTGGCAAACGTTGTCAATAGCAAAATAAAGAAACTCTAGAAACCAGGTCGAACATGAAATACCGGCCGCTTTAATAGTCGTCACTCAACTATTCTAATAACTGGTGTTCCCAAGTTCATTATTCTACATGTTTCAATCGCTTGCTGCACGGTACAACATTCAGTTCCCCAAGCTATACGATATTTAAATTCATAAAAACCCTCCAAGCTTGCTTTGAAGTTAGTCTCCCAATAATTACTCATGACCCAGCTATACAATCGCATTGATCTATTCGTTAACTCCGGATCACCGCTTAACAAACGCTCCCCATACTCAAGCGATCCAATTTGCACAAGCGGGGTGTCTGGCATTGCCACAGCCACCCCATTGCCAGCTTGTTCATCAAGGATAACAGCCCCGCTTTGCACCGTATAAAAATCAGTACATGTTCCATAAATCTGATCTTCCCAAGGCTGCATCGCTTTCATACCTTTGTCGATCCAAATTCTTCCTTGAGAGAGAGTAGCAACAGACGATCCCGCCGTGAAAGGCAATGCAATATAAACGTTTTCTGCATCCCAAACACAATTTTTCTGTACATGCAGCGCGACATCTACTCTTGGCAAATCAGCATATACGGTAAGAATGGACCCATAATACGCAAACCCTTCCACTTCGTAAATAAGCTCCACAGTTGCCTGAATAGGTCCATTTTCCAAAACTTTTATTTGTACTAACCCGCCTGCATTCCGTATTACATTAGCGCCTTTTCGGTTTCTGCCCATTCTTCTTCTCGTATCCGCTTGTTCAGACATCGAGGGCGCCTTCGTTATTTCATATACAGGAGTAAAAGGCTGATGTTCCGCACTTTGAAGAATTAATTCACATCCTCGCTGTTTATCCAGCCATGAAACGATACCCTTGCCATATTTCCATTCGATCCGTACATAGGCAGTTTCTATACCATGTTCAGTAAGCCTAATCGTGCGCTGCGTAGGCTTATTGGGCTCATTATTGAAGCCCTCTTCCCGTCTGAGCGGCTTTACATCGATTATGCCATCACTGCCTCGTAATTCTGTGCTGCTCAGTGTTAACGTTAGAGCTGATTGTTCTGCCTCTTGCCCTGTGATAATTCTCAGTATCCGTTCTTCTCCAGCTCGCAATGGCAAAATGACGATAGCAGACTTCCCCACCCCTTCATGGATGAGCTGATAAGGATACCTCTCTCCCGAATGCTCATCCCTCACCTGAAAGTTATTCTCCGCCTTTTCAATCTCCCAGCCATCGATGTATAAACGAACAGGCATGCGAATATCACTGGTATGCGGATTAAACACTTTGTACAGGCGGGGTCTGCCGGGATACAGCTCCGCTTCGCCCATTGCAACTAGCATCTCATCAAGCAAGATGCTAGATTGCCGCGTTCCTTCTGCCGCATAGGCTGCTTTTCGTGCCACTGCCCCGTTCGTTCTGAAGCTGAATGGCTCACTGACCGAAATCGCATGCCCCCACGTATGTTCAGCATACATCAACAGAGAATATAGCGCCTTATTATAATGTTTAGCAAAAACGTCATTAGACAGAGCTTGCTCACTTGGTTGTTCTGTTCTATTTATGCAGATTTTCTCCCTTAGCTGCAAAGCAAGCTGGAGATTTCGCTGCCCTTCCCTAAATAAAGCGGTTGCGCCTGGCGTACTTGCATAGCCATCGGACCACCAGTCCGGCCATTCTCCGGCATAGAGCGGTATCTCTGTTTGACTCTTTCGCACCTGTTCGAAAAAAGCAGTCACTGTCGACATTTCCAGCTCAATCTGATCGCCATATTGTCTGTTCCAGTCTTGAATCACTCCGACTATCTCCCCGTTAGGAGCCGCGTTATCTGTTGCCATGCCTGCCAAAGTAACCGGAATAAAGGAATAGGGATAATCTTCTGTTTCCAGCTGCTGCAAATAGCGGAATACTCTTTCTTTCCGTACTTGCGCTTCATTAACTCCTCCCTTTAACCTATCTTGCTGTTGCACAAACTCATCCTTGATCAGATAAGATTGCAGAGCGTCCGGCACGAGCCCCAGATCATTGCCAATCATATAATGTTCTGCATTCCATACAAGCAGACGTTTGCCCGGTTCAATTTCCCACCAGAAAGGGTACTGCTTGCGTCTGGCCGGATACATACCGTGATGGGTGTGCACACAAGCGAGCAAATTTTCCACTCCATGCGCGCATAGCGCCCGTGCACAGTCTTTGCTATAGCCGTTTACGTCGGCGATCATAGCACTTTTAATCGGCATCCCCAAACTCTGCCCATATGCTGCTGCCCGTTTGGTTACCTCACTGACCATTTGAAAATCCGGAAGCTCCGTCATATTCAAATAATTAGCAGTCAATTCAATACGCCCTGCCTGTACAGCAGCCTCGAATGCCTCCCTTTGCGCAGCACTTGCATGATACAAAAATTGTTCTACTGCCCAAAATGTCTCACACACCCATTTAAATTGCGGCTCTTGCTGTTGAATCCGAACAGCCTGATTAATAAACTGCGTGTGGTAGCGTTCTATTTTCTCTTGCCGATCGGTGTAGCCAATATCCGTATGCGTATGGTGCAATAAATATATTTTCCATTTTCTATTCATAACTGAGACACCCTGCTTCCTTTTCCTACTGTACGATTACCTCAATTGTGAACGCTCCTGCAGCCTGGTCCGCTTTGTATACTCGCAAGATATGGGTAACGGGATCAAAGGTATAGTCGGTTCCATTGTTCAGCACTGCTCCGTTAAGCTTCACTGCTTCCAATGAATGTTCACCCGTGTAGACATCCAGTTCTTCAAATGAGCGATTAAAATTGATACTTAATGTTTTAGTTGATGGTTGCCAATTCATATTCGTAATTCTAATATTCTGATACTCGTGCCTGGAGTCTGTGCCAATCACTATCGGATAAACTCCACCAAGATTTTTTTCCAAATCATCAAATAGTAATTGCCCCCACGCTTGAGCTTCCCCCATACCTGCATAGCCCATTTCATTTCTGATGACAAGCGCATCTTCCGTATTCCATTGTGGAAGCTGCAAAAACAAGCTTAGTGCCGTTAGCGCTTTTGCACTGTTCTTATCGGTATAGCTCAAATAGGTTTTCGGCGTATAGTAGCCTTTATTATTTTGTTCTGTAATATCGAGCAAACAGGATTCATATTGGGCTGCTTTGGCGTCACTTTGCCCTTTGAAATGCCGGATTCCAAGAATTACATTACCTAACGCATCATTATCAACGGCGAACAAATGACTAGCCGCAGCCGGCAGCTTGTCATACACATACTGCGCAAGTTCTGCATAGCTCTTGCCCTCTATTTGAGTAGTATTATCCGTATCAGCCAGCATGGACAAAGCATACAAGATCGGTCCCATTTCACCATAATACAAGGAGCCGTTATCTATATCCTCATAGGAGTTCCAATTATGATTAGTATAGTTTTGCAGATTGTTGTAAATTAGTTTAATCGCATCATTGACCGTTGCGCGTGCAGCCGCATCCTGTAGATGATTACTGCTCCATGAAGCTAGTCCCATCAGGGGGTAGCCGTAGTTCATTAATCGACCAAACAAATAATTATCATATTGCTCGGATTGATAAACAACCGGTTCATAAGCATCCGCTGTTCCTCCCAACATATGAGAGCCGTAACGCAGCTTTTCGAGATACTCCGACCATTGTTCTCCCTCATGAAGCACGCCGTTATATTTGAAATAAGAGCTGCCATTGGATTGCAATATGCCCTCGAACCGCTCCGGATGATTTTTGGCCAAATCTTCCCCCCTTACAAATCCTTGTCCATCATTATAGAGCAGCCATGCATTACTGTCCCACTGTTTGACACTGTCAAAAAAGGCAGTTGATCCAATAGCGTCATTGCTAGTCGTTTTTATAATTAAGCGCGGATTTGCAATGGAGCCTTGCACTGCCTTTATACTCCCTTCTGCTTCAATTACTCCGCCATGAATAACTATTTTGAAATATACCTGTACACGATTCTCCTCCTTCATCAGCTCAATTGTCATTGCATTATCTTTCTCGTTGAAGGTAACCTGCCGCATATCTGGATTAGTCAGCTCAATCGGCTCAAGTCCATCATATCCATAAGCAAAACGCATCCCTCCTAATATACCGCTGCCGTATGTGCTCTCCTGAAAGGTCAGACGCGGAACAGACAAATCTCCAGTTACCAAATACAAGCCATTATCAAACCTCAATTGCGGATCGACAAACACACTTGTTCCTTGCCCATATTTAAAATCAGCCCATCTGTGTACGGCAGCTCCCCGTGGCATGCTTTCCATTACAAAATCCACCAACCCTTGTGTACTGGAATGAGCATAGGTTTGTGGCAGGACAGATAAGCTATGCAAAATTTCGGATGAGTCTGTACTCCAGCGCATACTGCTTTCAATATAGCCTCTCGTCTCCGTATTTCGATAATCACCCAACTTGGGATCATAATAGATCCGCTGTCCCCTCTCTTGAGGCTTTACCAGATAACTGCTCACATTTCTAACCTCGCTCTGATTGGATCGAGCTATTGTGTTTCCGCTTACATCAACAGCATCGACAATATACACGTAAGTCTTCTCCTGCTCCAATGAACTGGTATAAGAAATTTGATTGATATCTGTAATCGTTGTTTCTAAATAATAAGGATGCAACTGTGGGATATACTGAAAGTTTTTGTTCCAATCCCCGCCTGTATAATAACGTAAATCGGGATAAGTTTTGGGAAACTTATATATGTTGTAAGCACCGAAATCGCTCCCCGTATACATCTCCCAGGAAATAAGTGCCTGATCATTCGTTGCCACCCCTGTTTGTGCTTCAAACGCCGGATAGGGCACAACCTCAATATCGAACCAAATTCCTTCATTATTCAAAAAGGTACCGTCCGCTTTCACCGGACGCAGATACATGCGTGTTGTACCGATTTCTTCTTGACCTGTAATTTTAAATTCGAATCTTCCAACTCCACCGCTATATATACCAGCATAGTTAGGAGCAGCAGGTCTGCTGAATGTGAGCCAATTATTGTAGTCGCCATACATAGATCCAATCTCATAAGAGTAGGTGTTGTCGGTATGGGCAAGCACGACCTCATGGCTGGGCCAGCCAAATAGCCACGGTTCGCTGCCTGTATTTTTCAGATCAACCCAAAAGCTTTTGGTTTCACCGGGATGTACAGTTATATGGGATGCGTTCTCTGCAATAAATTGTGCCTGAAACGGCTCCATTGCGGAAGCTGTTGGCTGGAATTGAGAAAAAATGGCCATAAAAATACAAACGGTGCTGATTATTATTTTTGCTGCGTATTCTTTCATGACATTCATCTCCTCACAGGAATAAAGCCCCTGCCGAACACATTCTGTTTAATAATTGATCTATGACGGCAAGGGGCTTTTCATTTACTTGTTCTCCGCTAAAAATGCATCTGCTTGCTTTTGATATTCCTCGATTACTTTTTGCAGTCCAGCCTTTTTCAGTTCTTCGCTAAATTGCGGAACAACCTTTTCAGGCTCCAATACTCCTGAAGCAATACCATATTTATATTTATTTTCGATTGTGCTAATTGCCGCTATTTCTGTTTTTACTGGTGTCTGATCGAAGTTAAAGCCCATTATCGGACTTAACAGCCTGGTATCCTTGTCAAAGTCCAATAATTGCTCCATAAAATCAGGCGCATCTGCTCCTTTCGGTTTCAAGAAGTTTGGATTTTGCCACATCCACTCCGGCGGCGCATAGCCAACTGTTACCGGATCAACGCCCTCAGGGATACGGATCGCTCCATCAGCTATTTCATAGTGATTGCCCTTTATACCATTAGTCATCATATCGTAGTTATCTTCGTTTTCCTGAATCCAGTTAATAAACATAACAGCGCGATCTATATTTTTGGAGGTTGCTGCTATGCTTTGGAAATTCCAGGTAGTTGTCGGCATATAAGGCTCATCAGTGAGCAGAATCTTTATAAACTCTACCTCGGCTCCAGGAACTGCAATATTGCGATAGTAGTTGTTATATTCATATACATCCCCGCCACCGATCGCTGCCTTGCCCGAATTAAAGTCGGAGCGAATGTCTCTGCCTACCATTACATCTTTATCTATATATCCTTTTACATAGAGATCACGCAAAAATAGCGCATCATCCATTGTATCCTGTCGGTCATATTTAGCTTCGGCCTTCATTGACTCATAATTGAACACTATGCCGTCCAAGCTCGTGCTTTGCAGAACCTCTCCGCGATGAAATGCAGCCGGCGGCTCGTTAAACACAATCATTTCCGGATTATTGCTTTTTACTGCTTCTGCAAAAGCCAGCAAACCATCCATCGTTTTAATTTCCGGCAATCCGTATTTCTCCCGCAAATCTTTGCGAATGGTTGCTGTATAATAACCTTTGGTCGTTCCCAATGCTCCGGCAGGAATACCGTATGTCTTGCCGTTAACGGTAACTGGCGGCCAATATTTACTATCCAATGCTGTCGTAATCGCTTTCCCATATTGCTCTAACGGCTCATCCAACGCTGCAAGTGAATTGGATTTTACAAAAGTGCCCAGCAACTGAGGATCTGTCCACATAATATCTACCTGATCCCCTGTTGCCAGCATAATCGGCAGTTTTTGAAAATAATCTCCCCATGGAATATATTGATAGTTTAGCTTAACCGGAATACCATCCTCCGCCAATTTCTTCTCCAGTGCTGCCGTAACCGTATTCTGATCTGGCTGTGGATCTCCCGGATACACGATATTAAGTGTAACCAGTGGCAGTTGTTCCTTGTCTTTGGGAGCCGTTGTCTCCCCCTTATTATTATCCTCTTGTTTTTTGCCCGAATTTGCTCCCTTTTCCGTTGTCTTGGATGAGCAAGCGCTGACTGTTAAAACCATAGCCAGCATCGCTAGAAGTATTCCTGCTTTTTTCCCCCATGTTCTGTTCATGCTTTGACCTCCTATTAATTTTATTGTAGCTATTCTTGCAAAACTATCTATACAATCCTTTTCAGGTTGCATACCATTCTTTTACTTGCCACTTTATTCACCCTTTTACACTGCCGATGGTTAAACCTTTTACGAAATAGCGCTGCAGGAACGGATAAAGTAAGATGATCGGACCAATCGTCAATACAGTGGTTGCCATCTTGACTCCTTCCTTTGGAATCGACGCCGCAGCTATGGACGAGTTTACGCCGCTCGAAGCTGCATACGAGATATTCGATGTGATCGCCCGGATGAGCAGTTGCAATGGATACAATTCTCGATCGCTAATCAGCATAAGTCCGAGCCACCAGTCATTCCAGTAGGCTACGCCATAGAACAGACAAACGGTTGCAAGACCAGGCAGTGAGAGCGGCAACGCAACTCTAAAGAGCAACTGCAGCTCATTGGCGCCGTCAATTTTGGCTGCTTCAAAAATGCCATTATCAATCGTCGCTATAAAACTGCGCAACACGATCAAATTAAACGCGTTTATCGCATATGGAATAATAAGCGCTGCCAAGTTGTCATATAGATGCAAATATTTGGACGTAATAATATACCAGGGTACAATTCCGCCGTTAAAAAGCATCGTAAAATAGACAAAGAAGGAAATCGGTACAGCCATCCTCCACTCTTTTCTCGACAGGGCGAATGCCATCATTGTTGTTAGCAGCATACTGAACAAGGTGCCAGCCACCGTTACAAATAAAGTGATCTTATAGGCGCCCAATATGGACGAGCCCCGGCCCAAAATATATTTGTAGGCATCCCATGTAAATTCATGTGGCAATATATCGAATCCATTAGTCCGAATATACTGTTCGTTGGTAAACGAGGTTGATACAATCGTCATAAACGGCACAATCGCCACAATAACAAATAAAATCATATAGATGTAGGAAAACCCATTAATAAACTTATCGCTTGTTGTTCTGGAACGCATGAGCAGCCCCCTCTCCTGAAGTCATTTAAAAGTTTGATGAACAGGTTGCCGGAGTGCCGGCATGGAGCCGAAACAGCGGCAGCGGTCGCCTTTGAAAGCGGATTTTACCCAATTCAGGGCTTATTAATCCCAAAAATCCGATTTCAACAGCGAGTGTAGGCCCATGTTGGCCGCAGGCAACTATTTGTTCACCATTCTTTTAAAACAAAGCTGAATCCTTGTCATACTTTCTCACGATAAAATTGGCAGCGTACACGAATATAAAGCCGATAACGGATTGCAATAAACCGATCGCTGAAGACATGCCCACATCATTTAATGTACGAAGTGCCCGAAACACATAAGTATCAATAACGTCGGTTGTAGAGAACAACAGACTATTGTCGCCAACTAAACCGTAAATCATGCCAAAATCGCCATAAAAAATACGACCTACCGCAAGTAAAAATAAGATAATAATCGTTTTGGATATACCTGGGATGGTAATATGCCAAATTTGCCTCCACTTATTTGCTCCATCCAAAGCTGCCGATTCATATTGCTCTTGATCAATTCCTGTAATCGCTGCCAAATAAATAATGCTGCTGAAGCCTACCGATTTCCAGGCAGACAGAAAAACAAGCACAGCCGGCCAATATTGCGGGCTCGAATACCAGCTGATTCCTTCCAGTCCAATCGCTTTCAGCCAATTATTCAGTATCCCGAAATCAGTGTTCAAAAAGTTATAGGCAAATACAGCAACAATGATCCAGGAAATAAAATTAGGCAATATAATAAGAGACTGCGAAATCTTCTTAAACCAGGTCAACCTGATCTCATTAATAAGAATAGCCGTCAGCACCGCCATTATTGTTCCTACACCTATAAACATCACATTCAAAAACAAAGTATTAAAGATAACCTTCAAAACCGACTGCGTATCAACGGTTAAAAAACGAAAATTATCCAATCCGTTGAAAGGGCTTCCGAAGATGCCCAAATCCATTCGATACTCTTTAAAAGCTACGATAATCCCCGCCATTGGCAAATAGCTGAACAAAATAAAATAAAACAATCCCGGCAATACAAGCACATATAAATATTTGTTCTTTATCAACTCTTTGGAAACTATTCTCGTTAATGCCCCCATGTCGTCTCCCTCCTCTCCGTCGCTAAAAATATACCGCTTGCATCCTTACACCAACAAGTTAAAAAACTAAATATTACTTTCACTTTTGTACATTTAACCGTTCGAAAGCTTGATATGACGCCATTGTTTAGTTAACAAACGAAAGAATTCGTCAAAAATGCCCACAATAAAAGCAGAGTGAAAAAGCTTTAATTTTCACTCTGCTTTTGCAGCAACTTTCTTATTTACTTCAACCTAAGAAGCCAATCCAATCCGGCAACGGATCAGATTGGCTTCTTCATTTAATGAGACTTTATAAAGTTGTAGATCGCTTGGGCTGTCTCGGCTCTGACCGCATTGGATTTCGGAGCGAAGATGCCTTTGCCTCTTCCTTGCATTAATCCAACGGCTACAGCCTTATTCACCGCCGCTGTGGACCAGTCGGCTATATCGCCGCTATCCGCGAAAGTAGGCGAGTTCGCAGATTCAATCTTAATTTGACCATGCTTATACTCATATGCCTTGACCAGCAGCATCGCCATCTGTTCCCGCGTAATCGAAGCTTCCGGATTAAAAATTCCTTCTGCAACGCCGTTAATCAAACCTGCATCGTAAGCTGCGTTAACCGCACCGGCATACCATGCCTTCGCATTTACATCAGAGAATACTCCGGCGCGCCCATTCGACTCAAGCCCCAGCATTCTTACCAGCATGGCTGTGAACTCTGCCCGGGTCGTCCGGCCAGACGGCTGAAACTCTGATTCATTAATCCCTGTTACAATATGCTTGGACGCTAAAATTTGCAGCGTGCGAGCCGCCCAATGGGACGACGTCACATCGACGAACGTCTTACTGTACTCCATGACGGCGTACGTCCCGAAGCTTTCGAGTTCCGCCGTAATCATTCCTTTGCCGGGATTGACCGTTCTGCCTGCATACTTCCACTTTTCGGTGGTCATGTCGTAGGCATAGATGCCAATCAACTCCTCATCGACCCGTGATGAGTCATATGGCAAGGTCAGTAATACACCGCCGAACTTGGCAGACAATTCCGTTTCCTCGCCTTTGGCGTTTTTCATGCTGACTTTCACGTGGTAGACTTGACCTGAGAGAATATAATGAACATTGTTCGTACGTGCAGGCACTAAAGAAGCGCTATCCTGATCCGGCTCGATTTTCACGACCAGCCTTGTGCCTGTACGGTCTGAACCTCCCACACTTCCCATCCAACCTTTAATCGTCTCCGGTTGGATGGTCAATGCAAGCTTGTCGTTCCGAATGACAAGCGGAAGCTCCCTGATTTGTTCGACAAGCGCCTCAGCCCGGTGATGATCATCCAGTTGAACGACAGCTTTACCATCCTCAATGGTGATATCCATCCCTTCTTGAACGGTGCCCGGGTTCCAGCCGCCTCCCGAACTGCCATCTCCACCCGAGCTTGATCGGATCCGAACGATGACCGTTTTAGGCTGCTCGATATTGCCAGCTTTGTCTACGCTCCAATAGGTCAGTGTATGCTCGCCATTCCCCTCGATCAACACCGTATTCCCCGTCTGTTGTTCGCTGCCATTAAGCTTGTAATAAGTGGCCGCTACACCCGAACCGCCTTCGTCCGTCGCCGTCAATTTCACCGTAACCTTTTGATTCGACCACCCGGAAGGTGCATTGTCCGTGGTGACGGGAGGGATTTGATCCGATTCTATCGGCTTTCCCCCTACCCATTGAGCCGGCAAGAAATTTTGATAGCTTTTACTGGAACCGATGCCGCCGGTCCACTCGATATACCCTTTACGATTCACACCATCATTATCGTTCACCAGCACCGAGAGGCTCACAATCTCATCTTGATAATGAACGGGGCTTAATTCTTCCCATGGAAGAGCAAGCTTATAATACGTAAATTTATTCTCTTCATCGCGTACAACAGATGCTTGGAAGTTGGTTATTTCTCCCTCTGAAACCCCCAATGGAGTAATCCAGCGATACACTCCATATACCCCCTCATCACACATCGCTATCCCATATTCATACCGTTCAGGCACCACATTTGAAGGCATACCGGAATAAAGAGCGAACTGAATGCCGTCCCCGGTCCATGAGCCTGAACCACACATCGTTTGGTGGTGAATATTGTCCTTAATCTTGGCAGATAAGTATAAGGCATCCTCATCCCAGTTAAACCATACATTTCCGCTTAAATCATCCATACCGCCATATCCATTGATCCGGTTGGTACCTTTGGATATATCAATGGAATAATCCGGAACTTCCGGATCTAGATCTGTATTTATATTCAAGGTCTTTTTAATAATCGGACTGAAGCTTAGGCGTCCAGAGTAGCTGACAGAAGGCGCATCCTTAAAGGATAATACGACCTTAGTCTGATACCCCTGCCAATAAGCTAAATCAGTCAAAGGCAATAGATCGCTCCACGTTGCCGATGGCTGAATAACAACATTGTCATACAGCTGGGTTCCCGAGTAATCGCCAACCTGCCACACCGCTTTGGTAAGCGTATAGGATTTGGAAGAAGATAAGTTCTTGAATCCAAGCTTCAATGCATCTTGCATGTCATCTGCATCCGTTATTTGAGGAATAACTGTAAATTCTGTTTCCTTCTCGACGGCTACGTTAACGATTAGATGCCCCATCAGATTTCCATTCGCCTTAACATTAGCGATATAGCTCTTATTGCTAATCTCTTTGACTGGCGGAAGCAATAGGGAAATCGTTGATTGCTCGTTTGCCTTGACCATGACCGTTTTCTTAATTCCGGCAATTTCTACCTCTGTCGATAGATCCGAAGAACGTCCGGTGTTGTCGATAACGACATTCACTGGAATGCTGTCATTGATCGCGGCAGAGATATTATTCGCCGTAATTATGCTGCCCGTTGTAATGCTGTCAATATGACCTTTTACATAGAATGGCTGTCCGCCCAGCTTCAAATAGATTTTACCGTCTAGAGGAGCCATCTCCTGTTCTTCCCCGGTTAAATCGGTTACGACAATGGAATTCGTCGTATTCAATGTAATGCTTTGGGGATTCAAGGACCACATTACGCGAATGTCTTGATTATCCTTTTGAAATACATAACTGTATACATTGCCATAGATGTTTTCTTTCGTGACAAACTCCGCGCCCGTCAGTTGTCTGGTTAGGATAGCATATGCGGTATACGCCGGCTTTGGCGTATAAGCACCCCGATCATCCTCTTCATTACGAATAATCCCGAAGTTATCCTCTGCCCCTCTTGGGTCCACCCCTTTGCTCTTGAAGTTGTACCAGGTAATCGTTTCTACACCTTCACCCAAAGTCAGCACGTTATTGCGCACAAGGTATTCCGCTTGACGCTCTTCACTTATTCCCGTTCCGTCAGTACTGGTCGGCCAGCCCGTCTCCGTTACCCATATTGGAATTTCTCTTCCCGTGTCATTATACTTGGCAATGAGCTTATTCAGCTTATCCATCTCGCGTTCTACACCTTCAGGTGCCTGCGGAAACATATAAGGATGAATCGAAACGCCATCCAAATAGTTCAATCCCCCTAATTTGAACAACTCCTCGATCCAATCGAAAGGAATGGTTACTGCCGCTGGACCAATGACCTTCACATCCGGTCGAATGGATTTGACATCGGTATAGGTTTGCTTTAACAACAGGTAGTAATTTTGTGGAGTGCTGCCGCCTGCCCAAGCGTTGTACTCGTTATAAACCTCAACATGTTTGATTTGGTCGCCAAAACGCTCTAAAATTCCTTTGGCATAATTTCCAAATCCAATTCGGGATTCCTCTGTGACAATGTAAGTGCCTCCATTGTAAAGCGAATTGGAATAAGATAAAACCGTAAAAGGCGCTACTTGGTTATCTTTCAACACAGCCATGTAATCTTCATAGGGTTGCGGGAAGGTATATACATTTTTCGTTTTCTCTACATGTTCCCAGTACAACTCATCACGCACCTTGGACACGCCCATATGGGCGAGCAGCGGGATATCCACATTTTTATTTTTCATATGCCCATAGTGAGTAGAAACGACAAATGGCGAATCCTGACCAAGCAGTTCTTCATTTGGACTCAATACAGCAATCGTGGTTTGAAGTTCCTTAATGGTCGTTCCTCCACTGACTACCGTTGCATGGAGTGTATAATGTCCTTTGCCCAATTGAGGGAATTGCAATCTGTAGCTTCCGCTTGGCTCAAAAGGAATGGAACCTTTGCTGACTTGCGTTCCCCAATAATTCGTCAGCGTCCAATTTACAATATCATCTGCAGCAATTCCCTGCGAGAGGATGTCGACTTCCACTGTTTCATTTTCGATAAAGACATTACCAATCTTAACCGATTGAATCACGACATCCTTTAAATCAGGGACATCCTTGCTTACAGTCACTCTGGATATGATAAGCTCATTCGCATCTTCTTCGCCAATTTCCGGCTCGTAGTATAACCGGAAGTCTGCCCGATTAGCTCTATTCGAAAACTTTACATTCGTAATTTGGAATTTACCGCTCTTCCATTGCTGTGTATTGGTCAACGCTATAGGAGGCGCTTTATACAAGGAGGAACTGGTCGAATCGTATTCCAGCTGCAGAGAACCATATCCTTGATCGAAATAAGCAATTTCAATCTCCAGCGGCAGTTTTTCATTGTAAATAAAGGTATCATCTATATTGAAATATAAATATTTCCCTCCATTAGGAGTATTAGTTGTCCCGCCTTCCCTTCCTCCAACCGTAACGACTGGAATATCATCGAATGGACTATCTCCCAGAAAGGCGTTAATGCCTTGATAGTTCCACACTCCGCCTAAATCAGCAACGACAAGTTGTTGTGTAGCATAGCTAGCCAGCTTTTTAATCGTAATCGAATGAAAGTAGACACTCTCCGGGCTTCCACCCATTTTACTAGCCCAAAGCGCAACCCGCATTCCATTGCCATTATAATCCGTGATGACAAAACGATGCACTTTCCATGTGTTACTTCCTGTTAGCTGAACAGTCTCTGCCTCACTCCAGCTGTTATCAGCGCCCTTCCTGTATCCAATTGTAAATTTCCCCATTCCCTCATCAAAATATTTCACGGACACTTCCACCCGGCTATTGCCATCCTCAAACAACAACGGATCTGGTGATAAGTTGAGGTATAAGGCGCTTTCTTTAGGATCGGCTCCCCAACTGCCAAGACCGCCCCTCTCGGCAATAATCGGCTGCCTCGCTGGATTTCCAGTTCTCACAATTAGCCCCTTGAAATTTGGCTCTTCGCCTAGAATAGCGGAAACTGTTCCACTCTGGTCATAGGGTTCAATCTTCTTCATGACAATCGATTTAAAATATACACTCTCAGGACTTGTTCCCATTTTATCAGCCCAAAGCGCAACCCGCATTCCATTGCCATTTGAATCTGTAAGTATAAAGCGATGCACTTTCCATGTATTACTTCCAGTTAACTGAACCGTCTCTGCCTCTGTCCAGCTGTTGTCAGTGCCCTTCCTGTATCCAATTGTAAATTTCCCCATACCCTCATCATAATATTTCACTGACACTTCTACCTGACTATTACCATCTGCATAAAATAACGGATCAGGCGATAAGTTGAGGAATAATGCACTGTTTTTAGGATCGGCTCCCCAGCTATCATGACCGCCCTTCTCTGTAATAATCGGTTCCCTCACCGGATTTCCAGTTTTAACTGTAAGTCCGTTGAACACGGATTCATAACCAAGCTCAGCAGAAATCGTAGACCTGTCTTCAACATATTTCTTTACTTCAATAGAATTAAAGTAAACGCTCTCGGGACTTTTGCCCATTTTATCAGCATAAAGTGCAACCCGAATTCCCGTGCCGCCAGAATCCGTAAGGACAAAACGATGCACCTTCCATGTATTGCTTCCTGTTAACTGAACCGTCTCTGCCTCAGTCCAGTTGTTGTCAGCGCTCCTCCTGTATTGAACGGTAAACTTTCCTGCGCCTTCATCATAATATTTTACAGACACCTCCACTTGGGTATTTCCATCCGCATAAAATAACGGATCAGGTAATAGGTTGAGGTATAGGGCGCTGATTGCAGGATCAGCTCCCCAACTGTCAAGGCCGCCTTTTTCAGCGATGATCGGAGGTCTTGCCGGATTTCCAGTTTTCACAACAAGCCCATTGAAGTCCGGCTCTTCACCTAGCATTGCGGATACTGTTCCGCTCTGATCATAAGGCTCGATCTTCTTGATGACAATCGAATTAAAAAAGACGTCTTCCGGGCTTGACCCCGCACTTATCGTATAAAGTCCAATTCGCATAGACAAACCGCCGAAATCCGTAAGGATAAACCGATGTACCTTCCATGTATCTGTGCCGGTTAGCTGTACCACTTCCGCGTCGACGTAATTTCCGCTTGTTTCCGGTTTATATTGAAGGGCAAATTTCCCATGACCCTCATCGAAATATTCTACAGCTACTTCCACCCGCTTATTGCCATCCGCAAAAAAGGAGTCCTCCCATGAAAAGTTCAAATATAGCGCGCTATTGTTTATGTCCGATCCCCAACCATCCTTGCCGCCCTTTTCGGCAATAATCGGCTGCCTCGCCGGATTTCCAGTTTTAACTGTAAGTCCGTTGAACACGGATTCATAACCAAGCTCTGCGGAGATTGTCGCAGCATCTACGACATTCATCATACTTATTTCTGTATCTGTCGTAACGGTTTCAACATACTGAGTACCCGTTTCCTTATCTGGCGTTTCTCCTTCGATATTCTTCGAATCCAGTTCCTTACTAGTCGTGTCGATGTCTGTAATTACCACATTCTGTGAATTGTCGGCGTATGTCATTGCAGGAGACAATATGAGAGAACTAATTAATAAAGCAATGAATACTCTAAAAAATATGGTCTTCATTTTTTCAACCTCCCTCTACTAGTTTTCCAAATCAGTAAGCGCTTTCTTAAAACTTATTAGTTATTACTACATTTCTTCTTCTTGTTAATTACTAGCCGTATTCGCCCCTTTCAATATGCCCATAATTTAACAAAGTTGCAGAACTTGCCCCGGCTTCACTTCCACAATGTCTCCATTCGCGCTGAACCATACAGACATAGCCGAAGGATTATGCACCCACTGGCCAGAAACCGAAAAGCGCAAATCACGAAGCGCTTTCCGGTACAGAACCACTTCGATGTTGGTCGCATACCAGACTTCCGATCGACCGCCAACCATTTCGCAGAACCGTTCCAGCTGATCCCAGTTTTGATGATTATGAAATTCGTAGCTGTGCCCCCATACATACAGCAGCGACATAGCGGGATGCCGTATCTGGTTGTCCATAAAGCGTTGACCGCATTCCAACATATCGCGATGATGACAGGTAGGAGACCACGTCAAAAAGTTCTCAGGCATGTGAAATTTACTGTGGCTGTTGGTCGTCCTTGCATATTCGATGCCCAAGACGGGGAGCATTGCAGCGATTTGCTCATTCCAGTCTCCATGAGGATACGACATCCCTCTTACTGGATAAGCAGCCAGCAGTTCCAGTTCGCGGCGATCCTGCTGGATTTCATCCGCGATTCTGTCTATTGGACATCTGGTCAGAAACGGATGCGTCGCCGTATGGGCGGATATTTCGTGCCCAGCATATAACTCCCTCACCTCCGAACGGTCAATATATCCACTCTTTCCAAGCAGCCCGGAATTGAGATGGAACGAACCGCGAATTCCAAAGCGATTTATAATATCGACTAATTGCCGATCATGCCCCCTTCCGTCATCGTAGCTGAGCGTTACCGCTTTTTTCTTACCCTCCGGATAACAATCAAATTGAATTTTCATATGAGCCCTCCGAGCCATCAGCCTTTGATTGAACCTAGCATAATTCCTTTCACGAAATATTTTTGCAACCACGGATACACCAATATGATAGGACCTATCGATATTAACGCAATTGCCGAACGTACATTGTTCATAGCCAACTTAGCTTGATTCGTATTATTGTCAAACATCAAATCATTACTGACATCGCTGACGGACATCAGCATTTCCCGCATAATTACCTGTATGACGGTCAAATTCCGGTCGCGTATGTAAATCATGGCGTCAAACCAGGCATTCCAATGCTCGACAGCCGCCCACAATGAAATAGTCGCCAGCACGGGAGTGGAAACCGGAAGTATAATTTTAAACAAAAGCGTCATATAGCCTGCTCCGTCCATATGCGCAGATTCCTCGAGCGCCACGTCCAGCGACATGAAATAATTCCGCATAATGATAATGCTAAATACAGCAACGGCTCCTGGAAGAATAAGCACTAAAAAGTTATCGAGCAATCCTAAACTTCTTATAATTAAATACGTTGGTATCAAACCGCCCCCGAAAAACATCGGAATGATGAAATACGTCGTCATCCAGCCGCGAAAGGGCAGTTCTTTCTTGGATAGCGGATAAGCTACCAAAATCGTAATTAGTACTTCCAGTGCCGTTCCGAATACGGTTCGCAGTATAGAGTTCATATAGGGACGCATGATTTCTCCGGAAGATAACAAAAATCGATACGCCTCATTAGACCAGCTCTGCGGCCAAAGATGAAATCCTAACGTTGTCGCTTCTCTTCCGTCGGAAAAGGACAACAAGAACACTTGCCAGAATGGATAAAGGATTAACAGAGCAAACACAACCATAAACGAACCGTTCAACAAATCAAACCACCAACCGGGATGAAGCTTGAATCTCTTTCCCCCTTTTCTAAGCTGCGCTTGTTTCATCTCACCACACCCCATAGTCGTTGTATTTCCGCACAATTTGATTTACCGTGACGAGCAGTACGATTCCCACCACATTTTTGAACAATCCGACCGCAGCGGAGTAGTCCATCCTAAATTCCACGAGGCCTGAACGGTAAACATAAGTATCGATAATATCCCCAACCTCGTAAACGAGCGGACTGTACATGTTAAGAATTTGATCAAAGCCGCCCGACAGGATATGGCCTAGACGAAGCAGGAATAATATCGTAATTACTGGTATGAGTGCGGGTAGTGTAATATAAATCATTTTGTGGAAACGGTTTGCTCCATCTGATTCGGCTGCTTCATAAATATCTGGAGAAATCGACATAATTGAAGCCAAATAAATGATCGAGGCCCATCCGACTTCCTTCCAGACATCTGAAATGAGCAATATGGGCACAAAAAACACCTTACTCGATAAAAAGTTGATCGGAGTTCCGCCAAATAAGGTAATGACGTAATTAACAATTCCCCGTTCAGGCGAAAATACTTCCACAACCATCCCGGCAATAATGACCCAGGACATAAAATGAGGAAAGTATGAAATGCTTTGTACCGCCCGTTTGAATCTCGTCTTTGTAATTTCATTGATTAACAAAGCGAAGATGATTGGGAACGTAAAGCCTACAAGGAGCCGCAATACACTAATGATGAGCGTATTGCGCAATGCACGCAAAAAAACGAAATCATGAAACATGCTTTTGAAATGTCCAAACTGGTTCCACGGGCTATCCCAAATGCCGATTCCCGGCTTGAAGTCCTTGAATGAAATAATGATGCCATACAGCGGGGCGTAATGAAATATGGCCAGATTCAAGAAGGGCAGCAGTAAAAGGATATACAACATCTTCATTCGTTTCATGCGTTTCCAGACCTGAGCTCTGGTTGCTTTCGATTTAATCGAGGGAGTCGCTTCGGCCGAGTTAGTCAAAATATACCGCCTTTCTAAATCGCTGAGGGGATTCGCTTACGCTTCCTCCCCCGTGGATCTATTCATATCATTCGATATCAATTGTCAGTTTTTGCGCAAATCAGCTACCTTCGGCGCTTTTTCCAATTCAGCGAGAATTTCGTTCCCGCCGCTGCTTCGCCAGTTTTCCACATACGAGTCCCAGCCGGAATCCACATCAACTTCACCGGTAATGGACTTAAACAAAAATTCATCGGTTATTGTTTTCAACTGTGCGCCGTAGATCGTGTTAAAGTCATCGTACTTGGTTTCATTGGAGTAATCCCATTTGTAAGGACGGTACGCCATACTCCTGCCTTCCTCAGCGCCAAAAAACAATTCTGTTAGTTTTGACACGCCCTCATTCGCGTAATATGCCGCAACATCGCCATGCTGTATCGAAAGATTGTAATAACCGATTCCTAGCTTTTCACGATCGCCTTCCGCACTCTCGATCGGTATAACTGCCGAACGGTACGGTTCGCCTTCCCAAGTGTAATCTAAACCTTCTTCGCCGAATTGGGAAAGCATAAGACCTTCTTGATCAAAGTTGATATAGTCGAAGATCTGCAAGATACGAGCCAATTTCTCGTCGGAGACATCTTTTTTAATGACCATCGCGTAGCCAAAGCCATCAACTGGCGTGTATGCGGCGGAGCCTTGCTGCCCCTCAAAGCCGATTGGCGGCGGGGTAAACAGAAACTTCGCCTTGGAGTCATTCTGCACAAGATTTCCGGGTGGACGGTTAAATGTAAATGGCATCAGACCAGCCGCTTGAACTTGTACTTGCGCAGCACCGTACTTCCCGGCTGCGAATTTCTCCCAGCTTTTAGCACGATTGAGCGTGGTGAATTCGGGATCGATTAACCCTTCTTTATATAACTGAGCCAAATATTTCAGAAACTTTTTGTAATTATCGCTAATTGCGTAACCCGTTACTTCTCCATTTTCCTCCAGATTATAGTCCCATCCGAAGCCAAAGGCACCTGCTACCGTGTTCAATGCCCAAGAGGCGTCACTATTGTTTAACAATAAGCCATGGGTATCCTTCTTATCGTTGTCGTCTGGATCGTCATGAACAAATTTTTTAAACATCTCCAGTTCCTCATCCAGTGTAAATGATTCCTTCGAGAAAAAAATGCGTTCAAATCCGTCTGAAGTGCCTAAAGGAACGAGTTCTCCCTTGGGCTCGATCCCGAGCTTTTCCATCCAATCCAGACGGTATACCTGACCCCAGATCAGATTATCCCATTCTTCCTTGTAGCCAGTGAGGGCGTAAAATTCTCCATCCTTCCCGTCAATTTGGTTCACTTTCCACCCCGTCGGCTGACTGTCCAGCATTTTAGCGTAATTAGGGGCGTACTCCTTGATCATATCTTTGGGTATGCTGCGAGTGACAGCGTCTTCATAAAGCTTCACCGGTGTAGACATGAATGCGATATCTGGCAATTCTCCGGAAGCTACCATCAGATTTCGCTGTTCATTGTTATTGGCATCAATCTTGCGATTTGATAACTTAACATTGAATTTCTGTTCAATCATTTGCTGCACCTTATTGTTATCTTCCACCTTGCCCCTTGCTCCTTGGCCCATCCAGCTGATTTCAAACGCTTTGGGAGCCTCCGTATTCTGAACGGGAGGCGGATCCGTAGGTTTTACTTCGTTCGTGACATTACCTCCAGAACATGCTGAAGCTCCCAAAACCGTGAATGCCAATAACGCTGCCATTCCAACTTTTTTAATTGCCATATTCATCCCCCATAATGCTCATATTTGGCTTGCATGCTCATTATATAAAAGGAACCCCTGAGATACGTAACAGAATCATCAGGGGTTCATAATACGATTTTCAGTTATATGCATGCGCTTCCATTAAATACTCCCTAGGAATGGGTAGGCGGAGCGTCACGATCGTTCCCGAGCCGCTGCTTTCAATCCACAAACCGAATTCCTCTCCAAAATGGAGCCTGATCCTGCTGTTCACATTGTAAAGCCCTATCTTCCGATGATCTCTTCTGTTCAAATAAAAGCGGATTTTCTCCAGCTTGTCGGATTCGATGCCAGGTCCATTGTCACGAACGGTGATTTCGAAATAATCTTCCATCCTTTTAGAGCTGATCGAAATTAAAACCTGATTATTTTTCGGAAAGCTATACTGTATAGCATTCTCGATAATCGGCTGAAGGATCATCTTATTAACAGTGTGGGAATTAAGCGATGCATCTGTATCCCATTCAATAAAAACTCTATCATTATACCTGTAATTCATAATCTTTACATAGGATTTAGTATAAGCAATCTCCTCGCCAAGCGTCGTCAACGGACTTTCTTTTCCCATTGCGTATCGGAACAATCTGCTTAGAAAACCAATCATATCAACTGCTAGCCTTCTCTCGCCCTGCTCTATCATATACATAATATTCTCCAAAGTATTATAAAGAAAGTGAGGGGTAATTTGAGCCTGCAGCGCCTCCATATGCAATTCCTTCTTCTCGAATTCCAAAGTCATTCTCTCTTGATTGGCCTTGAGCGTGTCCTGCACCATCTCGTGAATCCGTTCCAACATCGCGTTAAAAGAAATACGAAGCTGATCGACCTCGTCAATTGTATAGGCGTATTCGTCAGTCAATTGCCTAACGGTATCCAGTTCAATATTCAGATATCGATTCTGCAAGGATGCGAGCGGACTTACCAAATATTGGGACATAAAATAAGAAAATAGCAACGTCAGAAGAAAAAGAATGACCAATAAATAAATATCATCAAAAAACAGACGAATCACTTGATCTTTTATGACCGAAGCATCATATTTAGCAACAAGATACCAAGATAAAGAATCGATTTTGGCAATATAATAGATTGAATTTCCGTCTCGAATCACATTTTCCGTCCCTTTCCCTAGCTGAAACGGAATATCGGCTTCCTGACCTGATTTCTCTATATCCGAATGGGATAAAATGAGTCCGTTCCCATCCGCAATAAATGCTTCGCTGCCGCTTCCCTTCAACTCGGCATAAAGATTCATAAAGTATACGCCATCGATATCTATTTTCAAATAACCGAGCATACGGGCATCTCTATTGAGATCTGCGACTCCGATGCCAAAGCTAATCAAAGTAGATGCCAATTCTGGGGTAAGCCAAGAAAACAGATTTTTTCGGTTTGTGCGCATCTGATCAAAAAACTCAGGATCAAGCTGAACCGCATGCTTGAAGCGGTTACTATAAATCAATCTATTATCAGCTCCATATATGCCAAGGGCATCTTCGCTTAACGCTGGAAAGCTGCTGTCAAAAATAAGCTGATCCATATCCTGTTTTTGTTCATTGCTAGGCTGAAACACGTAAGAAACCACGAACGCATCATACGCTAAACGGGCCATAGCTGTTTCTTTATGATTAACGAACAATTCAACCCGATGAGCAGTCTTATCAAATAGTACTTTAAACGTTTCTTCCAACTCCTGGGCAATGATTTGTGATGAATTCACATAAAAGATAGTTACAAACATAAATACTGGAAGCAGCACGGTTGATAAGAAATAAATAAAAAAACGGTCTCTCATTGTTAAGCTTCGTCGTTTGTTCTGCTGCTCCCCAGCCGGCTCCCCGCTTATATTCAGCGAACGCTGCCGGCCAATCGATTTGACCAAACTATGCAAAGGAAACATTGCTTTGCGGCCAATCAATTGAGAGAGAGAAAAAGCCAGCATTGCGCTGACTCCAAGTGTGACAATTGAATATATAGCCAAAGAACGAAGCTGTTTCTGATGAAACCCGGTTTCTTCAATATTCAAGGCAATATGAATACCATTGAACCCTATCTCTCTATAAAAACGGTCACGCTCTTTGAATTCAACTCTGGCAGCGCTCCCCCTATAAAGCACTTCTTCATTGGCGTCAAGGATAGCCAACCAATTGCCATACGGAAGAATATTTTGAAATTCTTCTATATTTAAATCCAGCTTTAAAACACCGAGTATACCATCCACACCCATGATTGGACATAAAAAGTAACTGGAACGGTTCCAGTCATCAAAAAGTCGATAAAGCGCTTTCTTATTTGTGTTCGCAACCCCAAGATTCAGAGCTGTGTAAGTCTGGTTTTTAGATATAAACTGAATCCCGCTCCCAAAGACTGATAAGGGCAGCCGATGACCTTGAAAATAATAAGAAGCATATTCTGTCGTTGAGCTATACTGTTCATCTTCTGTCCATACCGTAATGTTATCAATCAAATTATTTCCTTTATTAAGATTGAATAAGGAGGACTCTAGTTTTTGCGACAATACAACTTTCTCATAAGACGCAGTTTGCTTCTGTTGTAATCTATCCACTGTACGAATAAACGTGGAAGTATTGCGTAAGCTGTCCATCGTTTGATAAATATCTTCAAATTGTTTACGCACATCTTTTACGGTTTGATTCATTTGCATAGATTGCATCAAATCGGTTTTTTCTTCAATATATCTTTCCGTCTTCAAATATAACATGCTGCCGATACTAAGTGTCAGAATGGTTACAACCGAAAGGGAAAACAACATTAAAAAGCTATTTAACTTTATTTTTTTCCTTTTCATTCTGAGCCCTCTTTGCATGAGTAGACCAGACCACCCGATTCCCTGTAGGTTTGCGGCGTTACACCGCACATTCGTTTGAACATCTTATTATAGTATGAGAAATTCCCAAAACCGACAAATAACGAAATTTCGAATACTTTATGATCGGTATGGAGCAACAATTTTTTTGATTCATTAATTCTAACCTCATTTAAATAATCAATGAAGTTTTTCCCTGTCTCCCTTTTGAACACAGAGCTGAAATAATTCGCGTTGACATACAAACGTTCTGATATGTCTTTTAACTTAATCTGTTTGGAATAGTTATTCGCTATATATTGCTTGGCACGAGTGACATAGGTATTCCCCTCCCCAAAAGTGCTTATTTCATTATGAAAAAAAAGGCGGGGAGCTTGCCCCTCCTCTTTCCTTATATCCTTGGCAAAGCCTTGAAACAATTCCATGAACTCATCACGAATGACTGGTTTCAGTAAGTACCCCTTTACTCCATAACGAATAGCTTCCTTCGCATAATTAAAATCATCATAAGCACTCATCAGAGCGACCCTGATTTCAGGAAATTCACCTTTTAACTTATGGGCCAGCTCTAAGCCAGTCATATTCGGCATTAATATATCTGTCAAAATAACATCGGGAGGACAAGCCCGTACTTTATCCAGCGCTTCTCTTCCATCAGAAACACATTCCATCACTTCAAATCCTATCTCTTGCCACGGCATGTTGTTCTTGATTCTCTCACGAACAAATTCCTCATCGTCAGCGATTAAAACTTTGAACATAGGATCCTCCTCGTATTTAGGATTGGTTTGGCTTCCCCCTTGCATTATGACAGCAATTGACCTTATCCGCCTAATAAATCCTTCATGTCAATCCTAATAGCTTTCAAGTCCATACCAACCCTTTTGAAAGCAGGATCACCCGATTCGAGAAACGCGGGATCTTCTACTTGCATATATGTAACGATGGCCTTTCCTGATCTTGTGAACATACAATTCAGATTAGTGAATTCATAAGGGCCTTCTGCAATATTACCTATTTTCGACCATGTTGTACCACCATCTTTAGACAATGCCGCGCTTAGAGGTGTTCTCCTGCCAAAGTGATGCTTGCCTGGTTCGTACAGGCTATCGTTCCATAACAGAAGAAGTGCATTCGTACCGGGAATTGCCCGCACACAAGTACACGATTCGGGGGATTTCAAACCGCATGCCTGAGGCAGACTCCACTTGTTTCCGCCATCGCTAGACATGCTGATAAACACTGACCCCAATTGTGATCGGAGCGACATCACAAGCCAGCCGTCCATTCGTTCGGCGACGGATGCTTCCATCGCACCACGCATAGGCAGATCCACAGTATCTTTTGATTGTATCCACGTTAGACCTTCGTCATCGCTAAAGAAGCAACCGACCGTATTATGCTGGTCTCCCTGATGTCCATTGCCAAAATGGTAAGGCAGCAGCAAACGGCCTCCTGATAACAAATTCATATGATTTGCACCGCCCTGCAGCCACTGACCGCTCGTTCGTTTCCATATATGCGACCGAAACTCCCAGGATTCTCCGCCATCACGCGAAATATAGACTTCCATCGTTGAGCTGGATCCGCCCTGATGACCTCTAAGACAATGAAGCAAAAGTTCACCACTAGGAAGCATACAAAGGCCTGGAGCCTGTACATTGTTGTCTTCCGCGTTATTATTCATCAGCAATCTCTCGCGTTCCCATGTTAATCCGCCGTCATAGGACGACTTGGCATAGATACGGCATAAATCGAAATCGCTTCCATCCGATCCTTCGTACTTATGCCATACTGCCAATAAAGAACCGTCTCTCATTTCAACGACAGAAGCCGTATCATTCCTTGGATTATTTGTCGAAGCTGCTGCAATCGTCGCATATTCTATCGATGCAAACATAGCTGCCTCCCCTTTCTTCAACCTTATTACTTTGTTAACTATCATTATAAGAAAAAAGGCATGGAACTTGATAACAGAATTATCAGATGTTCATAATACAATTCTTATTGAATCATTACAAAACGGTTAGATATTGCAAAACCTCCTCCTACGAATCAATTTGCTTTGATTGTATCGGTTTAATAAAGGTGATATCTTTCAATTCTTATTCAAAATCTCTCATTTTTTCGAAAACGATCATTTTAATATGTTTGTATAGACGAACGCTATCACTTCTGCCCTTCCATTATCGTACTTTTCTACTGAGAGAGGGCCTGTTGTTGTTTACGATACTCTGTAGGAGCTAGCCCGGTATTTTTTTTGTACCAGGTTACAAAATAAGAGGAATTCAAAAAGCCCACTTGAGTGCCAATCTCTTTTACAGTTAGCTTGGTCTCTCGCAAAAATTGATTTGTCTTTTTTACCCGCAGTGCTGTAACATATTCAAGAAATAAGCAATGGAACAACTCCTTAAACAATCTTCCAAAATAAATAGCGTTGTAGTGAAATCGTTCAGCGGTCATTTCAACTGATAGTTCAGGGTTGCCGTACTGTTCTTCCAGAAATAAAGCAATTTCTTGTGCCAATTCTGTTTTGGAGCTTTCTTTATTGGCAATCACACTAGCGACAGCATCATTACTATAATTAACAAACCAAGCCAAAATAGCATCCAATGACTCCATTTTTTCCAGTCTGCCTAGCATTTCAGCAAAAGAACCTGAAGAAACCGGGGACGAATGATAACCAACATCCGCAGTTACTAATGCAAATAACAGATGATGTATCGATAGACGAATCATATGATATGGAGCCAAGCGGAAAGATTCAAATATCGTTTTCAGCATTTCTTCCGCCTTTTCCGCTTTTCCTGCTTTGATCGCCTCCAGAAAATCGCGCTGCGAAGAATAGGAATATTCGAAAGCCTCGTTAATACGCTTCATAATCTCATCATAGACTAATAGCTTTCCCTCTCCTTCTGCCAGTCGATACAATACCGCTTCCTTCGCTGTCAAATATGCTTCGCCCAAATCATGAACATTATTTTTCACTTGACCTGCGCCAATCGTTACCGTTAGTTGATAAATCCGATAAATTTCCTGTTGCAAACTAAATAGGCTGGTTAATAATTCAGACTGATCGAATTGATCAGATTGAAAAGATTGATCCGGTTGATGCGCCTGCTGCAGTGATGGTGATTGAAGTGATTGCAGCGGCAAATCATTGTGACGCGAGCTATTTTCCCCTGAAATCACAACAATCTCATGTTCTAACTGAACAAGCTCACAATCCACCTGTTCCTGCAAAAATCTCTCTGCAAAATTGAATAAAACAGTGCTAATCGTCTGATCCACCTCGACTCCTTGCTCCGAAAGCTCCTTTATCTGATCCAGTTTAATTACTGCAATACTCAAGCTATTCATGGCAAGCACTGAGAAGGAAAGCCCGTACTGCTTCTCATCGCCTTGTTCAGGAACACGAATACCTTGCAGCAATTCCTTCAAATAATTCATTTTCATCGATACCCGCGACAAATCACGACTAGCCTTCAACTCTTCATACTGACTGGTGATTGTTGAATAGAACCTGGTTAGCACCTCCATTTCACTTTGTTTCTGCTGGTTGCCTCCCTGCTCCAATTCATATCCTCTAATTCTTCTTGCCAGCCGGGCAAAAGGCGATGACAACATACCGCTTAATACAGCCGCAACAATAAAAGCAGCAATTAGAAGCAGCAAACAAGTGAGCATAACACTGTATCGCACCTCGGTAATTGGAGCCATTGCGGTTGCATAGGGAAGCATTGAAACAAAATACCAACCCAACTGTTCAGAATAAGTAAATGCCGCCAGCATTCGTTGACCTTCCGATTCAATAATAAAGCTGTTGTCGTCACTTCCTAATGCATTGTTCCAATGATCTGCATGTTCATTAAAGCTATTCAAAAGGCCGGTTTGAGCAGTCTCATAAACCGTATTCCCCTTTTTATCTACAATAAAGAGACTTTTTTTAGCAGTTTTTTCATTTGTTTTAACTACTTCATTCAGTTTCACATTTACGATAATCGCATTGGCAATCTGATTGTGATTTGCTTCTCTCTCGTAATAATAAGTTGTATACACCTTCTCTTCCAATATCTGCAGCCCTCTGGTAACAGCAAGCGTTCTCGGAATGACTCGCCCAAGACTAGGCAATTCCTCTTGTTGCAACAGCTGGATAAACGATTGCTCGGCATTGGCTCTGTCCCGATCGTTACCGATCAGACTATTGCTTTGACCGTTATATAGTGTAATTGAGTATATATTTTTATTGGTGAGCAAAATATCATTTACTTTCCTCAAGGCAGCACCCGTTAAAAAATAATCTGCTTCAGCGCCTGGGCTATTAATAGAAAGAATAATATCAGGGTCCAGCGACAACTGTAATGTAATCAACTTGGCCTGATTCATCATAAACTCTACAATGCTCTTGCTTTGCTCAAGACCTTTAAGCGCAATTTCGTTGATCTGTTTAGCTGAGCTTTTGGAGAAGGCTTGATATAATGATGTACTGATCGCTAAAGTAAAAACAGCAAGTAATATAACAAAGGACACAAAAAACTTAACAAACATTGACCTGATGCGAATGCTATACCGGATGCGTTTCATCGCTGTCCCCCTCCATCGTTTTATCTTATCATAAACAAAAACTGAACTTACAACATATTTACCAATCCATTTGGATGCGCTTTCAATATTTTTCAGCCACACTATAATCTTTGACCTCAATGTGATACGCAGCATCAATAATCATTACCATGACTAAAACTTATACTTTCTACTATTTCAAAAAATGCGGACTGACCTAGTTGCAGCAACATGGTTCAGTCCGCTATCTATCTCCTATTCAATGCAAATACAATATCTATTCTTAATTTTATTTGCAGTTCCTGCATTGTTTTTCAATTCTATTTCAATGTAATAATAAAAGTTTTAATCTCGTATGGCTTAATTTCGAAGCGCAGCTCGCTGCCTGATTGTTTCTCTGCTATTGCTCGTTCCAGCAAATCCGTCTCCTGCCAATCGGCAATCTCATAATCGCTTTCAAGCATGGCCTCGCCGCGCGCTCCACCGAATTCATGCAGACGAACAATTATCGCATCGCTGTCCTCGGCTTTTTTTACAGCATCAATCATCATATGATCCTTAGAAATTCGGAACATCGACTTGCCAATGCAGGCAGCCTCTCCATTCACAGCCCGCAATGGGTTATTTAACGACCATGCTTCCTTGACAGTTTCTGCCTCAAACCAGCCATCTGTATGAGGGAGCAAGGAATAAGTAAACTCATGCATGCCGCGGTCTGCTTCTGTATCGGGATAAATCGCTGATTTCAGCAATGACAAGCGCATTACATGATCTTTAATATCGTAGCCATATTTGCAATCATTCAATAAGCTTACCCCGTAACCGCGCTCAGACAAGTCAGCCCATTGATGACCGACCGTCTCAAATCTTGCATAATCCCAGCTCGTATTCCAGTGCGTTGGGCGCTTCACATTACCAAATTGTATATCATAAGTCGCTTCCGGCGAACGAACAGATATCGGGAATGCCGCTTTTAATAATTGCTGGCGTTCTTGCCAGTCTACCTTTGTTATAAAATCTATTTTGCGATTATGCGCGTACACCTTCAATTCCTGCTCAATCGTAGAATTCATGTAGCTCCATTTGAATCCGATAACGGCATATAACGGGCCTGCTTCCTTCCATTCAACTGATTGCAGCTCGGTAACTTCCCGTTTCTTCTGCTGATAAAAAATATCGATATCCCATGCATCGAACATTTTTGGCTTGTCCTCAAATATTTGCAGCACATTGCCGCATTCTCCATCCGCAAGCACTTGTCTTCCAGCCTCTTTATCGTAAATAGATACCAATTGACCCGCTTCATTCCAGGCAATATCGTAGAATGGAGTATGAATACCGTTTTCCTGCTTCTCAAACAGAGTTTGATCGGATTGACCAGATTGCCTACTGCCCCCCCTTTCTAGCTCTTCTCCTCCTTCTACCACAACTGTCGCTACTTCTTGATACGAAAGCAAACAACTGCCCATCGATGGAATTTCCGTTACATAAACCATCCATGTATTGCCGCTTTTTTGTGCGCTTAGCTTGTTTCCATCCTCATCAAACCAGGCATAATGACTCTCGCTCTTAAGAGTGGCATCTCCCAATCTTTCAATAACTGCAATGTCACTTCGTTCATATGAAGCACTGTTATAAATAGTTACCGTATTGCTTCGATCCAGTTGAAGCAATCGCTCTGCCTCAGATATGGCAGTCAAGCCAAGCTGATGAGCCTGCTCGTATTCAATCTTGCTGTCCTCATATACTTCCTTAATAGACGAGCCTGGAATAATATCGTGGAACTGATTTCGCAAAATAATTTTCCATCCCTCAGCCAAGTCTGCTGCAGGGTAAGCTTGCCACACGCCGCTTTGTGCCGCTTGCAGCACCCCCATCCATTCTGCCTCGCGATATAACAATTCCAGTTTGCGGTTCATTTTTTTACTATAGGCCTGACTTGTGTAAGTTCCTCTATGAAATTCAAGATACAACTCACCATCCCAAGTATGCACATATTGATCTGTATTCGCTACAGTTTCCTGTAGTTTTTCAAAATACTCGTCCGCTCGCCCTGTTACCGCACTTGGCATACCTGGCATTTGCTCCATACGACGGCGCGTCTCCAGCATATCGCGGTTTACCCCACCGCCTCCATCGCTGTAGCCATAGGACAACAACAGTTCCTGATTCAATCCCTTATCCCGATAAACATCCCATATTCCCTTGATCGCATATGGTTCAGTCTTGCCGTTATACGTATAGAACCATGAAGTGGAGGTTGGATCATCTGGAGTTGTAATAAAATGTGTCAAAATTTCTGTTCCGTCTATCCCTCTCCATTGGAAAGTATCGTGAGGCATACGATTATATTGATTCCAGCTGATTTTTGTAGTCATCATCGTCTCTATGCCTGACTTGCGCAAGATTTGCGGCAATGCCCAGCTATATCCAAATACATCCGGCAACCATAAATATTTGCACTCAGTACCGAATTCATTGCGGAAAAAAGCCGTTCCATACAATATTTGCCGGACTAGTGATTCGCCGCTAGGCAGATTGCAATCCGCCTCCAGCCACATCGCCCCGCCAGCCTCCCAGCGTCCTTCTGCAATTCTTGCTTTGATCTGTTCATAGATTTCAGGGTAATCCTCTTTCATATATTCATATAACTGGGGCTGAGTTTGCAAAAAGATATATTCCGGATATAGCTCCATCAAACGTAGCACTGTTGAGAATGATCTTGCTGCTTTCTCGCGCGTATGCGCCAATCGCCAAAGCCAAGCCACATCAATGTGGGTATGCCCGATGCAACGTACCGTCACTGGATGCTCCCGCTTCAATTGCTGCAATTGCTCATCCAATTCTGTCGCTGCTTGCTGAACAGATTGATAAAATGCATCTGATCCCGGATAAGACCAATCCAGTTGCAATAAGGAACGATCCAAAGCACGCAAAAGCTCATGACGTTCAAGCTGCTCATCTGGAAATAGCTTTACGGTTTCAATTATCGCTCTGGCTGAATAATACAAATGATCAGTATGCTCGTCCAAATATGCGAGCGCTGCTTGCTTCATTCGCTGCTCTTGTATGCGCTGTACTCCCCCGCCTTCTAATCCGGACCAGAGACGAAACGTCAAATCAACCTCCGCCCCAGCAAGCTCCTTAGGCAGGAACACTTCCTTATGGTTGGCGTCCACTCCTTGAAAAGGCTTGCCATTAACGAATAGCAGAGACTCAAAACCTTCATTGTTGCCGTGACCAGTCTTGCCGAAATCGAAGAGCCCGCATACTTTCTTGTCGCTCCACTCTGCCGGAATCTTCACTTTACGATTTAGCCAAACATACAAGTCCCTGCCTTGCCAACGGTCGCCTTGGTCCATCATCCGTTCAGCAGCAAGTGTGGGTGGATAAACGCCGATTGCTTTCTCTTTGTCCTCCATATACGCCCAGCCATTAAGTTCCTGCAATTCCCGATATCGATATGTCTCCAGTTCCAATACGCGCTGCTCCAGCTTTTCCAATGTCCATAACATCTTCATTCCGTCATCCCTCTTCTCTTTTAGATAGGATACTTCCCTGTCCCTCAAACGGATAATCAATCACGATTCTTCCAGCCTCTGTATCCCCTATCCCGCTATATAAATCGCATTTTCCGTCCTCACGCATCATAATGCCTGATGTAAAAGCACAGTCTGTCAGCTCCGGTCTTTTGGCAGGACCTGCCGGATAACAGGCACGGGTTCCGATTATTTTCTGATCCAAAGCAATATGCTGCTCTACATCGAGTACAAAAGAAAAATTCATATATACCTGCTTCATTTGCCCATCTTCTCCAAAAGATTTATAACAAATATGCCCAATAACGCCGATGTTGCCGCTCTCTAAAAAATAAGCTTGATTGCATCCGCCCCACTCGTCTTTACCGAATAACCCGGGAATATAAGGCGCATTTTCCACCAAATCGCTTGTCAACTCATCCAAACTGTTAATGACCGTAAATCCAATCATCGATTCACTGCCAAACTGCTTGCGCACCTCTTCATTTCTTGGTCTGGAAAAAACACCAATTTTCCCATCAGACATCTCGACCAATCGAATATCCTTCATATACTCCGGACCCGTCGTAAAGTAATATAAATCCTCTAATTCTGTCCCTTTATAAAAATAGCCGAAGTACGTTTCTGGTTGATGTTGCCGATAACGAACATGCGTACCGCCCATCACAAGCTCCTTATGAATAAAACTAATGTAGGGGTCTTCCAACTGATAAATCATCGACCCAGGAACCAATGTCCATTCATCCTTGCCGGTCTGCTCAAACAAGCGCACCCAAGAGCGCGCCCATTCACTGCGTCTTTCTACTCGTCCATAAATATAAGTTTTCCCTTTCCAAGCAAACGGAATAGACACATTGTATACATCAAAACCTTCTACTCCCAGAAATCTCAATTTGACGCTCTCATAGATGGTTTTATTTTTTTCAAACTGTTCTTTGCGAATCAACAAGCTCATCTTAATCCTCCTTTAAACTAACGCAATTGCTTACATTCTTGCTTACCTCGTTGTCTGTATCATTGACTATCTCATTGCTTACATCCTAGCACGTCCCCCTGTTCAAGTCTTACTTTTTATTAGCAAAATTACGGTATACTAACATCACGATATTATATTAGTGCTTGCACAATCTGTATTTGTATAATAGACAGTTGAAAATGGATAGACAGGGAAAGAAGATTGCTTCCTTACCTCAAGCTAAACAGCTATATGAATTCCAGTATTAATCAGTTCTATTTAAAAAACTTAAAGTATCAGACACGACTTTCAACACCTCCTTTCAGCAATAATGCACGTAGAGGCAGGTATAGGAACTATAATAGAATCAATCTTTTTCTTTTTTTAATAAATATGTTATTTTGATATAGGATAGGGGGAAGCACAATGAAGATACTCACTCTAATTGCATCGTTTGGCATTGATCAGGAAGCTGAAGGACATTATCGCGATTTATCCGGCATAAATACAATGGCTGGTCCGCATACACATGATTTTTTTGAGTTTTTTCTTTTAGTGGAGGGTTCTGCTTATCACTGCGTCAATGGTCGCAAGGACTTTTTGGAGGAAGGAACACTCGTATTTATGAGGCCGCAGGATATTCATTATTATGAGAAGGGTCCGTATGGAGATTTTCGGATTATCAACCTATCTTTTTACGAAAAAACAGTAATGGAACTATTCGATTATCTGGGCAGCGGTTTCCCAAAAGATGCTTTTCTAACCGCACCCTATCCTACTTCTATTAGCCTGTCTTCACAAGAAAAACTACGTCTGCAACGCAGATTGGAAATGATCTGTCATATTCCCCAAGACGACAAACTATGGTTTCGCACGGAACTTCGTGCACTGCTCGCTGAAGTGTATAATCGCTATTTGATGCACTCTGTTGCGCATGCCGAATTTGATCGGCCGGAGTGGTTTCTGCAGGTTTGCAAGGAAATGAAGCAAAAGAAGAATTTTATTGAGGGAATGCCCGCCTTATTGCGGCTATCAGGCAAATCACACGCTCACCTCTGCCGCTTATTCAAGCAATGGGAGCAGCAGACACCGATGCAATATGTGAATAGACTCAAGCTTCAATACGCTGAAAATCTGTTATTGCACACAGACTGGTCCACCCTGGACATAGCGCTTGAAGCCGGCTTTGGCAATCTTGGACACTTCTACAAACTATTCAAAGAACTATTCGGACGAACGCCGCAACAGCATCGCAAACTACATGACAAGACATTCACTAAAGACGAAGTGGAGTAGCGAGCACTAGTCCAACAAGAGGATAGTCTAATTTTTTGTACGATAAATCTTATAAACGATGGCTTCCGTGGGCAATTCAAGAACTTTTATAAGATAAATCGTACAAAAAGCGCTAGATACGCCGTTGGGAAACTATGTTTGTCGGAAAACCGCAATAGTTACAGACTAGAAGCCGAGGACAAAATTGTTCGTAATACAGGTTTTATATGTTACAACGAAATGTTTAGTGTTTGATGTTCAGTGTTTAGTGTTTAGTGTCCATGTTCAGTGCTCAGGCTCAATGCGCTTGCTCGCCGCCCATTGCTTACTACCACTGATTTTTTGTTTATACCATTTTTGTTTATATCATTTTTGTTTATACCATTCTTGCCTATTTATCCAGGCTTGCACCAAGCCCGAGCGGTACCATATACAGTCCTGCTTGCGGATCATTTTTGATCAATACATCCATGCCATAAATCTCTTTGATTGCTTGAGCTGTGATAGTATCCTCAGGCTTGCCCATTGCTTTCACACGCCCATCCTTCATTGCTATAATGCAATCGCTGTATTGGATCGCCTGATTAATATCATGCAGCACCATTGCTACTGTTAGCTTATACTTTTCATTGAGCGATTTAACCAATTCCAGCACTTCATATTGATAGTACATATCGAGATAGGTTGTCGGCTCATCCAAAAATAAATAAGGCGTGCTTTGCGCAAGTGCTGCTGCTATCCATACTCGTTGTCGTTCGCCTCCGGATAAATTGGCAATCATTTTCTTGCGTTTGCCAATCAAATTCGTTTGTTCAAGTGCCAGTTCCACCGCAGCCTCGTCCTCATCCGAATCGCTGGAGAACATCCCTTTATGCGGAATTCGCCCATAGCTAACCAGCTTCTCAACCGTCAAATCTCCTGGGGCTGTATTATGCTGATGGACAACGGCAAGATGCCTTGCCAATTCTTTCGGACGGTATTCAGACAACGCTTTTCCTTCCAATACAATTTGCCCACTGTCAGGCATTGCCTGCTTGCTCATTATATCAAGCAGGGTGGATTTGCCGCTGCCGTTTGGTCCGATGATCGTCGTCACCTTTCCCTTCTCTACAGCGGCTGTAACACCATAGAGCGTTTGCGACTTCTTGCCGTATGAAAAGTTAATCTGTTCAATGTTCATCAATGCGATCACTTCTTCTCAATAATAATATTAGAAATGGTCCGCCTATGACGGACATTATAACGGATGCCGGTATTTCATATGGCGGTGCAATCGTTCTTCCTATCGTATCGGCAAACAAAATAAGCAGTGCGCCTGCTATCGTGGAAAATGGAAGTAGCACCTTATGATCGGACCCAACCAAAAGCCTGCCTATATGCGGGATAAGCAAACCAACAAATGCAAACATGCCAGCTGACGCAGTAGCAATCGATGCAAGCATTACTGCGATCGCAGAAATCCCCCAGCGAAGCTTGTTAACTGGCAGTCCTAAGCTTTTTGCTGTTTTGTCGCCCAGTTGCAAATAATTGCACCACTTAAAAGCAAGCAAGGAGAAAATGAGTCCAATGGTTCCGAATATAACGATGCTGTCAGCATCTGCCCATTTTTTCATCGCCAAAGAGGAAGTCATTTGGCTCAATCCGTTTACTAATGCATTATTTTGCATGCCCAGCATTTGACCAAGACCGGTGAACAACGCATTTACTGCAATTCCCGTCAGTATCATCCGAAGCGGATTCAAGCCGCCGCGCCAAGATAAGGTATAAACAAGAAAAAAGGCCAGCATTCCGCCCAAAAATGAAAATACCGGGGCATAGAAGAATAGAGTCGGAAAAAAAGCCGCCATAACCAAGGTAGCAAATCCGGCTCCTGCAGATACACCAATAATCCCTGGCTCCGCAAGCGGATTGCGCATTACTGCTTGCAACAATACACCAGACACAGACAAGCAAGCCCCGGCAAACAATGCAACAAGTATGCGCGGGAAGCGCAAATCCTTGATGATGTCCATATTATCGCTTGAATAGCCAAACAATCCTCTTAAAAACTCAACTACTGAAACCTGTAAGCTGCCGCTCATACCTGAGTATACAATAACAGCAAGCAGCAGAATGCCCGCAGCCAAAAAACTTATTACTTTTTTGTTCATTATATAAACGTCCCTCTGTTTACCTTTTACTTATTTCGACATTTCTAATGAGTCCAACCCAATTATTCCGGATATAACAAATCGACAAGTATATCAAGCGCTTCAGCTGCCGCCAAATTCCCCGTTGTGCCGAATAGCGTTTCTTCCAAATCATAAACGCGACCATTCTTCACCGCATTAAAATGCTTCCAAATATCATTGGTTTGAAATTCTTCATCAAACATTTTTACAACTTCATCCGGCATACCATGCGCAGCCCGCAATATTACATCGGGGTTGGCTTGTTGAAGATATTCCGTATTTGAAGCCAAAAACTCCGCTTTCTCACCTGTAATGATGTTTTGACCGCCGCTGATTTTGACCAAATCACCAATATAAGAATGCTCTGTTGCTGTCAGATAGCTGCCCGGAATACCGAGAAGAATAAGCACTTTCGGCGCTTCCTTGCCTGTAGTTCTCTCTTCAATATCCTTGCGCTTATCCTCGAACTGCTGCACTATTGTAGCCGCCTGCTCCTTGCGATCATACCGCTCGCCCATTCGAGAAATTTCATCCAGCATCGATGCAAGACTTTCAAAGTTCAAATAATTCATTTCGATGCCGCGATCAGCAAACAACTTCTCCAAATCATATTTCAATGTGGTCACGGACAATATTTCCGTAGGCTTCAAGGACAATAGCAGTTCCATATCAGGGCTCATCGGATTGCCCACCTCGCGTGCATCCTTGTAGCGCTGCGGCAACTCTTTATAACTGGATGGTATGCCGACCAGATCAATTTCCAACGCATCCATAATTTCAGTAATGGCTACTGTTGTAGCTACAATACGCTCTTCGCCATTCGTATTCTCGTTAGCACTCTCATTACTGCTCTTATTACTATTAGAGCCAGTGCTTTCATTGCTGGCAGCCCCGCAACCAGAAAGTAAAGCAAGCGAGAGGGTGAGACCAACAGACAGTAGTTTCAGCCAGCCCTTCATCACTATGCTCCTCCCGACCGTTTTTGCTTGCGGATATAAAATATAGATCCAATAGCTGCTGCGAGCACAATTGCAATCGCTGCCCAAAATAACGGCGAAGAGAGCATGCCTCCTTTTTCCTCGGCTGCAGCTGCCCCAGAGGCTTGATCAGCTGATCCAGTCTCACCAGCGGCTTCGGTCGCTGCTCCCTCTGCTTCAATCTGTTCTTGAGAAACCACGATAGTCTCGCCATCCGCTTCTGCTAGACTGCTATTTTCTTGTTCATTATTGTCATCAGTCTTATTTTCATCTACCTGTTGTCCGGCAGAAGATTCAGATTGCTCACTTACAGGAGGTTTGGCATCAGTTCCATTTCCCTTGGTCCCGCCAGCCTGCTCTTCCTGCTCTTCCTGGTCTGTCTTGCCTGCTTCTTTTGCAGTATTTGTCTGTTGTGTGCCTTCTCCTGTTGAGGGTTGAGGTTTACTGCTTGGTGCTGTTTCTTTCGTTTTATCTTCTTTGCCGGCATTCGAGCCTTTGCTGCTACCAGAATTCGTTGTATTGTCTTTTCCCGTGTTCACATTCGGCTTATTATCCGGCTTTGTTTCTGGCTTGCTGTCTGGCTTATTATCCGGCTTTCCCTCATTCGGCTTAACAGGCTCTTCCTTTTTCTCTTTCAGCTTGCTGGAATCAAAGCTTAATTGAATATTGTATTTGTTGTCATACTCAAATCCGGGAATGCCTGTTACAACAATATGAACCTTTGCCTGGACGTTTTTCTCCATATCCGCTATTTTGAAGCTGACAACCTTTGTATCCTTATCTTTGTTTTCACTCAATGTTTTTACATCGGCGAAAGCTCCACCAGCAGTGGATTGTACTTTAAACTCTTGCCACCAAGATGCGTTTTTCAACGTTACAACAGCCTCTATACTATTGCCATTTACTTTAATTGCGGCTGGTGTCACCATATATTCTGCTGCTGCCGACTGCTCATTCTTACCTTCCTTCAACACTTGATATGCAGAGGAATACTCGCCGTTCTCATATTGCTTTGCCGCCATAGCAGCGTCCGGAGCTGATACAAGCCCCAGCCAACCAAATAGCAGCACAGCTGCTAATCCCAACTTCCCTTTTCTCATCTTTAAATCTCCTTACTGTTTGTATCGGCCTTTATTTATTTCATGTGCATAAACAACATGCAAAAAACATATACAAAAAGTGAAAAACGGGCAGCTTGCGCTAGTCCCGGTTTATGCCAACACCGGCAACATAATGTATGCTGCCGGTGCTGACTACTCTATTCTATTTCAACAATTCTGCAAACAAGAAGATTACTTTTGCAGCTTGAGCGCGTGTAGCGTCACCTTTTGGATCAAATACAGTTTTTCCATTTACTTCTTTGCCATCAATCAAACCAAGTGCTACTGATGCATAAACATTATCTTTAGCATAGCTAGCAATTTTGTCATCATCAGCAAATACTTTGCTGTCATTTAATTCTTCTGTCAACTCTTTATTTGCATAATCAATCGCACGAACAAGCATTGTTACCATTTGCTCACGGTTGATTTTCTGCGCCGGCTTGAAGCCTTCCTCATAGCCCGCTACGATTCCAGCACGCTTAGCAGCTTCGATTTGCAATACTGCCCAGCCAAAGCTATTTTCAGTTACATCTGTAAACGTACCCTCATACTCAGCCAATGGCAAATCCAATGCACGAACAATCATAGCTGTAAACTGAGCGCGAGTAAGTGTTTTGTCAGGACCGAACTCCTCGTTCGACAGTCCTTTGATCAAACCTTTGGAAGCAAGTGCTTCGATATACTTTTTAGCCCACGATTTCTCAATATCTTTGAACAAAACAGGTAGTTCCTCTTCGCCGCCAACCTTCTTCACGCTATCAGCATCGAAGGACAAGCGAACAACATGATTGCCAGTATAGTTTTGTGCTTCTACAAACACTTGTACTTTAGCGTTCATTATTTTGCCTAAGTCTGCAACTTCAAATGACACTGTTCTTGTATTGGCTTCTTCGTCTGTAGCCACTACTGTGCTATCAACGAACTCACCATCTTTTTCAACTTGGAATTGTTTGATTTGCTCATTATTAGTTAGTTTAATTACAACTGTATTTTTGCCGTCCTTCACTTGCAGATCTGCAGGTGCAGCAATATATCTTCCCATAGAAGAGGCTTTGTCTTCTGTTTCGTGCAATACTTCAAAGTTAACCGTATACTCCCCATCTTTCAAAGCTTCGCCTGGTTGTGCTGGCTCTTTATCTTCGCCCTTATCCGGGTTTTCTGTGTTTTCTCCGCCAGTTTCTCCGCCTCTGCCGAATTTCAAGCGAATGTCATAGCTATTGTCATAAGCGCCTACACCCGGCACACCAGTTACAACAATATGGATTTTAGCATTAAGCGGCTTAGTGAAGTCAGGAACCTCAAATTTAACCACTCGCGTATTTTTCTCATTGTCTTCGCTTACTGTTGTTGTATCTTCAAAGTTATCATCAGAGAATGTGCCTGGTTGAACCGCTTGAGTTTTAAATGATTTCCACCATTGGCTGCTTGTAATGGTAACCACTGCATAATTTTTACCATCTTCAACTACCAATTTCGCATCTTCATTAATATAGCGGCTAGTTGCTGATACCTCATCGCTTGTATCTTTCAATACCTGCACAGTTATGTCGTACTCGCCATTTGGCAATTTAGGAGCCTCTGCTGCTTGTGCATGCAGTACAGGAAATGCAATAAATAGCGCTAAAAATGCGCCCAGTACCATTTTAAGTTGCTTACTCATGTTCACTTCTCCTTTAATATTAAGTTATAAATGAATCTCAACATTGATTAGCGGGTTATCATTGCTTTGGTCGACTTCTTCGCATCATTGCTGCACTGATAGAAACGACTAGCAGTACAGCTGCTCCAGCATATAGCCAAATTAAGCTTGAACTCCCTACCGACTTGCTCGCTTGATCAGATGCGAAACCGGACGGGGTCAGATCAGCCTTCTCCACACTGCTGGAATCAAACTTAAGGCGCACCGTATACTGATGGTCGTAATTCAGATCAGGAATCTGTACATGCATTTGCATATAAACAGGCTCCTCCAATTGATCATTTATGTAGAATGCGACCTGTCTTGTATCCTCTTCCCTATTCTCCTCAATTACAACGACATCCTTAGCGGAATCTTCCGTACCAGCCTGCAACGATTTGATCCAATCACTGTGCGATACAGTAATTTCGGCATGCATCTTCCCTCTGCTTACAAAGACAGCAGCCTTCTTTTTAAAATAATCGTTAGCAATCGATACCGATTCGCCCTCCGCTTGGTAAACGGTATAATCAACGTAATAGGAGCCATCCTCAAGAACGCTTTCAGCTTTTGCTAGATTGCCTGGATAAACCAATACCAGCAATACGGATAATGCTGTCATAACTGCGAAAAAGCTTTGTTTCTTAAAACGAAAAAACAACTAAACCCTCACCCTTTCAATGAGAATGATTCTCTATTTCAGATTTTATCATAGTCTATTTTACAAATAATTTGTAGATTTGTGGCTATTCTTCACAAAGAGTTCACATACCAAAGTGCTTTTTTGCATAGTTTCAACTTATTTTCATATTTTCATATCAAGTATCTATTTAAGTTAACCTAATGTTTCTCTCAAACAGGTTGCCACAAAAGAGTGATGATCCTCCGATCGCTGTTGCTCCTAATTGATTCTTTCGTTCATCTGATCTGGACTAATAATTGAAATTAACCGCTTGCCCCTATACAATACATCGTAAGACTATTAATTATACAGCTATCAAAAAGAAGCTGTCGAACTAACCGACAGCCTCAAATGACTGATTCGAGGAGGCCAATATGCGGTCAGCCATTCATCAATTTAAATCTGATTTTTTTAAAGCTTTGGCGCATCCGATGCGTATTCAAATTTTAGAGGTGCTTTGCGAAGGACCGCGCAGTGTCAATGAACTGCAAACACTGCTTGGCTCGGAAGGTTCTGCTGTTTCCCAACAGCTTGCTGTGCTGCGCAATAAAAATGTTGTGGTCGGTGTAAAGGATGGAACAACGGTCACCTACTCGCTGCGCGATCCACTTATTTGTAATTTGCTTGCAGTAGCCAAACAGATTTTTGATAACCACTTGGTTGACACAATTAATTTGCTGGAGGAGTTCCGAGACGAGGACAAATAATTAGGCAAACCAAAGCATATACCTACAGTATGTACATTGACAGATCAGCTCTGGCGATGTATGTTCTATATATTCAAATAATCAAATATATGAATATTCGAAAAGGGTGTATGTCATGAAACTTCATGGACGACTTGCCGGATACAATCGCGATTTATTCAGGAGAGATCTGCTGGCTGGACTCATTGTCGGCATGATCGCCATTCCGCTTGGCATGGCATTTGCGATAGCCATTGGCGTAAAACCTGAATATGGGCTTTATACAACGGTAATCGCTGGTATTTTGATTGCTGTTTTTGGTGGAACACGATTTCAGATCGGAGGGCCGACAGGTGCCTTTGTGCCGATCCTGCTTGCAATTGTTATGCAGTACGGCTATAGCAAGCTTCTTATTGCAGGTTTTTTATCAGGCATTCTGCTAATTCTTATGGGGTTTTTCCGTCTTGGAAAAGCTGTGCAATTTATTCCCCGTCCTGTAACAGCGGGCTTTACAGCCGGTATTGCTGTGCTTATTTTTAGCGGACAAATTACCAATGCTCTTGGTATTAAGCTTGCAGACAAAGAAGAGCATTTTCTGTCCTCTCTTGTTCAAATTGCAAAGCATCTTCATTTGACATCCCCATATAGTATTGCAGTTTTTATCATTTGTCTTGCTGTTATTTTGTTGCTGCAACGCTGGAAGCCGCAAATACCGGGAGCGTTCGTAGGTATGATTGTATCGGCTGCACTTGCCCTGCTTCTCTTTCCTGCCCATATTGAAACGATCCGTTCTGCTTACGGTCCTATCCCTAATCAATTGCCGCAGCTCCAATGGCTGAATATAAGTATGGATGATATCAAGCTTATGCTCTTCCCAGCGTTTACAATCGCTTTGCTGGGTGGAATTGAATCCCTGTTATCAGCCGTTGTAGCTGATAGAATGAGTGGTACAGCCCATAACAGCAACCGCGAGCTAATCGGTCAAGGGATTGCCAATATGGCGACTCCGTTTTTTGGCGGCATTCCGGCTACAGGTGCAATTGCCCGTACCGCCGCCAATATTAAACATGGAGCAGCTTCCCCGCTTTCTGCTGTTATTCATAGCCTATTCGTCCTGCTCGTAGTTGTAGTTTTTGCCAAGCTAGCCTCCGATATTCCGCTGGCAAGCATGGCTCCAATTCTAATGCTAGTGGCTTGGAATATGAGCGAACGACGTGAGTTCAAGCATCTGGTGAAAACGAAAACCTTTGATAGTGTTTTATTGCTGCTGACCTTTACTTTAACATTGCTGACTGACCTGATTACAGCGATTTGGGCGGGTATGCTGGCAGCGCTTCTTTATTATTTATGGCTTATCTGGAGTAATAGAAAAAATAACAACTATAGAGTCTGGTTTGTTTTTCGCGCTCAGATGGAAAACCTATTAGCCGATTCAACCGATATGTTAGCCGAGCGGACCACTATAAAGGTCAGCTTTCAAGGTGCGCTAAGCTTTATTACTGCCTCGCAAATCAAAAAAGAGATGCTCAGACTCGCATCCGCAAAGCCCAAGCATCTTATTATCGATCTGAGTCAAGTTCCTTATATCGATACAACCGGCGAGGCTATGCTTCGCAGCCTGCACTCGCATCTGCAAAGCAGCGGAGCAATCGGAACTATTGACTCTGCTACTGTTAGCGCTCATTTGCTTGCAGCAGTAAGACGCAGTCAGCTTTCCATGACCAGCACCTCACATTTACAAACTGAGCCTGGCTGCTGACTACCAAAATAATTGTCGCTTTCCTAATAAGCGAGCCAATCCCTCTGCATAAAAGTAATCGCCGTAAATTAGCGGTACATCGATGTTTTTCCCAGTCGGATAGGAGCCGGTGGCATGATGAATAATCGCTTCGCTTTGTTCTGTGTAGTCAGCGCAATGCTCGTCCAGCGCTTGCAGCAGCCGAACCGCATTCATGCCGTACATGGCTCCTTGCTCCGGTGGCAGCAACTCCTCCAGCAATAACATGCCGCATGCTGCGGCTGCTGCGGCTGATGCATCACGAGGAATAGACAGGTTATCGGACTGCTTCGTCTGTTCCTCCCTATCTTCTCCACTCGCATTCTCGCGTGCCGGCAAACGAAAATCCCAGTGTGGAATGCGATCATCTGGCAGATTAGCAATAAAGTAATGTGCTGTTTGCCTGCTGGCATGCAAATAACGTTCTTCTCCAGTATAAAAATAACTGATCGCCATACCATAAATCGCCCATGCTACTCCTCTTGCCCATGCCGAATCCGGGGAGTGGCCTTGACCGCCCAACGCACCTTCCTTCTCGCCTGTCTCTGGATTAAAGCAGACAATATGATGTACGGAGCCGTCAGGACGAATAAAATGCTGCAGCACAGTATCCGCATGACTCATTGCAATATGGCGGAAACGTGGATCCTCTGTTTCTTGAGCTGCCCAGTAAAGCAAGCTAATATTCATCATACAGTCGATAATCGCCCAGCCTTCATTATGCCTCTCTCCCTGCCATACAAAGCTGTTCCATGCTCGAATGTACTTACCTGCCGGATTGAATCTCCCCGCCAATATCGCCGCTGCCTGCAATGCACGTTGTTTCGAGCGTTCATTGCCTGTAAGCTTATAGGAAGCTACTGAACTAAGAACCCACATGAACCCGGTGTCATGATGGAGCTTGGAAAATTCATGCAACGCCTCATCCTGCATGAATTCACACTCTGCCGCAAGCTGCTTTAGCCTATCCTCATTTTCTTCCCGATACCCAAGCCATAGCAATCCCGGCCAAAAACCGCTTGTCCAAGCGCTAGCCGGGGTACGGTCATATTTTCCGTCATGGCAAGCATGAGGAAAATCCGCTCCGATTTTCTCACTCATCCATTTAATTTTCTGTGCAGTTTTTGTCCATGTCTCTTGTGCCCATTGCTGCCTGTTTATAATGATTACCCCCTATCTTTTACTTTCAGAAGCACTGACGCTAGCTGATATCACGAAGTTTCATGCGGATCTCCGCCTTATAGCTTCCTGCTGCAGGGAGGGCGCTTTCGAATTTGATGGGCGCAGTAATCGTCGACGGAAAAATCGATACTGCCCTCTCCTCAAGCGAATCCAGCGCCAGCCTCAAGCTGTTGCTTACAGCGGTTATTTCTAATTCCCTATTGTTCAGTGCAGGAATAATAACCGTTTGCATTTGATTTAGTCTGTTGCCCTTCTCCACTTCCTGCTCTGATGCAGTCCTTGCTTTTCCTGTAATTAATACTGGTTCTATTACCGCAATATGGTTAGCAGGGAAGGCTAGATCGATCTGGTACTTCTTAACCAGCACTTCCCCTTCCTCTTCAAACCAGTAACGAATTTCGTAACTGGCGGCACAATCGTAATAAACATTATCGCTTAGCCTCTTCAGCTTTCCTTTCACAACCAGAGCATCCCCGTCCCTATACGCCGCTGCTTGTTGTTCATAAAGGCAGCTGTATACGCCATCATCACCTGTCACATAAACCGCAGGTGCAACAGGCAAATTCATATGCGGCAGCGGCGAAGGCATATTAAACTCCTCATACTGGCAATATTCCACCATACTGCATGCCTGTACAGCGCCTGACTGTTTATGCCATACATATCCTGTCGACCCTCCCGCTGGCGAATTTTGCACCGTTGAGCAATTGACTGATACCATCCAGTATGGCGAACGAAGCTGCCATATCCCCAATTCCTGCAGCATTTTTATTCCAAAATGTTGCTCCGAAGGCAGTAGCATATCTTTATGATTAGCCGGCAACTGACATTCTTCACTCCCGTAAGCGAGGGAGATAGCTAGTGCATCGGCTCTGTTAAATACGGAATGAATGCATCCCTTGTCGAACAATTGCTCATGCATTGGTCCATAGCCAAACAGTCGATCCGACTCCCTTTTACTTTTGGACAAATAAGCAGTGTTGAGCTGAGCAGCCCTAACAAAAGTACTGTCATGGTCAGCCAGCAGCATAAATGCCATCTGGGAACCATGTGCAGTCTTGCTTCCATATAATGTCCATTTGTAATTGCGGCTGCCAAAAGAGTTGTCAATGGAGCCATCCGGGAACATACATGCCAAATGTGTTCGCAAAGCTTGCAGGGATGCTTGCAGCACATCTTCATCGCCTGTCCGTCTTGCGTACTCCGCCATTGCTCCGATACTCATATCAAGGTTGTAGCCAATATCTACTGTACTGCTCATTTGACTGAAAGGACGCTTTCTCGTTTTTTCTCCGTACAGCCAGCCATCCTTGCTTATTTTTGTTTGAATTACCCAGTGCATTAACCTTTTAGCTAACTTTATATAACTTTCGTTATTAGTAATTTCCCCAGAAAGATGAAGGACAAGTGCAGCTGTAATATAGTAATTCACATTCGTTCCGCCGCCTGCACCAAATTGCTGGCAAACCCACTCGGCTGCAGCGACAATCATCTTTTCAATTTTGTTTAGCACGACAGTGCTAGTCATATGCTCAGTATCGCTTTTTGAACCAACACGCTGCAGCCACTCATAAGCATGACAAAGCGAGAGCAGTTGAAACACCGTCGTTCCTTTCCAATCTGCCTGCGGCTCATTACGCCAGGCACCATCTGGCTCCTGCGTCTTTTCGATAAACTGCAATAGTGCCTCGGCAGCAGCAGCATATCTGGACTCGCCGCTCACCCTGTACAAATAAACAAGTGGAAAAAGCGCATCCCCGCTCCGTGAATGAACCGCTTCGCATCCATCACAATAAAATCCTCCAGCAGTTGTCAATTGCCCGCCTTCTCTATCATCCCGTGTCTGCTCAACTATTTGATTTTCTAGCAGAATATCCGCACAGTCGATTAATAGATTAGACATCTGTTCTTTAACTGCTACGATATCTGTTGCCACTTTTCTACTCCTTTCCAGCTGTTATTTCCACTGAACATAACGCTTGTCTTCCGTTTTCAACAGTTATCATCCCGTATAAGCTTAACGTTTCATAGCTTCAACGGCGCTGGAATGGGCTATACTGTTCCAGGAATCTGTTATAAACCTGCGCCGGCAGCTCCAGCAAATCCCCTGTCTCGTTCATATGAACACGCAAGCTTGCCAGCAACTTCTCTATTTCATCCCGATTAGCTTGATCAAATGCCAAATTCCGTGTTTCTTGAAGATCATCTGCCAAATCATAAAGCTCAATAAAGCATTCATCTTTGAACAAATCAACAATTAGCTTGTGTGATTCTCGGATAATGGCACGCTGATAATTGCCGCGTGCTCCATTGCCGTCAAATTGGATAAACACATCACGTTGCGTCAGCTCCTCACCATTGAGCAGAGGCATGAGTGAACGTCCAGAGAAGCTAAAACTCCCGTCTTCCTCCTCTTGTGAGAACTGCAAATAATCCGCTAATGTAGGCAATACATCCACAGCGCTTACCGGTTCATAAACCAGTCTGGCAGCAGCTGTTTTGGGACTTGTCTGCTCGCCTGCATGTACAGGCATTTTTATAAATAACGGGGTGCGCACCGATTCCTCATACATACACATTTTTTGATACAATCTGTGCGAGCCAAGCATTTCTCCATGATCGCTCGTAAACATAATAAGCGAGTTGTCATACATGCCCTGCACCTTTAGCTCATCGATTATTTTGCCGACACAATGATCCAACAATGTAACCAGTCCCAAATAAACTTGCCATATGTGCTCCCATTGTTCTCTTGTATAACCATTGCCGACAACACCTGTTAAATTGTACAGCTGCAACGGAGATTGACCGCTGAACCATTGACCGACATTATCCGGTACCGGCTCATCCTTATACATGCTATACCAAGGCTCCGGCACATCAAGCGGCGGATGCGGCGCAACAAACATCGCATTAAGCAGAAACGGCTTGCCCCGATCGCGATTTCGAATAGCGTCAATCGATGTATTGGTGATAAAACCATCAAAAAAGTAGTCCAGCCCCTCCTCATAGCATCCGGTAGTGGGGATGGAATAACGCTTCATGCGCGTCGTTTTCCCCCCAACCATTTCAGGCACAATTCCTTTGAAGCGCGGTCCTCCAGGAGCTCTCTTGCCATGCTTGTCAAGGTAAGGACCATAGTGCTCCTCCAGCGTATGCCAATTGGTTGCAGCGCATTGCTGTTCCACATTCACCATATTAAAATGCTGCTTGCCCGTATGCCAGCTATCCCACTGTGTTTCCATCAAGCTATACAAATTTGCCGTTCCTGGGCGCACCTCGCCATATTTGGCATCCAATGGTTCCCACGGGTTAATGAGCGAGCCATTGACATTCGGATATTGCCCGCTAAAAAATGCTCCTCTTGCAGGCACACAAAGCGGGGATGCGCAGTAAGCTCTTTCGAAAGATGTACTCTCCTGTTTCAATTTATACAAATTAGGCGTATATCGCTCATTAATGACGTCGTAACGAAGCTGATCCGCCATAATAACGATCGTATGCGGCTTGCTATCGCTCATTTTCCCTCACCCTTTCCAATTCAATCTGTCCTTGCTCAACTTGCTCCAGGAACAGTACTCCGCCTGCTGCACTCTGTTTAAATTCCTGTGTAATTTGTCCTGCTTGTTTGATCTTAATCAACCAATTGCCATCTTTAATATCCGTAATTAATAGGCGTCGGCATTCTACTCGTTGCAGCTGTGGAATAATCATTTCAGTTCCGAATTGACCGCTAGTGCAAAATAAAACAAGCCAATCCTGCACAATTGCACCTATCGCCGCAATTGGACTGTTCTTTTGATCTGTTGCTTGCGAAGCAGCTCCACATGCGAATTCTATCAATTCCACCTCAGGCGCAGGCTTCCCGTTATGGTCCTTTACTTGCATCACATGCAAAAACAAATCATGTTTCGCTTCCACTCCCGGCGTTACTTCAATGCGCCATGCCCCTTGTTCGGTTGTACCCGGTGCATCCTGACGATAATTCACGCCCCGCACCATAAACTCTTTCCCATTGCCGCCGATACTTGTAATCGTCGCCTGCTTGGGCAGTAAGGTATCCACTACAAGCTCGCCACTGTAGCCATCCTCAGTTCTTGCAATTACAGTACGCTGCCCTTTCACTAGCGGCTCCTCGATACTATGCAGCAGCCACGATTTTTCAAAGCTTTTATCAGCGGACTCGATAGAGTCCAGCACGATTAGCAGAGCCGGTATTTCCTGCTGTTTCGTATTTAGAAATACAAATGAACGGGTATAGTGCTTCACCTTTTCGGAATACGCAGCCGTAATATCTCCTTTTAAATAAGAATAGTCCGGTTCCATCGAATCAGGTCCAAAAGCATGCGTCAGCACCTTTCCGCGCTCATATTCACCGCCAAGCAGCTCTTGTAAATCCTTCGGGGCTCTGCCCTTGCCGGGCCAACGCTGTCCTCCATCCGGATGATTTGGCCAAGTGAGCTTGCCATCCAACAGCTCGGGATGCTCCACCGCTTCATTAGGGTCATAGACCAGCATCGCATTGTGTGCTACCGTTCGTTTAAAATAATACTTATTGTGAGGGGATTGATAATTGCCTGATGAGCCCTTGTAAATACCGGAGTCTATCGCCAAATAGCCCTTATAGTAAATTTGAAAAGAGCCCGCATCCAAATGCTGATGATTATTGTATTGATACATGCCGATCTTCATCTCAACGATTGCGGCATTTGCCTGCTTATTCATATTGTTTTTGTTATTCCAGCCTGTTCGTGCAACCATAATACCTGCCGGCTCGCCAAAATAACGGGTGAGAGGCAGCTCATGAATCGGCTTTTTGGCAAGTTGCGGATTATGAAATAAAATTGCAAAGAACAAATACATATCAGGTATATCCGAATGCTCCAACTGCTGCTGTTCAAGAAAATAACCATTGTTATAAAAATTGCCTGCCATCAAATATACTAGCGGAAATAACCGAATATAGTGATTTTCTTCATACAATGGATTATCCGTATCACCATCTCGCAGCAGCTTGCCGTCCGGTCTGCGCGTATAAATCCACTGATATCCGATTTTCTCCTGGCTTTTGTCGAATACTTCGTTAAATCCCATTCTGCCAAACAACCATGTGGCGAATAAATCTGCCTGATAGCGATAGCTTCCATAATTATCGCCCTGATGATGCCAACCGGAAGGATAAAAGAAATTACGCGCGGGCAGAAATTCCTGCAAAAATCTTCCTGCAGCATAGTCATACATCTCATCATCGTCGCCATAAATGGCAATTCCGGCAGCCATCATATCACGCATCAGCATCCACTCGCTCGTATGTCCAACAAAGGCCCCTTCATGAACTGGCGGGTAGCCGCATTCCAGCAAAGAGGCCAGTCTTTTCAATGAAGCGATCAGTTTCTTCTTTTCCTGTTCTCCAAGCAGCTTATAGCACCAGTCATAGACAACTGCAAGCGCCAGCATCAGTCTGCCTATTTCGCGGGATATATCAAGCAGCTTGGGATTGAAGTCTCTATCAGCAGCTGCAAGCGCCAGCGTAACTGCATGCTTGCCCGCCTGCAAATGATTATCCAGCAAGTATTGCAATGAATATGACTCCAGCGCATAGCATACAGGAAGTGTTCCTTTCATCGAAAGATTGACCCAATCCTCTGAACGAGCTGGGGCAAAAGCAAGCAATCGATCATACCAGTCTCGCATTTCAACATGCTTTATTGTATTTCGCAACTGCTTGATATCCGCTTGTCTTAGCATAAGTCTAGGTCGATCGGCAGGCGGGGTTATTTGCGGCTTGCTCCACATTTATTGATTCCCCCTTATCAAATATTTTTGTATACAAAGACAGACACAATCGTTGTTGCAGTTCTAATTCTGCTTGATAAATTGTTTCATTGTGCTTAACTTCAGCTTCAAGTCATCCGCAATAATAGTGAAAGCGCGCATTAGCGGCTGTTGCACTTTTCCATATACTCACTTGGCGAAGTGCCTTTATATTGGCGGAATACTTTACGAAAATGCTTGTAATCAGGATAGCCAACCTGTCTCGCAATTTCAGTCATGCTAAAGCCTTTATTTTTCATTAGTTGCAAAGCTACCTCAAGCCGATGCTCCGTCAAATATTGCACAAAGCCAACACCGCTCTCCTGCTTGAATAATCTGCTTAAATAAGCCGAATTAAAGCCCAGTTTATCAGCGATTTCAACAATCGACAGATCGTTCATATACTCGTTTCGGATGACTTTCTGCATTGCCTCTACAGCCTCTTTGCCAGCAAGCGGCTGCTCTGGCGTAATATCCAGCAAAGCTTCTTTCTGCTGACCGGTTTCATTGAGCAGCTTTTCAATTCTGCCAAGCGCCTGACTAATTTCCGTTCGATTAATCGGCTTCAGAATATAGTCAAAAGCTCCGTAATGTATCGCTCGCTTTGCATAGTCAAAATCACTGTATGCGGAAAATATAAGGACTGGCATCGTCATACCCTGCTTACGCAACTGCTGTAGCAGTTGCAAGCCATCGAGCTTTGGCATTCGGATATCGGTAATAAGCAAATCGAAATTCTCCTTCTCCAGCCATTCCAAAGCCTGCAAACCATCCCTTGCTGAAGCAGCAACCGTAAATTGGGGGCAATCCCGCTTAATGATTTTCTTCAACCCTTCCAGCATCCAAAATTCATCATCGGCAATGAGTGCTTTATACATCATTTGCTCCTCCTTCAATACGGATATAAATTAACGTGCCTTCATCAAGCTTACTTTCTATTTGCATATCAAAACGATCGCCATACATCATGCGCAAACGATTATAAACATTTCGCAACCCAATAGATTTGGATGCATGCTCCTCGCCTTCCTTTTCAAGCCGCGTCAGACTGCTGCGAACCTGCTCCAGCTTGCTTTGGTCCATCCCGATACCGTTGTCAGCAAAGCTAAAACTTACGCCATCCCCCTCAAGCATAGCTCTTACCTGTATTTCCCCTTCCTCTTCTCCAGGAAAGCCATGATTAACAGCATTTTCTACAATCGGCTGGAATACAAGCTTCATAAATCGCATATGCAGCATTTCCTCAGGAACAGATAGTAACAAATTATACTTCATAGGAAACCGGGTATTGACAACGCTCATATAGGCTTGCAAATGAGCAAGCTCCTCCGCTACTTCAGCTTCGACACCGCCTGTAATACTGTATTGCAGCATACGTGACAATGCATGGCTCACCTCGGCGATTTCTTCACGGTCATAAACCTCCGCTATACAGGCAATCGTGTTTAATGTGTTATATAGAAAATGTGGATTAATTTGTGCTTGCAGTGCTCGCATTTCTGTATTTTTCAGTTGAATCTTTTGCTCATACTCGCGCAGTTGTCCCTGATATACCTCATTATCCATGCGATGCAGTTCAGCGATCATGCGGTTGAAGCTGACACTCAGCCTGCCGATTTCATCTCTTGCCCGCACAGGAAGGTTTGTCTCGAAATCCCCTTTACCAACCTGTGCCATATGATACTCCATATCTTTCAGCGGTCTGGTAATCATTTGACTTAACGCTGTTGCCAAAAACGCAATAACAGCCAGCGCACAAGCCGCCAGCACGATAATAATAGAGCGTATATTGTATAAACCGGAGGCTAGCTCCTTAAACGGAACGGAACCGATGATTTTCCAGCCTGTTTCTTCCGAAGTGTAGAACCCTGCAAGCATCTCGACACCTTCATACTGAAAATGAAAAAAACCGGACTGCTCTTGGCGCACTCTCTCCAGCAATTCGCTATCCGCCAGCCAATTCGGCATCTCCTGTGATGAAATGACCGGTTCTCCTTCAGGCGTCATCATCCATACTAGTCCGCTTTCACCTAACTGAATGTTTTCACTCATATTTAGCAATGTGTGCGGGGAAAAGTCTATTAAAAGTGTTCCCTTCGGCTTAAATTCACGATTATCCATAAGCCTTGTAGAAAACGTTACTACCTCTTCTCCCCTTACATAGGTTTGCGGATGAGCAGTATTCAGCTTGAAATTTTTTTCTTCCTTCACCGCTTGATACCAAGGGTTATCGTTAAAATTATAATCAAGCTTGACTGGATCGCCGCTGCCGTTATAAACAAGCAGCCCTTGATCTGTCACTAGAAAAATCCCTTTGAAATCTTCCCGAAAATGACCGATATTTTCAAATAAGCTGCGCACATTGCGCTCGGCATAGATTGATGACGACGTTCTTTCATTATCGAAATCATAGAGTATCGTCTGAACATCGGGATTAAAGCGGATAATATTGCTCACCCGCTCCATTTCCTGAACAAACGCATCCAGTCTTCCTCCAGCTTGCTTGGAAATTTCTAGCGTATACTTGCCCAGTTCCTCTTCGAAAGCATCCTTCGATTTTTGAAAAAAGAAGGTTGCGAACAATATGACAGGCACAAGTCCGATCATAATAAATACAATCAGCAGCTTGTTCCGCATATTCATATTTCGAAAAAAGGCACCTTTTTTAATAAGCAGCTTCATATACGCCAGGCTTCCCTTCCAATTCAAATGCCGTCGTCACTATAGACAAGATAAATGTTAATGCTTTCAACTAGCCTTTAACTGCACCGGCAACTCCTTCGACAAAGTATCTTTGGAATGCGATAAATACGATAATAATCGGCAGCAAGGAGATAGAGGCAGCAGCAGCCATGCCCGTCCAATCGATACTGTGCTCTCCGACAAATTGGTACATACCTACCCCTAATGTGCGCAACTCCGGCTTATTCAATGTAAAAACGAGCGGCAACAGAAAGGAGTTCCATGCCCACATAAATTGCAGAATAGCTGTTGTAGCAAATATAGGCTTGGATAATGGCATCATAACCTGAACAAAGGTGCGGATAAAGCCTGCTCCGTCTATTTCTGCCGCCTCCTCAAGTTCTTTGGGCAAGCCGCTGAAATGAGCTGTGAACAGAAGAATGAACAATACATGCGCGCCTCCTGCCTCAGCAAGGATAATCCCTGCCAATGTATTATTCAACCCTAGAGCGTTAATCAAAACATAAATTGGAATGATCGTATAGCCCTTAGGCATAAACATCGTTGCTGTTACTGCTGACATAAACAGTATTCTGCCCGGGAATTTGTAGCGTCCCAAAACGTATCCTGTCATCGCACAAACGCCAATAACAATAACGACTACGGATATCGTAATAATTGCAGTATTAATGAAATAGGTAGAAAAGTTGGCAGTATGCCACGCTCGGGCATAGTTTTCAAATTGCAGCTGATCCGGAAATAAGCTGAAGCCCTTCGTAATATATTCCGTGTTTGTCTTCAGTGAAGCGGAAATCATCCACACAAACGGATAAATCCATATCAGTCCGATTACACTGAGTATCGTATAAATAAGCACTTTGCCAATACGTTTGTTTTTTGCAAGCAGCATGCTTTCTCTCCTCCTTGCCTTTCTAAGTTACTGTTTGCAATTATTGTGCGCCCTTCTTGCCACCAGAGCGTTTGACTAGTACACCCAAAATTAATGATATAAATAAGATTGCGATGCCGTAGAAGATTCCCGCCGCAGAAGCAAAACCGGAACGCGGCATCCCCATTCCCTCAAAGGCATAACGATAAATATATAAATCAACCATATCGGTGCTGAATGCAGGACCGCCGTTGGTCATTGATTTCACAAGGTCAAAAACATGCAGGGCATTGACCGTAGACAACAGTAAAATAACGCTGCCTACCGGCAAAAGCAATGGGATAGTAATGTAACGGAAGGATTGAATGGCATTGGCACCATCTACTTTAGCAGCCTCATACAGCTCCTTAGGCAAGGATTGCAGCGCAGCAAGCCAGTAGACCATTTTCATCCCAAACGTTTTCCATATTCCTACAACAATTACGATAAGCAAGGCAGTATCCATTGAACCTAGCCAATCAATCGGAGCACTGATCAAACCGATTTTCATCAGTACTTCGTTAACCAAGCCATTATAAGCGCCGAAAATAAATCGCATCACTACACCGATTACAGCTGTTGTTGTAACAACAGGCAAGAAATATATTGTGCGGAAAATAACTGCGCCCTTCATCCACTCGGAGTTTAAAATAATCGCCATCAATAGCGCAAGCGGTACTTGAATAAGAACTAAAAAGAACATAAAGATGAAACTATTTTTAAATGCATTCCAAAATAACGGATCTTGAATCGTTTCCCAATAATTCTCTAACCCGATGAACTCTGTAAGCGGACCAAAACCGCTCCAATTAAATAAGCTGTAAACATAACTCATCCCAATGGGATAAAGCGTAAATCCCAAAAACAGAATTAACTGCGGCAATATAAATAAATAGCAGTAAAACAGCTTTTTGCGCCTCATACGGCTCATTTTTGTCGTCTTCTTAGGTGCCTGTTCCTGTAGTCCTGCAGTTGAAGCAGCGGCGTTCCCCATCATAAGCCTCCCTCTCGGCAATGCCATATCTGTATCTGTACCAATAGCTCTGCGGCACGTTTTACCGCACCGCAGAATCTACTGGCAAGCATTTGCACGATCCTTATTTGTTCAGTGCCTCATAATCACTGTCAGTATAATCCTTCGTTGGATCCCAATTCGGGAATATGAAATCATCCAAGCTTACCTTTTTACCTGAAGCGTTTACTTTTTCAATCGCAGCCTTCATACCAGCATTCATTTTGACATTATACTCTTTCATTGTTGTTGCTGCGTCCAGCTTGTCATCCACAAGTAAATTCATTAGCAACTCACCGAAGGTCGGCTTAATTTTTGGTTGGCGAATATGACCAAGCTCCCCAATGACAAGCGCCGTATCCGGATTAAGATTTGCGTAGTTAGGCGCCTCGCGCATCGTGTTCACATGAATATCATAGAACACCTTGTACTCTGGATAAGGATACAAGGACTCATCCGCATTTAACTCATTGATCGGTGACAGAGATGCTCCGCTTCGGATTGTGCTCTTGAAGAAATCTTTAGATCCGAAAGCTTCCTCAATATATTGACCTGCAGCTTCTTTATTTTTAGAGCTTGCTGACATAACATAGCCAGCTATATTAGCCACGTTATGACCATAGTATGGCATTTCTCCGTTGCGCTGTGGAACAGGAGCCAGTCCAAATTCTGCGTTAGGCGCATCACGCTTAATTTGCCACATCCGATGACGCGGATCTATCAGGAAACCAGCCATGTTTTCACCGAAAAACACATTCGTCTCTGCTGGCTTCATACTATAGGATGCCGGCAAAATGCTGCCATCCTTTTTCATTTGTTGCAGTAGCTCGATAGCTCCAACCCATGCCTCAGAGTCAAATACATAGCTCCCTGTTTTCAAATCAAAGCCTGGTAAGTTACCATGTGTCGGTATTTCTGAAGCCGTCATTCCCAGAATCATCTGATCCAACTCAAGCGGTTGTCCTCCAGGAAATACTAGACCATACGTTTTGCCGCCGCCCTTTTCAGTTATAATTTTTGCCATCTCACGAAGCTCTTCCCATGTTTGTGGCGGTTTCTCCGGATCAAGCCCAGCATCTCTCATTACTTTTTTATTGTAGTGAAGGATAGCACGATGATTCAAACCGCGTAGCGGCCATGTATAAATTTTGCCATCGATCATATTGGTTCCCTCTTGGAATGAGCCTTCCATAAATTGTGCCTTCCATTCCTCAGAAACAACTTCATCAAGCGGCGCTGCCCAACCATTAGTTACCACCTGACGAATATCCATCCCTTGCGGCGTTAGAAAAATATCCGGTAAATCATTACTAGCGATAGATGCCTGAATCGCCGTATTGTATTCTGAAGCAGGCATATACCTTACCTCAACTTTAATATCCCCTTTATGCTTCTCATTAAATTCCTTAGTGATAATCATCCCTGGGCTATCATCGCCCTTCCAGAAATCATCAAACCCGGCAACTGTAATTACTCTTTCCTTCTGAGTGCCCTCCGGCTTCTTGCTTGTCTCAGGGCTTGCTGAATTTTTGTTGCCATTCTTGTCTCCACCGTTGCTTCCAGCAGAGCCGCACGCTGATAACACTAGCAGCAAAGCCATAACTGGAACAAATAAACGAAATAACGCTTTCAAAATGATTCCCCCTTATATTTTGTTTGCGCTTACAAGTCTTATTTTATGCTTAATCCCCACTTTTACACAGGAGTCATCTTCACACATGCGGGGGGTTATTTTTTACTTAAGCATCTTACCAATTGGGGGGCAAAAGCAACAGAAAATATATTCCATTTGAGTGCAAGCATTAGAAATATAGAGAACTATTTTTAAATACGTATAAAAAAATCCCCACGCTATAATTGAAGCAACAGCTCCAGCTATAACATGGGGAATCAATAAGTGAATGAATGATGGGTTAATAATGATGATGGATAAACAAAATAAATAAACGTGTGTTAAAACATTGATTCGCCCGCATATAAAATTTGAAAAAGGTTGATTGCAATTTACAAACAATGATCAACTGCAACACCCTGCAGGCAGCCTGCCTAAAAGCGGATCAACAGCGCCAAACTGATCCTCATAAGGCAGAATTACTTCATGCCCAAATGTTCTCTCAGTGTTGTACCGGTGTATTCCTTCCTGAATAATCCTCTTTCAGCTAACTGCGGTACCAGCTTGTCAAAAAACAGTTGCAGACATCGTTCGGAACCGCCTGGCAATGCGATAAACCCGTCAATAGCTCCAGCTTCATGCCAAGCAGTAATGTCACCAATTACATCTTCAACTGTTCCAACCGATACCCAATGCGCAGAGCCAGTAACCTCAGGCCTTGATAAAACTTCCTCTACTGTCGGTTCATACTTCATAATAAATCTGCGAAGCAGTTGCGCATGGGTTCTGCTGCGAACAGGCAGATTCGGATCAGGAAGCATAGATTCAGTAACATGCACATCAAGCGAATAGCCGCTTAAATCGAGACCAAGCACAGATTTCAGCGAAGCTAGTCGTCTTTCGACACTTAGATGAGCATGCGCCTGCTTATGCAGTTCCAATGCTTCTTCTCGTGTCTCGCCAAGGAAGAAATACAGCCCTGGCAATACTCGAATATCTTCCGGTTCCCTGCCATGCTCAACCGCTCTTCTTCTGAGGTCGCTTCTTAATTCGACTCCAGATTCCAAGTCCGGCATTGCAGCAAATATTGCATTTGCAGTGGAGGCAGCGAAATCTCGTCCAATCTCCGAAGCACCTGCCTGGAATAGCGGAATTGAACCGGACGCATGTGATGGCATAGATAGAGGACCTTTTACTTTAAAATATTCCCCTGAATGATCGATTGCCGCCACTTTCTCAGTGTCCGTAAACTTTCCAGTGTCCCGATTTATAATAATTGCCTCGTTCGGGTAGCTATTCCACAATTTGCTTACGACTTCAGTAAATTCCTTTGCTTTGGCATATCTCACCTCAGGTGAAGGCATAGCATCTTCGCCAAAATTCTCAGCACCTTCAATTGAAGTAACAATATTCCACCCTGCACGTCCATTGCTTAACCAATGCAGTGATTGAAGCTGCCTTGCTGCCACATAAGGCGGATTAAATGTGGTCGACATCGTTGTGACTAGACCAATCTTCTCCGTATTCTGTGCTATTGCCGCAAACATCATAGTTGGATCAGGACTGCCAAAGCTTGCACCTGTTCCGATCATCTGCGGGCTTATATACAAATAGTCGGCGCGAAAAACGAAATCGAGCTTCGCCTGTTCCGCCATTTGAGCAAGTTCTGTGTAATAATTGATTGTTGCCATCTTCTCAACATTGCTGTCAGGTTGTCTCCAGCCGTCGCCCTTCATCCAGGTAGTAGATAAAGAAAAGCCGATAAACAGCTGTCGTTGTTTGTTCAATACAATCAAACCTCTCTCAATTTGTAGCTCAACAAAGCTGTTATATGCACAAGAGCGGGAATCTTGGCATTTTACATAGCGCTCTATTGCCGCCGTTGATATTGATAACAATTATCATTATCATTGTAACTTACTTCTTACAGATGTGCAAATGTTTTTTGAAAAATCCCCTGTAACTATTCCGTAATGGGAAGTTACAAGGGATAAGAGGACCTTTTTAAATAACGAATTGCATATTATTGTGGACGGTCCAGTGAGAAAATATCTCCAATGCCAGCGTAAGAACTCCCAGCCAAACGACTTATCGGCTGTAATTGCAATGAATCAATATAGCCGCGCTCATCATATACACTTGGATCAAATTGATAATAAACAATTTTCCCAATAAGCAAGTCACAGGCTGGTACTTCACTGCTGCCGCCTAATGGAATGATATGCTCCAGCTTGCATTCCATTCTTATTTTGGCTTCCTTTATCCCGGGAACTGTAATCCTCTCACTGGCAATTGCCGTTAACTTGGTATAGTCCAACTCACTTTGATTCGGTGCCAAGCTTGCTGCGGTTTCATTAACTTGTTCAACGATGGCAGAATCCACAATATGAACAACAAACTCACCATACTCTGCTGCATTGTGAGCAGTATCTTTGCGTTCACCTTGTTTGCGTTGAATTGCTATCGATAGAAGCGGTGGATCAGCTGATACGATGTTAAAGAAGCTGAACGGCGCAGCATTCACTCCCGCATCCTTATTTAAAGTCGTTACAAGTGCGATTGGTCTTGGAACAACACTGCCGATAAGCAGTTTATAATTATCTCTTGTGCTTAGCCCGGCAGGATCAATTCCTATCATACCCTGTTGCTGTCCTTCAACTACTTCGTTCATACCTGATTACCAAACTGCTCATTCAACCAAATTGCAGCAGCCTCAACTTCCGTTTGTGTTAATCTATGGCCATTGCGCTCCCAGTAAACAGCAACCTGCGCACCTGCATCTGTTAGCAAGGCTTGCAAATCATTGGTTTCTTGCGGCGGGCAGATGGGATCATTTTCTCCGGCACTAATAAATACTGGCGTCCCCTGTAAAATTGGCAGCTGCTTATCTCTGATTGGCACCATTGGATGATGAAGTATCGCGCCTTTAAGCGAATTGGCATAATGGAACAATAAACTGCCAGCTATATTGGCACCGTTCGAATATCCGACAGCAATTATATTATCTCGTTCAAATTGATATTCTTGAGCAGCAGTATCCAAAAACTGATGTAACTCTTTAGTACGTGCAATCAGATCCTCTACATCGAAAACCCCTTCTGCCAATCGGCGAAAAAATCGCGGCATACCGTTCTCCAATACATTTCCCCTGACACTAAGCACCGTAGATCCAGGAGAAATCATGTCGGCAAGCGGCAATAAATCTTGTTCTGTACCACCGGTTCCATGCAATAATAGCAAGACAGGCGCTCGGTCCTCTGTTCCTCTTCGGAAAATATGTTTCATTACAAATCCTCCTCCAATACTCTTACTTTAATCGGTGATAATCCTTGTTCAATCTGTTCTCGCTTCGGTTCATACCAGCTTGGCAACATCAATTGTTCTCCCATCGTTTCTGCTGCCTCATCACGTGCAAATCCTGGTGGATCAGTAGCAATCTCGAACAATATGCCACCCTCCTCGCGGAAATAAATCGCATTGAAATATTGACGATCAATAACAGGCGTTGGATGAAAACCATTGACCTCAACCCATTGTCTCCACTGCTCATGATCAGCGTAATCCGCAGCACGCCAAGCGATATGATGAACCGTTCCTGCCCCGCCGATCCCGTTTCCTATTGGGCCAGTGTTAACATCAATGATATTTCCAATGTCCCCAGTTGCTTTAAAGCGAATAACCCCGTTTTCCTCAGCAATTCTTTCAAGCCCCATTACTTTCTCCAAAACAGAAGCCGTCCGTTCAGGTACCATACTATACAGAACAGCACCGCCAAATCCTTTAATGGCTTTATCGGCAGGTACTTGCCCAAACGTCCAATTGCTGGCGGCGCCTTCTGCACGCTCAACCAGTTCGATTTTCAAACCATCCGGATCTCTTAATTGCAATACCTGTTCTCCAAAACGGTTCTCCGATGTAATCTCTATACCGAATTTATCCAAGCGCGCCTGCCAAAATAGCAAGCTACCCTGAGGTACAGCATACACTGTAACGCCAACCTGCCCCGCCCCAATTCTTCCTCTGCGTGAATCCTTCCATGGGAAAAACGTAATAATCGTACCCGGGCTCCCGTTCTCATTGCCAAAATATAAATGATATACTTCGGGAGCATCAAAATTGATTGTCTTTTTTACCATCCGCATTCCCAATATACCGGAGTAAAAATCTACTGTTGCCTGAGCATCCTTCACAAATGCTGTAATATGATGAATACCTGCTGTTTGTTGTCTCATCCCTATCTCTCCTCCTCAAATATACTTCCAGCGTTATTGTTATTAGTATGAACTTAATGTATTTAAACAAATTCAGCTTAACAAAATTTAAGAATCTTTATTTAAAGATATCTGACATGAAATTGACCTCTTTCTAGAAATATACTACTTAAAGCCCTCTTGTGCATGCTTGCCCAATTTCTTCAACAGCTTAGCAACGATTTGCTTTTCCTCAACTGTAAGACCGGATACGGCATCATGAATAACTTCTGAATGCCTAGGGAAAACTTCTTCAATAAATTGCTTACCCAGATCAGTAATATCTGCAAAAATAAGCCGACGATCATCAGCTGAGTACCTTCGCTTTACATATCCCTTTTTTTCGAGCTTATCAATCACATAGGTGATGTTGCCACTGCTCATTAGTACCTTGCCGCCAATTTGCTGCAAAGGTTGGGAGCCTTTATGATAAAGCAACTCAAGCACTCCAAATTCTGTACGATTCAAACCATTTGATTTGATATCTTGATCAGCATAAGCGTTAACCCATTGGCTTGCTCTGCTTAATGCAATATATAAATCAAGGGATGTTTCCATCTCTTGCTTGCTCATCCTTCCCGCTCCTTTCTTTTGTAGCATATATTCCAAGGCTGTCGACTAACTGTTAACAAACAACTTGAGCATAAAATTTAATCTTCGCTACAAACAAAATCCACTTAAAATTATCTTAAATTTAAGATAATACTTTTTAAGATATTTGTCAACCCCTCCCTTCCTTTTTTACTCCGTAAGAATAGGAAGGGAAAGTATCTCTGACAAATCATTTATTTTATAATCAGCTTCAATTTCATTCGTCCAATGTCCGCTGCTTTTCCATACTCCCAACATGCCAGCGCTTCGAGCTGCAACAATATCATTAATCGGATGATCACCAACATAGATGCTTTCGCCAGGCTCTGCTTCAATTTTTTGCAATGCTCTCCAGAATATTTGTGGATCAGGCTTTCTCAATCCAATCTGTTCCGATATAAATATTAAATCAAAAAAACGCTCAATGTCGAGTGCTTCAATCGACGCCCTCTGCATCTCAGTGTAACCATTCGTGATAAGTCCAAGCCTAAAATTACACTCCGTTAGAGATTGCAACGTATCTTGCATATTAGGAAAAGGAACACAGCTTTTATGAAACATGGTCATATAGTCCTGAAGCAGCGTCTCTTGCTACTTAAGTAGTAGGTTAAAATAATAATGAATGCCCCAGTTGCCAAACAAAATAATGCTTTCATAATATTGCTCCCTTCATTCACCAAATAAAAGGAATTAATCTTTTTGTCTTTTGTCTGTAAGCTGTAAATTGATCACCGTACTTTGTCTGTAAATATTGATCGGATTTGGGGATGTAGTCAAACACAAAAACTAAAAACAGACCTAGCGGTATAATTAAACTATACACATTATTTGAAATCATTGCCAAACCTAATACCCAAATACAATCCCCTAAATAGTTGATATGCATCGCATACTTAAATAATCCACCGGTATATAGTTTTCCTTTATTTGCCGGATTGTCTTTGAAAGGCTTTCTTAACAGCTCAGACATTGTGTTTAAAAGACTGCCTCCCGCAAACAGTATCCAACCTGCAACTACCACAAGTATATTCGGCTGTTGAGTGCTAATCATCAGCAGCACGGGAAAGCCTATATAATAAATAGCAAACATAACACTGTTCATTATCGCTTCTTTCCATGAAATTCCCCTTGGCAGCCATATAAACATCATAGCTGTCAATCTGATCGTTGTAATGACCAATGCTGTGAATAATCCTATCGAAATGGCTGTTTGTTGATGTGCTATAAATAGTAAGTACCATGCCGCTATCAAATAAAGGATTTCAGCCCCTGTAATGAACAGCTTCTGCAGCAGGGTTGATTTTGTAATACCATACACGATTATCTGTCTCCTTCACCTATATACTTAACTGGAAAATAAACTTCAATAATATTATTGCTCGCAGATACGTGGTGCGGATCTGTTAGATACACTTCAAATACTTGCCCGTTTAAAACATATTGATTGTCAGACATCCATACATGCAGTTTTGTATGAACGGAAGGCAATTCATCATACGAGCCCATCAGCACGGCTTTGGCACAAAGACCGGGATCAAACTTTTTGGTCTCGCTTGTCTCCTGCTCAATCGGGATGGCAAATTCAATATCGAAATGATCCGGGCTGTATTCCTTGCTATGAAAAATAGCCAGCGGTCTAGCTGCCGGGGTCAATTTATTAAACACAATTTTGCTGAACAGTTCAATAAAACCGTTTAGAAACTCTTTTTCATTTATTTGTTTCCGCTGATATAAAATCGGGCTGGGCTGATAGTCAACAAGCTTAACTTCGATACTGTCCAAATGTGCCATAATGCTTTTTTTCGCTTCCAGTGCTTCGATATCCTGATTCAAACGATTGAGCAAAAGTTTGTACGATTCCAGCCTCTCCGTCATTTCTTTTTTCTTTTCTTGCATTTTCGAATCCATAAATAAACGGTTTTGCTGATTGTTCAGCACTAGCTTAATTTCATCCAAAGAAAATAAATAGTTTTTTAGCCGAGTTATCAATAAAGCTGTTTTCAGTTGTTCAATATGATAATAACGGTAACCACTTTCTGTATCTGTATATGCTGGCTTCAAAAGGTCAATCTCATCATAATAACGAAGTGTCTTTGAGGTCAGATGAGATAGTTTTGAAAACTCACCTATAGTGAGCATGTCTGTCATCTCCCAACTACTAATTTCTTATTACTTTAAAGCTTCCAGCAAGGGGAATGTCAAGTATTTTTGAAAAATCAAAAATTTCGAATATATTAACTGTTAACGAACAACTTGAGTATAAAACTTATTCGTCACTGCAAACTAAAATGGACTTCCAACCGCTGTTATATTCAAATTTTTTATCGAACTGACCTTTTAAAGGTGAAAATTTGCATATAAAGGCGGAGCTATCGCTTCTGCAGTTCCATTTTCGCTTTCCGTGAGCTAATATTTTGTTTTGCTCCAAGTTGTTCACAGTTCATCGACAGCCTCAAGCGCCTACTCTAATAAACATGCTGCAGAAATCAATTCTTCACATATCGCAATCACAATGGAGCAAATAGTTACTATAGTTTAATATTAAAAATAGAGGAATTTATTTATTAATCCGTCAGAGCAATTTTCTTTGTATGTGGAGTGATGTTATGTTTTACAAGCATTTTTAAAGAATGGCTTTCAAGACCGCTCTCTTATTTGTTAATTATTTTCGGTTATATTACAGGGATTATTGTATTATCTTTTGGCATCAGCTTATCTGAAACAGTCAGGAGCAATAGTTTGGTATTAACTTCCAGAAAGCCTAGCCATTATGAAGTTATTCAACTTATATACATCTAATTCGATTCATTTTCCCAAAAATTCACCCCATCATTACCAACACCGGAAAATTGAAAAACAAGTTTGACTTACTAATGGACTAATCGGTGGCGAAACCAAGGATATAATAGGTATTTTTGCGGATTGGTTACATCCATTATTCCAGTTAAGAAAGCATTAAAGATGAACCCTATCGATGTAATTAGAAGATAATAATGAAAAGAGGAGTTCTCTCGCCCCTTAATAATCTTTACACTAAAGTTTGCCGCTCTAATCTTATTTCTTTCATCATTAGGGTTAGTAGGTGTTATGCTTATTTCTATTTTGGAGAGGTATAGGGAGTTTGAGGTCAGATTTGCTTACGGAGCAACCATTCATTCATTAATTCTCTTAGTGTTTGGAGAAATTTTATCCATACGGCAGTATCTCTCGTTGGATTAGCTTTTTCGTACTCTATTAATTATTTTTTTAGAGCTTCCTATTTCAGTTGAGGTTTCCCCTTTGACGCTCGCCATATCCTTCGGAGTGGTTGTTATTCTTACAGTTATGACAACAATTCTTCCAATCATTAAATTAAAGCGAACCAATCCAATAAAATTAATTAGAGGTGCAGCTTAAATGGAAGTTATTGGACTAGATCATATTTGTAAATCTTACGGAATAATCAACAACGAATATATGGCTCTTAAAGAAACTACCTTACAATCCAACCATTATTTTAGCAGATGAACCTACGAGAGCACTTGATCAAGCCAATGGGAAACAAATTATGGACTATTTGGCTAAAGTGAACCGTGAAGGAAAAATAGTTATTATCTTCACACATGACCTAATATAGCAAGTTACTGTGATCGAACAATAATAATACAAGACGGAACATTAAGCTGTTAATTGTTTGGAACTTATCTTTTGGATACAAAGAGATTCTATCAGCCCGTCTATCGTTTTGCTTGCACGATCATCGATCACTCTTTTGAATATAATTCATTTATCTATATCGCAGTTTTCATTGGAAGGGCGATCAAGACCAACCTTCCAATGTTATTCCCCACGCAAAAGCGCAGTCACCCCGTCCTGCCCACACACACTGCATCTCCAAGCCAAGACGCTGCAAATGCTTTGCCATAATGTTGTGCATGTTTCCCTCAATTCAAGCTCTGGATGCCGATGCAAATATCTTCACCATGCGATCACCTTATCTGACGGTTGAATAGCCAAATTAAGCAGTTCGTTCTTTTCCATTACTGATCTCCCAGTTTATCAGAATTTCAGTTAAAGATTATTTCGGCTTTAGCGTTTATTGTGGATTAACCATGCATCATAGATGTGAATTAAATAATAACTTCAAAGGTTGAATTCTTCCTTAATTAGTTTCATCAAATAAATTGCAGTCTCTTCATCAATTTGTATGGATTGACTTATTTTTTCTTTAAACTCCCTATTTTCTGAACCGTAAGTATCAATTTGAAAATACCTACCACCATCCTTGGTATGAAACACCGAGTAAGTCGCTCTTACAGTTTAATGAACAGTATTCCGATCCTTTTCAAGCTTATTTATAAAATTAGAATTTAATAACGCCATCAAAAAACACCTCAATTTAATTTATTTAATAACAAAAATTTATTACTCTCCTTCATATTACAGCTCTTGTAGAATATAATTCAATCTTATATGTAATTCTTAAATTTCTCCAACTCTCAAATATCTATCTCTAATTTCTCAGCACATGCCATCATGTAATAGTCTTGTTCGTTGTCAGCTACACATGCGACTGTATTTTCATTCTGAACGCGCTCTTTAGTTGCTACTGCATGTAATATCATTTTTCGCCAATTGTCATCAGCTATTATTTTCTCACAGTTTGACATTGTATCTGCAATCTGTTGTTCTACCCACCCCAGCTCCGATAATAGACTCTCATTATCCTGATGTTCATTCAAAAAGTCACGAATCTTGAACACTGTTAGCAAATGTTTGAAGCTTGCACACTGCTTTTCAAACAGTCTTATATAGTCAGCCAGCACTTGAGCACCATATTCATAGTCGTATATATCCTCTGCTGGACCGCCTGCAAGCAAAGCTTCTATAATATCTGAAGCCCCGTCCATTAATTGGGCATCAATCTTTTCAACTGCTAATGCCTTATGAAGTTCCCCTCTTCTGGCACAAATTGAAGCCAAATATTCGTTCATGACTGTATTGCAGCAACCGTCGCGTAATAGCCAATTCTTTATCTCATCATTGTTTGGTTCCAATCTTTCGACCAGATGAATCTTTCCCCAACCATGTACTTGCTGAGCTAGTTCAAACAAAGTTTTATTTCCGTCTGTAGTACCGTTTTGAATGGCAACTGCAGCATATAAAGTAAACTCCTCATGTCTTCCTAGGGAAAGAATCAATTCTTTTTCCTCATCATTTTTAAACAATCCGAGCAGTGCCAGCCCAAATTTAACAGAATTTCGATGAGCGCCATTTTGTACAAGCCACTTCGCCTCTTGATAAAGTCCGTCAAAATTAACAGAGGGATGCTCCACAATCTTCTGCAGCAAGTGGTCAATAACACTGCTGATTTGCAGTTTACTTAACCGATGATACAGTGCTGAACGCCGCAATTCATTTGGCCTGCTAGATTGCTTAACAAGTAACCGAATAATCGGATATCCTTTTTCTGTTATCTCCTCCTCAGCCATATGATGACCAAAAACTCCATCCTGAGCTCCCGCAACCCAGCGAATTGGGCTGTCAGCCCAATACTCGTCGTCATCCGGCAAAGTCCCATCCAATACTTGCCCTTGCTCCTTAATAAAAGAATAGATTGATGGCTTGCCAATCCATGAATTACGTTTTCTATTGAAAAATGCAACACTCATTGTTTTCCCTCCATTTTCTTTTACCAATGTATAGCTCCGTCTTACTCTCTTGAACCTATCATCAGCTACTTTGAAAGAATTGAACACGGTAGAAGTATTACAATCACAATTGATTATATTAATAATCCGTCTGTTGAAATCACTATTTGAGATTAATCCAGCCATCATTTATTCAAAATTTTTGGTTCATGAGCTTGGCATAATCTTCGCGGAAGGATGTCATAGTAAAAATCCCTGCCTTAAACATGCTTTAATTATCAAAGCAAGTGGTCAGCAGGGATTGCTTGAGATTACAAATTATACAATAGCCGATTTTTATTTTTTATCTGTATAACAAAATCAAAGATAACTGTTTAATTTTGCTTCCAAAACAGCTTTGCTTGTTATACCCTCCATTTTATCAACTGGTAGGCCGTTTTTAAATATAATAATTGTAGGAAGAGCCACAACATCAAGTTCTGCAACTATATCTTCTTCTTCATCTATATCCAATTTTCCGAATACAACTTCATCTCCCATTTCTGCATCTAATTGTTCTGTAGTTTGAAGCTGTATTAGACATGGACCACACCATGGTGCATAAAAATCTACTAGTGCAACACCATTCCCTATAGTTTGGTAAAAGTTATCGTCTGTTAATACTGCAACCGACATATTCATCATCCTCCCAATGTAATAAGGATATGCGACAAAGGGTTTATCTTTAGATGCCTATAACCCCATGTACATTAACTGCTTATTTCTCTATCAAGTCATTACTTTAGGTTACTAAGAACGATCCCCCTCGCTTGATACTGTAACAGTATGAAATACAGTTATAAATGTTGAATTTTATATTTTTCTATTAAAATTATTCTATTAAACTATGAATAACATTTTTCACTGTAGCCTTACTATATTCAATACATATAAGACAGGTTCCGAATTATCGTTTTTTGGGTATAATAACGTTTAACAATAGGACAGTAATATAAAATAATAGATAAAGCGTCCTCTAGGCGCGCTGACACAAAAAAAGACCAGATTGGGCTCTGGTCTTCTCAAACTTATTGTTAATTTCTTTTATGCTGACAACTAGGCCCCCGGCATTAAACACTTGCAAGCTTCCGCAAGCCTAGTTCTTCCCGAACCACTTTCATATAATTTAAATCGCCCCATATCTTGCTGTCGCCTACAACATAGAAACGGTATTTCGCACGGGATACCGCAACATTGATCAAGTTAGGTGCGCCTGTTGCCCATGTAGCTGATCCCTCGCTTTTGGCATCAACTCCAAGACAGAAAATAACTGCTGCAGCTTCCTTACCTTGAAAAGTATGAACAGTACCGACTGATTCATTAATCCATCTATTGAAATCACTCTTTGAGACTAATCCAGTAGTCATTCGCTCATAATTTTGGGTTAGCAATTGCTTTATTTCCTCTTTCACAGCAGTAAATGGTGTAATAATAAAGAGACTCGGCACCTTCCCGCCTGAACAACGGAATGCTTTTTCTACTAATGCTATCGTCGCTTCTCCTTGGGCAGGGACATACTGCCGAACGCTGGTTTCTCCTTCAACATCATACCAGGCATTTGGTCCCATCTCAGTTAAAAACTGAACCAAATGCTTTTCCTTTTCGCTAAGTACCGTCCTTTTTTCTTCTGGATTATCGGCAGCAAGCACCATATTTCCATCATAAGCAATTTTATTGCATATTATAAACATCGGGTTAATGCATCTTCGATGTACCCATAACGGGGAACCAATCCAACTGTTTTGAAGAAAAGTGCCATACGGATTTGCAAGATCCATTAAAGTTTGGACTGAGCTTTTATCAGATAAATAGTTGGCGCTCACATCATAATATTTTCTAAGATCAACGAATAGTGACTTTGGTAAAGTAACTACAGGTTCAATTTGAATCGGATCTCCAACTACGACCGTACGATTAGCTCTCCATACAGCTCCTACTGCAGCTTGCGGCACAGCTTGTCCAGCTTCGTCCACTATAAGCCAGCCCAAGCTTTCCATCCCCATTCCTTTAAACATACTTGCAATAGAAGCAAACGAAGTGGATACAACAGGAACGATTAAACTGAATACATCCCAAACTGCTTTAAATACTTCCTTTTCTGCAAAAGTATCCAGGGAATTCAGCTTACTAAACCATATAATATTTCCAATAATCTTGGACACAGATGCCTTTATAAAGCATTCATGCACATGCATGGCGCTTAAAAAAAGCTCGCTTCGCGCTTCGGACAACTCCCGGGTTATAAATGGAGAGCGCTTCTGAATATCGTTGTAATCTCCTTCAATTAAATCTTTTAGTTTCACTATAGCGCACGGCTTTTCCTGTACTTTAGTTTCGATATTTGCTTCAACAGCAATTCTTTCCTTTTCCAGTTGAGCCAGCTTAACTATTATCTGTTCAGTTTCATTCTTTATCTGCATGACTTTAGCTTCCAGAATTCTCAAATTGCTTTTCTTTTGAGTGAGATTCTGGATATGCTCGGAGATTTCTTTATTCATCTGGTTAGCTCGTGAAATATGCTCACGATAGGGCTGTAATCGCAACAATCTCGCCCAAAAACCTATTTTTTGCTTGTTATGATAAGTTAAAGACTCTTTTAAGTCAGCAACCAAATCTTCTAATATAAGAAGTTGCTGCTTCTCGGCTTCACTTTGTAAAGTTAATGTAGTCGCTTCCTCTTCTGACTGCTTTATGCCGTTTCTCACAAATACTATCTCAGAATCTATTCTGCTGCTTCTTGCACATAGTTCGTACAATTCCAGTGCTTGCTGTTTTAAAAGAACAACCTTTGCTTTCGCCTCTCTGAATTGTTGACGTGCCTTCTTCCAGTTGTCCATATGTTCCTGAACCGGGATAGCCTTGCATTCATCGTGAATTTGAAAATAAGATTTGCCTAGCTTATTAGGCGATGCTTCACGATCCATAAATTTCGTACTAAATTCAAAGCGATTGCTGCTATTGCCCAGAACAGCAGAAATAAGCCCCCAAGATTCGGAACCATGAATTCGTTCGGCAACCTCTTTAAAATAACCTGCCCCATCCAGCCTCCAAAAGGATTGATCTACTGCGGTTTTATCAGGTAATTCCTTTGAAATATTTTCGACTGCACCATTGTTAGAGGAAGCAACCACAATACCAAACCCGCATAATTCAGGGGAGAGTGTATTTACCCACGAGTTTTGTATTTTTTTTGCTTCTCCACGTTCATCCTTAAGTGATATAAAAGCTGTTTTCGGATCATCGTAGCAAACAAGTCTGTCAGCCCTCTGCACCATTATTTCCGCTATAACATCTCTTAAAAGCGTCGTTTTCCCTGTTCCTGGAGGTCCATTGACAGAAAAGCTGCCTTTTGTATTCTGATTTAATTGCTGGAATATCTTGTTCACAGCAGCTTGCTGCATCAGATTAAGCGAAAAGTCTGGATTTCCCGGCCATTTGCCAAGCGGCAAATATTGTGGAGATAAAAGCTCAAATAAAGCTTTCTTGTCGCGATGAATATCTTGACGATCCTCGATCGGCAGCTCCTCGCCGCTCAAATATTGCATTAACCCACGACCAGCCTGACTATTCGAAGATAGACTGCCTCGCACTAACTCTATGTCCTTCATATAAAAGCTATTAAGTATGCCCGGGTCTTTCGCTACATAGGCTTGTTCTTTATCTGTTAGTTTAGGCTTTAGAATTTTTCTGCACTTGGCAACAAATTGACTATATTTTGTCGACCAGCCTGTAAAATCACTGATCTCTTTTTCAATAAATTGCAGCCGCTCCATAGCGACAACTTCTTTAAGTTCACGGTCAATCATTTGATTCAAATATACATGAAGCTTACTAAACTCTTGAAACCATTGTGAATAAAACTCCCCTTTTTCCAGCTTGCCCAAAGCAAAGGGCAGTGTCGATAATTTGAAACTATCGGGTATGTAGACACCTTTATAATCCAGCGATATTTCGGCAATAGCTGTACTCGTTTTGTAATTGACATCCTCTATAGGCTGTTCCAGATCATGCAGATATTTTCGAACAGATTGCATCACAATTTCTGTGTCCATTACGCCTAAGTACAAAGTAAATCGATAGGTATGGGTGTCTGTCTCAAACAAACGATATTTATCATGCTCCAGCCATGGGATATGTCTATCAGCTTGAATTAAATAGTCCTCATCTTTATCCCACTGGAGTGAATAGGGCGTCAAAAACTCTACTTTATGCCACGCCTCTAATTTATTCAACAACTTCGCATTCAATGGAAAACTTCCCTTCGGTATTCATTCATGCTATATTATACCATTTCCCTGCAATTCTGTACCTTATATCCTCCCGCCATACGTACACAATTGTGAAGTGGCTATGATCAAAAAAGCCAGCCTTATTATAGGGCTGGCTCAGTATTTGATATCATTCTATTCCTCTAATTGAAAGACTTTAAAATTAGCATATTCCGCGATTAGCGGAGCCATTTGTCTGAATCCTATTTTCCCGCTTCCCAGCACATCTCCATAGGATATACCGTCATCCTCCCACTCCAATACTAGCAATTCGTTAATGAAGAACTGAATTTGCCTCCCCTTTTTCACCAATGTCATATGATAGGGGGACTGGCAGTCTTCCACATTTGGAATGGGATCTCCTCCTTGAGCAACAAGATGAAATCCGTGACTTTTGCGCAAATTACAAGTGTGAAATGCTCGTTCCTCCGGATATCTTCTACGGAAATAGGATAGATGGAGCGTGTTAATATCGCTTCGAATATAGTCACCATACACTCCTGCACGCAGCTGCAATGAAGAATCGAATAGATCCAATTGATTTCTTCCAGAAGCAGCAAAAAATATCATGCTTAAGCCTGGCTCCTGAATGGGATAAAAATCCCATTCCACTTGAATATGATCCGGGAATTGTACAGGGCACCAGAACACATAGTTCGCCTCCTGTCCCAAAGCAGGATCGAGTTTATTTTCCATTCGCATTCGTCCTTGAGGAAACGTTATAGATGCTTGCCCCTCCAATATAAAACCTTCTATATCCTGCTTAGATGTTAACTTATTGTCATAGATAAGCCGTTTCTCTTGTACTGTCAAATTTTACTCCTCCTGTTCTCCTGTTCTCCTCTTGCTCTCTTTCATTAGTCGAAAGCCTTTCTTCCTTCACTTCTAAGCCCGGCGAGCCCTACTTGTCCTGCTCCAGTGACTGGCTCTCGCACACCATCTATGGTCGGATCAACATATTGGCAAAACCATTGCTCCAAATGATTTTTCAAGTGTTGCCGTTGATCTTCGTATTTTAAATTATCGATTAAATTGTATTTCTCTTGTGGATCAGCTGCTAGATGATACAACTCATGGGGACCGTATGGATAGCGGTGGACGTACTTCCATTCTTTACTGCGCACCATACGTACCGGACCATATTCATCGAATATGACCACATGTCCCCTCTCCTTAGCCGATTCACTCTCGTCACCTTTCAGCAGCTTGCAAAAGCTCTTGCCAGGCAACTCTTCATAATGAGCAAGATTGGTCATATCAATCCCCGCAAATTCAAGCAATGTAGGCAACAGGTCATATCCGCTCAGCATCTCATCCGTCACTTGTCCTTGCGGGATTTTTCCCGGCAAGCTGAATATCGCTGGAACCTTCACCGAAGAATCATACATATTTTGCGGGTAGGTACCGTTGCCTTTTCCCCAAAACCCGTGCTGCCCACAGCTAAATCCATTATCACTCATAAAACAAACCAAAGTGTTCTCCCTTATACCAAGCTGATCCAGCTTTTGCAGCAGCCTGCCGATCTGCTCATCCATCGCTGTAATCGATGCATAATATCCTTTCAGATTAGCTTGAACATCATTACCCCAAGGTGGATTCGGTATTGCCCACGGATGCTTCTCCTCTTGCGGACAACTCGCAAAACTGCAATCCTCATACATCTGCGTAAAGCGTAGTGGATGATTATTAATCCATGGACTATGAGGAGCTGTATAATGAACGCTTAGATAAAAAGGCTGCTCATTGTCTGATGAACCATACCGATCCATAAATAACAATGCATCGTCTGTAATCACATCTGTAATATAACGTTCCTCCTCATACAACTGACCCTCTCTAAACATCGATGCACCATAGTAAGGACCGCCCCCGCTTTGATGCGCAAACCAGTGAGTGAAGCCCTTGGCAGGCAAAGCATTATCATCAATATGCCATTTGCCGCTCAAGCCGCACACATAGCCTTGCTCGGCAAGCAGAGCTGCGTAAGTAGTCTCATTTTCAATATAACGAATCTTATTCCGATCCTTCTCGGGATCCTTAATCCAGTCATGTACACCATGCTGAGATGGTATCTGTCCAGTCATTAATGACGCTCTAGCCGGCGAACAAACCGGCGATACACAAAAAAAGTTGTCACAGCGCGTTCCGGTCTCTGCCAACAAATCCAGATTGGGTGTAAGGATTTCTTTATTTCCCGCACATCCCATCGCCCAGGCACCTTGATCATCTGACAATATAAATACAATATTAGGACGTTCACTAGTTTGCTGTTCATTCTCTTGTCTACTTTTTTTCTCCATCTGCATCGTCATCGCCGTCTGCTTTAGCACTTGTTTCATCAGCTCCTTTCTTCGTCTGCGTTAGTTTAGTTTGCCTTAAACTGATCGTTCGTCTGCTCCAGAAATGCTAGCAGTTCCACTTCCATTTGTGCTGCAATCGCATGTTCTTTTGCTTCTTGCAAATAAATTGGATTTAACTGATAAGGGTCTTTTTCCAAATCATATAATAGTTTTTGTCGCTGCTCTTTCGGAGAATAGCCACGATGGACAACATACATATAACGTTTGCTTCTTACAGCGCGCCAACCAAAGTGACGGTTATCCAGCCCTGCTGAACGAAATGCTTCGACCGCTTCCATCCTTCCGGGGAATGCACTCAAATATACACTGCGATCATTCTTTATCTCTGTGTCCCCAACGAGCACTCTTGACAAGTCTTCTCCCTGTACAGCTTCTGGTATCGCTAATCCGCATAGCCCTAGCAAAGTCGGCATAATATCTACCGTATTAAGCGGCATATCTGTAACCCGTGGCTTCACCGACTGCGGCAGACGGAGCATAAACGGGACTCCTACCGACTCCTCATGCCAGGAATGTTTCGCCATCAAACCATGTGAGCCAAGCAGCTCCCCGTGGTCGGATGTAAGCACCACAATTGTATTCTCATATAGTCCTAGTGATTTTAACCGATCAAGTAATCTTCCAAACTGTTCATCCAACCCGCTAATGGCTGCAAAATAATTGCGTGTATACTCTTCGAGCTGCTCCTTGCCGCCAGCAACCTCCTCGCCCGTATGTACCAGCAGCGGATCATTAGCCATGACATTTGGTCGTTCAATCAGCTCTACATCGGCATACATTTGCTTATAGTTTTCCGGCACTTGGTCAAAGGGGCTATGTGGTGGATTCCATGATACAAATAAAGCAAACGGCTGCTCCTCGTCTGCGCTGCCATGCTGTTCCAAAAACGTTAACGCTTTATCCGTCTCATGCTCTGGCGACCATTGCTCAATCTCAATCATCTTCTCCGAGTCCTGCCAGTAATGCGGAGCAAGATGCACATCGTAAGCGCCATAAGAATACCATTGATCAAAACCTTGCCGTTTCGGACCTGGAGGCGTGTAAGCATCCCAATGCCTGGCACCCGAAGCTGGATTTTCTGTTACTTGCTGTTCCGGCAAATCCAGATGCCACTTGCCAATATAGCCTGTCGCATAGCCGCCCTGCTTCATCACCTTCGCAATTCCTTGCTCGTCTGGCGAGAGCATAATATCCAGCCCCAGTTTACAGTTCGTATATACACCTGTTGTTAAGGCATATCGACCCGTTAATAGTGCAGCGCGGTGCGGCGAACATAACGGTGTACAACTGACCGCATTACTGAACTGCACACTCTCTTCTGCAAATTTGTCCATAACAGGAGTCATTACAGGATCTGCTTTGGCACTGCCTATCGCTTGCCTGCGCCACTGGTCTGCAAACACATATAGTAAATTAGGTTTTCTCATATGAAAGGCTCCTCCGCTGCAGCTTTAATTTTATCGATACAACTGCAATTCCCCCTGCATCATCGAGATGCCGGGGGAATGCATTATTCACTAGTTGTTGAAACGATCATAGGCCTGTTGATAGATCGCCAACATACGCTCAAGCCCCATTTTATTTACTTGATCGATGTAACCATCCCACTCTTTTTCAATCCCGCCATTAATCATCCATTGTGCATACATCTTATCGACATAAGTGCTAATATCTGTTTTATAACGTGCCAATTCACTATTTTCTTCTACTGTCATGTATACCTTTGGCAGTTCATTGTAAACCAGGTAAGGTGCATATAAATCGTCCAGCTCATTTTTAGGCATTTTCATCACATTCTCGTTAATAATACGATCTTGCATTTCTTTCGATTGAACATATACTGTTCTCGAAGTTTCCGGCGCCTCTCTAAATTCTGCAGACGTCATCCCTTCCGGCGTTGGCGCAACTTTGAATGTACCATCCTCTTGCTCAAGCAGGTTAGTGCCAATTGTGCCATGAATAACTTGAATACTTACTAGCGGATCAAACATATAGTCGATCCAGCGAATCGTTGCTTCCGGGTTTTTATTGACATTGGTAATGGCAAAAGAACCTTTAAATAAAATGCCTGGCTCAAAACCTGCCCACATTTGATCTCCGTTCGGGCCTGCAAGCGGCTCCAGCGGAATAAAATTATTGTCTTCTGGCAAACCAACACTGTTATAGTTCCAAGCTACGAATGCACCAATAATATCGTTCTGGCTAATCTTTGCAGTTAACAAGTTAGCGTCTTGTGTGAAGCTCTCTGGATCTGCCAATCCTTCTGCGAACAGCTTGCTAAAGAATTGAATGGCTTCCTTGTATTGCGGCTGAACAGCTGTAAAAACAACTTCATTATTTTCAACAACAATGTGATCTCGACGATCCAGCATACCAAAAGAACCAAAGAATGAAGCCAGGTCATTATTCCAGTTGCTGGATTGGAAAGTGAATGGAATCTCATCCGCTGTATTGTTTTTATTTGGATCTTTCGTTTTAAATGCTTTTAGCGCCTCATAAAACTCTTCCGTTGTTTTAGGTACAGGCAGCCCCAAATCATCAAGCCATTTTTTATTAATAAACAAAGCAGGCTTGGATACAGCATACGTATCGTTCATCGTCGGCAACGAATAGATATGACCATCTGGAGATGTTAATGCTTTTCTAACCTCTGGTCTTTCATCTAACAGCGCTTTCAAATTTGGTGCATAATCTTCAATCAAATCTTCTAGAGGGATCAAAACGCCTTGTGCACCGTACTTCACAACATCATTAACCTCATCCAAAATACCGTGACCATAAAATGCTTCTGGAAGCTGGCTGCTGGCAAACAATAAGTTTTTCTTTTCCTGCCACGAGCTGCCGCCTGGATTCAAATCCCAATCGATTTCAATATTGGTCGCCTCTTCTGCCATCTTAAAAAACTCAAAATCATTAAAGTGTTTGCCCGAAGTTGTCTGGAACGCAGCAAAATTCAGCTTAATCTTCTCATTTACAATTGGAAATCCTTCTTTATTGAAATTGCTGTCTGATTTCCCTGCGTCACTGCTTGGCTTACTTGATGTGTCCTGTTTTGGTTCCTTGCCACCGCAAGCAGCAAGCACTAGCGACATAATCATTAGGCCAATAATGACCAATTGGAATTTTTTTGCTGATTTTGTTTTTTTCATCTACACTTTCCCCTTCTGTTGTTTATTTATGAAAAGGTTCGCATTTATTCCTTTAGAGAACCAATCATAACACCTTTAACAAAATACTTCTGCAAAAATGGATACAACACTAGCACTGGCAAGCTGGATACAATAATAACTCCGAATTTCATCAGTTCCAACAAACGACGCTGCTCTGCCAAGTCATGCACTTCCTCGACAAACATATCCGAAATATCATTACTGATCAAAATATTGCGCAAGATGATCTGCAATGGCTGAATACTATGATCCTTCAAATAAATCAGTGCGTTAAAGTAAGAATTCCAATGATTTACCGTATAGAATAACGTCATAACTGCTACAATTGGTAATGACAATGGCAGTGCGATTTGCAGAAAAAATCGGATATCTGAAGTTCCGTCAATCTGTGCTGATTCCAGCACTTCATTAGGAATAGTCGTCTGGAAAAAGGTACGGGTAATAATGAGGTAGTAAGCAGATGCTGCATTAGGAACTACCATTGCCCAAATCGTATTCACCATACCAAGGTCTTTGACAAGCAAATACGTTGGAATCAATCCACCGCCGAAAAACATTGTAAATACGATAATAAACATAAATCCATTACGTCCATACAGATCCCGGCGAGACAGCGCATAACCTGCCGTTATAGTTAACAACACATTAATCGATGTTCCCAGCACTGTATAAAATAATGTGTTGCGGTACCCCATCCATATCGAAGCATCAGCAAAAATTCTCGAATAGCCTTCTAACGTAAATTCCTTGGGAAACATTAGTATGCTGCCGCTAGCAATATTGGGCTCACTGAAAGAAGAGATAAGGACGTAGTAGAGCGGATAAATAACCGCTAAAGAAAGAAAACCTAGCACGATATAATTGATGACATCGAATATTTTATCCGGGCGACTGTTGCTTAAATTGTTCATCTCATTCACCACTTTCCATTTTGACTTCCTACCACAAACTATTTTGCTTCAGTCGCTTGGCAATCCAATTGACAGATATAAGTAATACAAAATTGATGACCGAATTAAACAATCCAATCGCTGTCGAGTAGCCGTATTCCGCATTCAACAAGCCCACTTTATACACATACGTTTGAATAACTTCGGAAGAATCTACGTTTAGTGAGTTTTGCATCAAATAGACCTTTTCAAAGCCGATGGCCATAAAATTGCCAACATTCAATATAAGCAAAATAACGATCGTCGGTAAAATGGACGGGAAGTCAATATAAATAATACGTTGTAATTTGCTTGCACCATCAACAACTGCCGCTTCATGCAAACTTGGATTAATTGAGGTAAGCGCTGCCAAATAAATAATGGTAGACCACCCGATATTTTGCCATATGCCTGAAAATACAAAGATAGTTTTGAACCATCCCGAGCTGCCCATAAAAAATATCGGGTCGAAACCAAATGCTTTTACTACCTCATTAATAATTCCGTTATTCGGGGATAGGAATATACCAAGCATCCCGACAATAACAACAACAGATATAAAGTGAGGTGCATATGTAACCGTTTGCACGAATCGTTTAAAACGCTCGCTTGTCAAAGAGTTGAGTAGTAATGCCAGTATGATCGGCGCTGGGAAAGCTATTAACAATTCATACACACTAATGCCAAGTGTGTTTTTCAACACCGTCCAAAATTGATAGGATTGAAAGAATCGTTCAAAGTGATCAAATCCGATCCATTCACTGCCCCCAATTCCTTTAATAGCAATAAAGTTTTTAAAGGCGATCTGTGCTCCGTAGATAGGAATATAGTGAAATACGATAAAGTATACTATTGTCGGAAGCAACAATAAATATAATTGGTAGGATGATAATACCCTTTTCATTTTTGATTTCAATTTTATCCTCGCTTCCTGTTTGGGTTTCAATTCTTCTGTTTGGTTGATAGCGTTATCAATTTGCAATGTTGTCACCTCCGCGTTTTTCATATTTTCAGCATACTTGCCCGCAAAAAAAAATCCCATAAGCGAGTTAAGGTTCGACTATGCAACATCTGAACCTGTACTCGTCTATGGGATTTAACTGCCGCTTTATGCTAGACTCTATGCTGTTTTTGACATTTCACTATGTCAAATCTGAACCAGTAAGTTGTTAACCATAAAGCTTTCCGTGCAGTTTGCGAAATTCTCCTGGTGTCATACCGACTGCTGCTTTAAACTTGCGCGTAAAACTTGAAGGATCTGCATAACCGATTTGCAATATGATGTCTTTTACAGGATCATCTTTTTCGGTTAACAGCTTTTTTGCCTCCTCGATACGTATCTGATTAACAAGCTCACTTAAGGTACTCCCCGTTTTTTCTTTATAATACCTGCTCAAATAAGACGTGGATACATGAAGCCCATCCGCCATTTGCTGAATGGAGAAATCATACTTTGTACAATGGTTTTTCACATACTCTGTAATCTCATGGATCATTTGGTCTTTTTCATTTGTGATCGATTGCCCAATCGTATTGGTCAAATTGATACAAGCATCGATTAATAAGGTCGAAAGCTCTTCCACTGTAGTAAAATCCATCAACGTCCATATGTCGGGAAATTCAATATGCAGCTCAGGATGTTCCAGCGTCAGCTCATGCACTGTGTTTTTAATTGCAGAGATGAAGTCATAGCAAAAACATCTCGCTACAACGAGTGTTGTCCGATTCTGGCTAATGACCTGAGTGATTCTATTAATTGTCTTCGATACCTGCTCCGTCTGTCCTTGCTTGATTTGCAGCTTCAAATGTTCAAGCTCTTGCTTCGGATAATGGTATGAAGCTGTCTCCTCTAGCCCAAGCTCAGCAAAGTAGATCACTTTGTTACTTCCTCTGATTAGCTTGTAATCTACAGCTGTTGAAGCCTCAATCCAAGACCTGCCCGCATGCTGTAATCCTTCATACGTTTTGCCGACTCCAATGACTAGCTGTCCAGAAAGTTCACTTTGCAAATGATCATGCAGCTGCTTTAGCCAATCTGCAAACCGAACCTTATCTTCATCTACGGCCACTATAACGATCAATTGTCTGCCATCTAACGTATCCCGGCAATAACCTTGCATACCGTCAATCATTCGCTCCTCAATCTTGCTTTGCAATTGCTGCTTCAATCCAGTGTTTTGCCCGCCAAATTCTACAGCAAGCACACAGAGACTATCGCTGGAGAATGGAATACCCATCTCTTCTACTTGCGTATTCCATTCTTCCAGGCTTTCTATATCTCCTTTAAGAAGCTCAAGCAGCATATGTTGCTTAATCATCACTTGATGCCGTTTTATCCGCTCGTCAAGCTGACGATTCGTCTCAACCGTGCGATCCATAAATGTTCGTACTAAATCTAAATCATGGATTTTTTCTTCGGCTTTTCCCAGATAATTGCTAGCTAGTCGAACGAGCCTATGAATTGGTGAATAATTATAATAAAGAGCTGCAAATATGAGCGCGCCGCCTAACACTAAAATCATCAGCATCTTGCGAAACCACTGTTCAACCGCCGAGGTCATCGGACCGATCTCATCCTTCACCGGGTTAAACATCATATAGCTCCAGCCGCTGGAAGTAGACTCCATCACTGCTTGATAATACTCTTCACCATTGATTTTGCCCGTCGAGAACACTCCCTCATAGGCGCTATCCGGCAACTGTGTTAGTGTGTTCTCAATGGAGATGCCTTCCTCAGCATGACTGGCAATCATTCGTTTCTCTGGATCGACCACTAGCAAACCGCCTCGATCGTATCCAGTCATATAGCGATTGTACTCTATTAAATTAGCTTCCTTTATTAAAAACATTACAGCTCCATGAGGCTTAGCGCTCCCATAAGGAATCGGTACAATATAAGTAATTAAGCGCTCTTTGGTCCCATTTGACAATGTAACCTCTTCAGCCGGACGAATAACAGGCTTCGTAATTTCATCCAATTGTTGCTTCAACTGTTGTTCATTCAAGTCCGCATAACGATAAACATCTTTTGTAAATAGCGAAATTGGATACGTGCTCTCTGAAGCATACAGATAGGAATCTCCTTGCAAATAGTAGACGATTTCCTGCAAATATGGACTGGATAGTACATGATCAACAAATGGGTTCATTCCATAGGAAGCATGAAAATAATTAGAAATGGCATATGGTGTAAGCAACGGATGCGTCCCTAGACGACTGGCTATAATATGCATTTGCGTCCACTTCTGATCAACATCTTCTTTTATTTCATATAAAAGCTTTTGTTGATTATCACGTACTTGATCGCCAATTGTTTCTTTTAGCTGTACATATCCAACATAACCCAGCACGAGCAATGGGACGATCAGCACAATGACGTAAGACACAATATACTTGCTCAGCATAGAAGTAAATATACGCCGCCATCGTTTAACTCCCATTCAGACTACCTCCCGGAAATTTCATCATGCTGTCAATCTGGATGCTGCAACCAAACTACTCCATACAAGGAGTCAGTATAAATTGCACCGGCTGAGCATGCTGACAACGAACTGTAAACTGAGTATGTTGAGCATCCCGCTTCTTCATTTGTACTCGAGCATCATCCTGTGCCAACTGCCAGCATCCCTTTATTTGCATAGTTACCATATGTGCTGCCCCTTCAGCTTGCACCCACTCCCGTGAATACAAACTAACTTCGCGCTGCTGTCCATGCTCATCCAATTGATCTTGCTCTATACCTTCATATAATCTCAAATCCGGGTCAACAACACTTATTCGCAGCTGCCCCGACTCAGCTTCTCGCATCATCGCCATACAAGGTGTATCTACCGTTTGCAACACACCAGCATAATGATTACTCTCATCAGAGTCGCTCCATATGTCACCCGCTTCAAAACAGCTGTACGCCATCGTTTGGCTTTCCTTCTCCCATACAATATGCGCGCCATGATCTTTTCGGATAACTACATACGCTGCCATAGCAGGCTGCTGTTGTGCCTTTGTAAACTCAATCATTTCGGCCTCATTCGACCGCACCATGATCGCATACTCATATTCCTCAGCTTTAGGAGCTTTTCCATGGGATAGCCAAGCAGAGGCGAATTTCCCTACTGTCTCTGAATCATCCTTCTGATGTCGAGAGGTTTGCTGATGCCTTGCAATTGTTAATTGTTGTCCAGCAGGAACATAATAGCCATTGCCGCGTGTATCCAGCAGCCAAACCGCTTTATCGATCTTATTCGTAGCAAGCAGCGGGAATTTCTCCAAAACACCATCACTGCTCAATGTAATATTCTCTTTGCCCGCCGCCATATGTTGCTGGAACAAAGTTGTATCCGTTTCATGTGCAGTATCATCATTCTCAATATCTGAACCGAGTGCAATAATTTTATTGGAGAAGAAATAATAGGATTTGCGGGCACGGTGACTGCCATTATATTTGCCATGCTCATGCAGCTTCATTGCAAACATGCCATCTTTGCCATCTATAGAAAGCCCGCCTGCAAAAGTTTCATCGGAAATTAACATTTCTTCGTATCCGCTAAAACGATCTACATTTCGCACATCGGACCGCAACTGATCAAACGGCATATGAATCGTTGTTGTACCCGGCCAATGATTCCAATCCCAGCCTTCAGGTATATAACCGCTATCCGCATGATTTATCGGTTCCCCCGAACCCATAATTTCCAAATGTCCGTAAGCGATATATCTGCCATACAGATTACAATTCACGTAAGTTTCATTGCCCCAGATATATCGGCTGAATCCGCGTACACCAACAAGCCATTCTTCCCGGCGATGAAAGGCCGCGCATGCATAATTCATTGTCCAGTGGCCATTTGGTGCTGGCTCTGCACTTATCCCTGCTGCATGCAATTTGGCAGTCCTTTCGCTGCTTGCTTCGCTTGGCAGCAACCGCAAATACGCCGCCCCCATCATTTCATCAATCTCACGTTGACCATCAGGAGAACCTGCCAAAGCCATCTCATAATATAATTCTGGATTAAGTGCCCATTTCCCGGTCGGATGACGGCTGGACAAACCGATTAACCATTCAGTTTTATTGCTGTAAAATCGCAACGCAAGCAGAACATGACGAACCATCTGATGAGCTGACTCAGATACGGCGAATGTTGTCCGGCTCAATATCCGAATCACAGGGGTTAGCCCTTCCAGGCATCCGATCAAATAAGCAGGATAATGATTAACATGATGATATCCCGCTCCGTCAGGTTTGAATAACGCCATCAAACCACGAGAAGGAGCAATGGAAAGCTCTAACCAACGTTGTAATTTTTTTAAGGAGGCTATCCCCAGTTGCTCATTGGAAGTGAGCAGGATCGAGCAAAGCATCCCCGCCAAAGTTGTATTGAATATATCTGCATTACCCTCTATCTCATCATCAGGGTAAGCCATTCTCCCTAGTCCGCTGTACCATTCCAGAGTGTTGCGCGACTGCTCCAGCAGCCCTTCCTCCTGCAAAACCTCACGCATTAGAAAATAAGCAGGATACAGATGTATCATATTGTAGCCAAGATGGTGAACCGTACCTTGACTGCTGCCCCATGCCCAGCCCTGTTCATCAAGATGTCGAGCTGTATCTATAAACCAGCGATGCAGCTTGCCTCTCTCCTCATACACGCTTGAGCGGCGATAGCTGATCGCAGTTTCCAGCAGACGATCGCATACTTCCCGTAAATCTGCGGCATGAGTAAGCTCCAGCAATTGCTTGGTACGAGACAATGGATAAAAGTCATTAATATGAACATAATCAATCGTTCGCGGTCTTGTGCAGCTCTCATCCTTTTGATACAACAACTGCAAGTAATATTGTTCCTGTTCTTCTATAGTTCTTTGCTTCTCACTGTACAATTGAAGTAAATAGTCATCCCAGCGCTTTTTAACCAAATTAAATGAAGCGCTTTCAGCTTCTATATGTTGTTGATGCAAACTTTGTTCAGGCTTTTCTCTCCATTGCTGCAAAGTCTCATCCATACGAAGCAATCCCAGCCAATGACTATTGGCAGCCTCATCAGCCTGCATATTAACAAATGGCACTTGCCGGTCTCTTGTATGATGACGAGGATCGACAGGAGTTGATGTAATAATCTGATCAAACAACAAAACGCCATCTCCATCTGCAGGCGCCACAATAGTAATCGTTTTCATATCTGCCCGCGGGTGACCGATCATATCCCGTTCATAGGCTACCCTGCCGGAACGCCAACCCGTATAGTTCAGTCCGTACTCAAAGCAGCAATCCTCTCGTTCATCTCTCCCAAATATAAAATGAAGTTTTTGATCAGATTTCTGCTCGGAATATACCCATAGTCCAAAAGTGGCAATCGCTTGGTTGCTCGGATTTGGTACAAATGGATGAAAGCCAATCGGACCATCTATCGTTAATCGCGCGCCTGGACTATAACTCCATTGCAAAGAATACTTCCCATCCCTGCTTCTAGTTGAGCAAATCGATAGACTTGAACCTGAAGTCGTTCTAAAATTGGAAGGAACCCCCGATTCAAATGAATAAATCGATCCACCCCACTCTTCCTCGATCATTTACTTATCCTCCTGATTTCCCTTATGTAGTAGTTCACTAATATTATAATACTGAAATCTGTCAGTCAACATTATGAGCTAACTAGTCACTTATCCGAGCTTAACTTCGAATATATAGATACATCTCTAAATCCATCATTTACTCGCTCATACTGTCGCAATGTTCCTTCCAACGTAAAGTTCAGCTTCTCCAGCACCTTTTTGGAGTTAACGTTATCCGGATCAACCTTTGCTTCTATCCGATTCAATTTTAAATGGGTAAATGCATGCTCTACCAAAGCACTAACCGCCTCTGTTGCATATCCCTTTCCCCAGAAAACCCTGCCTATATCGTAGCCTATCTCTGCCTTTTCATTGTCAAAATCAATAAAGTTATAACCGCAGGAACCTATTATTTCATGTGATTCTCCTACTTTAATAATGGAATATCGAATAGCTTTGTTTTCTTCACTTAACTGGGTAAGAAGTGTAATCATTTCTTTTGCCTGAGCTTCTTCTTGAAAACTATCCATATCCATAAACCGGGTTACTTCAGGATCAGACCAGACTTTCAACAAGCTGGCAGCATCTGCTTCCGCCATTTTTCTCAACGACAGTCGCTTTGTATTTATTTCTTTCGTCAATGGTTTATTCATTTTTTGTCTCTCCTTTCTTATGTCACAGTTTCCTTTTGTATACTTAGTTACTTTTAAGTTCCTACTATTCATAAATACCGATAACAATTATGATACTAGTATCACTAACTTTTAGTGTTTAGCATACTTAGTTATAGTAATTTCATAGTTACAAGTATAAAGTTGCATAATTTGAAAAAACTATTTAATTAAGTATGTATCCGAGCAATAAGCTTTCACAACAGGGTCAGAAGATAGCTTTGTTTATTTGGTTAATAGCTTCATCGTAACCCTACAATTGTAGAAAAGTCCAGGGAGGAAAGTAAAATGACTGACAAAAAACTAAATATTGGTATTATTTTGGGAAGTACACGTGAGGGACGTCTTAGCCCACAAGTTGGTGAGTGGATCAAAGGAGTTGCTGATCAACGTAACGATGCTAATTATGAAATTGTTGATATAGCAGATTATCAATTGCCGTTTTTAGGGACTACAGATGGCAGCGAGCCAGGAATTGCGGCATGGAATCAAAAGCTGGACAGTCTCGATGGCTTTGTATTTATCGTGCAGGAATATAATCACAGTATTAGCGGAGCTTTGAAGAATGCAATCGATACAGCTCGCGAGGCTTGGTACAATAAAGCAGCAGGTATTGTAAGCTATGGATCAACTGGAGGAGCTCGCGCAGCTGAACACTTGCGCGGTATTATGGGAGAACTGCTAATCGCTGATGTTCGTGTTCATCCGACCCTTTCTCTATTCACAGATTTTGAGAACTTCTCTGTTTTCAAACCAGCTGAATTGCATCTGACCAATGTCAATGCAATGCTAGATCAACTGCTTGCCTGGGGCGGCGCGTTGAAAACATTGAGATAAGCTTAAACATAAGAAGAGCACAGCAAGTGCAGCTATGACAGCACGCATGATCCTGATCTTCATGCAGCTGCCATACTCTAAAAGTTGAACTCAATTTCAACCTTTAGATTACTTGCTGTGCTCTTTATTTTAAATCAAGTGCTGGGTAACAGCACCTTGATCGGACAATGCCAGTTGATCCATTATAAGTTGCATATGACTGTTAAGCTCATGCTCCTCTTTTACTCTGGAGGTGATTGACTCCACTCCTGTCGCTACAACGCTTCCGTCTTGTTATATAGCTCTCCTGTGCTTTCTCAGCATCGTAAGAATCTTGATCAGCTTGACGTTGTAACTCACGGGACACACTAGAGTGATGACGGTTAAGTTTACGTGCTATTGCTCGTGCGGTCCATCCCAATCGATGTAACATTTCTAGCTGGCTTCGTTCTTTTATGGTAAAATGCTTATAGCTCATGGTTGCTTCTCCTGTGTAGGGGTTGTGTGGTAACTTCATTCTACACGCGAATCAGTCATGGGTCATTTTTATGTGTCGCACTTCATACTACAATCCGTCTTATATAATTCGAATAAAAAAATAGAGATGGAAATTAGAAACTCTTTGGATCTCTTGTATTCTGACGGTGCTTACAAAGCAAATAATAAATCTCATATCCCTAATCTACAGTCCACTTATATGGGGGTTTTTGCTATACTGACTGCGAGTCGCTTTAAAGCTGGAGGTGTACAATGAAGACGATTAGTTTTTCTCGATTAACAGTGTTTGATGTGAAGTGGATGGGAGAAGTGATTGGAAATTTGCCGCTTTCCCGAAAAAAACAGCATCCTTTTTTTCAGTTGCTAATTGTAACCAACGGTCCGGTTTATCTGCAAGCAGGCGACACAAAGTATACTCTTGAAAGTGGTGAACTGCTGTTTCTGCTACCTTGGGAGGAACATTGCAGCTGGAAGCCGATCGATGAGCAATCCGGCTTTTACTGGGTACAATTTCAAGCCTATTCTAATCAGAAGCAAAGTAAAGGAACTGTCGAAGTTAACGTTATGGAGAACAAGCATCCCTCTGCCCCCTTCGCGCAAGATCTTCGTACTCTGGCAGATAACGAGGAACTGGTGGATCCACTTGTGCTGCCTATTCATTTTCAGCCGAAATATCGGTTCGAGTTTCTATCTTTATTTGAGCAATTATTAAAAATAATGGAGCACCCCATCGGAAACTACCGATTTGAATGCTCCTTGTTATTAGGCTCGATGATTGGAAAAATAGCTGATGCCTGGCTACAAAATAACGATAACAATGCCGAGCAGTCTACTTCTTATTTGCTATATCGCAAGCTGGTAAATCTGCTCGATGAAGAATTTACAACAGAATTATCTGCCGAAGTGTTTGAAGCCAAGCTTCATCATACGTATGAATATTTATGCCAAGTTTTCAAAAAATATTCCGGAACAACAATCGTTACTTACGTGCATGATCTGCGTATACAAAGAGCCAAGCATCTGCTCGCTGAAGGCAATCAACATATTCAAGACATTGCCGAGCATATCGGGTTTAGCGATCCTTATTATTTTAGCCGTTTATTCAAATCCAAAGAAGGAATTAGCCCTCTACACTATCGGGAAAAGGTACGTTCAAAAAGGTAAGCGGAATAAGTCCTTTCGTTGGTCTGCCTTGTGAAATTAGCTCCAGTACAAGATCATACCTGGAATCTATTAATTGCTCCGCCGGCATAATTGTGTAGGTGATTGTTTTTTTGCCAATATTACAATGATATTGTTCCAGTGAAAAGGCCGTTTTCTTGCCTTCTTGTATTGTCCAGCCCTCTGGCAAATGCCAATTTACATGCATCCATTGTTGCATAAAGATTTGATTGTCTACAGTCAATTTAATCTCAAACGGTGTACTAGGCTGAACATAAGGCTCCCGTCCGTAATCCAGATCTGCGTGGAAAATAACAAAGTCATAAGGGATATGGAATGGTCCTCTGGACAATTGCTCCCGAAAATTAGTATCCATAAAAGAATTGACACGCAAATCACGGCAGGCAAGCTGTTCTTTTTCCTGCATGGTGATGACATATCCGCTCTCAGGATTTAAAACATCGCAAATTGCAGAACCCAGGAAGGATGGCGCAAGCTCCATAATACGATTGGTCAGCTCGGTTACCGTTTTGGGGATACGCAAACCTTGATCGCCCAAATTAATGCAAAGTGTTTTTATCGAATCGCCAATCGGCTCACTCCACTTGGTTGGAATGCTATCCACTCCGCCAATAATCCCCATAATTGCTCCAATTGTTGCAGCTGTACAGTCTGTGTCCTCTCCGCAATTGGTTGCAATACAAATACTTTCACCAAAGTCCCCTTCGCCATAGAGCCACCCGATAATCGTAATGCCCACATTGCTCGGAGCATCGTAGCCCATCGGACCTACCGGCACGTCGTCAGGCAAATCCTCTTTTTTCATTCCAAATGTTCCGAAGCTGCCCGGGTATTCATTCAATACACGTACTCTCGCTTCTTGCCATGTCAGACCTTCGCGATAGGCATTCACTACACATTGAATAGCTCCTGCAACGCCGCTCTCCTGCGGAATATAGGACAGTCCGATGTCTATTAGTTTATAAGTATCGCTTTCAACAAATGCCGCGCTTTGCAGGGCTGCAAAGAATACTTCCGCATATACGCCCTCATGACTGTGGTCGACAATCGCATCTTCATAAGCATATTGCACAGCGATTTCTGGATGTCCTGGTGCCAGACAAGCCCATATTTCGGAGCGGATATAGGCTCCATTGCTGTCTTTGAATACATTATTTACATAGCCGGACAATGGCGGTACGATACCTTGGCGCATATTATTTTTGCCAGCCCCATACTCTCCCCAGTTAGGCACTATATACGTTAGCCAGTATTCTCCCAATATCCGGGCATCGACATTCCGTCCATATTTTTCAGCAGCATTGAGCCAAACAAGCTGCAAATCCAAATCATCATTCGGAAGGGGCTCCCCCTTCAACTCTTGCGTATAGAAGCTGACGTCAAACACACCTCGCAAACATTCGAACGGCGCGCCTAATGTGCCCCCTATATTTTTCCCCAGCCAGCAACCCTGCAGCTTTTTTCGATAATCTGTAGTCGTAAGTTTCATTGCTCATTGCCTCCTTGATATGATATATATGCAGTGTATAAGAAGCAGGAGGCTTAGAACATGAATGATCTTAACTAAGATTAAGTCGCAAAACTAAAAATCGTCCAAAACCAGTACCGGATGAGCTGTCAGCTATTTTTCACCTGTTCTTGTCGTGCCTGTTAATCCATTAAATATTCAAAATAAAGCTCTCTCACCTGATTGTCCTTCATATCAATTAATAAACCTATCATATTATGACCAAATACATAAGCGTAATCTCCTGGTGCTTCTCTTCCATCCAAAGCATGTTCAATCGACGGATAGGCTCTTTCTACTTGTTCAGCAGAATCTCCAACACGAATGCCCAATGATGTCGCATATTTATCACTAGATAAACGCATGCTGACTATTCGGTACTCCTTTCCATCGCCTGAGGAAAGCCTTATCTCCAGCCCGTCATAGATAAGCTCCTTCACATAGGTTCCAGTAAATGGACCGGCATCCTGACCATCATCACCTAACCTTTTTACTGTTTCTTTTATCGGTTTTCCAAACAACCTGCCCAGATCAATTTCTTGATCTGACGACCAAAGCGAAATGAATTCTCCTTCAACGTCCATTGCATAAAGCGGAATCTCCCCCTCAATGTCCGGGGCAAAGACAAATAATGATGGCTCTCCAAGACTAAGCTGTCCCCCTTCTTTATTAAACCATTGCTCACCAAAAGTACCCAGTTTAAATAAACCATTTTCTTCTCCAACATAGACATCAGCCTTAACCATAAGCCGATCTGCCGATTCCCCCATTGTGTAGCTAAGCGAATATTGTAACGTTGACAATAGCTGTTCATTATTGGGTTTCTGTTTATCCAATGCCAATTCATGTTTAGCAACATTGATTTCTACAGTTATCCCATCAAATCTTTCATGGGAAACAAATTGATAATTGACCTTTTGTTTTAATAGAAGCTCATAAGAAGGCAATGAAAGTTCTGTCCAATCTCTTGTATTTAGTACATGCGCCTCCTCAGACCAAACGCCATTAGAGAGAGGATTTCCCCAAATAATGACCAATTCCCTTTGACCGTCATTTTGTAGGTCAGCAAGTTGCATTTTAGGAGTATGCATTGCGTTCTTCTTATGCAAATATCCCTTGAAAACATAAAGCTCCTCTTCATTGCTCATAATTTTCCATTCTGTATAATAGTCTCCTCCCCCCCCATCTGAATATGCAATAAGACGATATAAACCATCTCTCGTTTGAGCCAGTACTTGCTCGTCGTGCTGCTTAGGATCAGAACTGGAGTCTGGCGATGGCATTATTGTGCCCGGTTGATTCATCATAGACTTGTTCAATAATGGCCAGGCCATGACAACGATACTCGCCACAGCAATTATTGCAAACATGTAGGGAGTGAAAGCAAACACTTTTCTTTTTTGTTTCTTCTTGTTTTTATCTTCTAAAATAGATAACAATACCAGGTTTTGTTTTTCCTTATCAAATTGTCGGCCAATAAATACTCTTTCTTGTAAGAACTTATCCAATTCGGCTTGCTTCTTGTTATCCTCTAATCTAGCCATGCCAGCTCTCCTTTCAGCTTTTTTTGCAATTGCTTGCGTGCTCTGTGCATTCTGCTTTTCACCGTATTGACTGATACTTGCAACATTTGTGCTATTTCGCTAGTCGACAGTTCGTAATGTACACTTAGTGTAAGAATTTCGCGGTACTTACAGGAGAGTGTCATGACCATCTCCCATATCTCATTAGTGAATTCATTCTGAATAACAATTAATTCAGCAGAAGGAGACTCTCCGCTATTTTTAAAAGAGTGTGTTAGCACATGATATTTGAAGTATGCTCTTTTCATTAGCGAAATAGATGTATGTTTTGTTATTTGCAACAACCATGTTTTTAAAGAAGACTCTCCTCGAAAAGAATCAATCGATCGATAAACCTTAATAAATACCTCCTGAGTAATATCATCCGCCATATCTCGTTTTTTGGTAATCAAATAAGCATACTGCCATACATCCTCACTATATCTTTCCATAATTCTACCCAGATCCTCTTGACTCAGCTCAGATATATGCAGATAATAAGCATCCTCCATGAAATGCCCTCCCCTCCTTTGTCATCGAGCTAGAGTCCCTATACTTCCAGCTCCTCTTAATAATTAGACTTCTCATATGCAGCTTTGGTTCCCTTTTCGCAGCAAAATAACACTTTATTTTTTCATTTCATCCATTTATTATTACAAACCAACAAAAAGAAGGCATTCCCTTCATGAAACAACTAGAGGAATGCCTTTTTTCTTTTCACCAAGCATAGACTTAATTAGTGTTCTATTTAATTCTGCCCTTGCTCCTGCTTCATCAGCCTGTATATATCTCGTTTCATTTCGAGGAATACTGGATCATGCAGCACTTCTTCCTGACGCGGGCGTTGCAATGGAACATGAAGCTCTTTGATCACATGTGTTGGCTTGCGAGACAGCAGTATAATTTTGTCAGACATAAATAGTGCTTCTTCGATGCTGTGTGTAATAAACAGTACGGTGCGTTTGTTGCTTTCCCATATATCAAGCAGCCATCTTTGCATATCAAGTCTGGTCAACGCATCAAGTGCGCCAAACGGCTCATCCAGACACATGACTTCTCTTGGGCTTAATAACGCTCTCATGAATGCAGCTCGCTGCTGCATACCGCCGGACAGCATGTGAGGATAGGCCTTTTCATAATCTTGAAGCCCAGCCTTTGCCAGCCACTGCTTCGCAGTCTCTCTTGCTTCTTTTTTCTGTAATCCGGCAAGCTCCTGTCCCATAATAACGTTGTCCAGAATCGTTCGCCACGGAAATAATGCCGGCTGTTGAGGCATATAGCTAATCATCCCTTTATTCCCTGTTACCTCTTTTCCGTCAAGGATTACTTTGCCAGTCGTTGGTTCGGTTATTCCTCCAATAATGTGGAACAATGTGCTTTTCCCGCAGCCCGAGGGTCCGATAATAGAGACGAACTCGCCCTCAGCTGCTGTAATGCTTACCTTATCAATGATTTGAGCAACCGTTCCTTTTGCCGCATATTGTTTGGACAAGCCCTGCAGCTCCAGTTTTACTTCTGTCATGCTTCATTCACCTTGCTCTCTCGCCATTTTTGCCATCTTGCACGACATATGTCCAAGCGGTATGACCTATGATTCATATATGACTTCACAGTTTCCTTTACCTGTTTCTTTTCCAGCGCGTCAGCCACTTCTCCAACAGAATAATGCAAGCAAATAAAGCCATGCTTAAGCAAACAATAATAAATACTCCGATAAATACCCGATCTGTGCGGAAAGCAGATTTAGCTATAATCATATAGGCGCCAATTCCTGTATTCCCGCCTAGCCACTCTGCAATAAAGGCAGACATAACACTATAGGTTGCTGATATTTTCAAACCCGAGAACAGAAACGGCATAGCATGCGGCAGCTCCAGCTTCCAAAACAATTGCTTTTTGGTTGCTCCGGACATAAGCATATAGTTATACATGCCGGCATCTGTTTGAGCAAAACCGTTCAAGGTAGATAAGGTGATGGGGAAAAAGCAGACAATTACGATCATAATCATTTTGGGCAGCAAGCCCAAACCAAACCAAATCATCAGTAAAGGCGCCAGCGCAATAATAGGAATGTTTTGACTCATAATCAGAAACGGATAAAAAGTAGCTCTGACCCAAGGGAAAAAATGCAAAATAAATGCCAATGTTATTCCAACTGTTGTTCCAACAAGAAAGCCAAGTATAGTCATTCTTATAGTAGAAGCAGTATACGTCCAAAGCCTCGATAGACTATCGAGTGCTTCACTCACAACTTCAAGCGGGCTTGGCAGCATCCACTTCGGAATATTAAACCATATCGTCGTTGCCTGCCAAATCAATAAAACAAGGACAGCCGCCACAACGGGCGGCCACCAAACTGTTCTTTTTTTATTGTTCATAACTATGCATACCCTTCGGTCAATTGATCAATCGATATCCCTTGAGGGTCAAAATGTATTTTTATTACCGATGATATATTTGTGTTGCCGCCGATCTTGGCAAGTTCCTCATTGACCTTTCTAACTACCTCAAGCAGTTCACCAAGCTCGCCTTCCATTAAAGTATCAAGCGGTCCTACAATAAATTTCACACCCGATTCACGTAAAATTTCTACAGCCCGATTCATATATGGAGTAGAATTCTCGGTACGTGCTATCGCTTCAAAGCTCATAACTGCATTAGGCATCTGCATACCTCCCTCAAGTTATACTTGATCATTGCTTGTTTTAATTGCCGTCAGGCTTACACTTCTTTGATTCAAGCTTAAACCGATTTTGTTCCAAACTTATTACTAGCTGATTAATCTTATTTTTCATTCCGATTTTTTTCTATTTTGAGCTGTCAGCAGCAGGCAAAAACTCATTCGTGAACGCTGCTGCAGCGTCGAATTCTTTGTCCATCAACTGATATTCTTTCAGCCAATTGGCGTAGTTCGCCCAAACCTCTTCTTTTTGAATCCCCCATTGCGGAGCATCATCCTGATAACGCGGGCTTAACCATTTTTGACTGGCGATTACCAGCTCTTCATCAAGTTCCGGTACTGCTTTCAGCAAAATTTTAGCAGCTTCTTCCGGATTTTCGATCGAGTATTGGTATCCTTTCGCTGTTGCAGCCATAAACGACTTCACTAGCTCAGGCTGTTCCTTAATTGTTTTCTCATTTGAAATAATTACTGGTGTATAGTAATCCAGGTCTTTGGAGTAATCCGTCAAATAAATGCTGTCAAGCTCTACTCCGCGAAGCTCGGCTTCAATGCCCGTCCAACCATAGAAAATCCACGAGAAATCAATATCTCTCTCAACAGCAGTAAAAAAGTCAGCTTCACCAACATTCAATATATCAACCTTGCCTGCATCTGCACCACCGTCTGCCTTCATCAACGCTTCCAAAATCGCAGGTTCCGCAGCAGCACCGAACCCCCCAAACTTTTTGCCTGCAAAGTCTTTTGGCGATTTGATGTTTTTGGAAACAGGCGAAGCAAGCACTGATGTATTATGTTGCATAATTGCAGCGATTGATACGACTGGCACGCCTTCAAGACGAGCATCTGTTACACCCTCTTGGAAGCTGATGCCAAATGGAACCTGTCCCGAACCAACAATGGCATTCGGACCGCTCGATCCCGGCAATATAATATCAACGTTCAAGCCTTGTTCCTCATAGTATCCAAGATCACGAGCTGCATATAACCCGGTATGATTTGTGTTGGGCGACCAGTTTAGCACAAGTGTAACATCCGTAAGCTGTTTTTCATTGTTTGCATTTGTTCCATTCTTAGGAGACTCCTCCTGATTTTTAGAACATGCAGTAAGTACTATTAACACCGTTGTTAAAATAAGAATCGTTTTTTTTGTAAATTTCAACACTGTTCTCTTCCTCCTAGTAGCATCTCTATTGTTGTCTATTCATTTAAAAAACGCCCTGATCATAGACGATCCGAGGGCGTTGTCAACACTCCAGCAAAAAGAAACAGAGTTGTGTCTCACATATCCCTACGCTGGCATTATCCAGATCAGGTTAACGGGTCAGTGTCATGTGGGACACAATCTCAGCCGGCCGAATCCAGCACCCCTAGCGATTATTAAATTGTATAAAATTAAACCTTGCATGCAATGGCCTTTGCGCCTATCATTATAGCTCGAACCCGTTACTCTTGTCTACTTTTTGAGCTTTATTCTTTTTTAATATTCGACAGATTGTTCTGTTGAGCTCACAATATGATATTCTATTTCAAAGTACAGCATAGAGAGAAGGAGAGATACATATGAGGTTGGAGCAGCAAATAATTGATCAAATCCGCGAAACTTCTTTGCAAACAGAGCAAACAGGCAAGCTGGCGCCAGAGGCGCTCAGCATAATTATAGAGCGTGGCTGGTTCAAGCTGTTTGTTCCTGAAAGCTACGGCGGGGCAATGGCATCTTTGCCAGAGGCACTAAAGGTATTTGAATACGCAGCATGGGTGGATGGGAGCTTTGGCTGGCTGACTACAATCGGCGCGGGAGGCGGTTATTTTGTTGCCTTCATGCAACCAGAAACAGCTGCTAATGTATTCACACCTGTTGAAGCCGTTATTGCAGGCAGCGGCATGCCGACAGGTACAGCCATTCCAACTGATGGCGGCTATATCGTCAACGGAAGCTGGGGCTATTGCAGCGGCTCCGAGCATGCTACAACCTTTACAGCTAATTGTATAATACAAAATGATAATGGAAACGAGGCTGAACCGGAAATATGCGCCTTTGCCTTCACACCTGATCAAGTTGAAATCGTAAAAGATTGGCAAGCCTTTGGACTAAAGGCTACTGACAGTCACACGATAAGAGTGAAAAATCAATTTGTGAAAAGGGAGCGTACTTTCAGCCTGCTGGAGCAGACAGCCTGTCACAATGAGCCATTATTTAGCTATCCGTTCCTGCCATTTGCTCAAGCTACCTTCTGTGCGATTAGTATCGGAATTGCCAAGCATTTGTTAGAGGAGGCACAACAGTTAGCCGCTCAAAAACAAGCGGCATGGCGTGTAGACCGCTATACCTTTGTTGCTGAACTGATTGCACAAGCAGAGCTGGATCTTCATCATGCCAGCCTAAATTTCCAACAAATAATCGAGCAATCCTGGAGCAATCATTTGGATCAGCGAGCATTCACTGAAGATGAAGTAGCTGATATCAGTAACTGCTGTCTGCAAACCTCGCGGATCGCATTATCATGCGGGCAAAAGCTGCTGCCATATATGGGCATGTCAGCGATTATGGAGCATGAGCCGATTAATCAAATTTGGCGTGATTTGCAAACAGCTTGTCAACATAGCCTGCTTGTGCCATTTGCGAAATAAAAATTAAAAAGACTTATCTCTAGCTGCCTGACCGCCTTTAGCAGACTTGAGATAAGTCTTTGTTTTAACGCTTTATTTTAAACTCCTTGTTCTATGCTACCTTTTCTTTCTTCTTGTTCCAGCCTTGCCTCTACTTCATATTTTTAATATACTCGTCTAATTGCTTTTGATATTCATCTGTTATTCTCTCCGAGCCTGCCTTTTTCATTTTATCCATAAATTCATTATAGATTTTCTCATGGTCAGACAAAGCACCGGATTGCAAGCCGTTCGCATACTCTTTTACAACAGCCGCAACTTGTGCAATTTCTGTTTTGACTGGCTCGCTATTCGGTTTAAATCCAAGTACAGGTGATACTAGCGCATGATCATTAATACTTTGCCATAACTCGTTGTAGCCTTCCGGGTCGGTCTGTGTTTCAAAGCTATTGGCGGTGTTGCCCATGACCCATTTCCACAAGCCATAATTGGAATCAGCAGTTCCTTGCCCTGCATAACCGATGGTTTCAATTCGAGTATCAGATATTTTGGTGTAATGCTTGCCTTCTATCCCCCACACAAGCAGATTGTACAATTCCTTCCCCTTCTCTGTGTGCATCAGCTCCAAAAATTCCAGCGCCCGTTTCGGATTTTTCGACTTTTTCGTAACTGCTGTCATGGAGTTGTAAATAGGTAATGTAATCATATACTCCTGTTCCATAGGAATAACCTCGATTGGAAATCCGTATCTGGTCGACTCCACCGCAGATTGATCACGAATAACATTGTGTATCCATGTCACATAGCCGTCCATTTTGCCCTCATCCGTTCTAGGATTTTGCAAGCTAAGCACATCTTTTCGTATATAGCCCTTCTTGAACCAAGCCGCCGCCGTATCAAAAGCCCGCTTCATCTCTGGCGTCTCATATACGTCAGCAACATAGAGGCTGTTTATATCATTAAAATCTCCTCTGATCGAATAATGTGAACCGAGAGAACCATGATTGCTTGGCGAAAACCCAAGTGAAAATGTACTGGCACCCTTGCGCAGCTGATTGTTTTCTTTTAGCTTGGCCAAATATTGATCCATGACATCATAAGTCTCCTGAGCGTTCGGTCCATGTGTATAAAATATTTCCTCTGCCTTCTCTATATCCATATAGTTGGCATCAGCAAACTCTTTTGGAACACGCAATCCCAAGCGAACATCAGTAGCTATTTGATAATTAGGAATACCGTATTGTTTACCATCAAACTTGGCAAGATCCAGCAGCCATTCGGGCAATTCTTCGGAAATTCCCGGAGCAGAGGCTTCTAGTAATTCATCCAGTTCCAGATAAGAGCCCTTATTCACTTCAGAAGCAACATCCTGCACATAGCCCATCCATGCCAAATCGACATCCTCGCCTGATGCCGCCAGCAGCCGCCAGTTATCAGCATACCAGAAATTTCGGAGAGTGAGAAAGCGGTTTCAGAAGCAAATAGGTCTACTGATTCGCGGGGCGGTTTAACTTGGTCCCATACGCCATACGGATATTGAGGATGGAATAATCCTGTATGTGCGGGCAGCACCCAACTGTATTCATTGCATATTTCCCAAATTATATCCTCAAGTGCCTTTATCCATTGCAACCTGCGCCTTTCATCCCGCTCATACATACTTAGCATCGCCAGACACCGTAATCTGCTGCGCCGATCAAAATAATACTGTTCATACTGTTTTCGATTGCCATCTTGCCCAAAACGCTGAAAGGAGCTAAATGTTATTACCGAAATCGGTTTTGATAGAAACATTGCGCCCTGCTGCTCAAGCTCCGTCCAATAATCGGATAATCCCCTTTTCTTTTCAATAGCATCGTGAGCAGCCTTTTTTAAGGTGGATTTCCATTGTAGAAAGGACACCTTACTTAGTGCATCCTGCAAGCTCCCGATTGAAATCGTCTGAAAAAAATTCATTTCCTCCCTCCCCTACAGCTTTCTTTAATTGTAAATAAAAGAATGGGCAGCTCATATTGTCATAAATCAACATTTCCGTCTTTTTATCAACATCTTCTTTTACTTCATACCGTTTGTCCGTACCTTATTTAAACTTATGTAACTATTATGAAGAGGCGGAGCAAGGGTGTCTGCAACTACTACAAAACCTAATGTTTGACGTTTTCCCGCTATATTTTACCTATCAACCATCTGTGGAAATATCACCTTGCAAGTTCAAATAAAATATGTTAAATTGCTAATTAGTTAGATTATCTAATTATATGAAAGGGAATTAGTATGGGAAAAAATACAGAACGAGAATTTTCTAGTGAGCAGCAGCTGCCTACTTTAGGAGTAGCCCCGTATCTGAAGCTTATGAATCAAACAGCAGCCCCTGACACTGAGCATAATGCTGCACATATGGGACTGTTGATGCTGTGGCTTAGTGATAATATTTTGGATGTAGTAGATGGCGACCTTGCTTCATATGGTATTACAGAGAGCAAACTCGACCTAATGCTTCTGCTATTGCTGCATGAAGAAAACGAGGGCATTACTCCTTCCGGGCTTGCAAGCAGACTTGGAATTAGACGTGCTTCCGTAACAGCTATGCTCGATTGGCTGGAGAAAAGGGACTGGATTGCTCGCCGTCAAAGTAATGCAGATCGCCGGATGGTGCATGTGAGTATTACTGAAGAAGGTCGATACTTGGTCAATCAGGTGCTGCCTGTCTTTTGGGCTACTTGTGCCTCTTTGCTAGATGGATTGAATACTACGGAGAGAGATATCTTCAAAAAAGTATTATTAAAACTACATGGCAACATTGAAAAACGAATGGGAGGAGGGAGGTAATATTTTTTTCAGTATATAGTTAGACAATCTAATTATTTTTTTTAGAAAGTGGTGTTTTTATTGACAAAAGCTATATCAACTAGTTTAGTAACGCCCAAATATTCCATAATGACAGCTGTTCTATGCTGGGCTGGCTTGATTGTTATGTCAAGCTTATATGTTACAATCCCGTTAATTCCGGTATTCTCTGATTTATTCGCTGTAACAGCAACACAAGCGGCGGCTACAAGCAGTATTTTTTCTTTGGGGTTTGCCGCTGGCTGTCTCATCTATGGAGCATTATCCGACAAGTTTGGTCGCAAAAGGATTATTTTTATCGGCCTGATCGCATTAACCTTAATTTCCCTGCTGCTGGGTATGGTTCATAGCTTCGTTTGGCTAGTAGTGCTACGGGGACTTCAAGGAGCGGCGGCAGCAAGCTTCTCGCCAGTTGCACTTGCTTACGCGGTAGAAATGTTTCCCGCACACAAAAGAGTAACAACCATCGGCTTTATAAGCACCGGTTTTTTGGTTGCCGGAATAGTCGGGCAAGTATTAAGCGGATATGTTAGCGAGCATTATGACTGGAATACTATTTTTTATTTACTCTCCATTCTGTATGCAGTTACAACATTATTGGTATTGAAATTCCTTCCAAAAGGAACAATTCAATCTGCTGGTTCAAGCCTCCTAGCTCCATTTGAAAATATAGGTAAAGTGCTTGTCCAAAAAAATCTGTTGCTTGCTTATTTAGCCGCATTTGTGCTTCTTATGTCGTTTGTAAGTATGTCCACGCTTTTGGGAATTTATCTGGGCGGAACAGCATTTGAACTGGATAAACAGGAAATTTTATATATTCGGTCTTTCGGCATAGTTGGAATGCTGCTTTCTCCTTTTGCAGGAAAACTTTCCGAGCGCTTTGGCACATTAGTTGTGCTGCGAGTCAGTCTTTGTATAGCTATAGCAGGTCTTGCCTCACTCGGGCTGATGCCAAGCTTGGCATCGATTGTAGTAATGAGTATTTTGTTTACTGCCGGAATTGCCTTGGCGGTGCCATCATTAATCTCACTGGTTGGCAAGCTTGGCGGCAAGGCTCGCGGTATTGCAGTATCTGTTTACACCTTCATACTATTTGCTGGAACCAGTCTGGGACCCGTTATCTCATTTCAGTTTTTGAAAACCAACAGCTTTCCGCTAGCCTTTATTTTGCTGGCGCTTGTGCTGGGCATTGGCTTATTGGCTGCTTGCTTGATTCGTGATGAATCCTAGACAACCTTCTACTAAAAAAGTGCTGACTACTCCAGTACAAACAAAAATACAAACCAAAAGATGCCTCCTCATTCCTTGCGGATGTAAGAGACATCTTCTTTTCATCTTTTTCAATAAAAAACAAACTATTTTGTGATTTCTTTTATTTAAACCAGCCTTTTTCCTTAAAACGTTTAATGGCTTCTATTCGATTGCTCACATCCAGCTTATCCAATATGACAGAAATGTAGTTGCGTACGGTTCCCGTTGTGATGAATAGCTGGCTAGCAATTTCTTTTGTATTTTTCCCGTCTGCCATCAATATAAATACTTCGTTCTCCCGGTCGGTAAGCGGATTTTCCTCATCAGGTGTTTCATCTACTAATTCTGAAACATAGATACGTCTTCCCGCCATAACTCGACGTATGGAGCTTGCGAGCATATCGCTTGGACTGTCCTTCAGCAAATATCCTTGCACACCGGCATGTACAGCACGCTCAAAATAACCGGAACGTGCGAAGGTGGTCAGAATGATCACTTTGCAGCCTGATCCTTTTAATTGCTCAGCCGCCTCCAAACCTGTCATTCCGGGCATTTCAATATCCATAATGCAAATATCCGGCTGATGCAAATGAACAAGTTCCACTGCCTCTTCTCCATTGCTCGCTCTGCCGACGACTGTCATATCGTCTTCCAAATCAAGCAGCGCCGACAATGCGCCAAGCAGCATTTGCTGATCCTCCGCAATTACAATGCGAATCATTCCTCTCCCTCCTTTTCCGGTTGTGTGAATACGTTTGGCACGGTCATAACCAGCTCTGTTCCATCATTAGCATTAATCGTGAGATTGCCGTTCACAAACTCAAGACGTTCCTTCATCCCAGTCAATCCATTGCCTCTGTAATTGTCACCTGCATGGTTTATCCCAATCCCGTCATCCTTAATTGTGACGACCAATTCTGTTCGAGATGGCTCAATCGATACTATACATGAACTAGCCTGACTATGTTTAACCACATTATTTACAGATTCCTTCAAGCACATGGCAATTACATTTTCAGCTATTAAAGAGGTATATGTTAATCGCGGATCACCTTCCAATTGAAAGTCAATCTGCGCCGCCTTTAATATTTGCCGGATACGATACAGCTCATCCTCAAGCTTGGTTCCTCGCATCTTGGTTACCATTTCTCGAACTTCCTTCAAAGCCGTTCGGGCTGTCTTGTGTACGTCCGCCATTTCTTCAATAGCCCGTCCTGGATTTTTGTAGACCAGCTTGCCTGCCAATTCGCTTTTCAATCCAATTAAAGAAAGCTGTTGACCAAGTGTATCATGAAGATCCCGGGCAATCCGCTGTCTCTCCTCCAGCTTGAAAAGCTCGGCAATTCGTTTATTGGCATCCTCCAATTGCGTTTGCAGCTCATCCTCTTTATTTTTGTTAAACGTGTTGATCGGAAGCAGAATAACGGCCGCCAGACTTAGCAATACGAATGGCAGCTGCGAAATAATAATCGGATTTTTCACAATAAGCCCGTAATTAATCGCAAATACAGTAGTCAACACATGGACAATATATAAGGAATAAAATGCAGCTCTTTTCTTCAAGTGACCAATAAATATGGCAAGAAAAAGAGCGAAGTATACATACCCCAGCAGTAAGCTCATCGCAATCGAAATAACAATCTGCATACTTGTCCAAAAGTATACGAGCCATCCTTTGGAAACAAAGGACAGCACGTAGCAAACAAAAAACATAATAATCATCGTAATGCCTGTTACGACTTCAGACTTGGCAGAGGAATGAAAAACAAAAAAGAATAAAAATATTGAAAATACAATCCACACGTAAGGATTCAAGCCCGTACTTTTGCGAAACAACTTGTTTAATCGCTGCATCACTGGTCAACTCAACTCCCTACTATTTATTCACATTGTACCATAGCACGATGAGTTTTTAAGACCGAAGATGTCAGGCTTTTTTCAGGATGCGTTTTTATTCATGACGTTTGTCATGTTTTCATGCGAATTTTTCATCAACTTTTTATATTCCTTAAAGCTTAAAAAACACTTGTTTTCTTCATCCCATAACCGATATTTCAGCCCCTTGAAGCTGTCCAGTATCGTAATCGTCGTAACAGTTTGCAACATCGGAGTTGCATTATGCGCTTTTTCCAAATGATAATTAGGTACCCTTGGGCTCAAATGATGCACATGATGAAAGCCAATATTGCCACTTAGCCATTGCAATATAAACGGTAATTTATAATAGGAGCTGCCCTCCACGGCTGCCTGCACATAGCTCCACTGCTCTTCCTTCTCAAAATATGAATCCTCAAATTGATGCTGAACATAAAATAGCCATATTCCCAACATGCCTGACAAGAAAAATATCGGTCCTTGAATGAGCAGAAATGCTTTTACACCAACCGCCCAGCATAATAAAGCGTACAAAGCAACAATTGAAATATTTGTTAGATAGGTGTTCAGTTTTTCCTTGCGGCGCGCTCCTTTACGGTTAAAGCGATAATCCACCCCAAAAATCGCAATGGGTCCCAGCCCAAACATAACGAGAGGATTGCGATAAACACGATAATAAAAACGACGCCATGGCGTTGCAGCTTTATATTCCTCTACAGTGAGCAGCCAAATATCGCCGACTCCTCTTTTATCTAGGTTACTGCTTGTAGCATGGTGAATAGAGTGTGAATGCTTCCACTGTTCATATGGAACAAAAGTTAAAATTCCAGCGATGGTTCCCATAATAGCATTGGCTTTTCGTCCTTTAAAAAACGATTGGTGACAACAATCATGGAATATGATAAACATACGGACAAGAAAACCAGAGGCAAGCACTAACAGCGGAAAGGTAATCCAATAGGACACGGATAAGCTCAAATAAGCTCCGTACCATAGTATTACTAATGGACCCAATGTATTAATTAATTGCCATATACTTGTTTTTAAATTATATTTCTCAAACGGGGCAACTTCCTTTTTTAACTTCGCAATTGTCAGTTCCTTCAATACAGTCTACTCCCTTTCCTTGGGTGTCTCATTTCATGCTGAACCCAGTAAACCTTACTTCTTTTCATTATAGGAGGAGACCGTTTGTCGGGTAAGACACAACTATCAAGACTAATATATGACAGTTGTCATATAGGCTTTCGTCGGGCAAATAACTTTCTTCACTTATTCACAGCCTAAACTTAAAGCTATAAATTGAAGCGGCTTGTCTAGTGAATACGGATCTTCGAAAGCAAACTGATGCGCGGTGCAATAATAAGCCCTTTTTGTACTTTGATGCAACTGCCAATTGCATTAAAAAAGAGGATACTCCAGAAAACAGTCAAGCACACTGACCGTCATCTAATCTGGAGTTCCTCATGTTCCCACTTTTCTTACCTTTATACTTTAAAACGTGAAACCGCACCACTAAGATCATTTGCCAAAGTATTCATCTGTTGCGATGCGCCAGCCACTTCCTCTACCGAAGCGAGCTGTTCCTCTGCTGCTGCCGCTACCTCCTGTGCACTTGCTGCCGATGATTGGGCTATGCGGCTCAATTCATCCAAAGACGCAGCAATTTGTTCACTGCCCGCCGACATCTCTTCAACCGCCGCTGATACTTCCTGCGCCTGATGTGATACTTGCTTCACGAATTGCAGAATTGACCGGAATGAATCACCAGACTCATGAACAAGCTTTGTACCTTGGCGAGCTTCATCTACAGAGATCGTTAAGGAATTAGCCACAATCTGAGAACGATCACCGATATTGTGCAAAATAACCGCAATTTCCTCGGAGGATGTTTTGGAACGTTCGGCAAGCTTGCGAATTTCATTTGCTACAACCGAGAAGCCTCTGCCTTGCTCGCCAGCTCTGGCAGCCTCAATTGAAGCATTTAGCGCGAGTAAATTTGTTTGGTTTGCGATTTCAGCAATATGAGTCAATATATCACTAATCTGCTCGCTCGATGCATTCAAGTCCTGCATAGCATTAGTTGCTTTGCTTACATGCTCCTCGATCGTATCCATTTGCTTCATTGTCATATCCATAACGTCAACGCCAGTGACCGCCATATCAGCTGTCTCCGCTGCCAGTTCACCTACCGCTGATGAGGATTCTGCAATTCGTTGAATACCCGATGCCATCTCTGTCATGGCACGTTGACATTCATTAGAGCTGACCAATTGCGATTCTGCCCCGATCGCCACTTGTGACGTAGCCTGTGCAATTTCATTGGTGACCACCTCTGTTTGTGTTGCTGTTTCCTTCAAATGCTTCGATGAGCTTGCTACCTCACCTGAAGTTTCGCTTATATGCAAAGTCAATTGCCGCAGATTTCCTATCATTTCGTTGAATGCAGTAGCTGCCTGCCCAATCTCATTATTGCTGGTAACCGCTACCGTGACTGTCAAATCTCCATTCGCGGCTTCCTTTGCACGCATGCCTAATAATTTGAGCGGCTTTAATGAAAAACGCAATAATAGAACAGTTGCTACAATGCTAATCAATATTGCCAGAGCACTAATTCCAACCGTTTGCCAAATCAAGGTTTGTAATCTTGCTTTCACCAAGTCATAGTCAAAATCTATGCCATAGATCGCAATCACTTGATTATTTTCATCTTTGATTGGAGACAAATAAGAAATCCAGTAACCAAATCCATCTTCAAACACATCCGTCAACCCGGATTCCCCATCTAAAGCTTTTAAAAACCGCTCGCTAAAAATCCCCTTATCATCATATACCGTGCCTGATTTAATATTGTTTTTTTGCATCGAGTTACTTACTTCGAAGTAAGTAAAATAGTTATGCTCATCCTCATGTCTGTACTCTGGAAGAAAATAATAGGCATTTGTAACAAGATAATCATCAGTAGTTCCGCTTAAAAGTCTTTCTATAATTTGCATCTCAAACTCTGGCGGCTTTTCCCCTTTAACCATAGATGGTACTGTCCGCTCCAGCAGGTCGCCATTGGCTTGTGCCACATCAGTCAACTTGTTTCCAACATGAGTAAATTTCTCGAAAACTTCATTCTGCGTCGAATCGTACAACATTACTGAAATCACAGTGATGCTTGCAACTAATACAATCGACAATAAAAAGGAACAAGTTACTACAAGGCTCTGTCTTTTCATCCATTTGATCATGACACATCTCCCAATCGACCGTTGTTAGCGTTCTAGAATTTTGTTATAGCCGAGAAAACTACTACACGAATTTAGAACTAATTTAATCCATGTAACATTTATCGACATTTTTCGTGTCTAATTTTATACAGCTTTTTCATCATTTAAAAATAAATAAAAAAGCAGCCTTCTGTTCGACTATTGTCGTTTTTGAAGACTGCGGCAAGCTATAACCTTGAGGGCGGTTGCAAATTAAATAGATTGAAGAAATAAATATACCCCAGTAAAGCTCAACAAAATATATGTTAGAATCCGAAACATTCGCTGACTTAGTCTTTTAAACAAAATTTGTCCGGCAAACAGCCCGATAAACACAACCGGAATCGCGTATACACTGTACAGCCATACCGTTTTGCTAGTACCAGCAAAGATCATTTGGGTAATCAGACTAATGCTATAAATAATGAGATAAAACGCCAACGTAGTAGCACGCAGCTTTTCCTTCCCGGTATTGGTTCCTGTAAAATATATAAGCAATGGAGGACCAGGCATACCGATACTCGTAGTAAGCAGTCCCGAAATCCCGCCCACCCAATAATCCCTGTTCGGGGTCGCACGAACTTTGACAGACAGCAGCAATAGTATTGTAACCAGCAGTAAAACAATGCTTACTCCAAGCTTGAATGCATTCACATTGACCAACATAAAAATCAAAATGCCTGCTGGCACACTGGCGAGACTGCCCAATGAAATTCTTTTGAGCAACTCCATATCAATATCATCTTTTATCTTCACAATTAAAGCTGCAGAAATGACTAGCGACAAAACAATATTAATTTGGATAGCTTCTTGCGGCACAAATATCATAAGCAAAAAAGGCGTCGCCATTATTGAAAAACCAAATCCTGTGCTTGTTTGCAAAACTGATGCTACCAAAATAATACTCAAAAAAATAATAATAGATTCCAAAACATACCTCCTGTTTAAAACGTTTATTGCTTGTTTTCATTATGAAAGCTTACTACTTCAATTATGAAAAATACCACATCTAAATGATGTAAAGTTATTGCTTCCAATATGCGCAATCACTACTTTAGCAATTGCCTTGTTCAGTGGTCGGCTTAGGCTTTATAGTTTATTATATCATTACTGTTTATACGATAATGCTTCTAGCATAAAAAGTAGACACTTCTTACCGACTCACGCTAGCCGGCAGGCAGGTACTCAGCTTTTCAAGCACATAAAAGGAGCGCCAGAAAACAGCTTTTGTGCTGCTCATCCGGCACTCCCAGATTCGAAAATAATTCTAACAACGTTGCTTTTTTATTCCGTTACTCTCTTAAACTGCTCTTTGGCTACTCAGTCACTCATTCTGTCACGCCATGAACATAGGTCATCCACGGTGTATCTAACGCCCCCTGCCCTGGATTATAAGTAAAAAAGTATTCGACTGTATCGCCATGCTGCAAATTATTTAATGGATATTCATAGTTTCCGCTTCCCGTTGCATTCATCGCAACATTTAATTGCCCGCCATTATTCACCTTATAATGCAAATCTGCAAAGGTTGCTCCATTTACATAGAACAGTAAGTTGTTACCCGTTTTTTTAATCCCTCGCTCTGCATCTCCAATAATTATAACGTTTGAGCCTCCCGGGGTTACTGTGATGACACATTGAGCCGTTTTATTTCCGTCAACAGTAGTCGCTGTAACAATAGTCGAGCCAGCCGCCAGCGCTGTTACTTTTCCGGTAGAATCGACGGATGCTACCCCTGGGTTTGATACACTCCAGGTTACTTGCTTATTGCTCGCATTCGAAGGTGAAACAGTTGCGTTCAACTGCAAATTCTGCCCAACCTCCAAGGAAGCATCCGTATGATTAAGTGCTATACCAGACACACTGACCTGACCGGAGCCGCCCCCCTCGCCTTCGCCATTATCTCCATCTTTATACACACGTACATAATCAACCTGCATTGTTGCAGGTATATCATCTGGATCAGGAGCTAGACCACCATCAAAATGTCCGCCGACAGCTAAATTCATAATGAGGTAGAACGGCTGATCAAATGGAGCATCTGGATTATTAGGAGCTGCTACAGAATACCATTGATCCTTGGACACTTTAAAGAAAAACTTACCGTCTACATACCATTTGAAGCTGTCCTTCTCCCAAATAACGGAGTAGACATGGAAATCATTAGCGAAAGTCTGTCCTTGAGGAAAATAATATTCTCCTGCAATATATCTGTTAACTGGCCACTGCCCGCCAAAATGAACTGCGCCACTAGTTGTACCCGGCAATCGCCCTTTGGCTTCCATAATATCGATCTCACCTGATGCTGCCCATGCTCCATAAATTGAATCCTCCGGAAGCATCCATAATGCCGGCCAAATGCCATTGCCTGTAGGCAGCTTCGCCCGAATATCAACCCTTCCATACTGGAAGGCGAAGTTGTCCTTTGTATTGATTTTTCCAGACGAATACTGTGCATAACGATTAGGATCCTGTGGGAATGACTTGGGCTCATTCAAAGCTCTAATATTCAACTTTCCATCTTGAACAAATACATTCTGGCTGCTGTCCGTATAGTGAGCCAGCTCGGCATTTCCCCATCCCCAGCTATTCGGATCATTGCTTATATAATATCCCTGTTCATAATTCCACTTGCTCGTATCAAGAGTAGTTCCGTTAAATTCATCCTGCCAAACAAGCGTCATGCCTGTGATAGCAGCATTTTCCGGAGTACCGATCGTGATATCGTCATGATCCGTAACGTCTGGACGCGGTGCATCAGGATTTCCAACAAATGTATAGTAAATATAGTTGTTGCCGACATTTCCGCCTGATTGCCCATTTAATGGATATCCAATTCTGATTTGCATATCTTCTTGGACAGGCTGGAACCATAGCCCGTAAATATAATCCGACCAGTAGCCCCATTGATTGGCATCTGACATCATATTGTATCCGCTTGCAGAATAAACAAATCCACTTGCACTGGAATTACTCATCTCCACCCATTGACCATTGATATTGATCTGATACACAAAGTTGCCCAGCTCAGTGCCTATTGCTGCCGATCCGTCTATTTTTGGCAAAGGAATGCCAATTACACCGCTTTGATCCGCTGTATAGGTTGTCCCATCATAAGGGGTAAGCGTATATGAATTTCTAACAGGCTCATTAAATGTTATCGTATAAATCAAATTGGCAGATGAGGTTTTAGATGCTAGCTTTACATGAATAGACTCGGTTACTGTAAACCAGAATCCTCCTCCGCCTTCTGTAAATTGTCCAAAATTATTGTCATAAATCCAGCCACTGGCAGCATTATTATCAATATCTATCCATGTATTGCTATGGATCGGCTTCACATATACCTTCAAGTCATCAGCTACTGCTTCATAAGGAATTGCCGAGTTATTGTTGAAAACTGGGTAAGTAAAGCCCGCGCCACCTGTAAAGCCTGCTTGGATTAACGGTCCTTGTGTAGGTGACATAGAGGCTATTGTTGCTTTGTTTACATTTTGAAATACAAATGTGTAGTTAAGCGTTACTCCTGATGATTTGGAATATAACTGAATTTCAGTCGTTTGGGACAAGGTAAACCAAAACCCGTATATGCCGCTATCGCTCCAATGCCCCCAATTTTGATTGTAGATATAGCTGCTCACGCTATCGATATCTACCCAATTGCCATTCGTTTTAACCTTAACTCCCAAGTCATCTGATACATCGTTCCACGTTGCTGCTCCACCATTAAAGATTGGCATTACAAATCCATAACTTGCTTGTCCAACGCCGGACTTGGAAATAACAGGACCATCCGCGGCAGAAAAATACGACATAGAAGCAATCGTCGTTCCAGCCCCGCCAGCCGCCTGCACTGATGCTTGCGGCAGCAGACCTGCACTTGTTAACAGTAGTACCGTTAGCATGAAGCTCCACAACTTCTGTTGAAACCGATTACTCAAACAGTTATAACGCATGATTATTATCCTCCTTATTCAAAATAATAGCCTCACATTTATTGTATCTAATCCAATTATTAGGTGAAAAGGTACAATAGTTTTTGTTATGACCCATTATTTTGGATTTATCAGGAAGAATGATAACTAACTGCTCTTTCGAGGCAGTCAATGCACTGCTATCAGCTTGGAGCCTAAACAAACGAAAGCCTGCAAAATACAAAATTGAAACTAAGGAAATAGTAGCATCCGGCTTTATAGAAATGCCAACAGAGGCTATCCCTTTCGTCTACATGACTGCGGGAAGCCCCTGTTTATTTCAAACTATATACTGACTTGTCGTTTTTTCTTGCTATTGCTCCTGCATACAGCCCAGCATTCTATTTTGCATGAGATGGTTTTATAAAAAACGAAATGATTAATCCAATTGCGGCTATGACAATAGTGATCATTACCGAATCCTGCACACCCGCTGTTAGTGAAGCACCTATAGCAGATGCATCAGTTGGGTCCGTGAGGTTGCTCAAATATTTTTTTTGAGAAGCAGACATAATCGTTATCGCAACAGCCGTACCAATCGCTCCTGCTATTTGTTGCAATGTATTCATCAGAGCAGTTCCATCCGGATAAAGATTTCTAGGAAGTTGATTCAGTCCGTTTGTTTGGGCAGGCATTAATACCATCGAAATCCCTATAAATAATACAGTATGAATGACAATCACCATGCTAACTGGCGTTTCAATTGTAATGTTGGAGAGCACCCATAACATAATCAGTATAATAGCAAATCCAGGAATCACCAGCACTCTCGGTCCAAACTTATCAAAAATACGTCCGGTGATCGGTGACATTAATCCGTTTAATACGCCACCTGGGAGCAGTACTAGCCCGGCAGCCAGCGCAGTCAATGCAAGCCCTATTTGCAAATATAACGGAAGTAATATCATCGTGGACAAAATAATCATAAAGCAAATAAATACAACGATTAAACCAAGCGTAAACATCGGATAGCGCAATACTTGTAAATCTAACATCGGTTTTTCTATTTTGAATTGCCGCCAGACGAATAAGCATAGTGCAAAAAAACCTGCTAGCAACATGGAGATGACAAAGGCGCTGCCCCATCCCTTTTCACCTGCTGTACTGCAACCATATACGATACCTCCGAAACCAATTGTAGACATAATAATGGATGGAATATCGATTCTAGGTTTTGTTATATTAGAAACATTTTGCATATACAGGATACCTGCAATTAATGCGATGATTAACAATGGCAAGCAAGCCCAAAAAATCCAATGCCAATTCAGTTTTTCAAGAATTAGCCCTGATATAGAGGGACCTACCGCTGGTGCAAACATAATGACTAAACCGATTAACCCCATAGTCGCTCCACGCTTGTTTATCGGAATGATCATTAATATTGTCGTGAACATTAAGGGCAGCAATAATCCTGTTCCGATCGCCTGAATGACCCTTGAAACCATTAAGACAGCAAAACTTGGAGCTAACGCTGCAACCACTGTTCCAACAATCGAAAAAATCAATGATGCAACAAACAATTGGCGGGTAGTAAACCATTGCAGTAAAAGACCCGATACAGGAACCAATATACCCAAAGTTAATAAATATCCGGTAGTTAGCCACTGTACGGTAGAAGATTGAATAGTAAAAATTTGCGTTAGCTCCCCAAGAGCCATGTTTAAGGCTGTCTCACTAAATAAGCCAATGAAACCCGCAATTAAAAAAGAAACTATAATAGGAATAGTTTTAATTTCTTTTGATATTTGCCCAGCCTGCTGTGTTGCTGCTATTGTCGACATGTATTCCACCTCAGTTTTTTCAGAAGTTTACTCATTGCCAAGAAACAACTCTTAAAAATTGATCTCAGCACGAAACTCCATTATTGATAACCATTCTCAATACCGAATAATAGTTTAACATGTCAATTAAAAAAATGAAATACACCGATTGCAAATCGTACATGAACAATTATTAAAAGATTGATTAATGAAACTAAAGCCCGTTATAATTATCCTTTTAGGTGAACAGTAAAACTTGCTTATAGATTCGTAAAAAATTTGTAAAACGACTTTGTAGAACCAACTTATATGCAAAGGGGATGCTCGCTAATGCAGAGACCTGTCACAACCTTTAAAAATCAGGTCCATTTTCAAAAGGATTGGCAACTTATGGTGAACCGCGCCACAGAAAGCTTTGAACTGCCACTACACAATCATGAATTTATCGAGCTGACCTATATTGCAGAAGGCGAAGGATTTCATCATATAGATACCCAAGTTATTCGTGTACGCAAGGGAGATCTGTGCTTTATACCAATCGGGATGCCTCATGTATTCCGTCCAACCTCCACCAATACACAAAAGCAACCATTAGTTGTATATAACTGTATTTTCACTGCGGACGTTTTACTTAAGCTCAATCAATTTTGTGCGAATGGCAAAACTAAACAGTTTATCGAGTCACTGGATAGAGCTTCTGCCACCTTTTTCTCTGTTTTGGATATGGACGAAACTATTGAAAAGTTGTTTTTACAAATGCATCGGGAATATTCCCTCCAGCAAGCAGGATCAGAAGATTATTTAGTAGCGTTATTGCTGCAAATGCTGATAGCGATTCAACGATTGAAGGAAATCAGTAAAGTGCCTGCCGGTTCACCTTATAACCATAGACTACAACAATTCGATCAACTCCTAAATTATATGGAGCAGCATTATTCCGAACCGATCACACTAACTCATCTTGCCGCAAAAAGCCTTTGGAGCGAGCGACATCTGCAACGATTATTCCATCAGCATACGGAACAAAGCTTTAGCCATTATATACAGTCGCTACGTATACAAAAAAGCCGTGAGCTGCTCAGGAACTCTCAGCATAAAATCGCAGCTATAGCCGAATTGGTTGGCTACAAAGATATCGGTCATTTCCTCTCGATATTTAAACGAATTACAGGTATGACCCCAAATGAGTATCGAAAAATGTCTTTAGATCGCCCCGTATAAATAAAAAAGCAGCAGACGAGTCATCTCCCGTTCATCTGCTGCTTTCATTCTTAGTGTATGTCTCATTAGAATCTAAATCAGCGCTTCAGAAGAGAATCCATCACACTCATTATTTTCTGCTTGCTCACAGGTTCAGCATGTCCAACTACACAAGTATCAAACTGAAACCCATCAATTACTACCATCATGGAGCGCAATTTCTCCTTATTCAAATAGCAGTCATTGTAGTAGTCCACGCCAACAGCATCGCCAATAAACAATACTTTCTCCTGTGGTACAAATATGCAAACAGAGTCGTCACTATGAGGTGAGGGTATATGGTGCAATTGAGCAACAATATCGCCGAGATCGATTTCCATATATCCGCTAAATGAAATTGTAGAAGTGGCCACTTTTATATCGGACAACAATTTATATTCCTGACGGATGCAAGTATCTGCAAATTCTATTTCCATACCCGCATCGAGTCTGTTTTTCATATCAGAGTCGGACCAGCTCCAATTTTCCATCTCAGCCAACTTCAGATTTGTCTTGTTATGGGCAATCGTTATGCCCTCCACCGCATGCATGGCGAAGGTATGATCCCAATGCCAATGTGTAATTGCCACCATATCCGGCTTACGGAAACCTTCCTGTTCTACAGCCTGATTAAACAATCGGAGATGATTCCGGGAATTCCCTGCATCAATCATTAAGGAATGTTCCCGCCCATTTATATAGCCTAACACAGGTCGATCAGCTTCTTTACTGAACATGGTATAAAACACTCTATTCGTTATCTTCGTTAACTCCATCAAACGATTCCTCCCATTGAGGGTTATGTCTTGTGTTGTACATTATATTGTTTTGGGAGTAAAAGAACAACTGTCTGCATGGGTGCACAATAAACCGGATGATTGACATCGAACCGTGCAAATATAATTGCTAACTTACTTTTGCTACTTTTGCCGCAAGGCATCCATAATGTATTCAATGCCATCTATTTTGGCAAGCGCCATTGGTCCTGGCAATGATGGATCTTCGAGGTAATAAACATGCCCGTTCTTAACAGCCTGCATACTATTCCACACAGCACTGTCCTTCAGCGCCTCTTTTACACCACCAGCCACCGGCACCTGCCAGTTATTAATAATAAACAGGTGATACGGATTTAAGTCAGCCAGACTTTCCAGCGATAATTGACCTGTTGCGTCCAAGTTTGGCATACGCGTCAGTCCCAAACCGTCATAGAACGGATCAAAACGTCCATCATTCCACGTAATAAAGGAATCCTTGCCGTTGTACATGACGAACATTACTGATTCTCCAGCTCTGAATGCAAGCTGTTCCTTGTACTCAGCCGATTTACGGTCAAATTCAGCGAGAACTTCTGTTGCCTTGTCGACTTTGCCAATAGCCTCAGCAATTTGCAGAAGTGTCTCTCTCCAATCACCAGCTTGCGGGAGAATTACCGTTTTGGCAATCTGGCTAAGCTGATCATACTGATCTTTCATATCATCTGCGGCCAAAATAAAATCCGGCTCCAAAGCCAGCATTTTTTCCAAATTAACTTCCATACCCAAATCTTCTACTTCTTTTCCCTCAAACTTTTTGCTAAGACTCGGAAAATTTTGCTTAATAATATCTACTCCCTGTGAACCAATCGGATACACATCAAGCACAGCAAGATAATCTGCAAAACTGATATATGGTGTAACAATTTTTTGCGGTTCAGATTCGATGACCGTTTCTCCAGCAAGATGTTTTATCGTTCTTGGATAGCCTAGTTGCTCATTACCGCCGTTTTCTTCTGCTTGTTGTCCAGAAGTGGTTGTTGTACCCGAACATCCGGATGACAGCATAACAATCATTATGACCAATGCCAACAACCATGTTTTTGTGCCTTGCGACTCCCTTATCTTTCTTATCATTGTAATTCTCCTCTGCGCTTTTTATCGATAATGCTTATCATTATCAATACAGGTATCATAGCGTGACCTTTAACACCATTTCCACCAGTTGGCGGAGCATAAATGGCGGTTAGAGGGAATGGAGACATTGTCTTTAATTTCATTCCATTTACTCATACTTTATTCAAAATCTTTTGGCTAGACTTCATTTTGATAGACTTCTGCGAACCAGAACTCCTGGGTTGACACCAAATTTTTCACGAAATGCCTCCGCAAAATAACTCGGGTTGGAATAACCTACCGCACAGGCTGTTTCATTCACATTACTGCCGCCGTTCTGAAGCAGAAGCATCGCCTGCTCCAATCGATATTCACGCAAATAACCGAATACTGTTGTACCAAACAATTCCTTGAAGCCAGCCTTCAATTTATAATCATTCATTCCTATCATGCGCGCCAATTCAATCAGAGTCGGCGGATCAACCATATTGCGCTCCATAATTTGTTTAGCTTGCCGCAGCTTGCTGCAATCAGCAGCAGACAGTTCCACTTGTCGCTGCAGCTCATCAAACAAACATGGACGACATACCTCCATTAATAGTTGCAGCATTAAACACTCCGTTTCCAGGTTCCTCCCTTTGCCGCTTCGTACCATCTCCAATAATCTGGAAGCAACTCGTGCTGTGACCAGATCATAAGAAAACTGAAAAGCTCGAAATGAATTATTCCCGACAATTTGCCCAAAATCTATCGTCCGCTTATTGTTCAGACTAGTCATTAGCCATTGAAACGTTGCAACCGGCATTGCAATGGACAGCATTTGAAAACGGCTAGATCCATCAAATTCCAATCGACTCTTGGCAGGCGTCATAAATTCCAGCGAACAGCTTCCAGCCGTTACTTCATGCCGCACTCCAGGTGTCGTTACTTCACGGCTTCCTTGAAACAAACAGTTTAATTCAACCATCGCGGATGATGACTGCATTGAGATTTTCCTCCTCTGCTCCACCGCATAATCGGAAATAACAAGCTCCATATCCGTTCTTGGCTGCGCTCGCCAATATCCGCCTTGCTCGGCGGATGAAATGCCGCTCTTAGACATCTGCTCAAAAAACAAATCAAAATTATGTTGAAAATCTGATAGACTCATTTTAATTCACTCCATCTATATGCAATCATGTTTAATATTTGTTGATAATGATTATCAATATCTATTATAGCGAAATTAACTAACTCTAACCATTGTTTATTTCTTTTGTGCCCCGCAAGGCATAGTATGGCTGCGCATAAAAGTGCTATAATCCATTTAGCCTATAAAATGAGACTGTCGAACAACTGTGAACAACTTGGAGCAAACAAAATATAGCTCGCGGAAAGCGATAACATGGTTTCTATTTTGAACCTTAACCATCTAAATATATAATGGGCTGGAGAGTGATAAAGATGCGTATTGCCGCGGATGTAAAGCGGTTTTTGCAACTGCCAGGCGCAGGCGGATTGCTGTTTACATTATTTTGCTATGGAGTAGGCATGGGAATTCTAGGCCCTATGAATGCCATTTATTTGAGCGAAAGCATTGGGCTGTCAAAGCACGCAGTTGTCTCTATCTTCGTAGTATCACTGCTGATTAATATGGGATCTACCATCACGGTTGGGTTGTTAAGCGATAAACTGCGCAGCCGCAAAGCTTTGACGATTGCAGCAGCCTCGATATGTCTTATTGGCTTATTGATTTATATGCGGGCGGATGATTATACCTGGGCGCTGATCGGCATGTGTCTGGTAAGCGGACCTTCTGGTCTCATTATGGGACAGCTATTTGCTATGTCGCGCAATCATTTTTCAAAATTAGCAGCAGATCTTGTTGAGGTGGCACAGATTTGGCTGCGTGCCGGTTATAGCGTCGGTTTTTTTTGCGGCTTGCTATTAGGGGCGAATTTGTATTTACTAGCTACGTTTCAAGGCGTTTTATGGGGGAATTTTGCTGGCTACGCTATACTGGTCATTTTGTTGCTATTCTATCGGGAACGTCGTACAGAAGAGATTACACCGACTACTCCAAGCAAAGGTGAGCCTTTCTCTTTGATTATGCTAATCGCTCTACTATTGCTTGCTTGTGCAGATGCCATTCGCGGACTATACTTGCCGCTTGTCGTCACTTCACTGTTTGGCAAACCCGAGTATGCTTCTTACATCTGGAGCACGCAGGCTGTATTCGAACTGGCGTTCATGGTAATCGCGGGGTATTGGGCAGCCAAATATGGCAGCAAAATTATTATTTTGCTTGGTGGAATCGGAGCACTAATCACATACTTAATCTACGTCCTGCATTCGCCATTGATCGTTATTTTTTTAATCCAGCCTGTTTACTCCTTCTTCGTCTCTATTTTATATGGAGTCGCAATGGGGTATGTACAACGGATGTTTGTAAATCGGACAGGGTTTGGCGCAAGCCTGTACGTCTTTATTTCTTTAACAGCCTCTTTAATCGGATATTTACTGCCGCTATTCGTTGAAGGGTATAATCCGTCCATCTTTTACATCCCTATGGCGCTAGTATTTATCTCGATCACAATTATTGCAACAGTGTTAATTCGAGAACGCTATTTTTCAAAACCAACTCAGCTATCATTATAAATAAAACCGGGCAAATTGACCGCTGTTGCATGCATATTTTCAGCTGGTTGTATTTTCGCAAATGAAAATATGCATACAATGGCGGATGCTCAGACTTTTTTAATGGGAGACTGCCTGCAGTTGTTCTAAAAAAGCACGAGCAGCGTAGACTAGACGCAAAATACTATTGATATAAGATCAAAATACTGTAAAATGCCGCTTATTTCCTGTTAAGCGGCATTTGTACTGTAAATTCCGTCCCTTCTCCCAGCTTGCTAGCCACTGATATGGAACCTTGATGCAGCTCAATTATTTTGCTGGCAATAGAAAGTCCTAGACCGCTGCCTCCTGCGCTGCGTTCTCTTGAGATGTCCGCCTTGAAAAAACGTTCAAAAATACGCAGTTGATCCTTTTCCGAGATTCCTACTCCCGTATCCGCAACGCGAATGATAGCTTGCTTGTCATTTTGTGCAAGCATGATGCCTATCTTACCGCCAGACGGGGTGAACTTAATCGCATTATAAAAAAGATTGAGCCAAACCTGGCTCATAAGATCCTCGTCTGCGACAATAGTAACTTCTTCTACCTCTACGTTCATTTCAATTTTCTTGGCTTCCCACTGCGGCTCGCAAGCGAGAATAAGTGAAACCAGTTGCTTATCAAGCCGATATGACGATGGATTAAATGGATGACGCTCAGAATCCAGCATCGCAAGCTTCATTAAGTGATCACTTAATTTTGAAAGACGGTGGCATTCTGTCTCTATAATAGTCAAGTATTGTTGTCGTTGCTCTTGGTTGAGATTTTCATTTTTAAGCGCTTTGGCAAAGCCACTAATTGAAGTAAGGGGCGAGCCGATTTCATGGGATACATTGGAAATAAATTGTTGGCGCAGCTCTTCCATCACCTTCAGATTAGCTGCCATCTCATTGATACTCTCCACAAGTTGAGCATAGGGATGTTTTCTTCCTTGCTTTCCATTATCCGGACCTAGCCTCGTATCGAGATTTACACGAAAATCACCGCGTGAGATGCGTCTTAAAGCAACTATCAATTCTGAAAAAAAATGCTGTTCTCTTTTCTTTACAAATGGGCCGATAAGCGAAATAGACAAACCAAAAATAAAAAATCCGGAAATTGCATTAATAAGAAAGGCAATTAGCTCATGAGGAATCCAGCCTGTTTTATTATAGACAAAGCCAGTAATATAATAAGCAGCCGTCCAGCAAAGGCTAATTAAAATCACGACGCATAATACATTGACAGCCATATGAAGATAGCCTGGTTTTTGCCTCACTACGTCACCTCCAGACGATAACCTAGACCTCTAATAGTACTAATTCGAAATGCGCTGGTTTCCTCTGGAAATCGTTCACGCAGCCGTTTAATATGCACATCGACTGTTCTTTCATCTCCCTCGTAAGCAAAACCCCAGATCTGCTCGATTAGCTGATCACGGGGAAATGTTTTGCCAGGATAGCTAGCAAGCTTGAATAAAAGCTCAAATTCTTTTAGCGGCAAGGTGATCTCTTCATTTGCATTCCAGCATTGAAACGTATCACGACGCAATGTCAACTCGCCCATTTGTACAGCCTGTGATGTCATAATTTTATAACGCTTTAGCAAGGCTTTTACCCGTGCAACCAGCACAAGCGGATCGAAGGGTTTTACAAGATAATCGTCTGTCCCTAGATTAAAACCCTTTACAATCTGCGAAGTTTCCCCCTTGGCAGTCAACATGAGCAACGGCAAATCTGTCTGCCGCCGCAACTGCCGACATAACTCCCACCCATCCATACCGGGCATCATAATATCAAGAATGGCCAAGTCTACTGACGTTGCATCAAACTTGCGCAGCGCATCTACACCATCTGTCGCTTCAACTACATCAAGCCCTTCCAACTCCAAAAAATGTCTCACCAATTCACGGATATGCGGGTCATCATCCACAACTAGTATCTGAGCCATTACACTCCTCCAATTCTGCTAGGTTCGTCGCATATAGACACGAACTGTAAGCGGCGCAAAAATAGCCACAATAACCGCAGCGCCCAAAAGCGAATACCAAAAGTCAAGACCAATAATACCTGTATTAGTCAACTCCCGTACCGCTGTTACAAGATGGGATACAGGATTCATGTTTGCGAACCATTTGAGCCAACTCGGCATCGTTTCAACCGGTACAAAGGCATTCGATATAAAGGTTAACGGGAATAAGATAATCATAGAAATCCCCTGTACACTTGATGCAGTTCGTGCAACCACCCCAAAAAATGCAAATATCCAACTAATTGCCCATGCACATATAATAACTAGAATAGCAGCAATGATTACACTGTCCAACCCTCCAACTGGTTGGTAACCAAGTATATATCCCATTATAAAAATAATTGTGGTCGCTATCGTATAACGAATTGTGTCGGCTAGCAACGCACCTGCAAGCGGTGCAATACGCGCTATTGGCAATGACTTGAAGCGATCAAATACTCCTTTGTCCATATCCTCGCGAAGTTGAACACCTGTCACGATTGACGTTGTTATAACTGTTTGAACGAGTATTCCGGGAATAATAACCGGCAAGTAATTATCAATGTTGCCAGAGATAGCTCCACCAAAAATATAAGCAAACATTAGAGTAAAGATGATCGGTTGCAGCGTAACATCAATTAGTTGCTCTGGAGTACGTTTTATTTTGAGCAATCCACGATAAGCCATAGTGAATGAATTTTGTATTGTTTGCGTAATACTTATCTGTTTTTTTAATGCTCGGTTTGCGTTAGTAGCTAATCCTGTCGTTTTCATATGTTTATCTCCTTTTCATTATTTAATTCCTTAAGATGAGGTATGGCTTGCCTCATGTCCTGTTGTAGCCAGGAAAACCTCATCGAGCGTAGGTTTCTGCACACTAATTTCAGCAAGCTGCACGCCTTGCTCGCGCAAACGAATAAGCAAATCTGTGACCATATTCGCATTAGCCATCGGTGCTATAATCTTGTTAGCCTCCTCAGTGACTTTGGCATCCACCTGCAGAATTTGATTCACAAACACACGAGCCATTTCTACTTCCTGTGGATTCTGGACTTTTAAATGCAGTGCCGATGTTCCTACAGATGTCTTGAGATCATCTACGGTTCCTTCCGCCACTACTTTTCCTTTGTCAATTACCGCAATTCGATCTGCCAATTGGTCGGCTTCATCAAGGTACTGAGTTGTTAAAAGCACTGTCGAGCCTGACTTTACAAGCCGGAGGATTGTATCCCACATTTGAGCGCGCGTACGCGGATCAAGCCCGGTTGTCGGCTCATCCAGAAAAATAAGCGGCGGCTGTGCTATAAGGCTTGCAGCCAAATCCAGTCTGCGGCGCATCCCGCCAGAGAAATGCTTCAACGGACGCTTTGCAGCCTCCATTAAACCAAACTCTTCCAGTAGCTCGACTGCTTTCATTCTTGCTTCCGCCCTGCTAAGCCCAAGCAATCTAGAAAAAATAATCAAATTTTCCATAGCACTCAAGGAGTCATCGACCGATGCATACTGACCTGTTACGCCAATTAATTGACGCACTATTTGCGATTCTTTTGCCACATCATACCCAAAGATGCGCGCCACTCCCGCATCAAGCTGCAATAAGGTCGCAAGCATCCTTATCGTCGTTGTCTTCCCCGCTCCGTTAGGGCCCAGCACACCATAAATCGTGCCTGTTTTTATTTTCAAATCAACACCATCCACTGCTTTATGGCTGCCAAAAATTTTCACTAATCCTTCAGCCTCAATAGCATACTCCCTATCCCCTTTAAATAGTTGCATACCTAGTTCTTTACTCATCTTGTATCCTCCTTGCAATTGATTAACTGGATAATAACTTTCGATTATGAACTGAATATGAACCAGAATGACTTTTTTCTCCCTTGTATCATTAAGAAACCATTATTTAGTAGGTAACGCAAAAAAGACTGCCTTGACCGTTAACTATCAAGGCAGCCCCACACGATATAATTATATGATTAAATCCAACTACGGTACTAACAACAGTGAATATCTAATTAATCGGGTTCAGAAACAATCTGAACCTCGCCTATTTGTGGTGACCACGCATAAGTATTCGTTGCGGGAAGGACAACCTTCACATATTGCGTACCTGGCGGCATGGCAGATACTTCAATGTTCTGACTGAACCACGGTGAATTGCCCGGAGCAGCGACAGGTACATCTGCCATTGACGCAATAGCTGACCAACTGCTGCCATCTGCCGATGTATAGAGCTGGACATAACCCGTCCCTTCATAATAAATCTTCGCTTTAAAGGTAATCATATTGATACGTTTATAAATAAAACTTTCGTCCGTATTTGTTAAACGGCGCACACGCCCCGCATCACCGCCAGCGATCTCATTGGCATAGGAGCCATCCATAATGAGATTCGAACTAATGGAATACATCCAGCGGAAATTATCCATGGGATCAATCAGAATAGCTTGCTGATTAGCTCCCCCATACCCGGAGACGATCTGAATTTCACCTAGCTGAGGAACCCAGTCATGTGAATTGCTGCTGCTGAATACGACCTTCAAATAATTGGTTCCCCATGGAATTTCATCAGCAGATAGACGAATGCGGCTCCAAGGAGAGGTTGTCTGTACAGGTGCATCCTCCGTTACTGAAATCGGTGTCCAATTTCGATTGTCTGGTGAAGCATAGAACTGCATATCTCGAGAGCTTTCATAATAAAGCTTGGCTGAAAATGAGCGAATATTAAACCGATTATACACGATATACTCGTCCGAATCAGCCGTTCTGCGTATTCGTCCATTATCATTTTCGGCTATTTGATTGGCATAGGAACCATCGATAGTCAGGTTGCTGCTGCGCTCATACACATGACTAAAATCATTCATTTCATCAATAAATACTTCATTCTCTCTGTTATCGGTCAAATTATCCAGTATCGCTTTGCGAGCCATATTAATCGCATTCGCATCACTATTATATTCCGTACCGCTGTATATAAGTGCTTCAGCAATGTTTTGCGCCAAATCCGGCTTTGTAGCCGCAAGTAATGTAAGCAGCTCTCTATCTTGAATCCCTTCCAGTTCCGCTTCACCGCGAATAGACTCAAAAAGTCCCAAATTAGCTTTATCTGGATAGACAACAAAACGATCTCCAGGTGTTGGCGTATCCGCCTCTTTCAACACATCATCCATCCCATATACAGCAATCTCAGCCAATTCCATACGATAGGAGTTGCCATCATGAGGATTGGAACGCAGATTTGTGCCTTCAATCTTGACGTAACGAGCAGACTGCGACGCAAATGAGAAGCTCGGCGCATCATCATAAACGGTAGGCTGTGCAAAATTTGACTCGGTTACGACAGTTGTCCAATTTATATTGTCCTCAGAGACTTGTATAGAGAAATCGATTGGAAAACCATAGCCTCGATTTTCTCCATCATCTCTTGGAAACAAGGTCACTTTACGCACTTCCGTACTAGCCCCCAAGTCAACTGTAATCCACTCCGAATGGTTAACACTTGGGCTTGCGCTGCTGCTCCATCCCATCGACGAAGGTAAAGAACTGATCACCCCATCGGTTAAATTTGCAGTAGACCATCCCTTGTTCTCACGGGAGCTGGAGGCTGTTACTGGCTGATTGCCTGAAGCCGAATTTAAATTCCAGAAGTTGAAGCCCCAGTGCAAGTATCCATCCATGCCATGCCGGAAAGTATACCAGTGCGGCAAGACGGTTTTGACCAAGGAGGCATCAATATTACGAACCAAATATTCCCATGTGGGGTAGTTGCAAATATACAGCCATACTTCTTGTCCAAGATCCTGCCTGATTTTATGATAGTTGGCTTCATAATCATAATTGCTTTGCTTGACCACTTGAACATCCAGCGTATCTTCGAAAGCATAGGTAGGGACAAAATTGGCTTCTATGGTGCGAATCCCCGGTGCAAGCGCATGTACCTTATTATAGAACCAATTATCGTCCTCACGATCTTGATCATTGATCGGCTCATCACCGCCGCTCTGATAGTATAAATCAAGCCAGCCTTTTTGACTCAGATGTGACTTTAGCGCAGGCAGATAAACGTCCAGCCACTCCTCGGCTTGCGTTGATTGTGCCGGAACCTGCACCACTTGCGGAATACCATTCACGTTTTGCAAAGTTCGAACTTGAAAACGATCGCCAGCTTTTATCATCATACTGGAACCATGAAGCTCTTTCATCGCCCCTTCGTCAATAAATATTTGAACAAAACGATCAAATTTCGACCAATCAAATACATATTGACCATTCCCATTAATCTGCACATCTGGTTCCAAGTATCCGACCGGATCTACCCATATGGTATTATTACGATGTTTCTTCATATATTGGGCAAAATGAGTCATAACCGTCCACCAGTCATTAGAAAACTCCTGAATGCTGTATTGATAACGCAGCGCCTCCATCGCCATATGCTCCCAGCCTGCTGACGAAAACCAATTATCTACTTTGTAAGCAGATTGCTGACCGTCCGGCAATGTTACATCATAGACCCGAACCGAAACTGGTACAATTGCATTCCCTTCACTCGATTGAATAGAGACTGTTCCTGCATAGTTACCAGCTGGCGTGCCGACAGGCACATACACACTAAACCAGACCGGTTGGGTTGTGTTTTCTGGCAGCACTTCCATCGTTGAATCATTAGTAATTCGGTCGGGATAATCCATACTAGCATCAGGTGCCAGCACCTGATGCTCGGTTGGAAGTAAATCGGTATGCTGTTTCAAATGAATATAATCAATAAACCGCGCACTAATGTGGGTTGATGCAATCTGTGCACCGCCAGGTCCGTTCAAAGGGCTGACCGTAACAGATAATTGATGAAGCTCTTGCGCGGCACGAATACCGATTTGCCCTGCCCGCACTTCATTGCGGGCAGCTAACAGCGAAATCTCTGTTGAAGCGTCTGAAGCAGGAATTGTTGCACGAAATAATTTGGTCAATCCATCATTCGTCCACACGGTTAAGCCAGATGTTGCATAAACGTTAGTCGCATAGGTCATTGGCACTGTCGATGCAACAATAATTAAGATTAAACCAAGCACATATAGCCTTGTTACTCTACGTTTCATCCTTGAACCCTCCCTCTATTAGAAGCTCCAGCTTTCTCCATTTACTATAATTTCTTTCCCAGTAAAATACGAACTGGAAAAATCATAGACGATAGCTATCGCTTCTGGATACTGTACCTCCACCGATACCCGATGTTTATCACTTTGCAATTTAACCGTTATAAGACCATGGGGAGTAGGAACAGCCCCCTCCAAATTATTTAAATCATCACTCAGTTGAGGAGCAAGCAAGGTTTCTTCAAACCCAGGCTGCAGCGGTTTCACACCAAGCAAATACGCTTGCATAATTGCAGATATCCAGCCTGACCAGCCATGACATGCGCTGTTTAGTGCATCTCCTTTGGAGAATTCAAAAAATGATCGCAGTGGAAACTTGCCGTCCTCAGCATTAATCATTTCCCAGTACGTTCCCGGTTCCTGATCAAGCATCGTTCCCCAACATCTGCGGATCAATTCCAACGCCTCGTCAGTCTGGTCCATCATTAATCTGGCTTCTACCTCATAACCATTCATAAACGGCCAGATTTGTTTATTATGCGGCCACATAAAGCTCATCGTTTGCTCATCCGTTAGTGACTTCCCAGGCAAATAGGTTTGAAAGTGATTGCAACCTTCCGTTGGAACAGCTCGCTCCAGCTTATAATCAAGCGTAGTTGAACCATAAGGCGACCACATGTTATTCTGCAAGTAATCAAGAATCCTCACAGACATCTCCCGATCAGCCAATCCGAATACGACCGCATAGCAATTCACATCGCTTAACACCACATCAGTATTTTCTACATTAAGCACATCTCGAAAAACACCCTTCTCCTCATCCCAATATTCCTGCCGAATACTAGTATGCAATTGTGCCGCGAGCTGCTCTAATTCAACACCTGCCTCACCGTTTCCCATATGCTTCTCTATTAAAGCCGCACATTTCAACGCCTGATATAACACACATTGAGTAGCAGAGCCAAAACCTTCTCGTGGAAATGTCCACATCCATGTTTTGTCATTGTAAAGAAAGCCTCGATCATCCAGTTGGAATTGAATCCAAGCGATCAATGAACGATAGCCCTCATACATTGTCTCCAGAAAAGCACGTTCCGCAGTGAATAGATAGTGCTCCCAAATCGATATGATCCACCATAAGTTATACTCGGTAAAAGTCTGCCGAGAAGCTGCGCTCCCTGGAATAAGCCCTGATGTTTCCTGCAGTTCTTGAAACATATGAATGCTGCTTTTCACCGTCTCGTTCGCTCCAAAGGCATAATAAATATTAAGGGCTTCTGTACGAATATCTCCTATCCATGCTTCACGATCTCTGCGTGGACCGTCAAAAATGACATAGTCTGAGTATGGACTGCGCCAATCTGTTACAAAATTACGATGCGGCTTCGGTAGAGAATCGCGGAATGTACTGGAAAAACAGGAGCGTTGCAAACAGAGCTGCGTCGTATAGGCTCCGGTCCACCATAGCTTCTCCCAAAGTGGATCTGCCGCCTTAAGCTGTCCGCGATATACACATGGATATGCTGAAAATTTCACACCTATCCTACGAATAGATGCATGACAAGGCGCGGGCAGCAGCGCCCTGCTCCGTATCGATAACTTCATATAGCGCAGTGCTATATATTCATTATCAACCCATAGAATGCCTTGCTCTGGCATTGGCACGATATGTGTTTTGATCATCGCGTCCTTGAGTGGTCCATATTGGATAACCAGCTCATCCGCTGAGCTATCTTCCAATTCTACAAACAGATAGCCGGTCGTTTTGATGCCGAAATCAAGCAGTACTTCTGGAGATCGCTGATCATATCCACTCCATACAGCCGACTTATTCGAACTATCAAGCATATGATCAATATTGTACACCTCGCCGCCACCGCTGATATCAACGGAAACAAGCTCCGGCATATGATAACCTGAATTCACAAACTGACCCCCTTATCCTTTTACAGCTCCAACAGTCATACCGCCAATAAAATAACGTTGCAGCAAAGCAAACGCTGCTATCATCGGAAGGGTAACCAACACACAGGCAGCGAATAACTGGTTCCATTGCGTTGGGTTTTCCCGATCCCCTAAAAATCGAATCATTACAAGCGGCAACGGTTTCTCATCCGCCTGTGTTATGAAAACGAGGGGGTAGAGAAAATCGTTCCAAATCCATACGGCCTGTGTAATAATGACTGCAGTCGTCGCGGGAAGCAATAAGGGAAATACAATTCCCCAGAATCTGCGCAACATCCCTGCGCCATCAATGACAGCAGCCTCCTCCAATTCATAAGGCACACTGCTATTAATAAACCCGGTATACAAAAAGGTAGAAAACGGCAGACTGCACGTTACAAACATTAAAATACTGGCAAGCTGACCATCATTAATATGCAAAGCATTCATTACTGTATAGATTGGAATTAATGCCATCTGTCCAGACACGATAAGACCAGATAAAAAAAACATAGCCAGGAACCGGCTCGTTTTGCTATTTATTCTAGCCATTGGATAAGCTGCTGCTGAAGCAAGAATAACAACTGCAATAACAGATATAAATGTCAAAATAACACTATTCAAAAGAGCCGACGGATATTTCATTGTTTCGAAGGCTACGCGATAGCTGCTTAATGTAATCTCATTAAATAGCTGCAGCGGGGCAGCAGATTGTCCCGGAGCTCTTAGCGACCCGGATAGCACAATAACTAGCGGAAACAAACTGGCTGCAGTAAAGATAAGTATGGCAGCGTGCAGCATCGCTTTTTGCATTCGCTTTTGCTGTCTCATGCGCTCACCTCTCTTGCTCTTAGAAACTTGACGAATAACATGGTAGCTGCAGATATGACAATAAAGGACAAGACTCCCAGCGCTGCCGCTTTGCCAAATAACGACTCTGCAAAAGCCATCCGAAACATCTCGAACATAAGCGTCCTCGTTGATTTTCCGGGACCGCCTTGAGTCATCGTATAAATATAGTCAAACTGCTTCAAACCATTAACCAAGCCCAGCGTCATATTAATCGTAACTGCTGCTGCCAGAAGCGGCAGCTTTATACGGCGAATCAACTGCCATCCATTAGCGCCATCCATCCGTCCCGCTTCCTCCAGTTCTGTCGGAACAGACTGTAAACCCGCCAAATAAATGATCATCGTTCCGCCAAAGCCCTTCCATACATCAACCACCATCGTCGCCCAAAGAGCCGTGGAAGTGTTCCCCAATAAATTCAGATTCCAGTGCCCGAGGCCAACTGCGTTAAGCAAGGAGGACAGCAAGCCGTAATCAGGCAAATAAATAAAGCCCCATATAAAGCCGACAACAATCGTGCTGAATAATGTTGGAATATAAGAAAACGTACGGTATAGTCCGCTTAAACGAAGCTTTGCATTGAGTGCAAGCGCAAGCCCTAGCGCCAAAATATTCGAGGCAATTACACTTCCAATCGTATAAACCAACGTATTTTTCATCGAATTGACAAGCGTTCCATCCTTAAATAGATACACATAATTTTGAAAACCAACGAACTTGTATTGATTATCGAATCCATTGGAATTTGTCAAACTATAATAAAAAGTAAGAATAACTGGCGTAATCCAAAATATAATGTACACGACCAGCGCTGGAACAGCGAACCAATAAATTCTTTTTTTGAAAGCTTCACTCATTGATGCTCATCCTTCCTTCAGGCAACAGCATTTGAGCAGAAAGGGGAATGTCCCCCCTCTACTCCTTCCTTCTTCTGCCTGTTCTTACAACAGGGCAGCTATTGCCTCTGACTCATTAACTCTTTGAGCTTCAAATCAGCAGCTTTAGCGACACCTTCCACCGTTTCTGATCCACTAATCACTTCTTGAAATTTAGCTGTCAGTTCATCCGAAAGCCCGGCAGGCCAAGCTTGATTGCTAAAATACCAAGACTGATTCGTTTGGAACAATTTATAGTAGTCATCAAAGATTTCTCCGCCTTCGAATTCAAGCCCTTTGAATGCAGGAACCTGCCCTACGTTATATTCCGTCCAAGCTTGAAATAGCGGTGACTCCCCATCATGCATATACTCCATGATTTTGACAATCGTGTCGTAATGCTTCGTTTTCGCATTAATAAATGTTCCACCGCTTGGAGCAGCGGACAATCCTAGCTCTTCGCCAGGATTATTACCCGGGAAAGGGAAGAAGCCGCGATCAAAGTCTACTGCACCTGTTTGCGTAAAATTAGTTTGCGACCAGTTGCCATCAATCGTCATCGCAGCTTTACCATCAATAAATAATTGCTGTGCTTGTGTGTTGCCTGCACCTAGCGAATTTTTTTGTACAAAACCACGATCATACAGTGTTTTATACTTCGTCAGCACTTCCATCCACTTCGGATCTGTGAAGCTTCTTTCACCTGCAAGCAATAGCTCGTCAAAATTATTTTCCTGCGGATACACAATCGAAGCGGCTAGCTGATATAAGCCAAACTGTGAAACAAATGCATCCTTATCTCCGGAAACCATCGGCTGTATGCCCGCATCCTGCAATTTTTGACAAGCTTCAAGGAAAGCCTCCCAATCTAGCGGAATATCTGTTATACCTGCTTGCTTAAATAAATCCTTGTTATAATAAACCCCGAGAATGTTAACCCCGGATGGAATCGCATACTGTTTTCCTTCAATAGCAAAAGCTTCGACTACACCAGGATTGAATTTGTCGAGCACGGACAATCCGGTAATATCTTTGGCATATCCGGGTTTCACTACATCAAGCGCCTGCATTTTGGGCCAGTAGAAGAAAATATCCGGTCCTTCACCAGTAGCCATTCTCGCTTTCAGCGTTGTAATATACTGATCATTGGGCAACGTTTCCGACTGTACGGTTACATTTGGGAACTTCTCTTTAACAAGCTCTGGAAATAACTCCGTTGAGAAATCCTTTTTGTCTGTCGAAGCATTTCCAGGACCCAGCATCGTTATCGTAATTGGTTCATCTTCTGTCTTTGGTGTTTTGACACCGTTTTCATTTTTTTCAGCATTATTATTGCCATTACCACATGCAGTCATCGCAAATACTAGCATTACTGTCAATAAAATAAATATCCATCTTCTATTCAATGACAAGACCTCCCTATGATTGTCGATTCTAACCAGTCTGTGGCAAGCTCGCCTATCTGTGCACAACTTTATTATATAGGAACATTCGGTACAGGATTTTGGCTCTTTGAGTGCACTATTTTTAGACCCAGCGCTAGCGCTGGGTCTGTCGAAAGGATTGCGGTGTAAATCCGGTAGCTTTTTTGAATATACGAAAAAAATACTTTTCATTGTTATAACCAACCTGCCTTGCAATTCTATCCATCGGGTAATCTGTTCGCTGCAGCAGTTCCTTCGCCTTTTCCATCCGATTAACAAGAATAAACTCCGTAATAGTCATCCCCGTCTTCTCTTTAAAAATATGACTGCAATAGCTGGTATTGATAAAAAAGCGATCAGATAACTTCCTGAGCGTCAAGTCTTCATGATAGTGAAGCTCTATATAGCTCTTTATACTTTGAACTAGTCTTTGCGTTGAATCCACAGATAAATTCTGCGTTGGCAGCTGGATTGCGGCTATAAGATCAGACATATATTTCACCAGCATATGTGGATCATAGTATGCATTCACATTAGACTCAACATGCTTTCCCCATTCTGCTCCGGGCAAGAGCAAATCCCGTTTTCCAGAAAGTTCAATTGCTGCAATCAACTGGTGACAACGCATTTTTAATTGCAACCAGGTTAGAGCCTTTTGCTCAACAGTGAAATTATCCGCCTCATAATCCTTCCCTGCTTTTTGCAAGCTGTTAAGAAGCAATACTTCATTCAAGTGACGTACAGCCTCATTCACTGAACCGGCTTCCAGTAAATAAATAAGCTTGTCCAGTTCTCTCCATCTTGGTTCTTCCTTAACTGCGCTTTTTATTGATTTCTGGACATAACTACTGCATCCGCAATAATTGATTGTGCTTTCCTCCATCGCTGTCCGGCATTCCAAATAAGCCTCATTCAATTTGCTTATATCACATTTCAAGCTACTTGCTCCTATGAGCCAGACTCCGCTTATAGGAGCAGCCACCGGATCAGATAACTCAATCACACTCTCGCTTAACATTTGTTCCAGAGCTAGCCGTTGTTCCGTATTAGTTGTCCGTTCCATATGTATCAGCATATAGATCAGTCCATTTCCTGAACCTAGCATTGTCATACAGCCAGCTTGCGAAAATGGCTTTGTCGATTGGGATAATTTAACCATCAATTTCTCCTGCCACGATTGGGCTGCTTCTTGCCTACTGCCAAGAGCAAGTAATATAGGCTCTGACAGATATAAAACATATAGACCAAAGCTATTTAACTCTTGTAACTTCCGCCCTTTGTATGATTGAAAAACGATTGCATCAATATCCGTACTTCCAGATTCAATCAGAAAGCGACAAGCATCCAGATCAGCCTGTTCATAAAGACGCTCCTGTTCTGCTTGCATGTCATCAAGCCTTATTTGCATAATGCGTGATTTGGCAGTGGCATTAATCGCCGTAATCGCTTTCTTCATAACAGCACGAACTTCCTCACGGCTAAACGGTTTCAGCAAATATCCCGTCACCTGCGCTTCAATAGCACCCATCATATATTCATAGTCTTTATAACCGCTTATCACAATCATTTGCTTATCCGCATATTGCTGCTTCAATAACGATAACAGTTCCTTGCCCTCGATCCCCGGCATCCGCATATCTGTCACGATGATATTCGGATCTACTTCTGCAATAAGAGCCATCGCTTCTCTGCCATTATTCGCTTCCCCCACACACCGAAGCTGTAATGCTTCCCCAAAGCTGTCAATTTTATTGCGTATCCCGCCGCGAATCAAATGCTCATCATCAACAATAATATAGGTGTACATGCTAACACTCCTTCTACCCCGACCACATTTCTATATCACCATTCACTTGCCTCGCTATAACTGATTCATTCTTGGTATACTAATTCGAACCATCGTACCTTGCCCGAGTTTGCTTTCTAATGCAATACCAGAAAAATCCACCATTTCCCCATAATATAATCTGATTCGAGAATGTATATTTTGAATGCCAATATTTTGTTTATCTCGGCGACCCAGCTCAGTAAATTGCGGCAACATCCGCAGTTGGCGATTCACTTTTTGCAACTGCGCATCCGTCATGCCGACCCCATCATCACAAATTTCAATTTCAAGCATTCGTTCATTCATCCTGCCTGAAATGCTTATCCTTCCTGGCTCTTCTTTCTTTTCTAATCCATGATAAATAGAATTTTCTACTAACGGCTGCAGAATTAGCTTCAAGATTCGTTCCTCTTTCATCTGATTATCCATTTGAATATCGAATTCTAGCCGATTGCCAAACCGCATTTTTTGTATAGTCAAATAGTTCAACACATGTGTAATTTCATCTTCCATCAAAACAAGCTCACTGTCTGTTTTTATGCTGTAGCGAAACATATCCCCCAGTGCTTTAGTAATAATCGTAATACTTTCTACGCCTTCAATATCTGCAATACTATTAATCGATTCCAAAGTATTGTATAAAAAATGCGAATTGATTTGTGCTTCAAGCGCTCGCATCTGTGAATCAAGCACAATAATTCGGTTCTGATAACGCTCCTTAATATTCGCTTTATTCTCTGCTATCATCGTGTTGTATTCTATATATAGCGTTGCAATTTCGTCATTGCCGCTCAAATACTTGTTATTCAAAAGTACCTCGCTAGACTTGTCCAATTTCATAATCCGGCTTAAGTTAACAATTGGTCTTGTTACCATTCTAGATAGGAAGTAGGAAATAATCCAAAACATACAAACGCAAGTAAACGCTATCACAATTAATATATTTCGAATCGGCATAAATTGGTCTCCAAGCGCAACCATAGACACCTGCAAAACTAACTTCCAATTATAATTCGGCATCGTTTTAAAAATCGTAAGCGACTCGCCCTGCTTATCTATAAACTGACCAGCCTCTTCATACACCAGCTTACTTTTAACATCAGCAGACAATAATGTTCCAAACCCTTCTAGTGAACGCTCATATTGGATATCTCCATCCAGGCTTGTTACAAACATAGCTGCTTGTTGAGGTAAAACATTGTTGTCCAACACACTAAATAACTCCAGGTTGCAATCGATCACTACTACACCCAACTGTTCATTCGTTGCCGGGTCAACAATTAAACGCGAGAATGATACTGACGGTTTGACAGACATTGAGAATGCTTTCGGCCCAACGTCGCTCACATAAATTCTCCCTCCGTTTGCGACCGTCTGTTTGTACCACTCTTCCTCGACAGGTTGATAGTCCAGCTGCAAATCATTATTTGCCTTGGCATAATAAAATGAATTTCCACCCGTTGAAAACAAATATATACCGTTCATATAGTTATGTGTATACAAGATGCTTTCAAAAATAAATTTAAGATCACGCTGGCTTTTTAATAATTCGAAGCTATTCAAATTGTCGCTGTATTCCCGATGCCGCCTTAATATATCAATCACCGAGTTATTATCAGGTGAGTACGGCTGATAAACAAAAGTCTGACTGACACTTGCCACCTCATCCAAAATATCACCAAGTTTGTCCATGCTGTTTTCAAACATATTAGTTGCTGTTGTGGTTACTTGCTTCTGAATAAGATCGGAATATCCCCTATAGGAGACCAGTGTAATAATAATGATTGGAATAATGGAAATCAATATAAATATAACAAACAGCTTTTGCTTGATACTAAATGCACGTCGCACTCTGCTCTCCTCCTTTGCAAACAAAGTATATACAATTTATCCGTAAGATCGCCACTGTAATTTAAAGCACACTCCTCGTTTACTTGTCCATAAGACAAATAACCTACTGCCTGCAAGGAGACAATAGGTTATTTTGCGTATTCACAAATTTCAATAAACAATCAGCTTCCCATTCGGCCATTCTCCATCCCAACCACAAGGAAAGTTGCCTGCTTCATAAACCTTTAATAGTTCCAGGAAAAATACTGGCCTGTTGCTGCAAATCCCATAAGTGGATTCCATGATCACGTTTACTATATCCCAACTAACATTGGCGATAAACTCTTCATCAAGTTTATTTTCTTCTCTGTACAGCTCTATTTTGGGCATGACCTCTGTATCTAAAAATCCTTTCGCCTCTTGCGCCAAAAGATTCCACTTAGAATATTGATCGCGATACTTTCTATGCAGAAATGAAGTCAGCTCATTCCTTGCTTCCAAAGTTGTATTTTCCCAAATGATACTCTGGTAATTTTGCTTGGCAGCCTCCCAACTAGGGACGCTTTTGTACTCCATCTCAATATCAGTTTGTAACGCCTGACCGCAGTTAGAAAACCAGTTGATCTGTTTTATTCTGTCTAGAATATCCTGATTTATCTGCAATTCAATCCCTCGCTTTAAATTTGTTAATATGTTTTAGAATATCATTCCACCCTGAATCTATCAAACCAGTCAAGTACATTAAGCCTGTATTTTTCAAAAAATTTAAAACATGAATTACATTGAGAATCGTTATCATTTATTATAAAATAAGTAGGGTGTATAAGGAGCGTGTGGACTACATGAGGGTTGATAATTATATAACGATTTGGAATCATACAGCTATTAAAATATCAGATATTCGCCATATTATGCTAAATGCTGGTGAAGCGATAGAGGGCTATCGTTTGCCAGCAAGCTGCTTCTTGTACAGTACAAAAGGCTTTGCTATTGTAGCGCTAAATGGTGTAACGCATCAGGCGGAGCCCTTCTTTTTATTGCATGGTGCAAAGGGGATGAAGCTGGATATTGAGGCAAAGGAAGCATTTGACTACTATTTGCTTTTCTATAGATCGACGCTTGTATTTTCACGCTGGAAAGAAATTGACAGGCTATTCAAATTCAGCAATCCCTTCAACATCCAATATGGCTTCCGTCCAGATGAGCCGCTCGGCTTATACAGCTGCTTAAGTTCACTGGAACTCACATGGAACAATGGGGGCAAGCTGGGCAGACTGCAAGCTACAGGGCTATTCTACCAATTTTTGCATGAGCTGCTCTGGCAGATGAAAAATAGTGAAGAACAATTGGGCAAAACAGACTTTGTCACACAAGCAACTCGTTATCTTCATGATCATTATCAGGAAAGCCTAACACTGCAATCACTAGCGGAACAGTTGAACTATAGCGTTCGACATTTGGCGGTCAGCTTCAAGCAACAGATCGGCGTAAGCCCCATTGAATATTTGATACGTATTCGCATCAGCCATGCATGCAAGCTATTGATAGAGACGGATGCATCTTTGCGAGAAATCGCGGCACAGGTTGGCTATCCAGACGTATATTATTTCAGTCGTATATTCAAAAAACAGACCGGCTTGTCACCTGCTCGTTATCAAAAGCAAGAGCGTCAGCAGCTAGGAGCAAAGGATCGTCCATTTATTGTATCAGAATTACACATTGGCACAAAAAGGACTCTGCGTTACACTAATATCGGTAATGATAATCATTATCAATATAACGTTGGAGGGTCTAGTTTAATGAAAAAGAATTCCAAAACAGCTATACTGCTCAGTATGCTGATAAGTTTAACAATGGTGCTCAGCGCCTGTATGACAGGAGGAACCGGAAGTAGTAATAACTCAGTAACCAACTCTACGTCTGCATCGCCAAACGCCATTGTTGAAACAGTTGCGCCAAGCAAGAAAACTACGAGAATAATTGCTACTGAAAAAGGTGATGTTGAGGTTCCACTTCATCCGCAGAGGGTAGTCGTTATGTATCTGATTGGCGATATTGCCTCTCTGGGCATTAAGCCTGTCGGTATTTCTGAAATGTATAATGGAGCTGCCTTTACTGAACAATTAGCCGATGCGGAATCACTCGGCCCTGAATATGAGGTAAATCCTGAATCAGTTATGGCTATGGAGCCGGATCTGATTATTGTTGCAACTGAATTTACCTATGACAAGTTAAAATCAATTGCCCCGACAGTGTACGTTCCATACGATAAAATGACGACTGAGCAGCGCATAGAGATGCTGGGTAAAGTCTTTGGCAAGGAACAGGAAGCCAAAACTATACTAGAGGATTTTAATACTAAAGTAGATGCTAGCAAGCAAAAGCTGAAGGAAGCTGGCATATTGGACAAAACGGTTACGATCATGGAAGGCGGCGCCAAAGAAATGTTCGTTACTCAGTCCACACATTTTGGAAGAGGATCTCAAGTGCTCTATGAGTACCTTGACATGAAAGCTCCGGATGTAATTCAGAAAAATATGAACGCTTCAGAAACTGAAGCTGGAAAGTCCGTCTCCATGGAGGTACTGGCTGAGTATGCTGGTGATTATATTATTCGCTCCTCATGGGAAGGCATGGACGATCTTTCCAATCATAAAATCTGGAACAGCCTGGAGGCGGTTAAAAACGATCGTGTTATTGAAGCAGAGTTTGGTTTATTCTTCTACACCGATCCAGTGTCCCTCAACAAGCAGCTTGATTTTCTTACAGAGAAGATGCTGATGACAGCGGATAAGCACGGATGAACATTATGGTGAAGGACAAGTCTGCCTCGGTTAACCGGGGCAGTTTTAGCTATATGCTGTTTCTGATTATCGGAGTTGTGTTGCTGCTTCTGTGTGCAGTTGCATCCATCTCATTTGGTGCAGCGCGAATCAACTTTGTTACGGCCTGGGAGGCTGTCTTCGCATTTGATTCTTCCTTCACGGAGCATCAAATTATTCAATCTGCACGTATCCCCCGCACCATTGCCGATATTATGGTCGGCGCAAGCCTGGCTATCGCAGGTGCGATTATGCAAGGTACGACGCGCAATGCACTAGCTGATTCAGGATTGATGGGTGTCAATTCAGGGGCAGCATTTGCCGTTGCGCTAGCTTTTGCTTTCTTCCCAGGAAGCAGCCATACGCAATTGCTGCTCATCTGTTTTCTTGGAGCTGGGCTCGGTGCCGGCGCGACCTATTTGGCTGCTTCGCTTAATCGGCGCGGGATGACACCTGAACGACTCGTGCTGGCAGGCATATCGATTACTATGTTGTTCTCTGCTCTCGGTACCTTTGTATCTATGAAATACAATATTGGCAGAGCACTCGTCTACTGGACTTCGGGCAGCGTGGCAGGGGCCTCTTGGGAGGATATTGTTTTCGTATTTCCCTGGTTTGTTGCTGGAGTCATACTGGCAATCTGTTTATCTCCTTCGATAGCTGTGCTTAATTTGGGTGACGAAATTGCTGTCAGCGTGGGACAACGTATATGGCTGGTGAAAATATTATCGCTGCTCGCCGTCTTGGTATTGGCTGGCTTATCTACTTCACTTGTTGGTCCAGTTAGTTTTGTCGGACTCATTGTTCCCCATATGATGCGCTTTATCGTTGGCATTGATTATAGGCGTATTATTCCGGCATCAGCAATCTACGGCGGAGTATTTATGTTGCTGGCAGATGTTGTGGGAAGGCTGATTGCCCGTCCCAATGAGCTGGCACTCGGTATCATATTTGCTATTATCGGAGTGCCTTTCTTCCTGTTCATTTCCCGTAGAGAGAAGAGGGCATTTTAATGAGAAAATCATCCATAACTATAATAGGTATACTGCTTGCATGCCTCATATTTGGAGCAATTATCAGCATCAATTTAGGAAAGATGGCGCTTGATCCCATTGAAGTTATTACCACATTGTTTGGACAGGGGACTGACAACAATAATCTTGTACTATTCGAATTCCGCTTGCCGCGCATTGTTTTAGCGATACTTGTCGGTATAGGCATGGCAACTTCAGGTACGGTGCTGCAAGGGCTGCTTCGCAATGATCTTGCTGACCCTGGCATTCTAGGCATTAGCGCAGGAGCCGGTCTTGTTGTGCTTACCTTTATAGCCGTAGCGGGAGTGGACAGTCTATCCTCTACAGTAATGCTCCCTCTGCTCGCATTTGCCGGAGGTTTATTCGCCGCTCTTTTAATTTATTGGTTCTCTTACCGTAAAGGGACTTTTCCCTCCCCCACCCGGCTTATTTTAACAGGCGTAGCAATCAATGTAGGCTTGGGTGCGGTTTCCCTATTCTTGACATTGAAGCTTGATCAGAATCAGTACGCCTTCGCGCAAAAGTGGCAAGCAGGCTATTTGTGGGGAGATAAATGGATTTACATAGCCATTCTTGCACCATGGGTTCTGTTTCTATTCGGATATGTCTGGTATAAATCACGTACATTAAATACAATTGGCATGGGCTATGAGGTTGCGACTGGAGCAGGGGTAGCGGTTAATAAATCATTCGTCGCTCTTACACTTGCAGCTGTAGCGCTCGCTTCGGGAAGTGTGGCGCTTGGCGGCTCGATTTTTTTCATTGGGCTGATCAGCCCGCATATGGCTCGCAAGCTTGTTGGTCCTGATCATAAAATGCTGCTGCCTGCAGCCGGAATTATCGGGGCAATGATCCTGCTCATATCAGATACACTTGTCCGGACAGCAAGCTTTGCAATGGGCGTGCCGGCTGGTGTTATCGTGACCATTGTAAGTGTGCCTTATTTCATCTATCTGTTAATGAAATCTTCTTAACCAGCAGTCTGAGGCTGTCGCTTAACTGTTGATAACCAGCTTTGAAACAAAATGAATAGTCACAACAAACAATATGGACTTCCAATCCATCAGCTATCATTTTGTTTTGCTCCAAATTATTAACAGTTAATCGACAGCAAGTTTTTGATCTCAATCACAGGAGTCTTATACTTTTAACGAGCCACGGAACCCTCTAGCTGCATAATAAGACTCTGCTCCATTATGATACATAAACACAGTGTCAAATCGACGATCGCAAAAAACAGCTCCGCCAAGCTTTCTTATTTTATCGGATGTTTTTACCCAGCTTGAAGATTTCAAATCAAAATTCCCAAGCCTTTGCAGCTCTCTATACTGCTCTTCCGTCAAAAGCTCGATTCCCATATGCTCAGCCATTCCAACTGCACTATTTTTCGGCTTATGCTCTTTTCGTGACTCTAGCGCCTCATGATCGTAACAAATACTTCTGCGCCCTTTCGGACTTTCTGCTGAGCAATCATAAAAAATATATTCGCCTGTTTGCTTGTCATAATCTACAACATCCGGTTCGCCGCCTGTTTCTTCCATCTGATGCAGCGACCATAGCTTTTCGAGATTTATTTCAAGCTTAGCCTGTACTTTCGCCCACTCCAACTCCTGATGGCGATCCCTATTTTTCTCAAAACGCGCCTTCAGTGATTTTAATAACCCTACATGCTGTTCTGGAGTTAACTCTTGTTTACTGTTGTCGGGTTTGGTTGTCATCTTGATTTCTCCCTTCAAGTAGCACTTTTGGTTAGTTGTTTATATAAAGTCCAAATCTGTTCAATATTTTGACTATCCGTTGCATATCTTGGATAACTTTTTGAACCAAAAATATTTTTCAATTGAGCAATACCTGTTTCACTACTAGCTGGCTGAATTTCTTCTCTCATATGATTAATTAATTTTCCTGTAACATGACTAAATTCATCTGAAGTGCAAATATGAAAATAATTGTCTGCCATATGTGCTGGCAACGGGTTAGTCCAATTTTGTATCCTGGCAAGAACCCGCCAAAATGAACTCATCTTCATAATCGTTTCTTCTGATAGCTTTACACGATTAATTTGTAGAGCATTCACTTTAATTCCCCGGCTTTTCAACTCCTCTGCCAGCTTAAAAGTTGATATAAGCAACGCCATCTTGGAATCACCATACATTTTATAGGAACTATATCGCCGCTTATTCTTAAACTCACCACATAAGTTATCATATTCAATCTTTCTTTTCGGATCAAAAAAGTTTTTAATATTCGTTGTACATGCATTTAGTATTCTTGGATCATTCGATTTTTCCAAAAGATCTGCTAACAGATTGGTCATAAGAATAGGGCCAAAAACGTTTGTAGCAAACGACAATTCAATATTATCTGGACTCAGTCTATATTCTTTCTCACCATGGTTCATGTATGCAGCGTTATGAATTAAAATATCAAGCTGTTCATACTTCATTCTAAACTTGGAGCAGAATATACGAATCGACTCAAAAGAAGAAACATCCAGCAGCATCAATTCTACATTCCCATTGTTCGAAGCAGCGATAATTTCCTGCTGTACCGCTCTGCTAATATCCAAATTGCGACAAGCCATAATAACATGAAATCCTTCGATTGCAAATTTCAAAGCAGCAGCCTTGCCGATTCCCGAATTAGCTCCCGTTATAAGAACAGTTTTCCCCTTCATAACGCCCAACCCCATTTCGCATGAAAATGGCTGTTTATCACTAAGTAGTTGTGAAATTATGTAAGCAAAATCATACCATTCCACTATAATTGTGATTCAATAAAAATCTTCAGTTTATTATACCATACGCATATTGGGGGCAGGCTATAGTAGCCTAATGATACAAGATATGATTACCCCTTCACAGCACCAATCGTAATTCCCTTCATGAAATACTTCTGCAGGAAAGGATATAGCAGTACGATAGGCCCAATACTGAGCATTGCTGTGGCCATTCGTACACCGATAGAGGGGATACTCCCTCCACCAAGAGCTTCACGCGCTTTAGTGCCTAGAGAGGATTGCAGGAAATCGACCTGTGTTTGAATTTTCATAATTAAATATTGCAGGGTATACAGCCTCTCATTATCAATAAATAATAGAACCTTGAACCATTCATTCCAGTATCCCATCGCTGCGAATAAACCAATAGTGGCTAGGATTGGCTTTGAAAGCGGGAGTATAATCTTCCAAAAAATATAGATATCGTTGGCACCGTCGATCTTTGCAGATTCCGCAAGTGCGTCAGGTATAGTTACGAAGAAATTTCTCATTAGAAAAACATTATAAGCATTTAAGGCTGCAGGTATAATGAGTACTAAAATATTATTTTGCAGGTGCAAAAACTTAGTGGTTAAAATATACGTTGGGACAAGTCCTCCATTAAATAGCATCGTAGCATAGGCGAATAAGGCAACATTATTGCGGTACTTTAATGATTTGACGGTCAAAGGATATGAAAAAGCCGCGGTAAGAATTAAGGTAAGCAAAGTACCCGCAATCGTTGTTAATATTGTAATTTGATAGGCGTTCAAAATAGAATCTGTACCTGTTAATACAATTTGATAAGCTATTGTACTGAATTTCTCTGGCCATAGAGAGTATCCTTCACGCACTAATGTCATTTCATCTGTAAAGGAAGCCATTAAGGCTACCCACAATGGCAGTAAGCAGAATAGCGCGAAGATTCCCGTGGCGATATAGAAAAAGATAATAACTATTCTATCAACAAAGCTAGTTTGATGCGGCATATCGTCATCTCCTTACAGGTGATTTATTGATACTTATTAAAATAAGGCTGAATCCCTATCCATTATTCTTGTTATATAATTTGCTCCTACAACCATAATAAAACCGATAATCGATTGGAAGAGTGTTACTGCACTCGACATGCCAATATTTCCATCTATTCGTAAGGCACGATAAACGAAGGTATCTATAACATCAGTTGTTGAGCGAAGCAGTGGATTGTCGCCAACTAGTGCGTATATCATTCCAAAGTCACCTACAATAATTCCGCCCACACTTAAAATAAATAGCATAATTGCCGTTGTTTTCAGCAACGGAATGGTAATATGCCAAATCGCCTGTATACGAGAGGCTCCATCAATTTTGGCAGCTTCATACATTTCTTGATCAATTCCTGAGATGGTAGCTAGAAAAATGATCGTACCGAACCCTACTCCTTTCCATAGTCGAAGTAAAACTAATAAAGCAGGCCATACTTCAGCATTCTGATAAAAGCTAATAGGCGATAAACCAAGGGGGACTAGGAAGCCATTAATCAGACCGTTATCTGTGGCAAATAATGCAACGGAAAATACAGATACGACAGTCCAAGATATAAAATTCGGAAGAAACATGAGGGACTGGGCGGATTTTGTGAATATTTTGATTCGAAGCTCATTCAAACCAATTGCCATAAAAATTTGTACAAGCAGCCCTGTAACAATGAATAAGAAGTTGAGGTAAAGGGTATTGAGTGTGATTTTTATCCAGTTATTGGAGGTCAAAAAAAACTTAATGTTCTCCAATCCTACGAATGGACTGGTTAGGCCATACGGTTTTGCAAATGGATGATAATCTACGAATGCGAAATAAAGGCCTATAAGCGGTAAATAATTAAAAATGATAAAGAATATAAATCCAGGTAGTACAAGTAAATAAAGATATCGATTTTTTATCAGCTCGCCAACGAAAGCAAGGCTCTTCATATTCATAACATCCCTTCATTGTCATGTTCAGATATTGATGTGACTCATTATAGGGCAGTCAATGTTCGGTTTATACTGCGAATGCTGACAATACCAGTGTTTGTTAACAATTAAAGATGTCTATGAAACAAAAATTCATTCAAGGATAAACGGCTTCGCCGTCCTTTGGACAGGCGCGTTTACCGATGAAATATAGAAACAGGATAAGTTAAAAACTTATACTTTCTATTATTTAAAAAAAAGCTTGATTAGAGAAGTTACTCTAATCAAGCTCTATCTAAAGCAGTGTCCTCTAATGCTGTATCATCCTTATTACCTTCAGCTGCAGCTCTTCTATATTCATCAGGAGTGGTGCCCGTTTTCTTTTTAAATGCTGTATAAAAATAGCCGCTGCCTTGAAATCCAATCATCTCAGAAATTTTACTTACGGGGTAATCCGTTGTCCGTAAAAGAAGCTTTGCCTTTTGAAATCTTATATCGCTAATATAATTGGAGATGGATAACTCTAATTGCTCCTTAAAAAGCAACCGCAAATAATTAGGTGACAAATTAACAAGTTTTGCAAGCAGATCTACAGATAAATTACAATCACTATAGTTTTCATGAATATGCTGTTGGACTCTCACAACAATATCTCCGTACTTTGCTTCTTTCTTTTTCATGAGACCTGAAATTGCTCTCTTATAAGTGTCATAAAGGACAGTAACTCGGTCGAGAATCGTGTCATACCAATCCATCTGCTTATTTATAATCCGATTATCTACTTTAATACCTAGCTCTTTCCGCTCTTTAGGCTCAAGCAGCTGTTTCAATGTTCGCTCCGTTACAATCTCCAATTGATTGAAGGCTAGCAGTATTTCATCAGCCGTATACATTACAATATGTTCTACAAATTGATCGAGAGCATGTCGTACCTTATTCTCATCACATGCCTTGAGCGCATCCATAATTAGTTTTTCATGCTCTATTGGATATAGATAGATGTGGTTGCGTACCGGGACAATTGACTTATACGACATAATCTGTCCTTTTCCATAGACTAAGCGATAGTGTGAGGTATCCATTGCTTTAATATAAGAAAGATGCACGCTACGCAAGCCTTCCTCCCATGTTCCGATTCCTATCGTTATTGATAGCTGCAAATAAGTTAAGCAAGCCTGCTGAAGCTGCTCCAGCTTCTTATGAAACGCTTTAGACAGAAGCTCGTTATTAGTAGATTCTCCTTGAATAATAGCCATATGCTCCTCACCGCATTCCAAAATTTCAACGGGCAATAGCTCTCCCATAATTTCCTCAGCCATATTGCCTATAGCATATCGATATAAGTTAAGAGCCTTACGCGTTTTGTCATTCACAAGCTTCTTCACATCATCTATCCGAATTACACATACTCTAAATTTTTCTTCGTCAAGTGATAGATTCAGAACGACATGCTGCCACTCCTCGTCACGCACATATTCACCTTGAATGAGACGAGTAAGAAGTTGTTGCTTCAATACTCTTCGATGATAGTTTTGAGAATTTTTGAAGTTATCAAGATCCAGTGACATCGATTCATAGACAGTGTCCAAATAATCATATTCATTCATGCGAGGGACTTGCTCTTTCGGTAATTTGAATTGTAGTTTGCTTAATAATCGATTAATCGGGAAGTAAATTTTAGTCGTGAAATGTGCTGCAATAAGCGCGCTTGCCAAAATGAACACACTAGTGATAATGAGGACGTATTGCTGTAATTTTTTGATAGGAGAAATTAATTGGTTATATTCACTGATACTAATAAATGTCCATATCATATTTGAATTTTTCTGCCATTGGTTATAAATGATCAAAGATTCTCGATTATGAATATTTTCCTTAAAATACCCGTTGTCTTCTTTGTTCATTAGAAGATTCATTAATTCCTCATCGGTGAGAGTGGAATAGATAGAGTTGGTATGAGATCTGCTAATTATTTGTCCATCCTGATTTACAATGAAGAAGGCCTGTGAATTATTATTTTCTCCAGCTAGCATCATTTCTTGAAAAAAAGCCTCTTTAAAAGTAAATATAATCGCACTTTCCATATGATCATCACTAAAAATAACGGATATAACATTTTTATCAATAACAGTGGTTCCATTGACCATATGCATATCTCTATAGCTGACAAAATGATCTGTAAGCTGGTCGACTTGAGCTTTTTCATTAAAATAAGCAAGTACGTTTTGATCATAAAATTCGCTTGCTGACTTCACAGGACCAATAGTAGAAAATACAAGATCCGCTGCACGATTGTAGATATAGATGGACTCGAATAAATTAATATTTGATTTAATATCTCGAAGACTGTAGCTAATCGTTCCATAGTCAATAGGTGTTAAATCTGTCCGTACTCTTGCAGTAATTAAGGTTGGATTCGTTTTAAATTCCTTATACATATACTCAAAGACGGTTCCCCATTTGCTAGCAAATGATTGAGCAGACAGTTCTAGGCTATTCTCAGATACTTTAATAATTTCTTGCGTGCTGTGGTCAGAAAATTTGAAGGAGAGAAACATGGCAAGAAAAGCAATTAAAATAGACCCAATTAATATATAGGAAAGTATAATCTGGAATAACACTGATTTCTGATTAATCATTTTTGTTATTCTCATCATGTATCTGCCCTCCGCTATACGTAGATTGTAAGCCCATATTGAATGAGATAGTAAAGAACGAGATCCGTAAATCCCGTTCTTCCTCTCATTTTCTATGAGGATTACTCTTCATAAGGATTTGCTAGCATAAAGGCTTCAATCTGGGCTTGCTTCTCAGCAATGATTTTCATGTATCCAGAGGTTTCGCGCTGTCTTTGAATATTGTTAATTTCCTCCAAAATTTTTTCTTTAGCAATCATACCATTTTGAAGAGGCCTGGCTAGGCTATCAATATCATTATTTTTAGCTTGTTCTGATGTTACCTTATCGGATACAAAGTCGAAGCCCGCTGCAAATCCCTTGAACAGGAACTGGCTATCCCCCATTAGTGCCATAGTATCTACAACATCCTGTGGCATGATGTCTTGAACTCTTAGATAAGTTGGATTCCAGGTTAACTCATAAGCAGGGAACGAATAGTTTGCTGCCATATCCATCTCTTCAGGATACTTATACTTATCATCATTTACTGCAACCCAGTGTTTTCCTTCTATACCGTATTGGAACAAGTCATGATTTTTTTGATCCTCAAATAACCAATTCATAAACTGCATGACTTTATCAGCATTCGGAGAGCTGACTGGTACAGCCAGGAAATTCCATGCTTTAAAATCAGTGGCTACATATCCCGGGATTTTATTTCTTATCGCTTCACTTAAAACAAAATAGCCGATCTTTGCATCTGGATTATAGGCTAGTGTCTGCGCAACGACATCACTATACGTGTCTAATCCCTTAGAGAAAGAAGCTGCTTTACCTGCCTTGAATATATCATAAGCCGTCTTCTGTGAAAGGACATCCTTCTCTACGTAGCCTTTTTGATACCAATCACGAGCTTTCTCGAAGTACCAGGTTGTTCCCAGTGCTTGAATCTCTGGAGGAAGCTCTCTAAAATATTCAGGATCCAGCTCTGGAACCCAATGCTTGGCTGCATATGGTGTACCATCCGTTTTAATAAGCAATTCGTGGTACGAAATTTGCTTTGGAGTACCAACTACGGGTGTATACATGTCTTTGATGTAGCCAGCCACATTATCTCCCGTTGCCCCATCATAGATAAGAGGAATCATCCCTTTTTCATTTGCAACAATAGCATCGTAGTAACTTTCTAACTCTGCTGGTGTGCTAATGACTCCGTTTTTTCCAATGCCGTATTTCTCAGCTAGATCTTGACGATAGTAGATATTACGAACATTACTGAATGCTTCAGAGAACGGAACCCCATAGATATGAGACTCATTCTTAGAATCAATATATTTGTTATTATTAAGATATTGATCACTAAATGCTTTTTTCAGACCTGGATACTCATCATTATTGAAATAACCATCTAGATTTGTAAGCAGCCCTTTGGAGACTGCCTGATTCATACTTAGGCCGCTCACCCAGCCGGCGGTAAACATAGCATCAACCTTTTCTCCAGCTGTTAATTTCAGGTTTACCGTTTGCCCGATCTGATCTGGCGTTGTCCAGTGCCAATTGATCTTAATATTCAATGTGTCCTTTGTTTGTTTATAAAATTGTTCCATTACGGCATCTAGATCATTTGGAGGACCGCCATTTGACGAAAATAAGTAAAACTCCAATGTCGTTTCCTTTGATGGTGTCTTGGCTTTGCTATCACCTTCATTAGCTGCAGTTGTAGCAGTCGCTGTCGGCTCATTCTCTTTGGACTTTCCCCCATTATTGTTCCCGTTGGTACACCCTGCAAGTAATCCCATTACAATAACTAAACTAAATAGCACAACAAACCATTTTTTCTGCTTAGTCATTCAAAACCTGCCTCCCCTATCATTATATGCTTCTGCTTAGCACATCAACTAAAAGCTCGGTGACTGTGCCTACTCCATATGCTAAATAGATTTACACTTCATTAGTAGTTTGAATTGTTACTAAAACCAGCAGTGTTAAAAGTTGAAGCGCTATTTAATCAAGTTGTAGATAGCCTGGGCGGATTCAGCTCTGGACACATCGGATTTTGGATCAAATAATTGATTTCCTTTACCCTTCATTAAACCGAGAGAAGTTGCTTGTGAAAGGAAAGGCTTCGCCCAAGCTGATACATTGTATATATCCTTGAACAATTCCATTTCCGTTACTTCGACTTTTGTCAAACTTATGTTGGTCTGATATTCATAAGCTCGAACCAATAATGCAGCCATCTGCTCTCTAGTAATGATTCCATTCGGATTAAATGTGCTGGATGAGGTGCCTTTTACTAAACCAGCTGCATAAGCAGAAGCTATATAATCTGCGTACCAAGCATTCGGATCCATATCCTTGAACAATTCTGTCGTTCCAGAAGCATCATCAAGCTGTAATGTCCGGACAAGCATTGCAGTAAATTCTGCTCTTGTAATTTTTCCGCTTGGCCTAAAGATTGCAGCATTTACACCCTGCACAATATGCTTTGCTGCTAGAACCTTAATAGCATGCAGTGCCCAATGATTAGATGGTACATCTGAGAACGTCTTGTTGTAAGCTAGGACAGCATACGAGCCTAAATGCTCCAGGTAGGCTGTCATGTATTTAGATGATTGATCACCTTTACCACGAACATACTCCCATGCTTGTCGGGCAGGATTATAGTAGTAAATACCAAGGAGTTCCTCGTTTGCAGCATCAGATTTGTAAGGCAGCCAAACGGTAATATCACCATGAATTTGTTGTATGCTCACGTTGCGATTATCTTTTGTTTTCAATCTAATAGATATATCATAGAACGGACTGCCAGCCTGCATTTCTTGTTCCAAAGCCTGCAATATTTTCGTATCCGTATTTGGAGTAATCGTGATTTCCAGGGCTGTTGCTTCCTCTTCAGCATCTTGGGCTGCCAGTCTGGCTATTAGCTCTGAGTTTAGTTGAAGCAATACTTTGCCCAGCTCAACTTGTAATGGATGATTACCTACATCCTGTAGTCTAATCGTTACCCCCGTTGCACTATCCTTAGATTTTACAATCGCAATGCCATTTTCAATCGAGACAGAGTCATATTGATCATTCTTATTGTCCCCTCCTACGTTGGAACCGCCTCCATTGCCTGGATCAATTGGAGTAGTAGGGATCACTAACTCTGACAGATTGACAACATCACCAATCTCTGTTGCTCGAGTAACTGTTCCATTGATATAGCTTCCGCTTGCTATCATCTCATCTGTTGCTTTATCAAAGGAAATATTCAAGATTTTATCTTTGACTTTGAGATTAGAAACACCATAACTGTCCTCAAATAAACGAACGCTATGAGGCGCACCCTTGTCATACGTAAATCCATTTCGCAATAATACATTTTGAATAATTTGTACAGTACCAAACAGTGAAGGTCTTACACCTACCGGTAAATATTCTTTACTGCTATACAACTCTGAAAACATACCCAATGAATTCGCAATAAGACTAACATCACGCATAGCTGATTCTACCATCGTAATTGCTCGATCATAATAGCCTTTGTGAATAAGGCCATATGTGGTTAAATCATAGTCTGGCTGTTTAGATCCTACGCCAGCAAAGAGCTTATTCGGCTTATAAACAGAATCAAAAAGTCTCATCATGCTTGTGAGATAAGGTCCCTCCAGGTTTTCTAAATATAAACCTGTCGTCACCGCAATTAAGCCTGAGCCACCTGCTCTGGCACCTGTATCAGCATAATAGTTTTGATAAGGAATACTGGTTGGCTTCACCCAATACCAGCTCAGGTAATCCTCGAAGAGAGCATCATATTTATCTTCCCATTGCTGTGCTTCTGTTGTTTTTTCTAGACATTTGGCTATTTTTTCCATATATTTAATATCTAGCAGCGCTGACACGACGAATTCTGCATCTTTTTGATTTGGATTATTAATACTGCCCATAATCCAGCGAGGATTAGCAATTCTCCAATCCATATATCGAGCTAGGCCTGGATAAACTAACTCTAAACGATCCTTATCTCCAGTTAATTCAAATAAAATAGCCGCTGTTTGCGCTTTACGCGAAGGAAGACTTTCACCGCCAAGAAGGCCTTCCTCATCCACAAGAGACATGAGTCCAAGCAGCATTTCCCATGCAGCATCTGGATCGATATATGCATATATCTGTATACCGAGAAAGCTTTCCCAAGAAGCTGAGAATGGCGCTTCTGGGGCTCCTTCATCCCACATAGAAGGCTTGCCTGTTGCCATCTGAGGGTAAGAGAATTGGACAGATTCATCGGTGGGCAGCACGTTTTGTGCTGTGAATACCCAAGCAACATAGTACTCATGTTTCACAGCTTCCGAGGTAATACCACGACGTTTAATCATCTGTATATCGAAGCGCTCTGGCCGAGGTACTTTGAGTAAATAGTCATCCCAAAATTGCTCTCGTTCGTTCAACTTGTTTTCTAATTTAGCTGTAAACGGAGCATTCACACGATTAAGCAGCTCTGAAGACTCAGAAGAGGTTGCAAAGGCTACAGAAGCAATCAGCTGATGATTGGGCAGATCATTCGCATTGAATGCAATAGACCACGTTCCGCCATTTGATGAAGCAGTCTCTAGTCTATTCCTATTTGTAAGCATATCTGTCTCATTGGCATAGAAGGATACACTCGGTTGAGTAGTATTTGTTTTTATTGCGTACTGATATGCCGAACTCGTTATCGTTAAAACATGATTGACAGCATCCCAGCTAGCTGAGCCAGGATATTTACCTGTTAAATAATACTGGCCATTAGATGGACTAATATTACTGTAGTCAACCATTCTTACAACGGTATTCACATCATACATAAAGTCAGTTCCTTCAAGTGTACTCCCATCACTATATTCTGCTTCAAAAGGCAGATTATGAGGTGTCCAACTTGTGCTGAATGAATCAGCGCCCTCAAGCTGTTCATTAATAGCTACAATTCTAAGATTGCTTATCGTCGTGGACTCGCCTTTACCAATGCTGAAAATGTAAAAGGTTAAATTCTGCTCACCAGATAAAAAGGTTTTGTCCTTCAGGTTTACGAGGAAATCTCCTGATTTGTCTGTATCTGCTACCAAAATATATTCGATACCTTTTCCATCCTTAACCTTCAGTGACCACCCTCCATCTAATTGAGGGACGGAAACCTCTACCCAAGGAGTAGCATCGATATTAACCGTGACAGGATTTTTCGTGTAAATCGCTTGCCAATACGGATCAGCGGAAGGAGAGACTTCCATCGTTAATCCGCTTGGGCTAAAAGTAGTCGTTAAATCTCCTGGATCATATTCTCCAGGCATACCGATATTCCAATAATTCGCATCAGAGAGGTTTAGGACTGCACCTACATCAATCCCTTCAGCAGCATTTTCTCTTGGTTTGTGCAGCATTAAGGCATTTGATAGAAAGCGATCTTTTCTTGCAGTAGCACCGTTAAGATAACCCAAATTAAGCGGTAGTGTTGGGCGGTTGCTATAATCAGAAGATGTTACAACTGATGAAATTTTGAAATCAAAAGGATTAATCACTAGCTTGGAATTAGGCAAGCTAATATCTCTCCGTTGCCCTGGACCTGTTTCGATAAGAGAGGCACTAGTTGGCACAGTAGCATCAACAGCCACGTCAGGAGTTTGCCCTTCAATCTGTTCAGCTTCAAGGATCTGAACAGTAGAAAACGTAACTGAGCCGTCTACAGCAATAAGCTTAATCGTGAAATTCTTCTCGCCTGACCATTCGGTAATCGACTTTATGTCATATAAAAATTCACCAGTAGCCGATACATTTCCACCAGTTAACGAAATATCGTTAGGGTCTATATCGCTGCTTAGCATAACGTTCCATTGTCCTGTAGCTTGCGGTACAGACACCTTGAAAATCGGATTATCATTGATATTAAAGTGAAGTGGAGCATTAAGCGCGAGCTGGCCATGGGAATAAGCAGCGTCTGGCTTCACTGCTAGAGTTACATTTGTCGCTGCATCCGATGATGCAGTAAGCGCATTATCCAATGTCCACTTCTTCAGATTGTTGCTGAAGTCAGCCTCCCAGCCAACGAAAGGAATAGGTTCAGCACCAAGAATTTGTACATTCTCATAGGTAACTGTTCCGTTATTGGTATAGAAAATAAGATCAAAGGATTTGACACCACTCCAGCCCGTTAGCTTTTTTAGATCAAACTCAAACGTACCCGTTCCATAAATATCTCCTCCGGTTAAACTAATATCAGTCGGAAGTGTCCCGTCATTTATTTTGACATTAAAAAAGCCTGTAATGGATGAAATTTTTAACTTTAAAATTGGATTTTCATTCATATTAAAGGTTAGATTCTTCTTTAAGCTAATTTTGCCGTAAGGGTAAGAAGCATCAGGCAATAAGGCTAAGGTTACGCTGGTTTGGCTATTGGCTACTGCTGAAATATCATGATCCTTTGTCCATCTCGCCAATTCATTACTGAAGTCAGCCTCCCAACCAATCGGTAGAATAACTTCTGCACCAACAATTTGTACATTCTCGTAGGTGACCGAACCATTATTGGCATAGAGAATAAGATCAAAGGATTTGACACCGCTCCAACCCGTTAGCTCCTTCAAATTAAATTCAAACATACCCGTTCCCGACTTGTCTCCTTCGGTTAAGCTAATATCATCCGGCAGTGTGCCGTCGTTTACCTTAATGTTGTAAAATCCAGTATTGTTCGGAATAAATACTTTTAAGATCGGATTGTCATCCATATTAAACCTTAAGTTTTCCTTTAAGCTTATTTTCCCATAAGGGTATGGAGCATCTGGCTTTAATGCTAAACTTGCGCTGGTTTGGCTATTGGCTGATGCTATAATAGTATCTTCAATGATCCAGTTTTCTAGATTGTTGCCGAAATAGGCTTCCCAACCTGTGATTTCGGGTGATGGAGCTGCAGCAGCTATATTCGCAAATTGTCCAAGAGATAACGTATTCAGTAAGAAGCCAGTCAGTAAAGTAATCACGAGGTTCGCCTTTAGTAAGCGCTTTCCATATTTGAAATAACTGTGTGTAGTCCTGTTACCCATTCATAATCTCTCCTTTACATTTTTAAGTTAGATCTGCTTTTGAAGTTTAATTTAATAGCCATTTACTTATCTTCATGTATCCCCCCCTTTTCATTTCATATTTGAGAATAGCCATATACAAGGAGGGAAGATACTCAACATTTTAAATAGCCGGTCAATAAGTAAAAATTATAGTGGCGAGGTAACTTAAAATTTAGAAGCTTATCTCAAAGAGATGAAAGGGGCAGGACTTGAACGGATATTTGGGGTCATGGTTCTTCAGTCCATATAAGAGCACTCGCCTCCTGCAACTAACACAAGAGGCGAGTGTTTACGAGCTTCCTTACTATGACTGTTGCTGCTGCAATTGTAGAATCAACGCGACCGCTTCCGCTCTGGTCGCTGTACGCAAAGGATGAAGTTTCCCTTTGCCGTCCCCTTTTACCCATCCCTGGCTGACAGCCGTTTGCATAGCCTCTGTTGCCCACTGTGGAATTTCTGTCCCATCCACAAACAACGTCAACATATCCTGTTGCTCATTATGCTGAATCGCTTCTATCGCACGCACGAGCATTGTGACGGCTTGCACACGGCTGATTTCAGCTTTTGGACGGATCGTTCCATCACCAAAGCCGCTTACCCAGCCCAGTTCTATTGCAGTAGCTACTCTAGCCTTGCTCCAGTCGGATAGGTCAGACTTATCCGTGAATTGATCCAGTATTTGCAGTGGCGAGGCGGTGGGGGGAATCTTAAATGCCCGCATCATCATCACTGCAAACTCCTCTCTGCTGACGATCTGTTCAGGGCGAAAGGTTCCGTCGGTATAACCGACGATAATTCCCGATTGAACCGCCTGCTGTACGAGCTGCTGTGCCCAATGTCCATTCAAATCAGTAAAGTTGATTGTCGAAGCAGATCCTTCCGTCAACGTCCCTGTTTCAAAGAGTGCATACATCCCGCTGCCTTGGCTGCGAACGACCAGCCTGCCAGATTCTTCTACCATAACCTCCACCTGCACCCATGTCTGTGTTGCAGGATCAAGTTTCCATACAGTTAAACCTGTATATTTTCCAGGTAGCCTGCCGTAATTAAAACTTAAAAATACGTCTGGGTTTACAGGCAGCATTTCGTGCAAATAACTTGCCGATAGTTCAAATATCGGACTAACCCTCTTCTTGCCTAAATTACTGGGAACATGATGTTCTTCGCGGTCATTCAGTTCCCTTACATGCAGTCTCCAACCTGCAGTTCCATGTTTTTGGCGCACCTCGATATCCAACCATTCATTAACTTGCACATCGCCGCCTTGACCAGCCAAGAATACTACATCGCAGCTTGCCGCCTGCGTGCAGTTTACAGCCTTTTTATCAGGAATGTTGCTTACCTGGTCTGTATAGGACCACTCCGGAGGAGATGGGCGATGTATAATAATAATGTACTCTTTTATAGTGACGCCATCTGCTGCTATTACACGGATTGTAAAGCGGTTGTCCCCAGATTGGAGTGCTTCGTCGCCGCTAATCGTGTACTCCGCATGTTCATCCGCCAATACCACTGCAACTTCCGCGCGATTAGTTCCGTATGCTACCTCCAAACGGTATTCCAGCTTCTCCGGGTCAAACTCGGACAAGTCCATACCATTCACAGTAACCATGTGAAGCCTTGCATTATTGCTAGGAATATTAGGTCCTCCCGGATCAGGTGCCGCAGCTTTAATCATTAGCTGCGGTCCTCTCGCTCCAGACTCACGAGATGCGAATCTTGCCAGTCCTTTCTCACGCGGCTCTCCTTCATTTATCAGTTTGAACGAAACAAGCCCTTTGTTAATTTGTCCGTTGACATAGTCGGTTACATCCACTTCATACCAGCGCTCGCTTGTACTGACAACCATCTCATTGATTTTCTGACCATCTGCAGGTTGATTGTTCCACGTAATGCCAGTTTCAGTCCATTCGAATGGATTATTGCCATAAATGCTAATTGTGCGACTCGGATCTGTATCTACAGAGCTTGAATATAGTCGCAATACCGCCTCCTCAACTTGTTCTCCGCCGAACGTATTAATATCGAACTTGATATAGGATCTGCGGTTCCCAGGAAATCTGTCCGACTTCACTACGATCTCTTGCTCTGTTCCGTAATTAGTATCCTTGGTATTTTCCCATACATAGGAATCGGCGGTCGCAGGTAACACCTTTTCATATGGTGCTGTCTGTTCTGCTACATGAACCGTTACTTCTGCAGTGAATCCGCCATCTGTGGTCGTAGCCTTTATAATAGCTGTACCAGTGCTGACGCCCGTTACAACGCCCTCGCTGTCTACCACTGCAATGCTGGCGTCACTGGTTGTCCATTCCACCTGTCGGTTGCTCCCGAGTAAAGGCTCAATTGTTGCTGTCAGCTGACGCTGATTATTTGGCCATAACGTTATCTCTTGATGAGACAAATTCTCTAATTTGATTATTTTTTGTGCAAATCTACTGCCAATAACCATTTGACTTGCTGCATCAAAATGTACGTTGTCCCCAACCGTACTTGTACCATCAGAACTTACATAATCTGTGTAAGGCACCGTAGCGGGAAGATTCTGAAATACGGAATTTATATAGTCTGCGTTATGATTATAATTGTATATTTGAGAGACAACAAAAGGTAAATCGGGTATCGCAAAATCAGTCCTGAAATTGTTTATTAGCGTCGTCAGTTTACTTAAATAAGCTGTATCATTAATATTTGCTTCACCCTGAAGCCATAGTATCCCTTTCAAATTCCCATACTTCATTGCATTTGTAGTCCTGTTTATTGCCTCTGTATACAGATTATTGGATGCCGGGTATCCATCTACCGTAATAATGGGTGCATTCTTAGCCCATTGCTCAATGCTTGATCCTGATCTGGCGTTGGAAACCAACCCAATACCTATGTCAGGGTTATTTTGCGTCATGGTTTTTGCAAAGTAATTCCCAGGAGACAAATTACCATCATTTTGGTATTTGACTGAACTATACTTATTAAGCGGACTTGCAGCTTTATCCCATCCTCCACCTGGTTGTTCATTTAATAAATAAGTTCTTGGTATCTCCGCCAGTTCAATTTCATTGACCAACCCACTTCCCGTCATATTGGATTGTCCGATGAGGAGGTATATATCAAACTTATCCGAAGAATACGGTATGGTTACAGGATCGCTTTCCAAAATAAGGACAGGTGAATTTATTCCGCTCTCTTTAGACGAAAAGTTCACAAAGCTTTGACTGCTTGTAGATGGAGATGTAATAATAAAGGTTGCTTTCTTATCGGCAAGATTTTCATTCACATATCCCGTAACATCTATTTCATACCATTTATTGGATTGATTATCTACGCTAAGACCTTGAAGAATTCTACCTGATTGCGGAGCATTGCTCCAAGTAATTCCAGATTCCGTCCAGCTGTCATCTGAAATTGAATTGATATTTAGAGTTCTTGTAGCATCTGTACCCACAGAAGTTTTATACAATCTTAACTTTGCTGAAGATACTCTTGTGGCCGTAGTGAAGCCAGATAAATCGAATTGAAGATAAGCATTCTTTTTATCTGTACTGCCCGTAACCGATAATGAGGTTGAACTGCCATAATTTGTAGTCATATTAGCACTACTTACATAGGTGTCACTCGCAGGATAAATAGTATAGGACCGCTCCGGAGGAGACTGCCGATGTATAAAAATAATGTACTCTTTTATAGTAACGCCATCTGCTGCTGTTACACGGATTGTAAAGCGGTTATCCCCAGCTTGGAGTGCTTCGTCGCCGCTAATCGTGTACTCCGCATGTTCATCCGCCAATACCACTGCAACTTCCGCGCGATTAGTTCCGTATGCTACCTCCAAACGGTATTCCAGCTTCTCCGGGTCAAACTCGGACAAGTCCATACCATTCACAGTAACCATGTGAAGCCTTGCATTATTGCTAGGAATATTAGGTCCTCCCGGATCAGGTGCCGCAGCTTTAATCATTAGCTGCGGTCCTCTCGCTCCAGACTCACGAGATGCGAATCTTGCCAGTCCTTTCTCACGCGGCTCTCCTTCATTTATCAGTTTGAACGAAACAAGCCCTTTGTTAATTTGTCCGTTGACATAGTCGGTTACATCCACTTCATACCAGCGCTCGCTTGTACTGACAACCATCTCATTGATTTTCTGACCATCTGCAGGTTGATTGTTCCACGTAATGCCAGTTTCAGTCCATTCGAATGGATTATTGCCATAAATGCTAATTGTGCGACTCGGATCTGTATCTACAGAGCTTGAATATAGTCGCAATACCGCCTCCTCAACTTGTTCTCCGCCGAACGTATTAATATCGAACTTGATATAGGATCTGCGGTTCCCAGGAAATCTGTCCGACTTCACTACGATCTCTTGCTCTGTTCCGTAATTAGTATCCTTGGTATTTTCCCATACATAGGAATCGGCGGTCGCAGGTAACACCTTTTCATATGGTGCTGTCTGTTCTGCTACATGAACCGTTACTTCTGCAGTGAATCCGCCATCTGTGGTCGTAGCCTTTATAATAGCTGTACCAGTGCTGACGCCCGTTACAACGCCCTCGCTGTCTACCACTGCAATGCTGGCGTCACTGGTTGTCCATTCCACCTGTCGGTTGCTCCCGAGTAAAGGCTCAATTGTTGCTGTCAGCTGACGCTGATTATTTGGCCATAACGTTATCTCTTGATGAGACAGCATAATGCCGGTTACAGGAATTGTAACTCCTTCACCGTCTATGACCAATTGAGGACGATACAAATCGTTTTCGCGAGAATTGAAATTAATGTCTCCTTGCGATCGAGCTGGCCCCTCATTAACCAGATGAAAGCCAACCAAACGTTGTGGAAAAATACTCTTCATATAGTCGGATACATCAATTTCCACCCATTTTCCGGAAACATTGTTCAACTCGACCGACTCAATCCGAATACCAGGATCTGGTGCATTGTTCCAGGTCACTTCGTTTTCCTTCCATGTCAGATCCTCCATGCCGTAAACGGTAATGGTACGAACCGGATCCGCATTTACCCTGTTGACATACAGCCGCAGCTTCGCCCCATTTAATTTCGTGCCATTCCAGGAGCTATAGTCAAATTTCAGATAGGCTTTGCGGCTATACATATTCCCATCCGATTTGACGCCAAAATCTACAGCACCGGCCATATTACGGTCCTTACTCGAAGCAAATATATCCACATCAGCAATCGGTTCGATAGCCACATCCGGAACAAGCTTGATACTGTCCATTCCGATGGAGAAACCGGAGCTCGCTTCATGTTTGCCGGTTGCTGTAAATCGGTAGTAATGATATCCTTCGGTCAAATAAACCGCCCCAAGATTAAACTCCTTGCGTCTTGCCGTTGCATCGTAAGCATCGATGAAGCCGCCATGTGGCTCGTCGTCGATAGTCAACTGATAGCTACCACGTTGATTGTTCGCATGGAGCGTCGGAATAATTGTATAGTAACCGTCAAACGGAACATATATATTGTAACTGACCCAATCTCCAGGTTTCGCGAGAGTTGAATTTCTATAGCCATCCGTCACTGTAGATACTACGCCAGCAATTTGTGTGGGAGCAATTCTTACCCCCTTCCAGACAACGGTTTCCGGCAATTGCCCGAAACGAATATAGTCGATTCCAATTCCGTATCCGGAGCTGTGTTCGTGCTTGCCAACGACCGTGAACCGAACGGTATAGTCCCCCGGTTCCAAAGACGCCGTGCCCAGGTCCACCCTGCCAAAGCTTGTTTCTGCACGATAGGCGTCAACGTATTCTCCCTGCGCCTCGCCATCAATGCTTACCTGCACAATGCCCATATTCGGTCCGAACTGCAGGCGCGCCGTTACAGGAACCGTTTGTTTCTTGTGGACTGGTATGCTGAACTCTACCCAGTCACCCGCTTCCGAAGTGTTGCCGCGCAAATAATATCCGCCGCTAGCCAGACCGTCACGTTCAACTGATAGCTTATGACCGCCAGAAGCTGAAGCTGCAGTATCCTCCGCTTCACGGGTCGTTTCTGTCGGAATGGACAGTCCGATATAGTCCACCCCCAGCTCAATGCCGCCGCTACTTGCGTGTCTTCCGATAGCTTCAAACGTCAATTCATGGCTGCCCGCAGTCAGATATTTTGTTCCCAAATCCACCTCCTGCCATTCCGACGTTTCACTGTACGAGTCAATCAATACCGGGAGCGAAACTCCGTCCACTAACGGGCGGAACATCCCGCCGGTAGCCGACTTGCGAATGTTGACTTTCATATGCTGGTGAGCGCTGCGTGACGTCTCGAAAAGGAATGATGCGCTTCCTTGCTCATCATCCAGAATGACATTGCTGTATGCGCCCCCCGATGCAGCCGCATGTATTTCCTCCTTAACCGTACCACCCGGGGAGAGGGACACCGTCAACTGGTTTTCTTCCAATACCGTATCGGAGGAAGGCTCAAACTCGGCAGCGGCCGTTGAAAGCGTGACATTGTGCGCATGACTGCCGACATTGATTTGTGCTTCACCCAGCGTGGACAACAGTGATCCGTTCGCAATAAGCTGATGAATCCGAAGATCACGGATGCTGTTTTCAGCGTTTAAACCGGTGATATTTGAAGGCTTCAGCGGTTCTATCGACCGGATATTGTTAATGACAACATTGTTGATTTCGCCCCGCTCGTCACCGGTACTGTAGAACGTATTCTGAATGTACATATTAATAAAGTTATAACTTTTGCCTCCTGCCGACTCAATCCGTATGTCATCGTATACTACATTATGAATATCGGCGGAATCGCCGTTGTGTATGCTGAGCGCGCTGCCGTCATTATTATGAATAATGTCAATATTGCGGAAGGTCAAATTTTTCATCTGATCCGTTAATGTCTCAAAGCCGATTTCAAGCGCGTTGCCGGCATCCTCATTCCAGATCGTCGAATTTTGTATGGTTACATCTGTTGTCTGATTGCGCTCGCCTCCAATATATTTCGCCTTAAGCGCAATCGCGTCGTCAATGGTTCGTATAAAAACATTATCGATCAGCACATTTCGGGAATCGACAATATCCATGCCATCGTTATTACTTCTTCGTTGTCCAATCAGCCGAACATTATGAATATTCACTTTCTCCGACTCGATCGGAACTAGCGTCCAGTGCGGACTGTTATGCAATATAATTCCGTTTACCTCAATGTTTGAGCTTCGCCACAATCGCATAAAAAACGAACCTGCTTCGCCGCCGAAATCTTCGCGGTTCACCGTGCTGCCATCCACGATACCGCGCCCTCTAATTTTCACATTATGCGCGTTGTCAGTATGAATTCTTCCCCGTACAATTGCCCCGCCCGCAATATATACCGTCGTATTGCTCGGAACAAATAAGGTGTCGCTGAGCTCATGGATGCCCGGACCGAAATAGATGACCCCGGAATCCTCAGGATCGGGAATGTCCGTCTCAATAGGGTTCGTGAAGAGATGCAGGTTCGTTCCCGTATTTCCGTTCACTTCAATCGAAAGGTTGACCGGGCGATTCAGAGTAAACCGCAAAATCTTTCCATCGATCTCAGGTGTTATTCCTAATGACAACGGACGGATTGTAGCGCTTTCAATTTCTCCTCCCGTATGCACTTCAACTGCAACCGTACCCGAAAAATCAAAATAGGCAAAACCCGCCTTTTGTCTGCTTAGTCCCACCTCTGTTTCATATACAAATACGGATTGACTGTTAGCATTGACCTCATAGTACTCATGAGCTGCGATCCCTTCAGGTGCTGGATAGTCCACCACTTTGGATTCATTGTCGGCTTCCCCCCTCATGTATCCGTTTTCATTTAGACCTTCGTTTGTTCCCTGTTCTGTCTCTGTTATCTCCTTCATTTCTTCGACAGCATCGCTTACTTCTGCTGTATCTATTTCTTCTACTATGGCTTCGGAAAATCCGTTTCCTTCGTCGTTCTCATACTCCGCTCCGTTCACCCTAACAACTGAAAAGTTGAATAGTGATACCATTAAAGCTGCAATCAGCAGCAAATGTAGCACTTTTATTGGGGATATTCTTATCATTATACCATCCTCCTCGCCGTATTTTGCTGTTAGACAGCATATACCGGACTATGTCACACTTCGGCTTTCTTTTTTTATTTGTTACGTTGAATTACCCGCTGCGCTTCCTTCATCATGCTATCCACAACCTCCGTTACATCTACGCCGTCAAGCAAATATTGGCTTAGACCATTTTCAAGCACCTTTTTCAATTCAGAGCCGAATGATATATTAATGTCGAAATTCTGTGCGGTCTTTACTTGATCATGATACAAAGTATGTGCTAAGGAATCCACATCAAATAGAGCCTCGGCTCCGCCGATCAAAGCATTAAGGTTGGCTTGACTGTCTGCTAGCTTCCAGCCTGTAATGCTTGTTCTTGCGGTATCGCCGCCGTCGGTAGTCAAGAAACGAACTAGAGCAAAACTTTCCTGCTTGTACTTTGAATCTGCGCCGATGGCGTAGAAGTTGCCTCCCAGTATGGTATTGCCAACCTCTGCGCTTGCCGAAGAACGTGGCAATGGGGCAAAGACTGTAATAAAGTCATGTGGATATTTCTCATCATCGCGAATATTGCCGATCATCCAGCTACCACTCATAAGCATGCTCGCTTGTCCTGTTAAAAATTCGTTAGCATAGCCCAGCTTTGCGCTCACGACCTCACTAAGTGACTTCACTGACTTGTCCTCCTGCTCCATTACTTTGCGAAGCTTGAAATACGCTTCATAGGAAGGATGATCGAATATCGGCGTTTCCTCATTGCTCAAATACGGATGAGGAAGCTCGGCATAAGCAATCGGATTGGCATATTCTCCCCATGTATAAAAAAAGGCCCCTTTATGCTCGTCAGTGGTCAGCTTTTTAGCATACTCGCGGAATTCCTCCCAAGTCCAGCCCATTGTTGGTACGGGAAGCCCCACCTCGTCCAGATGCTGTTTGTTCAGCATAACCATCCACTTGCTTGCTTCATACAGTGTTGCGTAATAGCTGTTGTTCATAACCGGATTCAGCAAATATTCCGCTTCCGGATCAATCCCCGCCTGCTCATAATAATCATTCAGCGGTTCAAGAACGCCCGCTTCAGCCCGCTTCATAATTTCATCTACATTGGGCAGCATCATCACATCCACCTGCTCGCCAGCCGACATAGCCACATCCAGTTTCTGCAGATTGTCCACGGATACCGCTCCTGGCACCAAATGAACTGGTTCGACCGTAATATGAGGATGAAGTTGGTTAAAAGCATAAAGCGTATTCTCCAGACTAGCTTTCGCCTGCTCCGTCCACCAGCCATAGATTTTCAAAGTAATAGGCTTTAGCTCCTCTTCTCCCCTCTTCACCGAATCAGTTGGAGTTGTGCTTGTAATTGTTACTCCCGAGTTATTGCCTCCCTTCTTGTTTCCGTTTCCTGAACCACATGCCGCAATTAACAACACCAGCGTACACACGAGTCCAATACTCATCCACCTTCCCATTTTTGTGGCTCCTTTTCCCTCTAAATTGACCTGCAACGTAGCACTGTACTGATCGCTGAAAAAAAGTGAGCGGGAGCATAATTCTCCAATAAATGCCCCAATAGTCAGAACCCTCGATCTTAGCCGCTTCAATAAATTCATTGTAAATGCCAGTCACAAATTGGTAAATCAGAAAGGTGAAATACCTAAGGGTCAGCCCCACAAATTCGATAGCTGACACTCCCTCCACCCCCATTTATTCAAGCTCAAAACAGAGAAAACAACAGCAAGAGGACGCCGAGTGCTTAATACCCAGCACCCCTGTCAGCACATAGCCAACCCACTATGTCCTCTCTTCTCCGTTCACGGGATTGTTTGCGCAGGCTGTCCAATATTTTGATATTCTTCTTTTGTATAGCCGTTTCTACAGCAATCACCTCACTTTCTACAATCTCGTCGCGATCATCCAGGATCAACTTTATTGTAGAGTGGGACAGGCGAAGTAAAAATGTATAATCTTTACTTATCTTATGTACAAATCGCACTTTCAGCGAATAGGGGCTGGCATTGATAAATGAATATGTTATATTTCAATAAGATGAACCATAGCCATACTTCATATATGACAAGAAATAAGAGGGGGAACTATGTATGTATAAGGTATTCCTTGTTGACGACAATGTACCTATGCTAAAATATCTGTCCAAAGCTATACCGTGGGAAGCACTCGGACTTCAATTGTGCGGCGTGCATTATTCCAGTGCTAAGGCATTTCAGGCGTTCCAGGTCCATCTGCCTGATCTGGTCATTACAGACATCGGCCTTCCACAGACGGACGGCTTGGAACTCGCGGAGCAATGTAGAAAACTGAAACCAGATACCCGAATTATTTTTATTACTTGTCATGAAGACTTTGATTATGCCAAACGAGCGATTGCGTTGCATGCTGTAGATTATTTGCTGAAAGATCATTTGCAGGACGAGCAATTGATCGAGACAATCAAAAAAGCCGTGACTGAAATTAAACGCCACAATGAATCCAGCGCCTCGTTAAGTTACCGGGAAACATTCGCAAAACATCGAGAAGTGCTTAAACAGACCTTTTTGGAGCAGCTTGTTAGAGGAGGCATTCATTACAATGTGATCGAGGACGCCGAACGAATTGGCATAACGTGGGGAGAACCAGATTTTCTTATAGCAGAGGCAGATATGGATTACTCCACTTTTAATATTGCCTACCGTTTCAAAGATATTGATTTGATCCAGTATGGTATGTACAACATTGCCCTGGATCTCGTTAATAAATATCCGAATATCACCCCGTTTATGGACAAGCAGGCACGGCTCTTCTTTGTTATGAATTTCCGGTTCAACTTGTCAAATCGATATACAGAAACATTCGTAGAGTACATGGAAATGCTACGAGAACATATATTGGATTTTCTGAAAATTGAAACAACCTATGTGTATTCCAGACACATCGTAGATCTGCACAATCTTCAAACGGAACTTCGCCGTTTAAGCCGTATCGCTTCTGGATGTTATTACAGCTACTATCCAATTTCAGAGGCGAGCGGGCAGTCAGAGGACAAATGGGATTTGCTCGGCAGTCGTCGACTGCATCCACTCAAACAACAATGGCTTCAAGCTTACCGGGAAAGAAACGCAGAGCAATTAATACAAATTGTTGAAGAACTCGTACAACTTAGTCGATTGCACAATATTCATCCTCACGATGCGATTCAAGTCTCCTCCCAATGGATGAGAGCTATTGAAGTAGAATGTATCGAAGAGTCTGGACATACTGAGGCCGCCTTCTATTATTACTTAACACAAACTTGTAGAATCGAGCAACTTCAAAGTTTACTAGTGCGGCGAGCCACCCAGCTTATCAAGCATCTTGCTAAGAAACCGAATGATAAATCAGACAAAGAAGACCTGCTACATTTAGTGGACCAGTATATGATCAAGCATCTGCATGAACATACCAAAACAACGGATATCGCCGCTGAGCTTTACCTCAATCCAAGTTATTTTTCACGTACTTTCAAGCGTTTGACCGGTGAAAATTTCACGGACTACATGCATCGCTTTAAAGTAGATATTGCTTCAAAGATGCTTCGCGATAAAAACTGGTCCGTTGAAGATATTTCTAAACGTCTTGGTTACTATGACCGCGCTTACTTCTCCAAAGTGTTCAAACGCTATCAAGGGATTAGCCCAGGAGAGTACAAACAACGTCAGCATTATTACAACTGATCATGGACATGGGGGATATGAAACCGAATGGCGGTCCCTTCTCCCAAAGCCGACTCGATTGTCATATAAGAAGATGCACCGTAGCTCAATTGGAACCGTTTCAAAACATTGGATAGACCAATCCGTTGAGGTGCCTCTCCACCGTTGCGCAGCATCTTCCTCAACTCCTGCAACTTGAGAAAAGGGATTCCGCTGCCATTGTCGGCAATCAGGACAATTATTTCCTTCTTATTGTGAAAAGCCCTTATAGTAATTAATTCCCCGGCAGATGAATCCTGAAAGCCGTGAATAATGCTGTTCTCTATGACGGGCTGCAGAAGCAGACGAGGTAATTCTATATTCGCTAGCTTGTCATCGATGTCTACTGCCAGCCGAATCGTTTTGTCGTTAATCAGATTCATAATATCCAGGTAATCGCTTGCCTGCAGGCATTCGCTTTGCAATGTTCCTGCTTCACTGGCCTTCATATAGTTGCGTAACAGGCTCATCAAGGAATCCATCTTCTTACTATGATAGACATCTCCTGTCATGGCTAAGTTATATTTGAAGGAAGTCAAAGTATTCAGTAGAAAATGTGGACGAATTTGTGCAAACAGTGCCTCCAATTCATACATTTTCCGCTCCTCCTGCTCCTTTCCAATGCCTGTGATAAGCTTCTGAATTTGCTCAAGCATTCGGTTGAAAGCTCCGCCAAGTATAGCAATTTCATCCGTTCCTCTCACCGGATAACGCACATCCAGATTCCCAGAGGCAAACTGCTTGGCAATATTCTTCAGATGGAGTATTGGTGCGTGCAGGCCCTTCCCCATATATACTGACAATAATAGAAATAACAGACCGAAGGCTCCGATGCAACCAAAAAACCAGTAAAATATCCGTAAAATGCCCCCGGTAATTTCCTCTTGCGAGACACGATGCTCCAGAACCCATCCACTCTTATAAATACCCAATTCTGTTGACAGCATAACTCCCTCATTCTTATGGCTGTCCGTCTGCAGATAAGCAATAACACCCTGCTTATCGTTTAGTGTAATATCGCCCATCTGCACAGTTGAGAAAACCTGATTGAAGTAGGATGGCATAATTCCGATAATCAGTGAACCCAAATATTCCTTGGAGGCTGAATCACGAATCGTTCTTGCCGCATAGAAGTTTCCGTCCTCAGCCAACTTGCCAACCCATTGCATCGTTCTGAAATTAGAATAATCAAGCTGCTTCTCAAGAAGAGGCCAGTTTCTTTCAATTTCCGGCATTTTATCATGAGCCGAAGTCAGAATAAAACCGCTCGGCGTTACAAAAAAAATTAGCTTTTGCACATAGCTTGTTTTAGTTTCAATCATATTCAAATGTTCTAGCACTTGATTATGCGCGTTCATCTGTTCAAAGCTGTTGATCGTCTCCACATCTATGATCGGATATAGTATGCCTTGAACGTTAACGTCAGAAGCAACCATAGTAGCAAAATAAGTGATGTCGTCAACGGTATTGGACAAGTCCTTGCGGATGGAATCGAGAATTTGGCGGTTGCTCAATTGAATCCGTTCAATTAGATCTTTCTTTATAAACATATAAGAAAATAACGATATAGCAATAATTGGAACAAGAACAACCAGAACTAGTAGCAGTTGCAATCTTCGATAAAAAGGTATACGGTGAATCCAGTCCACAATCTTTTCCTCCCTTGGTGCAAAGCTTCTCTAGGGGCTGCCTCTGGTCAGTGCTTTTATTCTCAGATCTGTATGATTAGATCACCTCGCCCTATGCTCTCATAGGCTGCTAATCTTCAACAGCCAGTGTGTTCACGTTCGTCTTCGCCTCTTCTCCATTTGAAACGAGAATGCTCACTCCCCCTCCATCGTTCACTTCTCGGTGTGCAGCTGCTATAAAATGAGCACAATATCACCCGCTTCCCTAAGACGTCAGTCTTCGACCACAATGACCTCAGCGGGCTTCCCAATATCACCCTGTGCAATGGCAATGTCACAACTGCTCTATCACTACTTGAACATTCGATGTCATATACACAACTCTTCACTATATTTTCGGATTATAGCGATATTATACATAATCATCTGAGGAGAGTCTGTGTAAAAATAAGATGGATTTTGTGCTGCGAGTGAGATATATTACAAAAATACCACATTATCTCAGCAAAAATATAGGCACTTCCATTTTATATTGCTATATTTCTATCACTTTTTTTCATTTGAAAATCCTTTAAATGTTAAGTTTTTAGATAATGAACAACCAAACGTAACGGTTGCTAAAATTAGTGAAATAGCCGTTGTCACGAGTAGGAGAGTTTTGAATCAGTAAGTAGAGGTCATGCTTACACTGCATAGAAAAAGACTGTCGAAATTTACATTCGACAGTCTAATTACGTGCTTCCCTTTTAGTTGTTATAAGTTAGTTGCTCCAATATTGCTTGGCAATACGTTGACCTTGTTTAATTTTCGCCCATTGCTCATCTTCCGTTAACTCATTACCGCCATCACAGGACGCAAAGCCGCATTGATGCGAAAGCAATAATCTGTCTTTATCAATAATTTTTGAAGCCTCATCAAGCATTTTAATAACACGAGCTTCATCATCAAGCGTATTCGTTTTGGAGGACAATAATCCAAGTACAATTTCTGTATCCGGTCTATCTTTGAAAACCTCCAGCGCCTCAAGCGAACCAGCACGATCATCATCCCATTCGAGGAAAAAGCGATCATATTTAAGCTGCTTTAAGAACAAATTGGCAATCTTGACATAAGAGCCACCCCCCATATTACGGGAGTCATAGTTGCCGCGGCAGTTATGAGTCCACATTCTCAGACCCAAACTATGTCCAAAATCAATAACTGTATTATTAATATCAATAAACTCTGTAGCCAGAGCCTGTACTTCCTCTTGATTAATATTCTCACCAGTGTAAGGGGAGTTCGGATTATCGTCTGCAAACAACTCCCATAAGCAATCGTCAAATTGCAGGATTTTTCCGCCTACAGCAGCAAACTCCTCGACAAACTCTCTATAAGCCTTCACAAGACCATTTTTAAGCTCATATCTATTCTTATAAACTGAATCTGTGCCGCCGATATTATCTGACCATGACAGTTCACCGAAAATATGCGATGGAGAAGGTACACACAGCTTTATTTCATGATCGCCAGCAAGCTCTTGAAGTTTTTTGTACACTTGAATAAAATGATGATTCTTCCCGCTCAATTCACTTGTAATACGCAAACCAATATCTTTTCGCGTTTCATATTTGGACGTACTATCGGTATCTCTGAAAAAATATCCATGATCAGCTATATAGCGGCTAATGCCTTCAAAGCCCCAAACAAAGTCCAGATGCCACATCGATTTGGAGTATTCCCCATCAGTTATAGTGGACAAGCCATTTTCAATTTCTTTATAGACTACAGCCTCAATCGCTTCGGCTTCACACTGCTCATACCCTTGAATATTCTGATAAAAAGGATAATGAATATCATCCCGATGTTCAATTTGATTTTTATATTCTAATAAATTCGACGGACGCAATAAGCTGCCTACGATTTGAAATTTATTGCACATAATCATTCTCCCTCCAGTTAGTTACTCTCGTCTGTGATGTCTTGATTCTAACATGGATGATTAATAATGATATAACACATAAAAGCAATATCTAGTTATAGTTAATAGCTATATCATTTTTTTTGAATTTAACAATTATCTAAATAAAACTGCTTAAATAAAACATATAAACTTTATGTTTGGTACCTCTTCTGTAGCGAACTTTCTTTGACTAATTATCAGGCGCACCAAAAGCAGCTAGCAGAAGGATTCATTTATCTTTCCTTCTACTAACTGTTAAATTTGATAATTGAAAATCTGACACATAGTCCTGATTAATATTTAGAATATAGATTAGTCTGCTATTCTAACTAATGTTAGTTGGACAGCAGAAGTTGAATTGGTATTATCAGCAAATGCTCGAAAAACAGTGTCTTCTGTACCATTTAACCGAAATAACTCAACGGTATCATTAACATTTAATGGCAACAAAACAGTTTTTGATATCGATCCTTGTGCATCTACTCCACTTCTAGCAGCACTAGATGAACCTATTACAGAACTCATGGAAGCTCCATTCTTTCTTATTGTTACAAAAGCCTGATAGGAGGGTATTTCTAGAGAATAACTAAAACTAATTAAATACATTCCGGATACAGGAATAGTAATCGTTCCATTCGTTAGTATAAAACCGGATGTGTTGTACGTGCTAGCAGTATTCAGAGGAATTACTGTATTCGGAGCTACTGTTATAGAACCTACCCAAAAACTAGCATATGCTTGGGAAATTGCACCGGTTGCACCTTTCTCTCCCGTTATCCCAGTTGCACCGGTTGCACCTTTCTCTCCCGTTATTCCGGCTGCACCCGTTGCGCCTTTCTCTCCCGTTATTCCGGCTGCACCCGTTGCACCAGTCTCTCCCGTTATTCCGGCTGCACCCGTTGCACCAGTCTCTCCCGTTATTCCGGC
>JBEBPB010000012.1:0-157930 GCA_040396195.1 Paenibacillus nanensis
AATGGTCCCGGATATGGAATCTACGGAGCGATTTTGTACGATTTATCGTATAAACAACAGCCATGCATTGTGAGATATCATAAGCTAATAACCCAGGCTGACCACTGAACAAGGAAGTAAGCTATGGACTTTATTGACTATTGTTGAAGGTGTGTTGAAGGTGTGATGAAGAGGAGTTACACGGCATATAACCCAACACACAATGATATTGATTTGATTTTGGTATGTATTCAAATAAATGAATGTATATCAAATAATTGTAATAGACTTTGGTCTAATGATCAATTATGTTGATAAATTTCCTGTTGATTTTTTTCTGCTTAAGTTGTTTATTGCTTGAGTAATGTAATATTAATTGGTGTCAGAACGATCATTTGCCTGGTTCCAGCCTTGTCTCCCTGTTAAAGTTTGCACAAGATAAAAATAGGAGCCTGATAATGAATCACCTGGTTAGAGAAACGACACCAGTTGTGATCTATGATGAGTATGGCACGGTTAGAAAGATTCGCACTAAGCAATGGAAATATGAGCATCGTTATCCTTATGGTCTACATGAGCTGTTCCATCTGACAACGGGTCCCATGGAGCGTCTCAATTTGTATGGCGAAGAACAGCATACATCCACTGTGGAGCAACTGAAGCATCAGCTGGAGGGATGGTTTTTACAGTATACCAAGCCTGAGCTTGATGGAGTACGCCAGCAAGTGTACGGATATGGACAGCTGCAACATGCCGGGTTTTTGGGAAAAGGGAGAAAAGCGTATCATAGCGGGGACGAATAAACAAAATTAAAATAAAAAAAGGGATTGCCCAAAAGCTCAGTGCTTGTCACTGAAGCTTCGAGCAATCCCTTTTTCTGTTTAGCAAACTATTTCTTAATAACAATTTCGTTGTTGTTAGTATAAGCATCGCTCAGCTGTGCAATTTCAGTAAAAAATTCAAGTGGCACATAGGCATTGCCTTTGACAATAATCGGAGCAGTGCCCAGCTCTACAGGTGCTTTTTTGGCGAAGACGTAAGCATCCTTACCGATTTGCAAGGAGATAGCTTTGCCCATTGTGATCCCTCTTGTATCGTTATCCCAGCCAATTTTGTAGTCAAGCTCTTCAGCGATTGCACGCAGCGGCACCATAACTGTTCCTTTATCATTAATAAAAGCAGCTGGTGCTTCAATCACATTGCCGTCAATGTTGAATGCTTTATTCTCGATTGCAGCAGATTCTTCATTCAGCACGACAACCAGGCTTGGCGTTGTTTGAGCAGGAATGCTTTTGGTAGATGCACCATACTCAACGAATAGTCTGCGATCCTTCAGGCTGCCGCTATAGGCTTTCCCATCCGCTGAAATTACTTTTGTATCTTCACCAATATTCAGCTTAAGCGTGCCAGCAGCATTAGTAAGAGTATTGTCGAAGCGATCTGCAATAAAGAAGCTGTCTTCCTTCACCACAGCGACTACATCGGCATTATAGCGCGGCGGATAGATAAGGATCATCGGCTTGTTTGCATCAACAAAAGCGACTACTTCCGCACCTTCTTTGAATTCTCCATTCGTATAAGTATCCTTGGAGATGATCAAATGAGCCTCGCCCTCGTTTTTAAGCTCGATTTCGAGCATTTGTTCATTTTTGCCTTCCTCTGAATGAATCGCTTTAATTGTGCCGCGTACCTCAATCATTTCAGCTTTCACTTCAGGAGTCTCCTCAGCTGTTTGATGGTTAAGTACTGTAATTTGTACTGGCGTAGCTTGGGCAGGCAGGCTATCAGTTGAAGCTGTGTAGACAGCAACCAGGTTTTTGTCAGCCAATTCCCCCTCATAAGCCTTTCCATCCTCAGTCACAATTTTTGTATCCTTGCCTGGAAGCAGCTTCAAGGAACCGTCAGAGCTAACCAGGTCTTTATCAAAATGGTCGGCATGAACGGAACGGTCCTTTTTGTCAGCTGCAACTACAAGTGCATGCAATTGCGGAGGATAGATCATAATGGTAGGAAGGTTCTCATCATAGTAAGCGGTATAACGATCTCCTTTTACAAGCTCATCAAGCAGATACGTATCGTTATCTACAATAAAGTGAGTCATCTGTCCATCTTTATCTTTTAATTCAACACGTTTAGCATCTTCGCTATGATCAGCAATATTTTCAATTACACCGCTAATAGAAGCAAATTTGACAGCTTGCTCTTGTTGAGCAGCTTGCTCAGCCATGATCACACGTTCTGCCTGTGAGCTAACAGCTGTATCAGTGGCAGCTGCTGCAATGCCAGTAGCTGAAACAGATAGTACGGCAACAGAAAGAGCGGTAACGAGAGATTTTTTAATCGTATTTTTCATAGTTGAAACTCCTTTGCAAATGATGTGGTCTGTGCAAAACGAACCTTGACGTTCGTGAAATAGCTTGTGCACAAGGAAACAAAAGTTACAGGATACAATGTCTTATCATTAGTAAGACTTGCCAACCAAGACGACAGCTACTGCCTAAAAGTTGCGATTTTGTGAGAAAAGTAATAAAAAACAAGGAAAAATGTCCTGGTTCTTTTAAGTATTGCCCAGAATAATCCAGATTCTTGCATACTGACAATAACAAAAAAACATACAACGGTCACGAACTGTGATGTTGTATGTTTCAGTCTAATATATAGTGTGTACTTTTTAAGCGTTGGAAGGACAATAGTTGTTTTCAATTTTCCATCTGTACATATTTAAAATGCGAATTTGCTCTTCGCTTAATGAATCGATATCCCAATACATATGCATAAGATTATATTCGAATATTTGCTTTAGCTGCATAAACAGCGGTATGGCATCTATCATCTGCTGGTCTAGCTCAATAAATTCCTGATATCCCTCTAACAGAGCATCGGTAATTTGTTGCTTGTATTGCAGTAAATCTTGCCCGCCTGAAAAAGAGAATTCAAGGGAAGAGTAGATAGGAACGATTAGATCATACATATAAAAATGTTTTTCACAATCTTGAAAATCGACCAGTGTCATTTGGTCATCCTGATCAACCAAAATATTTTCGAGCAAAACATCCCCGTGAATAATACCATAGTTGGAAGGGGATTGCGGCAGCTGTTTAATTCGCTCCGTAATATCTGCAGCCTTTTGTCGGATTGCTTTTTCTTCCTTTGGTATATGTTTCAAAAAATCGTACTCGTCGTTTTGATGCCAATGATGAATATGAGTTGCTTTTTCAGTCTGCAAATACTTCATCGTAGCACGATGCATCTTGCCAATTAGTCTGCCTGTTTCACGCAAGACGGAAGACTGCCATTCCTTTCGCGCCATATGAGAGCCAGGTGCTGCCTTAAACACGACAGCCAGCTTATTCTCATCCAAAGTGAGCTGCTCGACCAGTTTGTTTTTGAAAGAAGGAACAGCCTCTGAAACCCGGAGCCCTTGAGTTAGCAAGTAATTGGAATAACGAACTTCCTCTAATTGCTCCTGTGCAGATTTATAATTGGTGATACGCACAAAGAAGTCACCTTGCTGGGCCTGACATTTGTACATTTCGTTTGTAACTGCCTTAATATGATAAAACTCAATGGGATAAGCCTGATTAAGTGCTTGAAGCAATTGTCTGTCCATAGACGTGTTCACTCCTAACATTTAGATTATTGACAAATTCGAGTTGAAAAATGGGGATATATTAAATATAACCATTTTCGCTCATAAAAGCACGCAAACTTTTTGTGGACATGCCTGTTGACCTGTAATTGAAGCGGATTTGATAGTAGGAAGTTGCTCCCTTAGCAGTTTTCAGATATTTCATAAAATTTTAGTTAGCTTTTTTAAACATTTCTTTTTTATTTTTGGATAGTTGAACGTGAAGAAAACGTTTACAATTTGACTTACAAAGCATTATCACTACTTTTCATTCGGGGGGATTGAGATGAAAAAAGTAAGAACATTGAAAAAACTGTTTGCTGTAACTGTTGTCTCCGCACTGGTGCTGGCAGGATGTTCGCAAGGCAATGATGGTAAAACGGATAAAGAGAACGGTGGAAAGGAAAGTAAGGTTTTGACCGTCTACACAGCAAGAAGCGAAAATTTGAACAATGCTGTTATTCCTAATTTTGAGCAAGATACCGGAATCAAGGTAGAGGTTATTGTAGCGGGTACAGGCGAACTGCTCAAACGCGTTGAATCTGAAAAAAATAATCCGATGGGCGATGTACTATGGGCTGCTGATGAAACGATGCTTTCTGCCAAAACGGATCTGTTCGAAAAGTACATTTCTACTGAAGACAGCAAGATGATGGAGCAATTCCGCAATAAGAGTGGTTACTTCTCACCTGCATTTGCCGATCCTACCGTATTTATTGTGAATAAAAATTTGATTGGCGATATTAAAACCGATAGCTTTGAGGATCTGCTTAATCCGGCGTTAAAAGGAAAGATTGCGTTTGGCGACCCTGCTAACTCCAGCTCAGCCTTCCAATCGCTTGCTGCGATGTTGTATGCGATTGGGGACGGGGATCCGATGTCGGATAAAGCATGGAATTTTGTTGAAAAGTTTATTAGCAATCTGGATGGAAAAATGTTCGGAAGCTCCGGTCAGCTTCATAAAAGTGTTGCTGATGGCGAGTATCCGATTGGGCTGACATGGGAAGATCCAGTCGTGAACTATATTAAAAATGGCGCGCCTGTAGCGGTAGTTTTTCCAAAAGAGGGAGCTATTTTCCCAGGCGAATCTGTTCAAATCATTAAAAATGCCAAAAACCTGGAAAACGCTCAGAAGTTTATAGATTATATGCTCTCAGAAAAAATTCAAAACCTGGTTGGCGAAGAATTAACTGTAAGACCATTGCGCGAAGGGGCCACTTTAGCTTCTTATATGGTGCCGATGGATAAGATTACGCTTGCAAAAAATTATGACGAGTCTTGGGTATCGGATAACAAGGATCAAATTACCTCGAAATTTACAGAGCTGCTGGAAAAATCGATGGATAAATAATAAAACAACTGGGGGCTTCTCGTTTGAGAGGCCCTTAGCTGACACAGAAGGGGAGAGCAAATTATGAGCGTTTCGATTACAGTGGATGAAGCTGTGAAGCGATATGGAACGAAGACCATAGTAGATGGGCTGTCATTGCAAATAAATCCGGGAGAGTTGTTCACTTTATTGGGCCCCTCTGGTTGCGGCAAGACTACATTGCTGCGTATGATAATAGGATTCAATTCGATTGATGAAGGCTTTATAAAGGTAGACCAGCAAATGATTAATCAAATTCCTGTTAACAAACGAAATATGGGAATGGTTTTTCAAAACTACGCGATATTTCCTCATATGACGGTTAGAGATAATGTAGCATTCGGATTAAAAAACAGAAAGCTGTCCAAGGCTGAAATAGATGAGCGTGTCAATAAAATATTGGATATCGTAAAAATTACGGAGTATGCCGATCGGATGCCGGATAAATTATCAGGAGGACAGCAGCAGCGGGTAGCGCTTGCCAGAGCGATCGTTATTCATCCTCAAGTGCTGCTAATGGATGAGCCGCTCTCTAATTTGGACGCGAAGCTGCGGGTAGAGATGCGAAATGCCATTCGGAGCATCCAGCAACAGATCGGTATAACGACAGTATATGTTACTCATGATCAGGAGGAGGCACTTGCCATATCCGATCGGATTGCCGTTATGAATGGTGGCGTTATTCAGCAAATCGGCACACCTAAGGAGATTTACGAGCGTCCGGTTAATGTGTTTGTATCAAAGTTTATTGGAACCTCCAATATTATATCTGCGATTATAGAAAAAGCAGACGGAACAGGCTGGGTATGTTTTGAGAACGGTTACAAGGAACAGGTACAGCAGTTGGATGGCTCAGTAGCAAATAATAGCAAGGTACTCGTATCTGTACGCCCACAGGAATTTATAATTTGCACTGAGAAGCAAGCAATACAAGGAGTGATAAGAAGCAGTATGTTTTTGGGGGTGAATACTCACTATTTTGTAGAACTTGCTGATGGTGCTATCGTTGAAGTGATTCAAGATGCGGATGCACCGGATATTTTGCCAAACGATAGCAAGATTTCCTTGAAAATTAAAACGGCTAAAATAAATGTTTTTGATGCAAGGACAGAACAAAGTTTAATAAAAGCAGGTGATGCAGGTGCATAAATTACTGAAAGGAAAGTTTACAATATGGACTTTGCTGGGCGTGCTTATATTGGCGGTGTTTGCAGTATTTATTGTCGTTCCACTTGTATTGGTGCTTAAAAAAAGTGTCATGGACCCGCAGACAGGTGCATTTACATGGAGCTATTTGAGCAAATTTTTTGAACGGAAGTTTTACTGGATTACACTTGTCAACAGCTTTAAAGTAACGCTCGCGACAACAGCATTATCCGCTGCAATTGGATTGCCGATAGCTTATTTGATGCGAAAAGTTAAAATACGGGGCAGCAAGCTGATTGAAATTCTGATTATTATTTCGTACCTGTCCCCTCCATTTATTGGCGCGTATGCCTGGATACAGCTACTCGGAAGAAGCGGTGTAATCACGAAGGCTGTTAACTCTTTGTTTGGCGTGCAGCTTGATGGCATTTATGGCTTTACAGGAATTGTTCTAGTGATGACATTGCAATCGTTCCCGCTCGTTTATATTTATATATCCGGCGCGTTGAAAAATTTGGACAATTCATTGAATGAAGCTGCGGAAAGCTTGGGCTACTCCAGCATGCAGCGATTGTTCAAGATTATTATTCCGCTTATTATGCCAACGCTGCTTGCAAGCATGCTGCTTGTATTTATGCGTGTTATTGCTGACTTTGGTACACCGATGCTTATCGGAGAAGGGTACCGGACGATTCCGGTTTTGATATATACTCAGTTTATGAGCGAGGTTGGCGGTGACGATGGGTTTGCTGCTGCGCTTTGTCTCATTATTATCGTTGTGACAATGGGGCTATTCGCTGTTCAGCGTGTGCTTTCAAGACATTATTCCTACGCCATGTCAGCGCTTAAGCCAATGGTTGCTGAAAAGGGAAGTGGCTTGTCCGGCATTATGGCTCATGCCTTTGTTTATTTGACGGTATTGCTTGCTATTATGCCGCAGGCAGTTGTTATATTTACTTCGTTTCTCAAAACGAAAGGCGGTCAAGTATTTACTGGGGGCTTTTCGTTTGAAAGCTATCGTAATGTGCTGCTGGGCAAAAACAATGCAGTAATATGGAATACTTATATCATGGGTTTGGCTGCCATTGTTTTGATCGTCATACTCGGCGTTCTAATTGCTTATTTGACTGTTCGCAAGCGCAGTGCAGTTACTTCTACACTTGATGTTGTTTCTATGTTTCCCTTTATTATTCCCGGGTCAGTTTTGGGGATTGCCTTTTTATTCGCATTCAGCCAATCGCCGTTTTTGCTCAGCGGCACAATGTTTATTATGGTTGCCTCCTTTGCGATACGGAGGATGCCTTATACGATTCGATCCAGCACGGCGATTATTGGACAAATCAGTCCGAGTATTGAAGAGGCGGCAATTAGCTTGGGGGCATCGGAGAAAAAAGCATTTCTTAAAGTTATTGTACCAATGATGGCACCGGGGGTTATCGCCGGAGCGATTATGAGCTGGATTACTGTTATTAGCGAGCTGAGCTCTTCAATTATTTTGTATACTACAAAAACACAAACACTAACGGTATCTGTCTATACAGAAGTCGTGCGCGGCAATTATGGCAATGCTTCGGCGTATTCTGCCATTTTGACCTTAACATCAGTTGTCTCTTTATTTTTATTTTTCAAGCTGACTGGAAAGAATGAAATTAGTGTGTAATTACTGTTAATAGTAGACGAACTAAACTTATAGGGTGGTCCATGATGCAAAAATCAAACCGTTTTAAAGACTATATCCGCAACACCTTTATGATTTATGCGATATGTCTCGTTTTATTGATTTTTGTATTGTTTATTTGCTCTGTAATGGCGATTTACAAAAAAACAGTTGTGCGTACAAATCAGACTTATAATGAAGAACTTAGTGAGTTGATGGAATCAGAGCTGATCAAATATAAAAACGATTTACTGCTTTTGCAGCATTCATTGCCAATTCAGCAGGTTTTGGCAAATAGAGGCGACCAGCTTAAGGTGAATGAATTGTTGTACAAATATGTAAACAAGCGAAAGATGAAAGCTTCATTTGCTTTAATTGACAGTGATGCTCAAATTATCGCATCCAACTTATATACAGGCAATCAAGCCGAACTGCAGCAAAGCCGTTTTTTGAAAAACCTGCTGGAAAAGTTGGAGCGGCAACCGGAACAGATCGTGACATCAATGAATAGAGCCGTTTTTCAAGAGCCGCAAATATCGCAATATGTTATTGGGAAGGCGGTTGTTGCAAATGAAGGCATAAAAGGATACCTGTTATTTTTTCTAAATGATATCGGATCATATGTGAAATACAAAGATATTGATATGCTTGTTGTTGCTGATCACTTCGATAATATTATATTTTCCTCCAGCATGTTGCTTGCCAATAGTATGGGCAAACTTGATTTTAGACAGACAGATACTCATACTGCCATTATTAACGGGGATTATTACTATTTGACGCAGACCGAGATCCAGCAAGGACCGTTGCAGATTTTGACCTATACTTCAATGTCAGCTTACAGACAATCACTGGCAACCGGTTTTATTGTATTGATGTGCATCGGCATCATTGTTGTTTTGCTTATTTTTGCTGCAACTCCGCTGCTGATTAAGCGTCACTTGCAATCATTTGATTTGCTAGTCGAAGCCGTTAATCAATGCAAGGACGGACAGCTTGAATACCGGATACAATCGCGTACCTTTGATGAGTTCCAGTCCATACATGATGACTTCAATCATATGATGAGCAAAATTCAGGCCCTAATTGAGCATAATGATCAAATAGCCGAGAAAAAAAGAAAAATTGAAATTAAGCACTTGGAAAATCAGTTTCATCCTCATTTTGTATTCAATGTATTGGAAATGTTGCGATATGAGATTTTATTTAATCCGAAAAATGCATCTGATATCGTCGTTATGTTTGCCAATTTGATGCGTTATAACATTAACTACGGACAGGCAGAGATTGCGCTTCAAACGGATCTGAATTACTTGCAGGATTATATGAGACTGCAAAAAATGCGTTTTAATGATCGGCTTCTATATGATATTTCAGTCGAGCCCCAGCTGCTGTCATGCCAAATACCCAAGCTGCTAATGCAATCCATTGTAGAAAACAGTATCAAGCACAGTATGGAGCATACTGCTCAGCTATCGGTGAAAATACAAATCGAGCAAAAGGGCACTGAGATGCAAATGATCATAACAGATAATGGCCCAGGAATGACCGAGCAACGGCTTTCCTACGTACAGCAGTTGCTGTCAGATAAAGAGGCGATGCCGGAAAATATAGGGCTTTATAACTCTCATCGCATCGTTCAGCTATTGTATGGCGAAAACTATGGGCTCAGTATTGCAAGCAGCTTGAATACGGGAACACAAACAGTCATTACGATCCCTGTCATAAGAGAGGCGGGTGAAGTGCAGGATGTATAAGGTGCTTATAGCTGAAGATGAGGAGATTATTAAAAAAGGGCTGATCTATATGGTCAATTGGCTGAAGCATAATTGTGTTGTTGTTGGTCATGCTGCTAATGGCGTGGAAGGGACAGAGCGAATTGCTGAATTGAAGCCCGACATTGTCGTTACCGATATCCGCATGCCGTTCAAAGATGGTATTGCCATGATCGCTGAAGCAAAGCAGACTGATCAGTTTGAGGCGATTATTATTTCTGGATTTAGCGAGTTCGAGTATGCAAAACAGGCGATTTCACTTGGCGTTACAGAATATGTTCTGAAGCCGATTGATTTTGCAAAGCTGGATGAAGGGATTGAAAAGTCGATCGCCAAAATAAAGGCAAGAAATCAACTTCAGGAGTATGCCAAATCGGTAGATGATATGCAGGTTTTGCAGGAACTGATAGATGTACGGCTGTTTCAGGATGAACATTTTAAAACAAAATATGTTCAGATTATGCTTGATTTTATAAAGAACAATTACAATAAAAAGATATCCTTACAAGATATTAGTGAGCAGCATCAAGTATCTACTGTATATTTGAACGGCAAATTCAAAGAGGAAACGAAGCATACCTTTAATGATTTTCTTAACAGATATCGGATCATGAAGGCGACACAAATGCTTAGACAAGGGGATAAGCTTGTGTACGAGGTAGCTGAATTAACGGGCTTTCACGATTACAAATATTTCAGTCAAGTATTCAAAAAATATGCGGGAACTTCACCTACTCAATTTATCGAGTCGCTATAACAATAAAATCCTCATAAACTGACTTTGCTGGAATGAACTCGGCTTACATTTGCCTATGTCGTTCCGATTATGCACAGCGGCTTATGAGGATTTCTGCATTTGGGCTATATTATGAAGCTGTTATTCTTGTTGCTCTATTAAATTCAGTTGCCAAATGATGCCGAATTTATCTGTAACGTTGCCGTAGCATTTGCTGAAAAAAGTTTCCTGCAGCTCCATTTGTACAGTTCCGTCCACCTTTAATTGATCAAAGACGGAGCGGATTTGCTGTTCATCCGTGGAACTGAACGATAAAGTAATATTGTTGCCGACTGCAAACGGCATGCCAGGAAATACATCAGAAAACATAAGTGTGCTCGCGCCGATTTGCAAGCGGGCATGCACGACCAAATGCTTGGCTTCTTCCGGTACCGGGAATTCAGGGTTTGGCGGCGCGTCACCAAACGTCATAATATGAGGATTATCCTGATTGAATATTTGTGCGTATTGTTCTACAGCTTCTCGACAGTTTCCATTGAAATTCAAATAAATATCGATTGACATCTTGCACGCTCCTCAACAATTTTTTTATGCAAAAGGAGTATAACATAATTAATGAGGCTTGTATGATTTTTTTGAGGGATGTCGTAAACCAAATACGCGTACCTCCGAGGGCTATATGGCAGAAATAGCAGAAAATGAAGACGGCTCGTTCTACTTTATTGAGAAGCATTGCCCTATATGCGAGGCGGCAAAAGCCTGCACAAATATATGCAAGATGGAATTGGAAATGTTTCGTGAAGTAATCGGTAATAATGTAGAAGTTGAGCGGGTTAATTTTTATGACTTATAATCCTTATATAGATTTAAAATCAGATGAAGAGCATAGGCTTGATCTTATGAGAATTGAGTATCCGTTGCATTATTTTAATAACCAGGATTCAGAATGGCTTTTGACGATGCAGGAGAGAGGACTGGACTCAAAAAGTTATATCGCAGCCTATAACGACGAACGAGAGAAAAAATGGCAGCTTACAATTGGTGGGAAAGATGTTTATGCGAGTAATGTAACCGATGAATATAAAGTAACTGCTATAAGTGAGAATGAACGCTTGACTTTTTACAAAGTAAATGTAGTTTATTCTCCCGTAGAACAAGTAGTTCATAACCCATTTTCTGATATGGATGGCCATTGGGCGAAAAAACAAGTAGGCCAGCTTGCTGCTGCCGGGGTCATTAGCGGCTTTTCAGATGGTACATTCAGACCAAGAGCAGAAGTAACCAGAGAGCAGTATTTGTCTATGCTCGTGAAAAAGCTGAATATACCCGTCCAACCTTATGCATTAGCATTTGATGATGTTTTAACCTCCCGCTGGTCAAGAGCAAACATAGAAACAGCTGCTGCCTTAGGCTGGATTGCCAACGATGAAGCTTCTTTTAAACCAAATCAACCTGTAACAAGAGAAGAAGTCGCCGTATGGACAGCTAGAGCACTTGCCCTTGCCGAACAAGAAGATGCTCTAGCGAACGTTAAGGATAGACTGACTATTCAAAGAGATTATCGAGGATTAATAGGAGCGGTTATCGCAAAAGAAATTATAATCGGGTATGAAGACGGCAGCTTTAAACCCAAAAGAACGTTGACTAGAGCAGAAGCTGCTGTAATTTTGACCCGTGTGGATAACGAAGATTGAAGGAAAATGTGAATGTTTAAAACAATTTGTTTACTAGCACTGTGCGACAAGATAGTTATGAGTCGCAATTAGTTTTGAGGTGCAAAAAGAGGACTCCCAGCAGCTAGGGGTCCTCTTTTTGTATGTATTTAGAAAGTGAAGAAGTGTTTTCAGTAAAAACCTGTACTTGATTTCGACCAGCTCTTTTGGCGGCATAAAGCGCTTCATCGGCTTTTTGAAGAAGTTGATAGATTGTTTCTTCCATAGCTCCTGTCGTTACGGATACTCCAAAACTGGAGGTAACTGATACAAATCGTTTATTTTCAACCAGAGGCTTCTGTTCAATGCATAATCTAAGGTGATTAGCGAAGTTTTCCCCTTCTACTAGTGTATAACCAGTTAAAGCAAGTACAAATTCTTCACCGCCATATCTAGCAAATAGCATATGTTCTTTCAGTTCAGCCTTACATATTTGAGCCACATGTACAAGGATTTGATCTTCGGTTTGATGCCCATAATTCGTTCACTTTTTTGAAAAAATCAATATCAAATAGAATCATCGTAAAAGATGACAAATTATCTTTTACTTTTATTAAGCTTTGCTCACTTTGCTGGAAAAAGGCACGACGATTGTATATTTGCGTAAGCTCATCATAATAGGCTTGATGTTCTAGCTTTTGTTGTAATGTATGTAGCTCTGTTATATTCGTAAATATACGTGTTATTGGTGTGGAGATAGTGCAACTTCGATGGAGCATGTGCCACCTAAAAGCCTATTTCCCAAATAAAAGGATGTAAAAACATTTTAAATAAATCTTTTAGAAAAAAATTGATTACAGTCCCTTCTTGTGAAGTGCACAATTTTGACAAATCTAATTTAGATGAGTATTTAATGGTTCATTTAAGTAGTAGAGTGGGAAATAATAACGTTGCCTATACTCATACACCTACAAAGGTTAATCGAAGTTTAACTAGAAACCCAAAATTAATAGAAATAGAAAAAGGATTTGGCATGGCATGAGGCCGGGGGAGTCCAGTTGTCTCTGTAGTAAAGCAATAATCTTGGCGGCTCGAAGAGCAAACAAATAGCAAACAAAAGGGATAGCAAAGGATGCTTGCAGGCTACTGAAACAACGTACGACAGCAGATTTCGGGATGGTAAAAGCAGCTAAGCGGACTAGTTACTTTGAACTCCCGAAATATGCTACGCTTTCTTATTATATAATAGTAGTGTGATATATATATAATCTATATGGTAATTAACAGGCAGTTACAGTTATAATTGAAGCTGAAAAAATCGTTATAACAAACCATGATAAGGAGAAGTGAATCAATGCTACCTTCATATGAAATAGCGATGAATAATGTTAATCTTCCCTATGAACAGCTCGATGAAACTAAAGCAATAACGAATAAAAAAATGATCAGAGCAGTAACGGTATTTTTGACGAGTGTGGTGATATTAGTTGTTACTTTTTGGCGCGAGGGATATTCCCTACTGACCATTTTTGTAGCAGGTATTTTTCTTATATCCATATGGTATCTTATCAGGGTATTTATGAAGGGAAGAGCTGCTTACAATGCGGTGCTAAAACAAGCAGTAATTGGGTCGTTGGCAGAGAATATGCTCAAATTCTCACAGCTGCCATTTGAATCTGAGGAGTATGAAAAATATTGTCATTATGAGCATGATGCTCGAATTAGTGATGAATGGATCGATGCAAGTGAGTTATTCGTGTTAAAAGAGCGACTGGTATCCGGAGAGGATTATTTCCAAGGTAAATATGGCTTAACCGAATTTCAAATGTCTGAACTGAAGATTAAATCAAAGGAACAAAGTAGTGATGGTGGTGGGCATAGCTCAACTCAAATAAGGCTTGTCTTTAAAGGAATATTATTTATTGCTGACTTCAAAAGAGAATTTACCGGTTTGACGGTTATTGAGACAAATTACATAAAAACTAACAGTGCTGTTGGTGGTTTCTTTGCAAAAATGCTACAAAACGTTGCTACAACTACCAGTAAACAGGCGAACCATATTATTAAGCTGGAAAATACTAAATTTGATCGACAATTTACTGTACGTACAAATAACGAAATTGAAGCACGTTGTATTTTAAGTCCAACATTAGTGCAGCATCTTCTTGATTTCTGTATAAGGTTTCCCGTTCCGATCAGGATCTCCTTCAATCACTCGTATATGTTTGTTGCAGTATGGTCTCAAAAAAGTTTTATTGATAGTAGTATGAAGATGAAATACGGTGAGTATGACTTGAGAAAGGTTTATGATGAAATAGCTGCTTTTGTTCGAATCATCGAAGAGTTTGAATTAAATACCAAAGTATGCAGCAAAGAATTATTTAGCCAATCCCACAACTAGTCCGCATAGCTGCCTTTACCATCCCGAAATCTGCCATCGAACGGTGTTTCAGCACCTGCAAGCATCGCTTGCTAACCCTTTTGTTTGCTACTTGTTTGCTCCTTTAACCGTTGAGATCATGGGTTTTACTACAAGGGTAGTAGGATTACCCGACTTTCATGCACTGCGTCTTTACTTGCTAAGCTGGCATAGCACAGTGACGGGTAGCATGGAGTCATTGTAGTAACTGGTGTACTACAGACTAACAAAGCAAGGCTGCGTCACGTAGCATCACACGCACCTCCAGTATCATGCGGAGTATCAAACCCTTCCTTCGATACACTTTCCGACAAGAGGAAGAGCCGTTTCTTTACTTTTCATCTTGCCGGAAGGGTAAAGATAGCTACAAATGTTTATCTCTGGATCGAAAGCATGTTCATACTAAAGCTATAAAACTGTGCTTTTTAGGTTCATACAAAGAGAGCCTACCAGTTGGGCAGGCTCTCTATAAACATGAATTTTCTTCGATAATGACATCTAATCTTTCATTCCCGCATTAATCCAATCATTAAAATTTTTTATTATTACATTTCCATGATAATAAGTGCACTTTGAAGGAGGTTTTTTTAGATCATCTTATTAAGCAATTTTGAAATAAGACAATCGTACAATATTAATAAAACTTCTAGATTCGAGACACAAAATCCAAAAAATATCCATGTTAGATTTCTGCTGTCGTAGTATAATATAGGACATTCAAGTCTGATGCATATCCCTTTGAAGCTAAATATGGAGGAGAATGTTCGTTGTATCAATGGAAATCTTATTTTTCAGTTCGTCAGTCTTTCTTTAAAAAAATCGTATTATCCTCGCTGATCGCTATTATTTTGCTTTCTGGTTTTATCGGGGCACTCTCCTATACGCTGACGACTAGCATTCTTATGAAGGAAACAGAAAAGTACGGTATCAACTATTTGAAGCAAATAGATGACAATTTATCCAGTATCTCTGACGATATGAAGCAGTCGTTAGAGAGTATTAGTGATAATCCCCATATTCGCGATATTCTAAATCGTAAGGATAAAAGCTCGTTTCAGAGATATTTAAATGCCGACGAGGTAGAAAAGTTTCTGAAAAACATTATGTCTAATAACGATAATATACGAGGGTTTGTCTTACTTTCCAAGCATCAGAGCTTCTATATTGGCGAAAGAGACAAAACCAACTATGATTTTGACATGCTCACAAAGATGCCGGTTTATTCGTCGGAGCTAGTTCATTTAAAACAAAATGAAAGCGCTCTAATTGATCCCGAAAAGCTGAGTCCAGAACCAATTGTTAAAGAGAGTACTAAAACAAAAGTCTCCAACCGAATTGTAATGGCCAAAAAGTTAATTTTAGAAAAAGAAGAAAACGCCTATATATTTGCTTTTCTTTCTCCCGGTTTCTTAGCCGATCTTCAGAGAGAAGGGGATATATACGCAGTGGATGGTGAAGGGAGCATCATCTGGAGCGGTTCAAAGCTGAAACTGGAATCGATCCAGTTCCCATATTTACAGTATATAAATAAAGGTGATCCTGAAGGAAGTTTTCGAAAAGACGAACATCGATTTTTATATATTAAATCTACTATCCCAGATTGGAATCTTGTGCACGTTGTTCCCGAGAGCTGGTTAATGAAGTCGTTAAATGACATCAAACGTTTTTTTTTATTTAGTTTGGTATCGTTTATATTCATTAGCGTCGTCTCCGCTATTATCGCATCTAAAGGTTTGACAAACCGGATTAAGAAGCTAAAAGCCGCTTTTGTTCAATTTAATGGTACAGTTTCTGTAATACCGGCAGCAGAGACGCGAACTGTTCGTTTCCCTATGTCGTTCTTTAACTCTATGAAATATGGTTATAAGTTATTTATTTACTATACATGCATCGTTATTTTCCCCTGCCTGATTTTTATTCTTTTACTCTATTTCAAATCAGTGTCTGCTGTGGAAGTAGAGATTATAAAGTCAGTTGACCAGACACTTGAGCAATCAGCAGCGAATATTAATATGTTGATGAGCAGATATGAGAGAAATTCAAAGTATTTAATTACTAATGAAAACATCCAAAAACGAATATTGAATCTGACTGAAGGAGGGAAGGATGCCATCATCACGGAGCAAACGGTCGCTGCAGAATTCTCCGATAAGACAATATATAAATGGGGAATTAGCAATATTGAGATTTACAGAAAAAACGCCAATCTGTTGTATTCTGCGTCGAGTATTCGTACTGGTCAAAAGGCTGATTTTGCTTCAAAGCTCACAGATAACTTGATGTGGTTCGGAACCCGTCATGATATGCTTAATCATCGAATCTATTCGTTGATTAGGGAAATTAAGGGCAATATTTTGTTCAGTGGAAGCTATTCCTCATTAATCGGGTATTTGAAAATGGATTTCGACGAAGCTTATTTGAGTGAGCTTTATAGTCATATTAAGCTCGGAGATCAAAGTGCTGTTTTCATAGCGGATAAGCAAGGAAATATTGTCTCCTCCATGAACAAAGAGTGGATCGGTCAACATTATAAGAAGATGACAGCACACCTTAGTGATAAGGATCGAATTACTGTTTCCAAAGAGCTGCGATTTGCAGGTTGGCAAATCCATGGCATGATCAATAAAAATGAGCTTCTAAGCAACAAACAGGATTTGATTATGTACAATTTATTTTTAGTGATCGTGACATCGCTATTGCTGATCATTTTTTCTATCCAAAGCTCAAAGGTATTTATCCGTCCGATTCAAACGCTGACTGATCTTATGAAAAGAATGGTGAAAGGTGATTTAACGGTTCGCTTCACACATGAAGCACGGGACGAGATTGGGCAGCTCGGCCGCAGCTTTAATCATATGGCTGAACGGCTTAGTTATTTAATAGATGAGAGATACCATGCCAACATTCGTGAACAGCAATTGGAGACAAAGAAAAAAGAAGCGGAATTAAAAGCATTGCAAGCCCAGATTAACCCCCATTTCTTGTATAACACGTTCGAATCAATTAATTGGCTCGTTAGACAAAATGAGAACGATAAAGCGATTATGATGATTACCTCACTTGGCGATTTGTTCCGGCTCGGCATTAATCGCAGCGATCAGCTTGTTGAACTAGAGGAAGAGATTAAACATGCAGAAGCATATATTAAGATTCAAAAGCTGAGATTCGGCGATAAAATGAATGTTTATTGGGAGGTTGAAATTGATATAGGTAATTATCGCACCATTAAGCTTATTCTTCAGCCGATTATAGAGAATGCGATTTATCATGGAATTGAGCTGATGGAAGAGCAAGGCGATATTTCAATCAAAATCACAATAAACGAGGAAAATTTACTTATTCGAATTTCCGATAATGGTATGGGCATGGATGAGCATCAGTTATCAAAGATTCGTAGCGCACTGAATGGCTGGGATAATAATGAAATACGCAGTATTGGCCTCAGAAATGTAAATGAGCGTATTAAGTTGAAATTCGGTGATGGGTATGGACTCAGCATTATTAGTAAGCAAAATGAAGGTACAGTTGTCACGGTGAAGCTTCCGCTGATCAGTAAAGACTGCGATAGCGATTAGAACGGAGGGGCAATATGTATAAGCTGTTTATCGTAGAAGACGAGGAAACTATTAGAAACGGGCTTGTGCATCATATCTGCTGGGAGGACTGGGGTTTCGCTATATGCGGAAATGCCTCAAATGGTAAGAAGGCATTGGATCAAATTCGAGCACGGGATGTTGATGTTGTGTTTACTGATGTAAGGATGCCAGTAATGGATGGGCTGGAACTGGCTAGGTTGATAAAGGAGGAGGTTGATCCGTCCATCAAAGTCGTTATTCTAAGCGGATTTGGGGAGTTTATTTATGCACAGAAGTCATTAGAATATGGGGTATTCCATTACATATTGAAGCCAATCAAGCTCGATCAACTTGCTGATGTTTTTGGGAAATTAAAGTTGGAAATGGATGAGACTCAAAAAGAACGTGCAGAGGTTGCTAAGCTGAAAAGTAAGGTAACGGAAAGCCGCCGTATATACACTGATAAATTGTTCAATTCATTGATCAAAGGACAAGCCGCCGAAATCGAATCGCTAGAGATTGCCTTCGCTGATGTTCAAGTTATGCCGAAGGGAATGTATTACAGCTGCGCTGTATTCGATGTTGATAATCGGGGCTTGCTGAGTAGTGAAGAGCAATCGCAGCTCAAATCTCTTTTAGATCATTCTGTGCCAGGCTGGATTTATCAGTTTGAGGTGGAGGATATGGAGAGCTTCACTTATTTTCTGAAGGATGATAAAAGAAGAATGGTTCTACTGCGTAATTCTTCAAATTGCAAGCTGGACGAATGGCTTCTTGTTATACAGCAAGTCAGGAGCCATTTTGAAACTTCGCTTCTAGAGAAAATGGGGGTAAGCGGAATAACGATGTCTGCTGGAGTTGGAATGATAGTAGAAGATGCTTGGTCGCTCAAGGAATCATACGCTCAAGCCTGTGAAGCGCTTGCTTATCGTATGCATATTGGAGCAGGCTCTGTTATTATTGGAAACGAGCTCCCGCCTTTACGGAAGCTGAAGTCCTTGGAGCTGCAGCTTATACGAGAGAAAGAAAAGCAACTCATTGGTCGATTGACTGCTAATGGTGAAAATCTTGAATCTTTTGTGGAAGAAATTTTCGGAATATTGGGTCGGGACGGTTCGATCGATAGCGTCCATATTAAGAAAATCATAGAGCAGGTATTGAATAATGTCAGCCGTCAAGTAGCCGAGAGCTATCCTAAATGGAAAGGACAATTTGATGATGCTGGAAGCATTGACCAATTAACTGACATGAAAGGGTTGCTCAACTATACGAAAATTTGGGTTTGTGCGATTAGCAAGCAGCATCATGATGGTTCTCATATGGAAGGGCGCAATCTTATTAAAAAAATAAAAGACTATGTAGCTGATCAGTATCATCGTTCAATTACGCTTAACGAAATTTCAGAAAAGTATTTCTTGAATGCTTCTTATTTCAGCTGGTTGTTTAAGCAGGAAACGGGGATTACTTTTTCTGCATATTTAACTGCTTTACGTATGGAGGCTGCTAAGGAAATGCTTAGAGAGGATACACATAAAGTGTATGAAATAGCAGAGTATGTTGGGTATCAGGACTATCGGAACTTTTGCAAAACATTCAAAAAAAATGTAGGCGTATCACCGAAGGATTACAAACAACGCGGCAGGATATAAAAGTAAACCACATATTCCAAAACTGGGCGGATACTTGTATCTGCCCAGTTTTTTTATAATGAAGTAGCAGCGCAAGAGAAAGGGTGATTCAATGAAAATAAATGTATACCGTTACAAATGGATTTATTCGTTTGCAGGTGCTCTACTTTTGTTGGCCATAGGATATGGATTGCATGAATTCTCAAAAGAAAAACAAGGAGGTGCCAGCACCTACTATGTCAGCTTTTCCAGTGGAGATGATCTTAATAAAGGAACTACTCCTGACTCTCCTTTGAAGACGCTTGCAAAGTTGTCTTCAATGACATTTAAAGCAGGGGACACTATTTTATTAAAAGCAGGTGATACTTGGTCTAATGAGGTGTTTTATCCGCGAGGAAATGGAAATTCTTTAAATTGGATTACTGTTTCTTCGTATGGAACGGGGGAAAATCCTAAGATATTTGCAGGGGAAAACTCTGATTGGGCGATTTATCTGAAAGGTGGCAATACGACAGGTGGCTGGAAGTTCACTAATCTGGAAATCGGCAATTCAAAGACAGGTATTTTATATTACAACAATACCAATGGCATACATGACGGATTATGGATCGAAAATTGTTATTTCCACAATATCAAAGAAGGGCCAGTGTATCCAGATACGCTGCTCGTACCACAGCTCAGTATGTCGACAGCGATTGCTATGATTGAGCAGTCGGCCAATTATATGGATAATGTCTCGATTAAAAATGTAATCATCAGTGATTCCGACGCCCCGCTTCAAATTAACGGTGCGACGAATGTTACCGTTGACGGACTTATATCAACGAACTCGTATATTCAGGGGGCCTTACTTGCCAATATTAATGGCGGCGTATTTAAAAATTCTAAAATTTTAAACAGCGCGTCTCTAAATGGAATGTACTGGGGAACTGCGGCTCTGCAGCTTAATGTCAATACGAATTTCATCGTACAAGATTCAGAATTTGCTTATACACAAAAACCAGATGTTCGTGACGGCGTTGGTGTTGATTTCGAAGGAAACAATACAGATGTAACACTGATTAGAAACTACATTCATGATAACCAGGGATCGGCAATTCTTATGTTTAAAAATCCCGAATGGGGCTCGGATAATATCCGAACGAATATTCAAGATAACGTTTTAGTCAATAACGGACTTGAGAATCCACGTGATTTTCCTGCATTTATCCGACATTATGCCAATAAGGAGAATGGCGGTACTATCAGCGGAAATAAAGTGATTCGAGTGACAGAAGACCAGCCGTTGAACAGCATTGAGGATGTTAGGGTGCAATCATGGCCAGCCGGATATACCATTTCTGATAATATGATCTATTCTCCGGAGGGCATGGAATAGTGAACGAATTTTATAACTATTTTTGAAAAAGGATGATACAAACTTGATGAAACAATATCCGATTACATTTTGGGGAGCTCCACCATTCCGTCATACAAGCGAACAAAGATATAAAGAAATAGCTGATGCTGGCTTTACTCTTGTTACTCCACCGCTTCGAGAGCCAGCGGGGCAAATGGAATCAGGTACCATTGAAGGAAATATTGAAATATTGGACATTTGTGAAAAGCTCGGCATCAAGGCCATTATAGAAGATAGTAGGATGAACCTAGCTTTGCAAGATAAAGAAAACTGGAAAAAATATCTGGATAGTATGGTGAAAGATTATCAATCCCACCCAGCACTTGAGGGCTATTATATTTTTGACGAACCTAGTGCAAATATGTTTCCTCATCTTGGTGCTATTAATAGTTATTTGAAGGAAATAGATTCCACACATCCAGGTTACATGAATCTGTTTCCGAATTATGCAGTGGCTGAACAATTGGGTACGGCCACTTATCGGGAGCATGTAGAACAGTATGTCGATGAAGTACAGCCTGCTCTTCTTAGCTACGATCACTACGTCATGTTTCACAAGGATAATGACGAAAGACATTTCGAGATTGCAGATACACGGGAAAGACTCATTTTCGAATCGAACATGAAGGACGAACGTCCCGGTTTTTTTGATAACATCGAGCTAATACGAGAGATCGCTGTGAGGAATAATATACCGTTTAAAGTCATTATTTTATTAGTTGCCCATGGACGATATTCAAGTGTTACAGAAGCAGAATTACGCTGGCAGGTTTTTTTGAGTTTAGCCTATGGAGCTTCAACTATTTCTTACTTTACTTACTGGACGCCATTTGATGAGCCGATCTGGCACTATCATAACGCGATGGTGACATGGGAGGGGGAGATGACAGATAACTATACGATGGTGCAAGGGATAAACCGAGAGCTTCAGCTTATCGGAGGACTGTTGATGAGCCATAAATCGAAGGCAGTCTACCATGTTGGAGAGGAAACAGAGAACGTGACCTTATTTCAGCCTACTGATACTATTCAAGCGATCACTGGTGGCAACATGGCAGCGGGACAATTCGAGGATGGGTATTGGCTGCTGGTCAATAAAAATTATGAACAATTTTCTGAATTTATGCTGACATTGGCTGAATGCTCAAAGGTGATCCATATCGATAAACGCACAGGAGCTGAGAGAATCATTCGTTTAGATAGAAACCGCTGTACGTTGCTGTTTCAGCCAGGAGATGCTGAATTACTGCGAATAGAAAAGTGAATAGGCTTACATTAAAGCCTAAATTTATGAACGATTTTGGGGGGTTGTGGAAGTGGAAGCAAGCACTCAGACAGTAATGAAGAAAAGTGAAATGAAACCTGGCAGCAGTATGATGAAAAGTCTGATTAAGCATAGAACGCTTTATTTTCTATTTCTCCCGTGTGTGGTGTATTTAACACTATTTAACTATCTCCCGATGTATGGGATCGTTCTTGCGTTCAAAGATTATCATATCAGGGAAGGGATATTAGGAAGCCCCTGGGTTGGTCTAAAGCATTTTACCACCTTGCTTAGCGATAAATATTTTATAACGGTGACTTGGAACACAATTAAAATCAGTTTGTTGCGGCTCATATTTGGATTTCCCGTCCCGATTATTTTGGCGATACTGCTGAATGAAATCCGAAAGGAAAAATTCAAACGAACTGTACAAACAATAATCTATCTTCCGCATTTTTTATCATGGGTAATTGTAGCGGGAATTGCAAAAACAATGTTAGTTGGTGACGGAATCATTAACCAAGTAATTCGGTTATTTGCAGATGTAGATATCCCTTTTCTATCAAGTAATACCTATTTTGTTCCTACTTTAATTGTGACAAATATTTTGAAAGAAGCTGGCTGGGGTACAATTTTGTATTTAGCGGCAATAGCTGGTATTGATCCGGAGCAGTACGAGGCTGCGATGATAGACGGGGCTAACCGGTGGAAGCGAATGATTTATATTACCCTTCCAGGTTTATCTATCGCCATTTCGATAACGCTCATTCTTAGTTTGGGTAGTATTCTCGACGCTGGATTTGATCAAATTTTCAACTTGTACAGTCCACTCGTATATGATTCAGCAGATATTATTGATACTTATGTTTATCGGATTGGTCTAATTAATGGTAAATTTAGTCTCGCAACCGCGCTAGGATTGTTTAAGGCAGTAATTGCCTTTGTCTTAATCATTATAGCTAACAAGATTACTCGGCGGATGGGGGGCGAAGGGATATGGTAGGCAACACGCGAAAAAAATGGAGCCTGTTCGAAATTATCAATTACTCAGCTATGGCCTTAGTTGGGATTCTGACCTTACTGCCATTCTGGCATGTGTTTGCTGTCTCTATATCAAGCTATGAAAAGTTTGTTAGCAGTAAATTTTTACTTATACCTGATTTTAACTTTTCAGCTTACTACATTGTTGGAACAGAAAAAATATATAAGAGCTTTCTATTAACGGTATTTATTGTGGTTGTATCGACATTGCTGCATCTCATTATTACGACAATTAGCGCTTACCCTCTATCACGAAAGTATTTGCGAGGCAGGACTTATATGCTTGTATTTATACTAATCACAATGCTTTTTGGCGGAGGGCTTATTCCCTACTATTTGCTTCTGCGTGAACTTGGATTTGTGAATAACATTATGGTTTTTCTTATTCCGGGTATTTTTGCTGGATTCAATACGATTCTCATGAAAAACTTTTTCATGCAAATTCCAGATAGCTTAGAAGAAGCAGCTAAAATTGATGGTGCTGGCGACTTATACATTTTATATAGGTTGTTTGTTCCATTATCTATGCCGATTATGTCGACCGTCGCTCTGTTTTTCGGGGTGGGGAAATGGAATGACTGGTTTACAGCAGTTCTGTTCATTGATAATAACTCGCTCTATCCTATTCAAAATATTTTGAGAGCAATGGTTATCGAAGGGAAGATGGATACACTTGGCAGCGGGATTTTTAAGAATAGCGAATTTAAGCTGGCTATTTCGGTGAAAATGGCGGTTATTGTAACAGCCACGATACCTATTATTTGTGTTTATCCGTTTCTGCAAAGACATTTTGTGAAAGGCGTTCTGTTGGGATCTATTAAATCTTGAGTTGAAACAATTGACTCGGAATTAATAACCATAGACAATTAAATTAATGGGAGGTTAATCGATGTACAAAAAAATGTTATCCGTTGCATTAGTTACGATGATGGCGATTACTGTATTGTTGACAGGCTGCAGCGGCAGCAAAAATGGGGAGGGTGAGAGCAGCACACCCCCTGCGACAAATACGGACAAAGAAACGCAGACTGAGCAAGTAACCGCTAAACTAGAGGACTATGTGATGTTTGCCCATGGCTTCCAGAACTTTGAATCGGACAATGATAGAGTGCTTCAGCATCTTGAGAGTAAATTTAACCTAAAGCTTCACCTTAATGGTGCGCCTTGGGAAGGATATTTAGACAAATTGGGCGTCAAAATTAGTACTGGTGAAACACCGGATTTATTTTTCTCCATTCCCGATCAGCCGAACTATAAGACGTGGATTGACAATGGAATTCTCCTTCCAATAAGCGATTATTTCGATCAAGCACCAAATTTGAAGGCATTGTTCGAAACAGAACAGTTTAAAAACTTGAAAATTAACGATAAATATTACTTTCTGCCAATGATTTCTGTAGCGAACAACCATGCTATATATTACCGAAAAGATTGGTTAGATAAAGTTGGCTTGAAAGAACCAACTAATATTGATGAGTTTTACGAGATGATTAAAGCGTTTACGTTAGATGATCCTGATGGCAACAATAAAAATGATACAATTGGTCTAAGCGGCTCAAAAGTATTGGAGTGGTTCGATCCGTTGCAAACTGCCTTTGGTTTACGTCCATTCTGGAACAAAAATGACCAAGGCATATATGAGCCATACCAATTCACAGAGGGCTACAAGAATTACTTGGCCTGGATGGCAAAAGCTTATAAAGAAGGCTTTATCCAAAAGGAGTTTTTCTTATATGATGATCCTCAAAAGGATGAAACCTTTTTCTCAGGCAAATCAGGTGTATTGATTTCACATAGCGGTTGGAAAACGGATGAAGTAATGCAAAAACTAATAGGAGTCAATCCAGAAGCTGAACTTGGTTTGCTTACTCCTCCTGATGGTCCTGGAGGCCAAGGAGGCATGCATGGCGGCGGAGGCTGGTGGGGGGGCTGGAGCATCTCAGCGGATGCGAAAGATCCTGAACGGCTTGTTCAGTTATTGGATTACTTGCTGTCTCCAGAGGGACAGATGTTAAGGCTGCATGGGGTTGAAGGCATCCATTATTCAATGGAAGCCGACAAAGTTGTTGCTAACGTTGAAGAACGTAAAAAAGAAGAGGGCAGGTTTGGCGGCGATGCTGCAAATCCTACCGGTCCTTACGTTATCGGACAATATTTCGGTGAGCACTATACGATGATCAACAATGGGAAAGTGGAATTAAAAGTTAATTATTCGATTTTTCTAAATCCAGAATTAGCTCAGAGAGCCGATGAACTGATAAATAAAAACATTGTATTTTCTGACACGACAAATATTCTTGGCTTCCCTGAGCAATTCGGGGAGATTAACCAGAAGTTGAACGACTTGTCCAACAAATATTCTATTATGATCATTTCGGGTGAAGTTGATGTCAATGAGGCATGGGATAAAATGATGAAGGAAGTAAATGAAGCAGGTTACAATACTGCGCAGCAGTTGGTGAAAGAAACGGTCGATAGCTTAAACTAACTGTCATAGGATAAAATTAATATAATGTGCATTATTCAAAAAGAAACCGTACGCACCTATATGTACTGTGACCCGGAGGGTGGACACTTTGAAAAAAGTGCCCACCCTCCGGGTAATAGAAGAGAAGCCGGTCTGTACTACAAAGTATCCAGCGTATCTTTCCTGTTTCACTTGGAACGAGTTCTTAACGATGGACACTATATACTAGAAAGAGTGACCTTCACAGTGTCCAACAACCTAGCTTTAACTTCGTTCACAACTGAACGGAACGCATGCCTCTCTTCTGCTACGTTATCACCTGCCACTAGAAGTTAACTGGCATCTCCAACCTCTGTACCTTTATCTCATATTCGCCTCACCTACAGCTGAAGCTCACAGAAACTACAACCGAGTCCTCGTCGCTCAGACTCAGCTCGTATACAAACAAATGTTTGGTTCTGCATCAGTCACCAACTTGCCTGTAATCACTTTCAAGAAAGCTCGTCAACTTTGTCCGCATAAATGTCCAAGTCCCCACATAAATATGTTATCAGTCAGTTAAAACTAATTTGTGCAGAGGGGATGATTGCATGCGTCGCATTGCATGGACCGCGGCTATTGTATTATGTGTCACACTAATAATGACTGCTTGCGGGAAGAAGGATGCCGAGTCCGTGGTTAAGGAGCTCGACAAATTTATGAACAGTATGGAAAGTTATCAGGGAAGCGGGACGATGACACTTCATTCCGGACAGCAGCCGCAAACGTATCTGGTGGATGTATCTTTTCAAAAGCCTCGTAGTTACCGCATCAAACTAACTAATGAAGAAAAGGATGTTACCCAAATCGTGCTTCGAAATGATGACGGTGTATTCGTCTTGACTCCGAAGTTGAACAAGGTGTTCAGATTCCAAAGCGATTGGCCGCAAAATCATGGGCAAGTATATTTGTATCAAACATTGGTGCAAAGCATACTGACTGATGGCTCACGCCAGTTCGAAGTGGGAGATGATGCTTTTGTATTTGATGTCATGGCTAATTACAACAACAATTCATTTTCTCGCCAAAAAATTTGGCTGAGCAAAGACGATTATAAACCGATTCAAGTAGAGGTAAATGATACAAATTCAAATGTTATGGTTGATGTTAAGTTTACATCCTTTACTTTTGGACCTAAGTTTGATGCAAGTGTATTCGATACTGAGGCAAATATGAAGCAGGGCAGTGAAGGCGCAACTGGTGAGCAGCCGACTATGACTACTCCTGAGTCAGGTACCGGGAAAGAGCATGAAGCAGCTACCGATCAGACGGAAACAGATAATGCTGAATTGCTGCCGGGAGATAACGGATCAGAGGAAAGCTCTGTCACAGAAGAGCAGGAAGCTGAAGGCGGAGATGATGAGGGAGCAACGACTCCGACGGACAATAAGCAAGGCGAGACTCCTGTAACCTCAAGAGGCTTTATTGCAATGGGGCCGGATTATTTGCCTGAAGGAGTTGCAGCAGCAGAATCCAGTGATATTGTATTTGGCGGCAACGAGGGTATGATGACCAAATATAAAGGCACATATAACTACGTACTTATTCAAACCCAGCCGCAAGATATTGCAGCTTCACAAGTACCAGGCATTTTGTACGATCTTGGCTTTACGATTGCTGAGATGGTGTCTGGAGATGCCATGAAGACATTGACATGGACTTATGAAGGGCAGCAATTCCGCTTGTCCAGTGCTGATTCACCAGATAATGAAATATTAAAAATTGCGCAGTCTGTTCAAGGAATGATGAGTAAGTAATTAGTGAATACAGCTGCTCGCAATACGAATCGTATTGCCGGGCAGCTGTTTGCTTTGTTGAAGGAAATACGTACCAAGAATGAATGACATTCATTTCATTGACAGTGCTTCCGTTAAGGTTTACGATTATTCTAATACACGAAATTTTCTTTATGGATGATGTGCTTGGGAGGATGCTGGAAAGGCAGCATCGATGCTGTTCTATTAACATTAGCGTCCTTTTTATTGCTTTTCATAAAGAGAGTTTTAAACATGAACGGACATATTGGTTTAAAGGAAGAGTTGGCAGAGGCGGGATTGACTTGGATATGTATTATCGCCCGACTAGGGCAGAGATTTCTTTGGATGCGCTGGAATATAATATTGCGGCAATCCGTCAGACATTGGCGCCTCAATGCAAGCTGTTGGCGGCAGTGAAAGCAAATGCTTATGGTCATGGCAGCGTTGAAATTGCCAAGCATTTGGAGCGGATTAAGGTTGATTATATAGGGGTTGCCTTTTTGGACGAAGCAATCCAGCTCCGCAATGCCGGGATTACAACACCTATTCTTGTGCTTGGCTATGTGCCTGCAGAGGCGCTTGCGCTTGCACGCGAGCATCAGATTACGATCAGTATGTTTCGTGAGGATATACGTCGGGCGGCTGCAAGCTTGCCAGAGGATGCAAATGGACTAAAGTTGAAAGTGCATGTGAAGGCAGATACAGGCATGGGCAGACTTGGATTGATTGGCATAGAACAAACACTTGCATTTGTAGAAGCATGTTTGAATACTCCGCAGCTTGATACGGAGGGCTTGTTTACTCATTATGCCAATGCAGATGCAGAGGATAAGAGCTATACCAGGCAGCAGTTTGAAAGATTTAACGAAATTGCAGCTGCTATTAAGGAGAGAGGCTGGCATCTGCGTTATGTTCATGCTGCTAATAGCGCCGCAGGAATGGAAACGCCTGAATTTGCAGGAAATATGGTTCGTTTTGGGATAGGGATGTATGGTTTGTACCCTTCAATAGAGGTAAACCGAAATCAGATTAAGCTGGAGCCAGTCCTTTCATTGAAATCTGAAGTGTCATTTATGAAGAAGACTCCGGTTAAATGGGGAATTAGTTATGGAACGAAATATATAACTGCTGGCGAGGAGAGCATCGGTACTGTACCTATTGGCTACGCTGACGGCTTTAGCAGAATGCTGACTGGCAAAGCCTTTGCAATCGTCCGAGGGGTAAAAGTCCCTGTTCGAGGAACTATTTGTATGGATCAGTGCATGATTGCACTCGATGATGTTATAGGACAGGGCGATAGATCCGATTTAGCAGGGGAAGAGGTAGTTTTGATTGGCAAGCAGGGCACGGAGCAGATTTCAGCAGATGAGATTGCTGATCAGCTTGGCACGATCAATTATGAGGTTGTTTGTATGATTACAGCCAGGGTACCTCGCGTTTATTATTATCAAGGAAAGATCATTTCTGTGAAAAATGAGCTCATTCGATAAAAGTTACGAAATTCGACACAATTAGCGTGTAACTTTTTGTAGATAGTTGAGTATTGTTTTCATAAACTAAACGTCCAATAATTGACAAATATAGCGTTGCTCACATGGATTGAATCGGCAGTTTTTAGTTATATTATCAAGGGATTACAGCTTTTCGGAATGATTATGATTAAAAAATTGGCGGCCGATGCTGCTACTATAAACAACAAGAAATTGCATCTATTTTCATAAAAACATATTTTCAGAACTGAAAAGGATTATAGTCGTATAACCTCGAATACTAATTAACAGTCAATAAGTGTATGTTATATGGTTGGTGATAGCATATATGATATACGCTCGTCATAGATATGTTTAAGTATAGGTTATCGCCAAATAAGTCATAATGAATAATAGTGCAATGGAAAAGTTTTGGAGGTGCGGGTTAGGTGGCCAATTTGCAGAGTACAAAAAGAATAATGATAAGTCTGCCTGATCATTTGCTTGAGGAGGTCGACGGCATCGTGGCAAAAGAAAATTCTAATCGAAGTGAGTTTATTCGCCAAGCAATGAAGCTCTATTTGGTTGAACGCAAAAAGCGCCAAATTCGTGAATCTATGCAGCGCGGTTATATGGAAATGGCCAAAATCAATCTCAATATGGCCTCGGAAGCTTTTTTGGCGGAGGACGAAGCGGATCTTACTTTAGGTCGGCTTGTTAGCGGGGTGTAAGGTTTGATCGTAAAACGCGGAGATGTGTTTTTTGCTGATTTATCGCCGGTAGTCGGTTCGGAGCAAGGTGGTGTACGCCCCGTACTAGTCATTCAGAATGATATTGGCAATCGTTTCAGTCCAACGGTTATTGTGGCGGCGATTACAGCTCAAATCCAAAAAGCTAAGTTACCGACACATGTGGAGATGAATGCATCTACACATGGATTTGATCGTGACTCGGTTGTTTTGCTGGAACAAATCAGAACGATTGATAAACAAAGATTAACGGACAAAATTACACATCTAGATGATGAGACGATGCGAAAAGTTAATGATGCATTGCTTATTAGCGTTGGATTAATTGATTTTTAAGAAAGGGATAGACAACAGCATTAACTATTTGGTACTATTTAGTTGATTGAGTGTTGAAATTATATATATCGTTTAGCGAAGAACGCAATCGGTTCCCGTATAGGGCGCTGGTTGCGTTTTTTTATTTCAGTTTTGATACTAACAGTTAAAGGAGCATGGAACTTGAACAAGCAAAAGAATCTATGGATTAGCTTCATTGCAGTATTGATCTCGGCGGTGTTGGTTTACGGGTTGTATTTGATGCAGAAGCATCAGTTGGATGAACAAGAGCTTGTCGCTGTTGTTGTGCCAAAACGATTTCTGACAGCTGGGGAAACAATCAAGGCTAATGATTTGGAACTGCGTTATTTGCCAAAGGCAGCAGTTAGCAAGGAGATGCTGGATACTATTTCATTAGCAATAGGGAAGGAAACGGCTGCGCCGATTGGACAGTTTGAACCAATTGTCAGTTGGCGACTGAACCATTACTATTTGCACCCTCGCAAACAAGAATCAACCTTTCAAATTCCAAAAGAATATGTTCGCTCCATATCTAACGGGATTCGTGCTGGTGATAGGGTGTTGCTTTATGTTTCGGGAGAGGATGAAGTGTCGCGCCGCCTATTCAGGCAATCAGTAGTTGTCGCCTCTGTCAAAAGCTCCGGAAATATGGAGATTGATAATATCGAGCAGCCGCATCTGCTGTCACTAGCTGAGGGCAACGAAGAGAAAATGTATACAGCTAGGCGGGATGCCAATGCAATGATTGAATATTTGAATCTGAATTTAACAGAGGAACAGTGGCTGGAACTGGATACATTGTGCCGAGCAGGAACTGCCAAGCTTGTTGTAGCCTATAGCCCGGAGTCATATCCAACTGGACAGGAAAGCGGGGAGAACAAATGAGTGGTAATAAAGTGCCTGTTATAGTTTTTGCTGGAACGACACCTAATATTGGTACAACTTGCGCAGCATTTGCAACTGCATGGCATTTGGCGAAGCAGTCTGCAAAGCCAATTGCGTTCTTATGTCTAAATTTGAAAAGCTCAAAGCTGCATTGTTATTTGGGGGTAGAACAGAGGGAGCATACTTTGGGGAAATTGGCAGCAGAACTGCGTGCAAGTCAATTATCGGAAACGGCATTATTGGAGACGATGTACAAGGTACCTGAAAATAGTAACTTATTCGTCTTGTTCGGCAATCAGAATCGGGAGCAGGCTGAGTTTTACTTGCCGGGACATATTGAGTTGCTATTGCAGCGAACAAAATCTTTATTTTCAGCTGTTATAGTCGATGTAAGTGCTTATTGGGACAATGCAGCAACGATTTGTGCTATGCAGCGAGGAGATCGTATTGTGATGGTGTCTACTGCTGCGCTGTCTCATTTTCAAGAAGATGTGAATGGTTGGTTAGCCCCATCTAAAGTGATGTATAGATTAGAGCAACAATATTTTGAGGCAATACTGATACAATTTCCCTGGAAATATTATGCCTTTCGACAGACAGTGATCAACAAAGAAATAGGAATGCCTGTCGCTGCTTGTATGGAACTGTCAGAATCCTTATTTGCTTCATTGGATCAAGGAACTTATATGTCATGGCTGGAGGAAAACGGCAAGAAGCAAATGAGTTCATATGCAAAAGTATTAGCGAAGAAATACGGGCTGCTGCAAACGGAATCTAAACAAAATAACAATAAAAATAAAAACGCGCTTTATAGCACCTTGTTTAACCTTAATCGATATCGAAGTGGTAGAAAGAGAAAACAGAATAAGGAGGTTCGTTTCTAATGAGTGCTGGCAATAAAAGATTTTCACCAACAGAGTATGCAATGAAGATGGAACAAGCTGATGAGAAGTTGATTGTAAAAGCTGACAGAGAGAAAAGATCAATTGAACAGCAATTTGAGCAGCTGGCTGACGAAGTAAGAAACTATTTAAGCTCTCCGCGAGGATTGTCTGATAATGAAAGAAGAAGGTATAGTGAAACATTGAACAAAGCAGTTCTTGGTTTTCCTGAAGAACGAGAAGCTGTTATGGCAATTATAGCAGCTCGGCTGCTGCAGCTTAGAATTCATGCGATAGTTGGATTTGATCATCCTTATGAGTCACTTGCAGAGGCTGTTTTTGCAGAAGTGGCAGGGCTGCATATTTTGGAGAAAATTTTATCCGCGAAGGAAGGGCTGGAAGAAATTCAGGTGATTGGTACAAAAATATATGAAGTGAGGAACGGAGCAACTCATCAATCGACGTATCAGTTTGCCAATATAAGTGAACTGGAGCGTATTCAGCAAAATCTGGTGCTCTACAACAATGATCGCATTAATCCGCATAAACGCTGGGCGGAAGTAAGATTGAGCGATGGCTCACGTGTCACCATGACGGGGTTTGGGTTTACGGCTCTGCCGACACTAACAATCCGTTTCTATACAGTTAACTGGTTTAGCCTGATTCATTTATGTTCGCCTGAGTATCGAACTATTGAACCGAAAATGGTGAATATGCTTAAGGATATGCTGCATTCGAGATTTAATTTAGTCATTATTGGTCCAACAAATTCGGGAAAAACACATTTGATGAAAGCGCTTATTTCGGAGCTGCCAAGTAATGAGCGAATTGTAACTATTGAAGGCAGACGAGAGATGATGCTTGGCAGAGACTTTCCCGAAAAAAATATAGTGGAATATGAGGCGGAGGAAGACGATGGAACGCATGATGCTAAACAGGCATTCAAGCTTGCTTTGCGTCAGTCGCCGCAACGAATTATTCATGCAGAGATTCGGGATGATGATGCCAATATATATGTTCGTGCTTGTACAAGGGGACATCGAGGGAGCATGACAACTATTCATGCTAACAGCCTGGAGGATGTGCCGGAAGCTATTACGGATATGTGCATGCAGGATGGTAGAGCTATGAATGCTGAAAGGCTTGCCAAGCGGATAACTGAATATGTTACAGAGATAGGGATTGAAATTCGCAATGTGCTGGGTAGAAGAATTGTCGTTCGAATTGGTCAGTTTTACTGGCAAAACGGTAAGACGGCAATTCATACATTGGTTGAATATGATTACAAGCAGGATGTCTGGAAGTATTCAGATAGAGCTGACTGGTTTATGAAGGAACGAGTTCAACAAGCCAAGGTGGAAGCCAAATATGTCTAATCTATCATTAACGGCATTTTACTTGTTATTGCTGGGTATTCAATTTTGGCTTTGGCATCATTTGTTGCATTCCTGGAGGGCTGAGAACAATCTTAAACATAGATTGAATTTCGTTGCGTCTCAAAGATGGCGAGCTTTGAGCAATCAGCATCTGCCAGGCAAAGCATGGCTGAAAATAGTAGACCGTCATTTGTCTGAACTACTGGAAACTCTTCGTATAAAAATGACAGCAAGGATACTGATAACAATCAGCGCAGCGATGTTGCTCGCGGGAATCGCATTTGGCGGATACTTTTTTCAAAGTGCAAAAGGGATTTTTCTATTTGGTGGGATACTTGGTATATTGCCCTACTTTATTTTGAAATCATGGCTTGTTCACCGCCGTTTGCAAGCCCAGCTTGATTTTCTACCTGCGGTAGAGCTGTTTTACCAATGCTATTTGGTAACAGGACAGAGACAAATTAAAGTGGCATTGCAAAGAGCAGTTGACGAGCGTCGGTTAGCTGGACCTATGCAAGCTATATTTGAACAATTATATCGCAATTTGGCAGTACGAGGAGATGACAAGACAAGCATGTCGATAATGACAGCCGCACTTGGTCATGTATGGGCTGATCATTTTGCTTTAATACTGCAAACCGCTCTTGGGGAAGGCACAGTCGTTTCTGATGCGTTGCGAGAGCTGTTGAAGGATATGCGTAATGCCAGAAGAAGCAACGAACAGGAACGAAACAGATTGCTGGAAATTAGAATTGCCAATTTCACTCCGTTATTGTTTCTTGCTATATTTATGGGGATTAATTTTTATTACAACCGAGCAAATGCATTTTACTATTATTTTTTGGATCCTCAAGGAAGAGATATGTTGCTTAATGCATTTGTACTTATATTTCTATCTTTTTTAATGGGTATGCAGCTATCTCGTAAAAAATTGTAAGGGCGGAATAAGGATGTACGGACGCTATAATGAGTTAATTTGGTATAGCTCGCAATTATTATTGTTTATTTGTATCACTATTGCGATAGTGGCACTGGCGCGAGGACTAGTTCATGAACCTATTCGTTGGAGACATATAAGCTTAATAAAATGGCGTGAGGAACAAATACCAAGGCTGTGGCTGACACTGCTTTTTATCGATCGCAGCAGTCGTTTATTTATGGAAAAGGAATTTGTATTGCGCGGATGTGGCTGGCATGCGGATGCCGCTTGGTATTTTGCTGTGAAGAGGACCTCCACACTAATAATTATTATGTTATTCACTTTGGGAATATCGTTACAGCTGGAGGTTTTGAGGTGGAACCCTCCCATTTCCCCATTGCTCGTTATCGTTCTGGCTTTATCGTTGCTTATTTTTTTATGGAATGACAGGAGTTGGCTTGGTTCGATAAGAAAAGTAAGGACGTTACAGATTACAAAAGAAATTTATGCCGTTAGCAACCAGTTGCTTTATTTAAGCGAATCAAGATTGCATATACATACGAAATTGACAAAGTGTATTTCGTTTACAAAGACGATAAGACCAGAAATCGAGCTATTGCTTGCGGACTGGTATCATCATCCGGGAAAAGCGCTGCAGCGCTTCAAAGACCGATTGGGCACAGATGAAGGTATGAGCTTTACAGAGACTATTGATGCTCTGCGACTTCATGAAAGTAGTCTCTACTATGATTTGCTGCGTCAAAGAATTTCTGATTATAAGGAAAAGCTTGAGTTGGCGAAAGAAAGCCGAAAGGAGTCAGCTTCCTATATATTGTTTGTTATCGCTGGCGTTCCAATATTGTACACGTTTCAAGTATTTATATTTCCATGGGTGAAAGAAGGTCAAAGACTGTTTGAGATGCTGCAATAAACAGGTAATCAACTTAAGGAGGTGAACAAATGCGAAATATACTTATTACAGTTATGATGCTCGTTGTGGTAGTGGTACTGTTCAATTCTATAATTGCGAAGGATACGACAGGTACAAGAAGTCAGATCGAATCGCAAGGGAATTCTGCCAACACCAAAATAAGCCAAATGTTGCCTTAACTAATTATATATGAAGCGAGGCAAATGTCATGCGATCTATTTTAATAGCAATCATGCTAATTGTGACAGTTATTATTATTTATAATAATGTTGCTGACGGGGATGACGGTATAAAAAACCAGTTGAATCGCTCGGGACAGTCGATGTCGGAACATATTAGCCGGATCAGCCCATGAAGCAATTGTTAGTGTTTATATTGTTTGCTGCGATGTTATGCTGGGTGCTCTTCTCTCCGATTTACAAACATATAGCGATTGCTCGACAAGCCGTTTTGCAGCAGGAGGTTGACTATATGCTGGAGGTTGGCGCCAGCGGCAAACATGGCTATATTGATTACCGAATGGAGCAGCAATCAAGAGAGCGAATTGCTCGTTTTGGATTGGACCCGGGCAAGCTTGAATATGTAGTGGCGACAACCAATGGGACTGATGGTCGCAATAGTGGAAAACCCGTTGCACGGGGCATCGGTATTTCACTGATGATTAGTTATCCTTACGAAAATTTATTTCTTATTGACAGGTTAATTGGAATTGAGCCGATTCGAGAGGAAGCATTAATGCGTTCTTTTGGTACAAAAATGAGCGAATATGTGTCAGATTGATAAAGATTTAATAAGGAGCTGCATGTTAGGTGTACAAGCTTGTTTTCATTATGATCATGCTGCCGATTTGGCTATATGCCCAAATATTGCAAGTTGAGCAGGAGCTTTCTATGAAGGCTGTTTATTTGGCAAAGCAAGCTGTCAATCGAGCCGTCCATGCCGCTGCCCAGCAACTGGATGAGGAGGCATTGGCTGATGGCGAAATACGCATTGATTCAGAAGCCGCATGGCAAACTGCAAAGTTATATTTGCAGAAAAATTTGGAGTTGGATCAAAGCTTCAAGTCGCTGTCTCCATCATCCCTGCTCAAACAAATTAAAATAACGGTTTTTTCTGTTATTAATGAAGTGAAGGGATTGCCCTATACATACAAGAACGAGCAATACGCCTATGAGGTAATGGTGAAAAAGCCGGCTGTCATTATGATTATTGAAGTAGATTATAATAAAGCTTTTCAATTGTTTAAGGAGGTGAAATGGAATATTAAAGGTACAGCAGAAATTACCTTACACGGTTATTTGACTCTGTAATTAAAAATTGATGTAATAGAGGGGAGGAAAGAATGGAGGAGTATACATGCTGCGAGTTTTAACGAAACAATTACATCCTGACTACTTTAAGGCTTATCGCTTGACGCAGCTAATAAGCAATAGTATCTTTGCACTTTGTATTATTGTCTATTGCATTTTGGCTATTGTGAACAAATGGACGATGATTCCGGTATGGATAACTATCCCGCTGTTTGTTGTTTCAGCGATTTATTTTGGCTGGATAGCACCTGCAATAAAGAAAAGAGTATTTCGTTACGAGTTATTCGAAGAGGAGCTTGAAATTAAATCAGGCATTATTTTCCATGCGAATACATTAATTCCGATGGCTCGTGTACAGCATGTTGAGTTAGAGAGCGGACCGCTAATGCGCAAATACCAATTGGCTAGTGTTCAGGTAGCTACAGCAGCTTCTGTTCATAAAATTAGCGGATTGAAGCTTGAAGAGGCTGAAATGCTGAAGCGGCGAATTGGAATTCTGGCGCGAGTTGAGGAGCCTGATGATGAATAACAAACGAATACTTCATCCGTTCTATATCGTGTTTACATTTTTTCAATTTGTAAAAGCATTGCTGCCTCTATTTGCGATTGCTCTTTTAAGGAAAGAGCGAGTTTTTGATCTGTCGCCTTTGCAAATCGGCATTCTATCAGCAGGGATAGTTTTACTGCTTGCAATAGGTTACATACAATGGAAGAAGTTTGGTTTTTGGCTGGAAGAAGATCGCATCATTATTCGCAGCGGCTGGTTGTTCAAAGATGAAAAAACGATTTATTATTCACGAATTCATTCGGTCTATACAGAACAAAAGCTTCTGCACCGAGTGCTAGGTATTGCACAAATCAAAATTGAAACTCCTGGTGGAAAAGGACAAAGTGATGCGTCTCTCCCTGCCCTGTCGTTAAAGTATGCGGATGAGGTTTCCGAGCTGTTACGCAGTAAGCAGCAAAAAGAAGCTGTTTCTGAACAAGTGGAGACAGGGGAGGGAATTAGAGATTCTGCTCTTGATAGATCTGTGAAGGACAGCGAAAAAACGGAGAGAGCTGAAAATGGGGCTGTATTGAAGTTGACTGCTGCTGATCTGATGAAAGCGGCGGCAACCTCGATGAATTTTGGGCTTGCGTTGGCATTTATTGCTGGTATTTATTCGTTTGCTAATAATTTCATTGAGATGCTGTTGCCCCAAAATACACTGAATGATGCGGTAGAGTCAACAGGTATTGCAACTTCAGGAGTTTTGTTTATATCGCTTATTGTGTTGCTGATTATTTTGTTTGTTTGGTTGCTGTCAATAGTGCTTTATGTGTTAAAGTACAGTGGTTTTACAATTAGTCACCAAGACTCGCGAATGATTATTTCCTATGGATTACTGGAGAAAAAATCTTTTGCATTCGATCCGAAAAAGGTACAAGCAATTATTATGAAGGAAAGCATTTTACGTCAACCGTTTGGATATACAGAGCTTCAGCTGCAAGTGGTCAGTTCAGGCAAGGAGGAACTACTTACCTTGCATCCTTTTGTACACCGTTCTATGGTGAATAGCCTTCTGGAGCGCTTTATTTCAAGATTCCGTTTGCCTGAAGCAAGTACGCTTCAGCCAGCTCCTGCAAGAGCGCTGATTAATTATTTGCGAGCTCCGCTTATCATATGGATATCCATTAGTATTGTTTTATTGCTGTTGTTCCAATGGGATGGTGTATGGGCGCTAGCAGGAATACCACTAATCATGCTCTGGAAAATTTCTTGTCACCGCTCAGCAGCCATCTTATTGCATGAGGGTCAACTAACGATGAGATTTAGAAAACTGAACCGATTTACTTGTTGTATTAGAAAGCAGCAGATTACAGCATTCAAAGCTAGTCGTACAGTTGGGCAGGCAAAAAAGCAGTTATGCTCGGCTGAGGTTGGCTCAATGGGCAGTCCGTTTCCCTATAAGGTGAAGTGCATGGATGAAAAGGAAATTAAACCGGTTTGGAACTGGTACTCTCGTACGAAGAATAGCAGTGGATGATACTATAAATAATTAAAAACTTAAAATGCAGATCATAACTCCCCTGAATGTTCAAAAAATGAACAAGCAGGGTTTTTTTTATGAAAGTAAAAGTATTATAAAATGAACGAAAATAGGCAATTATCCGTCTTATTAATAGAGGACAATATGAAGGGGGCAACTATGCAAGTGGAACAACTGCTTATAAAGCGTGCCCAAAACGGTGATAGCACGGCATTATCCGAACTATTGCATGAACATTATAGGTTTTTGTACCACTACGTGCTGAAAATTACGATGGATCGCGGCAAAGCTGAAGATATTGTACAAGACACGATGATTAGGGCGATTGAAAAGATAAGGAGTTTTCAAGCAAAAGGCAAGTTTTCAACCTGGCTTATTACGATTGCCTCGCGTCTCATTATAGATAAAGCACGTAGAGAGAAGACGGAACAACGATGGCTGGAACAAGAACGCCAACATATTAAAGCACAAGATTTTGTAGAAAATATATCGTTCAGTAATTGGGGGGATGTCGATCTGGCCGCCGCTGTTGCTGCCATGCCCGAAAGGTTGAAAATCCCGCTAATTCTGAAATATTACTATGAGTACACGCAGCATGAAATTGCTTCAATGCTCGATATTCCTGAAGGAACAGTAAAGTCGCGTTTAAATGCAGGGCTAACGGAATTAAGGAAGGAGCTGAAAATGGATGATAAGTAAAAAAGGGGTAAAGGTTGAAGAAGAACAGAAGCGGCAGGAGCAAATTATATCCGTATTAAAACAGCAGTGGGAGTCTGTTGAGCAAGAGAATGAGCCGATTGTGCCTAAGTTGTATCATTTTGAGCAGTTCACAGTACAAGCGCAACGGGATCTGCACAGGAGGCAGACAAAAGAATTGATTATATTTCTATTGGCAGCAGTGCCAATAACCTGCGGCGGTTTATGGATGCTGGGCGAAAACACTTATTGGTATGCTATTATCCAGACCATCATTACTGCAGCCGCAGCTGGATATCTTATTTTCAGTTCTAAAAGAAAGGAAGCCCAAGAATGAGTATGGAGGAGCAATTAAAGCATTCGCCACTTTTTTGGGCTGCTCTTGCTATCTTGTTAATCGCTCAGTCGCTATGGTTATTTTTGGATGCACGCAAACGCGGCAGCTATTATTGGTTTTGGGGATTATGGGGGCTGACTTCGTTGCCGATGCCGCTCCTATTGTATTTGCTTATCGTTCGTATCAGAATATTTCGGAAGGGGAGAAAGTGATGAATATTACTTTAGTGGAAAATGAGTTGACTAAATTTTTGCCGATCATTCTTGTATTGGTTGCTGTGCAATTAGTATTAATGGTAATTGCGTTAACAGTATGTATTCGAGCAGAGAAGACTAATGGTCCGAAATGGGGATGGGCACTTATCATTATGTTTGTTAGTTTAATAGGTCCAGTGCTGTTCTTTATTTTTGGACGCAGAAATGAGGAGTAATGATGCTTGAAATAAAGGGACTATCCAAATCATTCGCAGGTGTGCAAGCTGTGAATGAGGTAAGTTTTACCGTTGAAAAAGGGAAGTGCAGTGCGTTATTAGGTCCTAATGGCGCGGGCAAGACGACGACACTGCGTATGATAACCGGTTTATTGAAGCCAGACCGAGGTGTGGCACGATTTACAAATGGGGTTCATGATACCGCCAGTCTCGAATATCGCGAACAAATCGGATATCTGCCTCAGATGCCGAGCTTTTATGGATGGATGAGTGGCCTGGAATTTGCTATATATGCCGGAAAGCTTTGTGGAATGAAACAGAAGGAGGCGGAAAAACGGGCGAAGGAATTGCTGGCAAGAGCAGGCTTGGAGCAAGCTGCTAAAAGAAGGATTGGCGGTTATTCTGGTGGAATGAAGCAGCGGCTTGGACTTGTACAGGCATTAATGCATCATCCCAAACTGCTTGTTATGGATGAACCAGTCTCTGCACTAGATCCGATTGGCAGACGAGAGGTGCTGACTTTATTGCAGGAGCTGAAAAATGAAACAGCGATTTTGTTTTCAACCCATGTACTGCCTGATGCGGAGGAACTCTGTGATCATATATTTATAATGCGAAAAGGCGAAATTGCTTTGCAGGGCTCGCTTCAACAAATACAAGACAAATACAAACAGTCGATTATTGATATTCAACTTGCCCAGCGAAATGATGTTCCAGCTCATATTGCAACGTTTTTGCAGGCTGTAAAAACGTTGCCTGTCCTAAATAATGGTGTGCCAACCGCTGAACCGTTGTTTGAGCAAGCTGAAGCAGAAGAGAAGCATATTCGCCTTACGGTCAAAGATGGCAGGCTGGAGGAAGCCGGTCAGCAGGTGCTCGCACTGCTTGCAGAGAAGCAGATTTCCATTGAGAAGCTGGAGATTGGTCATTCTACATTAGAGCAGTTATTTATGAAGGCGGTGACAGAGTGATGACCAAGCAACTGCAAAAAAATGAGGGTCTTGATCAAACAGGAACATCAAGCCGCTGGCTGGCTATGTTTAACAAAGAGCTAATAGAAAAAGCACGCAATTACAAGCTTGTTTGGATTCCGTTAGTATTTATAGTACTGGGTATGATGCAGCCGGTCTCGACTTACTTGATGCCAGTTATTCTAGAGAAGGCAGGTAGTTTACCAGAGGGGACAGTATTGAATATTCCGATGCCAAGTGCTGCAGAGGTGCTCGCGTCAACTTTGCAACAGTTCAGCACAATTGGTGTCTTGCTGTTGGCATTAGCAGCGATGGGAGCAGTATCAGGAGAAAGAAACATTGCCCCAATCATACTTGTAAAGCCTGTTCCTATGTCATTTTTTATTACTTCGAAATGGGCATCCTATACAGTAGTAACTTGGGGATCTATTCTCCTTGGCTATGGAGCCGCCTATTATTGCACGGTTATTTTATTTGGAAATACGAGCTTCGCAAGTTTTGTCCAAAGCTGGGCGATTTATTGCTTATGGCTTACTTTGATGATTACCATAGTTATTTTTTTCAGCAGCTGCTTGAAAAGTGGGGCGGGTGCGGCATTTTCGGCGATTGGCATAACGTTGCTATTGTCACTTCTTGTTTCTTTTTTCCCGAAGCAAATGGGGTGGAGCCCGGGGGCGTTAAGCGGCTATGCTGCTTCAATTGTGGTTGGAGTTGAGGTCGATTACAAATTATGGATTGCTATAGTTGCTAGTATCGGACTTATTGTTTTATTGCTGGCAGGAGCTACAACGAAGCTGCGTGCGGCTCAAAGCATAGGAGATTAGGAGGACGATGCTATTGGATGTATTCGATTACCTGTTAATAAACAACTTAATCACATAATTTAATCGTCACTACAAACAAAAATGGACTTCCAACCGCTATTGTATGCAAAATTTTATAGAATTTCTCTTTTAAAGGTAAATATTTGCATACAAAGGCGGTGCTATTGCTTCTACAATTCCATTTTTGCTTTCTGTGATCTAGCGATTTGATTTGCTCCAAGTTGTTCCCAGTTAATCGACAGCCAGTGCAACCGTTACGTCATATCGTCCATGGTGTGTCGGAATAGCATCATGTAAAAGCATAGACAACATAATTTTAAACGCCAGAGTAGGCGAGAAAACCGCCATCCACCGGAATAACAGCTCCAGTTACAAACTGGGAAGTTGTCTCATCAACTAGCCATAGCAGCACCCCCAGTAAATCTTCAGGCTTGCCGAAGCGTCGCATAGGTGTATGGGCAATGATTTTGTTGGAGCGCTCCGTCAGGCTGCCATCCTCTTGTACAAGCAGGCTTCTATTTTGTTCTGTAATAAAAAAGCCGGGAGCAATCGCATTGACACGAATGCCTGCATCCGCCATATGCACTGCGAGCCATTGGGTAAAGTTGTTGATAGCCGCTTTGGCTGCACTATACGCTGGAATTCTGGTTAACGGGGACGGTGCGCTCATTGATGAAATATTGATTATTGAAGCGCCGCTTCGCCCAATCATTTGCTTGGCAAATTGTCGTGCTGGAATAAAGGTGCCTGTAAAATTAACATCCATTACATCCCGAAAGCTATCTGGATTTAACTCGAAAAAAGTTGCCGTATCCGGATTATGCCTATCTTCCTCACGAAACACTTCATTTGTTGTATTAGCGCTGGAATGGTTGCCGCCAGCACCATTAATTAAAATATCGCATAGCCCGAGCTGCTGCTCAACAATATTAGCTGCTTTTTCTGTTTGCACCTCGTCAGTAACATCACATTCAATCGCAATTGCCAAACCGCCTATTTTCCTAATTTCTTCTGCGACTGCTTCAGCATTTGCCAGTGTTCTGCTTATAACAGCTATTTTCGCTCCCTGACGGGCAAGCTCCAGTGCCATCACTCTGCACAGGACGCCGGACCCGCCAGTAATGACCGCAACTTTATTATGAATTGCTGGATGAAGCGGCAGGTTGGAAGTATACATTATAATACTCCTTTCGATTGCTGCTCTGCAGCATAGCGGTAAGCATCCCATAATCCCCAAATATGCATAATGCCAAGACCCCGGTCGTATAATCCATATCCGGGACGACACTCTTCCCCCCAAATATGGCGTCCATGATCTGGTCTGGCATAGCCGGTATAGCCAATATCATGATAGGCTTTTACGATACCAGCAATATTAACACTGCCATCCTCAGTTCGATGCGAGGTTTCGATGAAATCGCCGTTTTCATATACACGAACATTACGAATATGTGCAAAATGAATGCGTTCCCTGAATTCGTAGATCATGGATACGATATCATTCTCAGGATTCGCGCCGAGTGAGCCGGAGCAAAGCGCAAGGCCGTTTGCCGAATGGTCATGTAAAGAAAGCAAGCGGCGCAGGGCAGTCTGACTGTTAATAATTCTTGGCAAGCCAAATACCGACCAAGGCGGATCATCCGGATGAATCGCCATGGCAATGCCATGTTCAGCAGCTGTCGGAATAATTTCTTGCAGGAAATAAGCAAGATTGCTCCATAGATGTTCTTCAGTTACTTCTTTATAAGCCTCAAACAAACTACCTAGCTGCTCCAGACGTTCCGGTTCCCAACCCGGCATGGATAGCGAACCGCCGCTAATTGTACGCGCCAATTCAAACGGATCGATCTCTTCAATGCGCGAATGCTCATAAAAGAGGGCGGTCGAGCCATCGTCCATTTCCTTAAACAGATTAGTGCGAGTCCAATCAAAAACCGGCATAAAGTTGTAGCAAACCACTTTCACTCCAGCTGCAGCTAGATTAATAATCGTTTGCTTATAGTTAGCAATATAATGATCGCGACCAGGAAGACCAAGTTTAATTTCCTCATGCACATTGACACTTTCCACCGTTTCAATATGAAGACCTGCATCCTCAGCCTCTTTCTTCACTTCCAAAATTCGTTCTAGCGGCCATACTTCGCCTGCCGGGATATCATGCAAAGCCCAAGCGATGCCTTTGGTGCCTGGAATTTGTTTGATGTAAGATAGCTTAATGGGATCATTGTCTGATCCGTACCAGCGAAAAATCATATTCATTAGTAACAGCTCCTTTATTGAAAGTAGTTAGGAAATTTTTGCTTGAGCAGCTGTTGATCGTTAACACTGAGGTTAATATGTTGTTCCATTATGTTTTTTCCAGCTTGTGCATCCTGTTTGACAATTGCATCAAACATAAGCGTATGCTGCTCGTATAAATGCTTCCAATTGCGGTCGCTTGCCAGCATAAGTCTGCGGCTTCTGTTGAGGTGCACCGTCAGTTGCTGCATCGCGTGCCAAGTGTTTGCTTTATTGCAGCCCGCAAATAGAATCATATGGAACTGCTCGTCAAGCTCAAACATTTGCTTGTCATCTGCTTGACCAATCGCATCTTGTTGATTTTTGAGATTCATCTCCAATTGCAGCAAAGCCTGCTTGTCAAAGCCGCTGCATGCCAGTTCGATAACTGCCCCTTCAAGCTGCTCGCGCATAAATCGTGCTTCTTCAACTAAGCCCGTATCGATTAATGATACAAAGGTGCCGCGCTGCGGCAATACTTGTACTAATCCATCCTGCGCAAGCCGCATAAAGCTTTCTCGTACAGGAGTTCTGCTAACCTGAAACAAGGCGGAAGTTTCATTCTCAGACAACGGGGTTCCAGGGGCAAGCTCCATAGTAATAATCTGCTCTCGCAGTTGGCGATACACAGTTTCACGTGTAGATAAAGCTGGCTGACGTTGATTGATATACATAGAGCATCTCCTTGCAGCGGTGATTTCTTCCATACTACCACACTTGTATGGTAGTATGGAAGTCTTAATTACTAATTAAAAAAGCAACTGTTTGTAGGCTGCCGGCGTAGTGCCAGTTAATTTTTTGAAAAGACGATGAAAGTGGGGAACGCTGTCGAAGCCGCATAAAAAAGCAATATCAGCAACATTGCTGTCTGTGACTTGCAGCAGCTCTTTTGCTTTTATGATACGTTTGGTAATAATGTATTCCGTTACATTCATACCTGTATAGCGTTTGAAAGAGCGCGAGAAATGCGAACTGGAAACATTAGCTGCAAGCGCGAGCTGCTCCAACCGAAGAGCCTCGCTATCTGTAAGGTGAGCGTCAATACGAGTTAGGACACTGGCAAGCCAGTCGGGCATTTTTCCAGAAAATTGATGTTCAATAGAGGCGGCATTCAAGCTCTCAAGTCTGCTGAATAGCAGTAAAAGTTGATGAACATACAATTGCACGGCATGCTTGGCGCCAGATTGATTGCTTATTAATTCATTCTCGATCGCATCCAGTATAAAAATGACCTGCTCCCGTTCATGACCCAACAAATGAAGCTTATAGTTTTGGTTCCGTTTGGCTAAATCAAAGGCACGCAGAAAGGTGTACGATTCGCCAAGCGGAGCACTATGGGCAAATGAACTATGAAAGAAAAAAGCAGTTGCAGTCTTCGGATTTTGCTGAACAGGAAAAGAACGATGAATCGTATTGGCAGGGATCAAAAACAAATCGCCATCATTGGCATCATAGTAGGATTGATCGATAAAAAAAGTACCTTGCCCGCAATAGATATAAGCGACCTCATACCAATCATGCAAATGATTGGGCAGCTCATTTTGTGCCGATTTGGTATCTTTATATACAAACTCGAATGGAAAAGGATCCTGATTGTTGAACGGTTTACGGTAAGGATTCATTGCTGTTCTCCTTTTATTCAGATGAAATGATGTATACAAATAGTGTATCAAAGATCAAAAAAGGGTACAAATATGCTCTATTTGTATATTTATACGTCTAATTATGTTCCATATAATAAGGTTATAAGTGAGGGGAGGGGCACTAATGCAAGCTATTCATAGGTGCAAAGAAAGCTGGACAAAGCAGGAACAGTTGCTGCATAACAATTTGCAGGAGCATCCTGTGAAAATATTGCAGATCGGTGAAGGGAATTTTTTGCGAGGCTTTTTTGATTGGATGATCCATGAATGCAAAAAACAAGGGTTATATGATGGGACAATTGTTGTGACACAGCCTCGTCCGGGCGGAAAAGCGAAAATCGAAGCGATTGCTGAACAAAACGGTGTATACACACTAGTTACACGCGGCCTGAAAAAGGGAGAAATTGTTGACCAGAAAGATATTATTACAGTGTTTTCTCAAGCGTTTGATCCTTATGAGCAGTGGAGCAGATTACTGGATCTGGCGCGTACGGAATCGTTAGAGGTGGTAGTGTCGAATACAACGGAGGCAGGGCTTGCCTATACGGCAGAAATGATGCAGGAGAATGAGCCAGTACATTCTTATCCCGGCAGATTGACCAGAATACTTTATGAGCGATTCAAAGCATTTGATGGGGATCCAGACAAAGGTTTAATTTGTCTGCCGTGCGAGCTGTCTGATCGCAATGGTGACAAGCTTAAGGAATATGTACTGAAATATAGTACAGATTGGGGATATCCGCGTAGCTTTATGCACTGGATTGAGCAACATAATCAGTTTCTGAACAATTTGGTTGATCGAATTGTGACAGGGTATCCATCACAAGAGCAAGCAGAGCAATGGTTTAAAGAGTGGGGGTATAAGGACAGTCAACTCACAACAGCTGAGCCTTATCATCTGTGGGCAATTGAAGCGGATCCTGCTCTTGAACAAAAGCTTCCGCTACGGGCAGCCGGACTGAATGTGCATTGGGTTGCCGATCTGACTCCTTTTCAGGAGCGGAAAGTCAGAATATTAAATGGTGCTCATACTCTAATGACGCCTTTTGCCATACTTCATGGTAAAAACTATGTACGCGAGACAATGGAGGACAAGAACTGCTCGATCTTTGTCAAAGACACAGTAGAGCATGAAATTATTCCAATGCTTAATATGGACAAACAAGAGCTGTTGCAATATGCCGCTGCTGTTTATGAGCGTTTTTTGAACCCATATATTAATCATCGGCTGCATGATATTGCAATGAATACATTAAGTAAATTCGAGACGAGATTATTTCCTATCATTAGAAGCTACTTGGAGCAAATGAAAACATTGCCCCCAGGTCTTGTCCAAGGGATTGCTGCAATGGTTCGCTATTATCAGATAGAGTATCAAGATGGCGTTTATTTAGGTACTACACTGGCGGGGGTACTCTACGAGGTCCGAGATGATGAGGCGAAACTGAAAAGAATGGCTGAAATTTGGGAGGATAGAAAATCGGGTGATAAGAAGCTTGAGGATATATGTGCAAAGGTGCTTGGCAGCTCACAAATTTGGGGCGACTTATGGCAAGGCATTGATCAGCCGATTATACAAAAAATTGCAAACGCAGTAAAAGAAATGGAGTGCGATTATAATGGATAATTGGATTAGACTGCATGAGAAGGATCATGTAGTAATTGCTCTTCAACCCTTCGAGAAAGGAACAGTGCTGCAACTGGAGGAGGGTGCTGCACCTCTAACACTGACGGAGGATGTTCCTTCTGGTCATAAAATATTGACGAAGCCGGTAGCAAAACAGAAGCACATTTTGAAGTTTGGTTATTCGATCGGTTTGGCGCTTATGGATCTTAAGCCGGGCTGCTGGGTGCATACGCATAATATGGGAACAGGGCTTAAAGGGATACTGAAGTACAATTATAACCCTGGTGCGCCTCAAGGGAAGGATACTGTTAACGACAGTCAGGCAAGGAACTTTGATAGAGAACGTACTTTCCAAGGCTATGTACGACCCAATGGAGAGGTAGGCATCCGCAATGAGATTTGGGTCATTAATACGGTAGGTTGCATCAACAAAACCTGTGAGCTGATCGCCCGGCAAGGTGCGGAGCAATATGCTGGCAGAGTCGATGGGGTGCATCACTTTGCACATCCATTCGGATGCTCGCAGCTTGGGGATGACTTGTTGCATACGCAAAAGCTGCTTTCCTCACTGGTTCATCATCCAAACGCAGGCGGCGTGCTTGTGATTGGTCTTGGTTGTGAAAACAATCAGATAGAGTTATTTAAGGAAGCGATCGGTGACTTTGATGTTAAACGGGTAAAGTTTTTGAAGTCGCAAGAGGCAGAGGATGAAATTGCTGAGGCGATGGAACTTATGGATGATTTAGTTCAATACGCGGAGCAAAGCAAACGTCAGCCAGTTCCGGTATCTGAGCTGAAAATCGGACTGAAATGCGGTGGATCTGACGGCTATTCCGGCATAACCGCCAATCCGCTTGTAGGTGCCCTGTCAGATCGGTTAATAGAAGCGGGTGGAACAGCAATATTGACAGAAGTACCCGAAATGTTCGGTGCAGAAACTATTCTTATGAATCGTGCGGAGAATAAGCAGGTTTATGAACAAATTGTAGATCTGATTAATGATTTCAAGCAATATTTTATCCGTCATGATCAAGAAATCTATGAAAATCCATCTCCAGGAAACAAGGCAGGCGGAATTACGACACTAGAAGAAAAATCGCTGGGCTGTACGCAAAAAGGCGGTCATGCGATTGTAAAAGCAGTTGTCCCATACGGAGAACGAATTACGGAACGCGGTCTAAATCTGCTTGAAGCGCCGGGCAATGATTTGGTATCTGTTACTGCTTTGTCAGCGGGCGGTGCTCATATTGTATACTTTACAACTGGAAGGGGGACGCCGTTCGGCGGACCGGTACCGACTGTAAAAATGTCTACAAATAATGAGCTTGCCGAGCGTAAAAAAAATTGGATCGATTTCAATGCAGGTCAACTGCTAAGCGGGAAATCAATGGAAGAAATGACAGATGAGCTATGGGAGCAAACGATTGCAATTGCTTCTGGCGAGGTGCAAACACAGAACGAACGAAGAGGCTTTAAGGAGATTGCTATTTTTAAAGATGGTGTTATTTTATAAAAGGACTATCGTTTTTTAGGTTATGCAAAGTTCATATAAATAAAGAAAAGTGACAAGTGAGCGGGCAATTTGCTCGTTCACTTTTTCGTCACATTATATAGAATATTGCTCTTCAATTTGTAAAATCGGGCTGTCGTTATTGACAGATAACATGCAATTGATTATTATTTAATATAGTCTGATAATCATTATCAATCTTTTCAACTGTAACTTAGGACAACAATGTTGTTGTAGAGTTACTTTTTTTTATGTAAATAATTTGAGAATGATTATCTTTTACTCGATTGCGCGATGAGAGGTTAGGCATGAAACCATGAAACTTAGATATTTAATTGTGCTGCTGGCAGTGCTTTCACTGGTTTCGTTGTTTATTGGGGTTAAGAATGTTACGCCTTCCGGACTGTGGAATATGTCCGCAGAGCAGTGGCAAGTGATGATGATCAGCAGAGTACCAAGGCTTGTCAGCATTATTATTGCAGGCGTAAGCATGAGTGTTGCAGGTCTTATTATGCAGCAGCTAAGTCGCAACAAATTTGTTTCTCCGACTACGGCCGGGACAGATGACTCGGCTAGGCTGGGTATTCTTGTGTCGCTTATGATTTTTGGAACAGCCTCAACAATGACGAAGATGCTGGTTGCATTTGCGTTTGCATTGGCGGGAACGTTTGTATTTATGAAGCTGCTGGATCGCATTAAATTTAAAGATGCTATTTTTATCCCACTTGTAGGCTTAATGTTCGGCAACGTTATAAATGCTGCAACGACATTTTTTGCATACAAGAATGATTTGATTCAGAATATTTCATCCTGGTTGCAAGGGAATTTTTCGTTAATTTTGAGTGGTCGATACGAGCTGCTGTACTTGAGTATCCCACTGCTTGTTATTGCATATTTATATGCCAACAAATTTACAATCGCAGGAATGGGCGAGGAGTTCTCCGTCAATCTGGGACTTAATCATAAACTTGTCGTGAATATAGGACTTGTTATTGTTGCTCTTATATCTGTTGTAGTCATTATTACAGTTGGTACAATCCCGTTTCTTGGACTTGTAATTCCGAATATTGTTACGTTGTATCTGGGTGATAATCTTAAGAAAACATTGGCGCATACTGCTTCTCTTGGGGCGATTTTTGTACTTGTATGCGATGTGTTCGGCAGATTGATTATTTATCCGTATGAAATTCCAATCGGTCTGACAGTCGGTGTTTTCGGGAGCATCATATTCTTGTATTTGCTGCTAAGGAGAAGAGCACATGAGGCTTAAACTTATGCTGCTGGCAGCAGTGGCGTTATTGGTTACAGCGGGATTTCTGTTTATTGATCTGCCGAATAATTGGGAGTATGCGCTGGACCGCAGGGTAAAGAAGGTGCTGGCAATCGTCTTGACTGGCGGTGCTATAGCATTTGCTACTTTAATCTTTCAAACTTTAACGAATAACCGAATACTGACACCGAATATTATCGGGCTGGACTCTTTGTACATGCTAACGCAAACCTTTATTATTTTTGTGTTCGGGTCGTTAAGCATGCCAGTCACGAATAAATATATGAATTTTGGCTTGTCTGTTGCTGGGATGGTCATTTTTGTCGCATTTTTATACAAACTTCTATTCAAACGGGAAGGCAAGCATTTGTATTTGCTTTTATTGGTTGGGTTAGTGCTTGGCACGTTGTTTGGCAGCTTGAGCACCTTTATGCAGGTGCTGATTGATCCGAATGAGTTTCTTATTATTCAGGGGAAAATGTTTGCAAGCTTCAACAATGTCAAAACGGATTTACTGGTGCTATCTTTTATCGTTATTGGTGCAGTTGCACTTTATACTTTACCGTTCAGGAAGTATTTCGATGTCATGTCGCTTGGGAAAGAGCAGGCTGTGAATCTGGGCGTTCCTTATGACCGAGTAGTTAAAAATATGTTGATCGTGGTTGCGTTGTTAATTGCGATATCTACTGCGCTTGTTGGCCCTATTACTTTTTTGGGATTACTAGTCGTCAATATTTCTTATCAGTTTATGAAAACCTACCGTCATTCCTATCTTATTCCAGGCGCTATTCTAATTAGTATTATCGCGCTAGTGGGCGGTCAAATGATTGTTGAGCGTATTTTTGTTTTTGAAACAACAGTGAGTGTCATTATTAACTTTGCAGGCGGAGCATACTTCCTGTACCTGCTGCTGAAGGAGAGCCGAGCATGATTGAAGTGAAAAATGTGAGCAAGTCATATGGCGGCAAGCCGGTTGTTCAGAAGGTTTCATTAAACATTATAAAAGGGAAGATTACTTCCTTTATCGGTCCCAACGGCGCAGGGAAGAGTACATTGCTCTCTATGATGAGTCGTCTGATGACGAAGGATAAAGGTGAGGTCATTATTGAAGGCAAAGAGATTTCCTCTTGGAAAAGCTCGGAACTCGCTAAAAAGATTTCGATTCTAAAACAGTCAAACCATATAAACATGCGGCTTACGATAAGAGAATTGGTGAGCTTTGGACGATTCCCCTATTCACAAGGCAAACTTACGAAGGAAGATTGGGAACAGGTAGATGAGGCAATCGCTTATATGGATCTGACCGATATGCAAAACAAGTACTTGGATCAACTGAGCGGTGGTCAGACACAACGGGCATATATTGCAATGGTTATTGCTCAAAACACTGATTATATATTGCTAGATGAGCCTTTGAACAATCTGGATATGAAGCATTCCGTGCAAATTATGAAGGTGCTGCGCAGACTTACAGAGGAGCTAGGCAAGACGGTAGTCCTTGTTATTCATGATATCAATTTTGCTTCCTGTTACTCTGATCATATCGTTGCTTTGAAGGAAGGGAAGATCGTCAAAGATGGTCCGACCGACGATATTATCGAGCGAGATGTGCTTAATAGTATTTATGATATGGACATTCCGATTCAACAGATTAATGGCAATCGAATTGGTGTCTATTTCACATAATATATAAAATATAAATAGGGGTGGAAGAAATGAAGAAAAGTTTATCCATACTAGCTTTTATGCTTGTATTGACTTTGGTTCTTGCAGCATGCGGTTCAAAAAATAATGGTGGAAATACGCCAAGCAGTTCGCCAGCTAGCAGTCCAAGTTCTACTGCTGAGCAGCAAGGTTCAGGAGAGGCAAAGCCTGACAAAATTACAGTTAAGCACCAGTTGGGTCAAGATGATGTACCAGTTAACCCTGAGAAGGTTGTAGTATTTGATTATGGTACGCTGGATACATTGGATAAGCTGGGTGTTGAAGTGGCAGCAGTTCCTCAAGCAAGCATTCCTGGTTACCTGGAGAAGTATAAAGATAGCAAGTATGTAAATGCTGGTGGTTTAAAAGATCCTGATATGGAAACAATTCACGGATTATCTCCTGACCTGATTATTATTTCTGGTCGTCAGTCTGATTACTATGAAGAAATGAAGGGCATTGCACCAACAATCTATATGGGCGTTGATAATGACAACTTTATGGAATCCTTCAAGTCGAATGTTAGTATACTTGCAGAAATTTTCGATAAGAAAGCTGAAGCAGAAGCAGCAATGAAAGAAATTGATGACAAAATTGCCGGCATTCAAGAAAAAGTGAAGGCTGACAATAAAAATGCTCTAGTTATTCTAACTAATGAAGGTAATATTAGCGCTTATGGTCCTAAATCCCGTTTCGGTATTATTCATGATGTGTTTGGCGTGCCTGCCGTTGATGAAAATATAGAAGTTTCTACGCATGGAAAACCTGTAACATTCGAGTATATTTCGGAGAAAAATCCTGATTACTTGTATGTTATTGATCGTAACGCAGTTGTTGCTGGTTCTGGGAGTGCAAAAGAAACGCTTAACAATGATTTGGTGAATGGTACTAATGCGGCTAAAGAAGATCGTATTGTATATCTTGATCCACAATACTGGTACCTGTCCGGTGGCGGTTTGCTATCCGTAGCTGAGATGGTAAAAGAAATCGAAGGCGGCCTGAAGTAATTCGTCAGCATAATAGTGTTCTTAAAAAAACAGTTTGTTTCCTTATTATATAGGAAGCGAGCTGTTTTTTTCTTTCTACTCATCATTTTGTAAACTTATAGTTTAAAATAACAAGAATTTAGTGTTATGATCAGTTGCATACAATTAAAAGCGGAAAGAGAGGAATGGAGATGAATCCAATCTATGAGATTGATACAGTAACAATTGCAGGTGAGCATGAAAGGCTGGAACGATATCGCGGAGAGGTAATGCTTATCGTCAACACAGCGACAGGCTGCGGCTTTGCACCACAATTGCGCGAGCTTGATGCTCTGTATAAGGCTTATAAGGAGCGGGGGGTTCATGTGCTGGGATTTCCATGCTCTCAATTCGCCAATCAGGAGCTTGATGATAATGCAAAGATTCAAGAGGTATGCCAGCTCAATTTCGGGGTAACTTTCCCGCTATACGCAAAAGTGGATGTAAAAGGAAGTAATATCCATCCCTTATTTGCTTTGCTGACGAAGGAAGCGCCAGGTCTGCTAGGCTCAAAAGTGATCAAATGGAACTTTACAAAATTTTTGGTTGATCGGGAAGGAAAGATTAGGCAACGATTTGCCCCAGCAACCGACCCTAAAAAAATAACAGCTGCAATCGATGCGCTACTGTAATTTATCCATTTATGCTATAATAAGAATATTAGAAATACCCTGTGGAGGTATACTTATGGATAAGATAAATAATCAATTAAACGATCATGTGGATGAAGTGACAAGGGAGACATGTCATTTGAACGGGGGACGGAAGAGCCATCATTCGGACAGCACCAAGCAAAACCTTGCCCGCAGGTTAAATCGAATTGAAGGTCAGATAAGGGGCGTCAAATCGATGATTGAGAAGGATGTATATTGCGACGATGTACTGACTCAAATCGCAGCTGCACAGTCGGCTCTAGGGAGTGTAGCCAAGCTGTTGCTGGAAGGGCATCTGCGCAGTTGTGTTGTTGAGAGAATAGAAGCCGGGGAGCATGAAGTGATCGATGAACTGCTTGTAACAGTAAACCGGCTGATGAAATAATAATTGGAATTGGACAGGGCCTCCCAGTACGCAGCTTTCAGCACGTATCAGGAGGCCCTTATTTTGAATGATAAAGCTGTTGTTTATCATTATTGTCTAACCTTCTATCTTAAATCCTTGCTTTACTAAATGTGTATAAAAAGATTATCTTCTATGTGGAAGATCAAATGTATGCAAATAAATAATAGAAGGATCGCATATCCCCGAAAGCAGTTTTTGCAATGCGGTGAAATTGCACTCCAAAACAACGAAAGCCCTGCCTCTCTTCCGTCCTTGCGGCTCCAGTGACCGCTCCAGTGTGAATCAGAACTGCTTAGCATAGTCATAGTGAATAAAAAACTCGCGACAAATCACAATAATCTTGAGAGGGAAAATTAGAATCATGTCGGGGTAAAATATGAGGTTAAACAAACTAATTATATATCATATACTATTTTTTATTTATTGTCAACTGATTGCCTATTTGATTTTAAACAATGCGTTTGATCTTTCCATGAACTGGGCAAGCTGTTGACAAGAGGTGAGGGAAATGCCCGAATGGTTATTGGTCGTAGGTAGGACGCTTGTAGCGATTGTCGTTTTATTTATTGCAACAAAAGCATTAGGCAAACGTCAATTGTCGCAGCTTTCATTGTTTGAGTACATAACAGGCATTACAATCGGCAATATTGCGGCGTATGTTTCATTGGACCTGGAAAACCTTTGGCTGTTAGGTATTATTGCAATGGGAGTATGGGTTGCCATATCAGCGAGTATTGAGTTTTTGACTTTGAAAAACAGAAAAATCAAAAACTTCGTTGATGGCAAAGGTTCCGTTCTAATTAAGAATGGTAAAGTTGTTCGTGAAAATATGCGAAAAGAAAAACTTACGATTGATGAATTGCTAAGTCAGTTACGACAAAAGGATATTTTTTCGGTTGCTGATGTGGAGTTTGCTTTGATGGAGTCTAGCGGGAGTATAAATGTGCTGTTAAAAAAAGAAAATCAACCGTTAACAGGGAAGATGCTCGGGTGGCCAATGGCAAGTGAGCAGCCGCCGCAAACCGTCCTAATGGACGGCGAAATACTTGAAGGTCCGCTTAAGGTTGCGGGATACGATGAGAAATGGCTTGAAAAACAGTTGGACAGCTATAGATTGAAGTTGAATGATGTTTTTATAGGTCAAATTGAATGCGATGGCACCTTGTCTGTGCAAACAAAAAAAGGAGAGAGTTTTCCAGAGGATGAAAAGACAGGAGCAGTGAAACGAATCAACGCTCTCACATCCCAACTGGAGAAAGAGCTTCTGTATTTGCAGCATTATGCAAGAAATGAGCATGACCGCAAGTTATATAATGATGCCATCCATAAATTGCGTCAGCCATAAGTTGCTGCTCCACGCAATTAACATGTCATATCGCGTGGAGCAAGTCTGCTGCCGTATTGCTTAATGTTTAAATTATTTGATAGGCGCCGGTGCCTTCTCGCCATCATCAAAGTAAAACTGAACAGTTGTATTGAAGTCTTTTATCCATGGAGCCAAAGAGCGATGCATCCATGCTTCTCTTGCGTATTCATTAAATTTATTAATAAAATCCAAATTAGCGGAAATATGCACTTCTTGAACAGCTGGTGCAAGCTTGCGAATTTCCAGTGCAACCATTTGTTTAAGCTCTTCTGACAAATTGTTATGATCCTTGACTGTGTAATAAGAGTGAAAACGCTTGGCTGGTCGTTTGCCATTTTCTCTTTTTTGCTGACTGCTCAGGGTGGAACTGCCATCTGTTGCGGGCGAATTATCTTGTTCGATTGTTTCTTCATTATTGCGTGCGCCTGTTGCGGTCAGGTCCAATAGGATTGCTGCATAGGCATTTTTGTCCGTTAACATAACGATTGCATTGCGAACACCGCTAATTTTGCTTACCTGATAAGAGACAGCGGAGCTGTATTCAAAAAAAGAATTGTCATGTTGTTTTGGTGAAAGGCTTGCATTACCATACGCTTTTCCACTGTAAATCTTTGGGTCATCCTGCTGCCGGCTGCCAAAATCGTGATTAGACTTTTCAAATTCTTCTTTATCACTGCATGCGGTTGCTGACAAGACAAGTATAATTGAAATAAGTATGAAAACTGTTTTTGCAATAGTTTTTTGCATATGCACAAACTCCTTTATAGGAAATGATGCATTTAGTTTGAATAATTAAAATCAGAAATATACACAGCCGATTGATACATAATTGTCCATAAGATTTGTCAATGATAACAAGAGTGTGTTCGAAAAGTGTCGATAAAGCGGTAACAAACGGCTGTACAACATAATTTGCGATCCTCTCGAATGGGGGAAAATCCAGTCGTGGTGCGATATTTGACAGCTTTGAGAACAATTTGTGAACTCTCCGTGGAACATTGACAAATAGGGGGTTCAACTTTATATTTAATAAAGTGATTCAATATGCAGAAATTGCGAAAACAGCAGTGTTGCACGCAACCGACCGCATGCCACGACAAAATTTGGCGGTTGCGAAAATGTCAAAAGTGGGGTTGATGAATGATGAAACGGTGGCAGTTTGTAAAACGGCTTGCGCCACTAATGGCTATGATGACATTAGTGTTGGCAGCGTGCGGACGGGAAGATTTGTCTGCGCTTAATCCGCAAGGACCGGTAGCGCAGCAGCAGTTTGACCTAATGAAGCTGTCCATAATTATTATGGGACTTGTAGTCGCTGTCGTATTTTTAATTTGTATCTATGTAATAATTCGTTTCCGCAGACGCCCTGGAGACAAAACGATTCCTAAGCAAATTGAGGGGAATCACAAGTTGGAGATTATTTGGACCGTTATTCCGATTGTTTTGCTAGTTATTCTCGCAGTGCCAACTCTTCAAACTGTATTTAGCTTGGGGAAAGATTATGGTAATGATCCGGATGCAGTAAAGGTAAAAGTAATCGCTCACCAATATTGGTGGGAATTTGAATATCCTGAGCTAGGTATTACGACTGCTCAAGAACTGGTTATTCCTGCAGGGAAAACGATTGCAGTTGAAACAACTTCTGCAGACGTTATTCACTCCTTCTGGATTCCGGCTCTTGCAGGGAAAATTGATACGAACCCAGGTCTTGGCGGCACAGCCAATACGAACATAATGCACTTTTCTGCTCCGAAAGAAGGGGTATACTTAGGGAAATGTGCCGAGCTTTGCGGACCGTCTCATGGATTGATGGACTTCAAAGTTAAAGTGGTTAGTGAATCATCCTTTGATCGTTGGCAAACAGCGATTAAGGCTCCTTCAGCTATGCCAAGTGATGAAGCAGTTGCTTCTGCACTAGAAAGCCAATGCTTGACTTGTCACGCGATCAATAACGATACACCATCCATTTACCCTAGCTTGGCTGGTATTGGAAGCCGAAGCAGTGTAGGCGGTATTTTGGTAAATACGGATGATCCGAAATATGAGCATGAAGGCTCTGTGTATGACAACTTGTACAAATGGATCAAGGATCCTGAAAAAATCAAGCCGAAAAACCATATGACAGGTGCGTATGAGCTTACAGAAGAAGAGCTTAAGGGCATCACTGAATATCTAACAAACCTGACGCTTGATTACGAATAATAAATCATCATTGATCGAAGGAGGTAGCTACCTTGTCTCATGCACATGCTATGCCTAAACGGCGTACAGGCATTATGGATTGGCTGACAACAGTCGACCATAAAAAAATTGGTATCTTGTATTTGCTTGCAGGAGGACTTTTCTTCCTGATTGGCGGATTGGAAGCTATACTTATCCGTATACAGCTTTGGAAGCCGCTAAACCATTTTGTAGGAGCTCAGACGTTCAACGAGCTTATTACAATGCATGGTACTACCATGATATTCTTGGCAGCGATGCCGATCATATTTGCGATTATGAACGCGGTTATTCCGCTTCAAATTGGTGCGCGCGACGTAGCGTTTCCATTTTTGAACTCACTAGGCTTTTGGACTTTCGTATCCGGTGGCGTGTTGCTTAACATCAGCTGGTTTACAGGTCACGTTCCAGACGCAGGCTGGACTTCTTATGCACCTCTTGCAGGCACGACATATAGTGGTCACCATGGAATGGACTATTATGTGCTTGGCTTGCAGATTGCGGGTATTGGTACGCTAATCGGGGGAATCAACTTCCTTGTCACGATTATTAATATGCGTGCTCCTGGTATGACGTTTATGCGTATGCCGATGTTTACATGGGCTGCGTTCATTACATCAGCTTTGATCCTGTTCGCTTTCCCTGCTCTAGCAGTAGGGTTGGCAGCACTGATGTTTGACAGATTATTCGATGCGAACTTCTTTAAACCTGATATGGGCGGTAACGTTGTTCTGTGGGAGCATATATTCTGGATTTTCGGTCACCCTGAGGTTTACATTCTGATTATGCCAGCTTTCGGTATTATTTCAGAGGTAGTAAGTACCTTCTCACGTAAACGCTTGTTCGGTTACAGCTCCATGGTATTTGCTACGATCTTGATCGGTTTCCTTGGATTCATGGTTTGGGCTCACCATATGTTTACAACAGGTATGGGACCAGTAGCCAACTCTCTGTTCTCCATTGCAACGATGCTTATCGCAGTACCGACCGGTATTAAAGTATTTAACTGGTTGTTTACGATGTGGGGCGGTTCGATAACGTTCCCTACAGCGAATCTGTTCGCAGTTGGATTTATTCCAACATTCGTAATGGGTGGAGTTACAGGTATTATGCTTTCTGTAGCACCTGCTAACTTCCAGTATCACGATTCTTATTTCGTTGTTGCTCATTTCCACTACGTTATCGTGGGTGGATTGATATTCGGTCTATTCTCTGGTCTGACGTTCTGGTGGCCAAAAATGTTTGGTCGTGTTCTTAACGAAACGATTGGTAAATGGACGTTCTGGACATTCTTTATCGGTTTCCATATGACTTTCTTTGTTCAGCATTTCTTGGGTCTGATGGGTATGCCTCGTCGTATTTGGCAATATCTAGATGGCATGGGCTTAACAGAGATGAATATGATTAGTACAATTGGTGCACTTCTAATGGGTGTAGGAACAATTCTGTTTATTCTGAACGCTACTATTACAGGCTTCAAGCCTAAAGGCGTTGAGAACGATCCATGGAAAGATGGTCGTACGCTGGAGTGGACAATTCCTTCTCCGCCGCCAGAATACAACTTTGCTCAAACTCCTCTAGTACGCGGTTATGACGCTTATTGGAAAGAGAAAATGGATGGTCACAAAGGCATGACGCCTGCTGAGCCGATCGGTGATATTCATATGCCGAACTCCTCAATATTGCCATTCCTTATGGGTATAGGTTTGTTTATCGCAGGTATTGGATTTATGTATGCTCCAGACTGGGGTGTATTGTTCGCTAACGTTAAAGCCGGCCATGCAGTTGGAGTAATTGGTTTGGCAATAACATTCGGATGTATGATTGCTCGTTCTATGATCGACGATCATGGCTTCCATATTCCGAAAGAAACAGTTCTTAAAGATCAGGAGGGGAAAGCATGAGTGCACATGCACATGTAGACGGTCAATTGCCTCATGAGCCGGAAAAGGCGACCCTCGAGGGACGCAATAAGATACTTGGCTTTTGGTTGTTTCTAGGTGGAGAGACTGTATTATTCGGTACGTTGTTCGGTGCTTTCTTAGCTTTGCGTCACCAGGTATTGGATGGCCCATCAGCTAACAAATTGTTTGACCTGTTTCTTATCGCGCTTGCGACAGGTATCTTGCTTACATCAAGCTTGATGAGTGTGTTTGCAGTTAATGCATTGCACCGTCAAAATGTTAAAGCTTTGATTGGATGGCTTACAGCTACAGTATTGCTCGGACTATGTTTCCTTGGGTTGGAAATATATGAGTTCACGCATTATGTTGGCGAAGGACATGGGTTTACTACAAGTGCATTTAGTTCATCCTTCTATACACTTGTAGGTTTCCATGGTGCGCACGTTGTGCTTGGTATTGTATGGATTACGCTAATTATCTTCCAATTGAAGAATCGTGGTCTTAATACAACTACAGCACCAAAGGTATATGTTGCCAGCATGTACTGGCACTTTATCGACGTCGTATGGGTATTCATTTTCACCGTCGTTTACTTGATGGGAAAGGTGGGTTAATGTATGACAAGTCAATCTTCATCCAACGGGCACAGACAAGAGCGTCATCGTGTTGAAGGAACGAAAAAACACGTTATCGCATTTATCTTCTCGGTGTTGCTTACATTAATCGCTTTTGTAACTGTAGCAAGTGGTGAAATCAACACTAACTTTGTTTACATTATTTTGGTCGGAACAGCAATAATCCAGGTATTCGTACAGCTTGCTTTCTGGATGCATATGAAGGACCGTGGTCACACATTTGCCATAATCGGTATTTTGGGTGGAATATTCGTTGTCTTGCTATGTGTTATTATGGCGCTGTCATGGGTATGGTGGTAAAATTAGTTTAAGATGTTGTGCAGGCGAAGAGGGTCCCGGGTTGGGTCCCTCTTCTTCATAGAAAGGAGTCTCCATCATGCTAGGCTTACAGTATTTTAAATGGGACGAGATATGGACGCCTTTATTCGCATTTGCGGTCATTGGAGTGAATATTCTCTATTTCTATATGATTGGTCCTTGGAGTCAAAAACATTATCCGCAGGAAAAGCCTGCAACATATATGCAAAAAATTATGTTTATGCTAGCTACATTTTTAATATATTTTGCGCATGGTGGGCCTATTAATATATTGGGACACTTAATGTTTACTTTCCATATGATTAATATGGCAATTTCTTATCTGATTGTACCGCCGCTCGTACTTATTTCGATTCCGTCACATATTTGGAAGCACTTCTTTTCGAAATCGTTTTGGCGGAAGTTTAGATTTTTAATGCATCCGATATCTACTTTAGTAGCATTTAATTTATTGTTTTCGGTTTATCATTTACCAGCAGTACATGACTATGTCATGACACATTTTACAGTACATCGTTTGTATTACGTTGTTCTATTTATCGCCGCACTTATGATGTGGTGGCAAGTGGCAGTACCGGTTAAGGAATGGTCAAGACTAACAGATGTGAAACGCATGGCGTATGTATTTGCAAATGGCATGCTTTTGACGCCTGCTTGTGCGCTTATTATTTTTGCAAGTTCACCACTCTTTGCGACATACAGCGATCCTACCGTTTGGGCTACAGCAATGGCATATTGTATCCCTGGTGATACCAGTTATTTATTGAATGAATTCAGCGGTCCGCAATATTTTAATATGCTTGATGTTGTGGAGGATCAGCAGCTTGGTGGTATAGTAATGAAAATTGTGCAAGAGCTCATGTACGGTATTATCCTTGCTTTCATATTCAAGCAATGGTTTAAGCGTGAGCATGCTGATGATATTGATCCACTTCCTGAGTCGTTCCCAGGGATGGATCAGAACTCTTTTACTAATATTAGTTCTAATATGAATGCTAATTCCAATCAGAGCTCAAACCCAAAACCTAACCCAGGAGCAGTTTAACAGTGAAGCGATGAAAGAAAGGCACGGGGGGAAAACAGAATGAACAGTTTTAATATTATGCCGACAATAAGTACGACCTTTATTGTCATAAGCGCCATTCTTGTAGCAATTGGCTGGCGCTTGGCGGTTAAGCGCAAGCTTGAACAGCATCAGAAAGTCATGTTTTACGCTGCGGTAGCTGCAGTAATATTTTTTATCATCTATGTGTCGCGGACTTTATTTGTCGGCAGTACGCCATGGAGCGGTCCGGATAGTATAAAACCATACTACTTGGTCTTTTTATTGTTTCATATTGTATTGGCCGCAGTTGCTGCTGTTTTTGGTATTACAACAATTACACTCGGGTACAAGAAAAAGTATACCAAGCATCGCAAGCTTGGCAGAATAACGGCAACAATATGGTTTATTACAGCTATTACAGGAGTTGCTGTTTATTCTTTGCTGTATATTATTTATCCAGGCGAGGCTGCTGCACCGCTTTTTGACGCGATATTTGGTTAAGTGATCGATTTTAAAGGAAGAGGCTTACTAGTATGTCAGGAGTGCTGACATACTAGTAAGCCTCTTTTTGTTGCATTTAAAACGTAGGAAGTTCAATTCTTTTGTTGACAACACAGTATACTATGAATATACTGTGTATATAGATATATACAGTATACAAACGTAGCAAGCAAACAGATATTAAAGCTGGACGATTCAACTATGAAAGGAGTACATAAAGGATGGGAAAATGGCAGGGTGCGTGGCTGCTTGCGAAGTATGAGCTTAGACGCAGTAAAAAAGGATACTTCATGTCTGCAATATTTTTAATATATCTCCTGATATTTTTGCTGCCATTGATTTATAATGCATTAAGCCGCAAGGCAAACGATGATGGGGTGTACGAAGTAACCTACTGGACGATTGATTTTATTTATATATGTTTGCTTTCTATTATAGGGCTGTTTATTGGGAAGCTTTATATGAATTATTGGAAAAACGATCCATTAGGTAAAAAACTAGCTTTATGGCGCACACTCCCGATCACTTCTGAGCATGTTGTATATGGGAAATTGATACAAACAACAATTGGTGTGTTCCTTTGTCAAATCCCGTTTTATTCAGCCTTTTACTTCATGATTTACTATTCTGACTTAGCAGTGAGTCTCGATGCTTTTATATTTTTTTTCTGTTTATGGCTTACGATTAGTTTTCTAATTTTGTTCTTCGTTATCTATTTAGAGCTTGTGAAGCCTGGCAAAATCTACAGTATTATTTACTTCTCTTACATGCTCATTATTATGATCGCTATTGCAACATATTCATTTTTTGCAAGGAATAGTTTGGTGCTACTGAGTTTACAACAATTTGAAGAAGGAAATTATTCATGGCTTATTGTAGCGGTCGTTGTGACAGCAGCTGTGTATATCGTCGGATTGAGGTTTACGGTTAAACAGCTTGATAATAGAGATTATTTTGGATGAGAAGAAAGCAGGTGAGGCAATGCAGCTGCCGATTCAAATTAATGAACAAAGTGCCGAGCCGCTTTATCATCAGATTAGCGTTCAGCTTCGCGCACTTATTGTGAGCGGTCAATTGGAAGAAGGCACCTTGCTTCCTTCAATCCGTGAATTAGCTCAGTCGGTGAAGTGCAGTGTCATTACAATCAAAAGAGTTTATAGTGACCTGGAGAATGAGGGACTGCTCAGAACACGGCAAGGGATGGGCACTTATGTAAATAAGGTAAGCCCGCAAGAGCTTGATAAGCAAAGGTTGTCTGCTGTGAGCGAGGCGTTGGAAGATGCGATAAAAGCAGCGATTAGGGTACAGTGTACGAAGCAGGAATTAATAGAACTGTTCAAGAAAGCAGTGGATGATAATTATAACGATTAAGGAGTAAGAAGCGTGGGAGGTGTCAAAACTTGATAGAGGAAGCGATTATCCGTTTGGATCAAGTTACGAGAGAAACTAAGGAATTTACACTAGGCCCGCTAACGATTGATATCCCAGAGGGATATGTGACAGCAGTAGTCGGAGCCAATGGCAGCGGCAAAAGTACAATGTTTCGCATGTTGCTCGATATTACAAAAAAAACATCAGGACAAATTGAACTGTTTGGAAAACCGATAGAGAGTTACAGCAATAATGTTATTAAACAAAGGATTGGCTATTTGCCTGAGGCTCCCTGGCTGGATGAGGATGGTTTAACAGGACGTCAGAAGGCGCAATTTTATAAACAGTGGTACGCGCATTTTGATATGGACTTTTATCAGCATCTTGTTCACTTATTGGAAGTGGATGATCATAAAGTTGTAAATAAGTTATCCAAGGGAATGAGAAGAAAGCTTGATTTTATTATTGCACTTTCTCATCAGCCAGAATTGCTGTTGCTGGATGAGCCATCATCCGGACTTGATCCGCTGGCATGGAAACAAATGATTGATGTATTGCATCGCTATATGGAGAATGGCAATAAAACGATTTTAATTAATACACATATTATCGATGAAGTGAAACGACTTGCCGATTATATCGTATTTATGGATAGAGGAAAGGTGCTCGGCATATATGAAAAGGATGAGCTGTTTAGCAACTGGTTTACTTACTTCATTTCGGGAGGTCAGCTGTCTGAAGAAGAGCTGAGAAAAATTCCTGGTGTTAGTTACATTGAGCGGTCAGGGCAGCAATATTTTACCGTCATAAGCAGCAGGGCTGCAGCCGCAGAAGAGTGGCTGGATCAATACAGTGTTCAAGTGATAAACAAGAAGGCTATGGAGCTGGATGAAATTATGGCAGCGATGCTTGATCAGGCAAGGCGAAAGACAACAGTATAAGTTAATTGGGGAGATCGCAGTTTCGTTAGTGATACGAGACTAGTATCGGAGGGAGAAGAAGATGAATCCATTAAAAGTAGAAGGCGTGTTCAAACATTACGGAGGAAAAACGGCTGTAAACAATATTAATTTTGAAGTGAGCGAAGGAGAAATTTATGGGCTGCTTGGTGCAAACGGAGCAGGGAAAACAACAACAATGCGGATGGTGCTCGGATTAATTTATCCGGATGAAGGAAAGATTTTATATAACGGCAAACCCTTTGATTCTAAAAATCTGGGATTGCTCGGTTATTTGCCGGAAGAAAGAGGGCTATACCCTAAAATAAAAGTAAGCGAGCAATTAACATATTTAGCTCAATTACGCGGGATGTCGCGCAAGGATGCCGATCAAAATTTGAAAAAATGGCTAGATCGTTTCGAGGTTCCGGAATACTATAATAAGCGTGTTGAAGAATTGTCCAAAGGAAATCAGCAAAAAATTCAGTTTATCGCAGCTGTTATTCACAGACCGCAAATTGTTATTTTGGATGAAGCATTCAGCGGACTTGACCCGGTTAACGTTGAGCTGTTGAAATCTACTGTAAAAGAGCTTCGGGACAGCGGCACAAGTATCCTGTTCTCTACTCATAGAATGGAGCATGTGGAGGAGCTATGCCGTAATATTACGATATTACATCGTTCCAACACTGTTTTAAAAGGAAATATTCGCGAAATTAAAAAGCAGTTCCCAAGAGAAAAGGTTTGGCTTAGCACGGAGAAGGAAGTAAGCGGCTTGGAGCAGCTTGAAGGAGTAACAAAGGTAGAACGTCATGAATCCGGCTATGAGTTGCAAATTTCAAGTGATAAGTTAGCGGGGAATATTTTGCGTCATGCCATGATGCAGTCTGAGATTACGAAGTTTGAAATTAAGGAACCAACATTGAATGAAATATTTATAAAAACGGTAGGTGAGAAAAATGAATAGTTTTTGGACAGTAGTCGGATTTACGTTGCGCAACAAGCTGCGTGCTAAAGCTTTTCTTGTTACTACAATTATTATTGCTTTAATTTTAAGTATTGCGATTAACTTGCCTTACATGTTTACGAAGTTTAATCTTGGCGGCGGCGATGGTGTAACAACGATTGGCTATATTCAATCAACAGCTAATGAGGCAGGAGATGTAGCAAGTAAAAAGCTGGCTGAATATTTTTCAGCAACAGAGGACTCTGCGACAGAGCTAAAGGGATATGCAGATAAGGGCTCAGCAGCAGAGAACGAGAAGCAGTTAAAAAAAGCAATTGCAGATGGTGAAATTAGTGGTTATCTGGAATTTGGTGATGTTACGAATAGTGGCTTGCCAGCGATTACTTATAAGACTGAAAAATTGCTGGAATATAAAATTCAAGGTAAATTGCAAGGTGCTTTACAGTTGATCCGTCAAGAAATGGTACTTAAAGATGCTGGTCTTACATCGGAACAGCTCGCACAGTTAAATGCGCCAATCAATATTTCGACTGTTCAAATTTCTGCTACTGAGGGTGCAGGGACCGTTGGTGAAGGTAAAACAGAGGGTGAGCAAGGCGTAAATATGGGGATTGTATATGTCATGATTATTATGCTCTTTATGGCAGTTATGATCTCGGGCCAAATGATTGCATCAGAAATTACAGCAGAGAAAAGCTCGCGTGTTATGGAGATTCTTATAACGAGTGTAGCTCCACTCAAGCAAATGTTTGGTAAAATATTCGGGATGTTTACAGTTGTTATTATTCAAATTGCAATTTATGCAGCAGTAGTTGTGCTTAACATTATGCTGCCACACAACAATGCTGTATTGAAAAATATGAATATCAGCTTTGATGCGGTTGATCCAATGCTGTTGATTTATTCCTTGATCTTCTTCCTGACAGGCTTCTTCCTGTTTGCGACTATGTTTGCAGCGATTGGTTCTCTAGTAAGCCGTACAGAGGAGCTTGGTCAGGCAGTAATGCCAATTACAATGATTTCACTTGCTGGATTCTATATCGCAATCTTCAGCATTAGCGCTCCGGACAGCATGCTCGTAAAAGTATCATCCTATATTCCGTTCTTCTCGCCATTTGTTATGCTGCTGCGTCTCGGACTTACAGATCCGCCAGTATGGCAGGTGCTGCTATCCATCGGAATACTGCTAGTATCAATTTATATCTCCGTTTGGATTTCTGCGAAAATCTATCGCACAGGCGTGCTAATGTACGGCAAGCGCCCTAGCTGGAAAGAAATTCGCAAAGCGATGAAGGCTTATAAGGTGTAGGTTGAACTGAAGGAAAAAGCTCTTGGTCTATCGATATTGATGATCAAGAGCTTTTTTAATACTTTACTAAACAGAAAAAAATTAGCAAAATGCGTTTAAAACAAAAATTAGTAGTTGGTTTTCACCTACTAATAAATTGGGAACCGATTGTCCGTATGAATCACCAGATACTGATCTTTGCAGAATTTTTGCGAGAGCCTTTGGAATAAAGAGCGAGAAGAGAAAACTCTATCAGAATCTGGAGATATTGGATGACTGGGAAAAAGAGGTTGCCGTAGGTTGTTTCGAACTCGAAGCGGGCGCTAATGAAACTATATCTTAAGTTTTATCGTGTAAAAAACGGGAATGATCATATTGAGTCAGAGGACATTATTAGATGAAGTGTAACTAGTATGGAGAACCTCTTGGCTCATTTAGAGATAATCGATCATCTAGTCGTTTTTGATAATAGTAAAGCAGACGGGGAAATTGTGTTGGAAGCAGATATGGAATTCATCAAATATTATCAGAAGGCTTTTCCTGAGTGGGTTGATAGCATTGATCGACATTTGAAAAATAGATAAATATTCACAGATAAACCGAGCGCTGTAAGGTTACAGTGTTTGGTTTAATTCTTTTTACTGACACTGATTTCTGTTTATAAGCTTTACGAGGTAAGATATTGAAGATTTGAGATTACGAAGGAATCGGAATGATATTAATAAGGATACTCACATGGACAATCGTACTCTATTATCTAACTCGTTGCACTATTTGAATATAAGCAGTAAACGGCAGCTCTTGCTGTGAACAAATCGGCAAACCTTCCTGAAAAGGTACAGCTGTCTACCTATCTTTGATACAATGGTAAGATACTATATTTTTTAGGAGGTTGAAAATGATACGGTTGCCAAAGTATATTCAACAGACACAGGGTAAACTGTGGTTGACCGAGGATGAGAGAGACAATCTAAAAATCAGTTACTGCATAAAGGAAGTTTTGTTTGAGGAAACAAGCGAATTCCAGCATGTGATGGTTCTGGACTCTTATGATTTTGGACCCATGCTTGTGCTGGACGGAGCAGTACAAACAACGTCAAAAGATGGTTTTGTGTACAACGAAATGATTGCACATGTACCTCTTTCTCTTCATCCCGATCCTAAGCATGTTCTTATTATAGGTGGAGGAGATTGCGGCGCAGCGCGTGAAGCTGCCAAATACTCATCTATCGAACGTATCGATATGGTAGAGATCGATGAATTGGTTGTGACAGCGAGTAAAAAGTATATGCCGGAGGTATCGGGAAACATATCTGATCCCCGTGTAAACTTTATCTACGCTGATGGCGTAAAATTTGCGAAGCAGGTTAAAGCGCAATATGATGTTATTATTGTAGATTCTTCCGACCCTGTAGGGCCGGCAGTGCAATTGTTTGAGTCAGCTTTTTATCAAAGCTTGCATGATGCGTTAAAGGATGGTGGAATGATGGTTTGTCAGAGCCAATCTCCCATATTCCACCCTGAGGTGATGAAGCAGTCTTATGATCGCATCGACCAAATATTTGCCGATACCAGACTATACACAGCAGTTGTACCGACTTATCCGGGAGGGCTATGGAGCTTCACAATCGGCTCGAAAATACCGATTAAGCAGACGCAGCAGGCTGTTTACGATAAAGATACTCAGTATTTTAACGAACATATTTTTAATGGTTGCTTCCAGCTTCCAGCTTTTTTGCAAAAGAAATTGGCAATTAAGCCTGTTATGATCTAAATAAGCCAGAATGCGTGACTTGCAAACTCCGAGTTTAAGAAGTTGAAATGTAATGCCGTCTGTTCTCTGATTACAGGAACAGGCGGCATTGTTTTTTATAAAGAAAAAAATATACCCTGAATGATAGGTTTTTGCCCCTCGTTTTATGTTGACCGTTGTAAAATATTGTAATATCATGAAGGTGTCACGAATAAAAGCTTATACGCCAAACAGCCGCAGAATGGGAACAGTCCTCGCCTTCTGCGGCTGTTTCCTTTTTAATAGTTTTTACTCAGTAAAGAAGAAAAGGAGTGCAGAGATAGTGAGAACAACAAGTACATGGAAGAGGAATATATGGAAGCCGGCTCTTTTAGTATTATTGGCAAGCAGTCTTTTCGCAGGCTGCAGTACAGATGCTCCCAAAGAAGAGAAGCCTGATGACAACTATAAGCTCGGAATAGATTATCCCCATATGTTTGCAGTCACTCAAACAGGCTTGCTAACTTCTCCGGCAGAGCAGGGATATTATTTTTTGCAAAACAATCTCATCTATTATATGGACAAAGAAAGTGGCACAGCAACATTACTGGATACTCGAGAAGGCAATGGCTGCTTGGAGACGCCATATATATCTGATTGTCATGCGGTTGTTAAAACGGATGAGGATCCCAATTTGCCGTTTATTCAATACTATAACTCTAAGTTGTATGTAGCCGAGAATTACTGGGGAAAGAGAGAGGGCAGTTCAGAATATGAAACAGTTTGGGAAATAACTGAGATGGATACGGATGGAACTAACCGCAAAACTGTAAAGCAATTTTCAGAAAAGCCTTACTCGCTTGCTATACATAGAGGCGATTTATATTTTAGCACAGTGGATAGAGGCAAGCAGGGGAATGAAATATTTACAGCATCGATCCTGCGCAGCAAGCTGGATGGAAGCGGTACAGAAGAGGTCCTGCATACAGCTCAAGAAAAGTGGCTTTACATGACAGACATCGTTCCATACAGGGATCAAATTTACTGGCAGCAACATGCGGATGAGAAAGGGAGTATAAGCCGGCTAGATTTGAATAGCAAGCGAGTAACTACGATTGGCAAAAGTGACAGTGCATATTCGAACTGGTTATTTAGCATTAATAATGACCGCATTTATTTTAATTACTACTATGGGGATCTGGCAGATAGTCGCTCATTAATATTGTATTCCTCCGACCTACTCGGCAATGACGTACAAAAAGAAGAGATAGCTAAACAGGATGTTTACTCTTCGTTTCGAAAGGATGCTCAATACACATACGCCTATCCTGTTAACTTAAATTTAATGAAAATGCCCGATGAAGTAACTAACGATATAACTGTATTTAAAAATGGTCAAGCTGTGTCAAGCTACAGTCTGGATTTGTTGCCATACAAACAATCAGTTATTACTGGAGATGATCAGTATATGTTTATTTACTGCGAGGGATATCTGGATAAACATTTTGTTTATTTGGATAAGCAAGCAATTGAGGCGGGAGAGGGAACGTTTAAAAGAGTAATATAGTTGAAATTGGTAGTAGTAGAGAAAGTTATCCCTATATTAATAATTAAAAATCTAAAAATGTATTTAATTACCATTTTATATATGGTAATATTTGGTTGTTGTGAAAATTAATTTAGGAGGTTTTCTTGTGAAAACTAAAAAAAGAAAATTTTTAGCGGTATTATCGTCAGCTGTTGCCGTATCAATGCTACTTTCTACAAACGTATTTGCTGCATCTTCTGTTTCTGGAACTATGGGGGGAGCATCGGTGTATGGTTCAGTCGGTTTAGGAGAGGACAAAGCTAGTGGACAAACCACTTGTGGAGCAAGTGGGTGCACATCATATGTTAAAGTTGAATACCATTACAAGCATGGATCAGTGACTAATACTTGGATAGTAGAGAAGGAAGCAGAAAGTAATTCTTTTAGCGCCTCAGTAACTGTTTTAGCGGAAGATGTTCCTGCAAGAAATGTATTGGCCAAGGGAACTCATAAAACATGGAATAGCAATTATAGCTGGATAGATTATACACAAGTTAAAGCTTAATAATTAATTGAGGGCTATAGATTTGGAAGTTGCAACTTCTAAGCTATAGCCCTTCACTATCCTTTAAAACTATAGAAAGGGAGCAGATAATGAAATACTACTTTATATTTCCAATTATAGTTTGTTTATTTGTTCTTCACGGTTGCAGTTCCCATACCTACCCCACAGATGATGAATTTCACATGGGAATCGATTACCCCCATATGTTCTCTATTCAAGGTCAGGGACTTAGAATAACTCCGTCTGATACAGGATATTATTTTATTCAAAATAGTTTAATTTACTATATGGACAAAGATAGTACAAAAGCAGTCTTATTAGACAGTCGGCCTGATCATGGATGTCTAACAGAACCAACAGTAGAAAATTGTTATGCTTTTGTAGAAGAGGATGCGTCATATTTAAATTTTCTTCAGTATTATAATTCTAAATTATATTTGTTGGAAAGTTACTGGGATAAGGAGAATGCGCGTTCAAAGTTTGCTACGGGCTGGCGCTTATCGCAATTAGATAAGGATGGAGGCCGTAAAAAGGTTGTTAAAAGCTTTGAAAAATCTCCACGCTCAGTAATCATTCATAGAGGTTACTTGTATTATAGTACAGTGAGTTCTGAGGTTGATGAAGCTCGGTACGAGTCTTCTATTATTCGAATGAAACTTTTGGGAGATCAAAAAGAAGAGGTCCTATATACTGCACAAGATGTAAAACTACAAATATCGGATTTGGTTGCTTATGGTAACCAAATTTATTGGTTGCATTCTAATCAAGATGGCTATCGAATCAAAAGAATGGATTTGATTACGAAGGAATTATCCGTTATTGGTGAACGTAACGATGGTGGCGCAAATGTTCTACATAGTATTTCAAAAGACAGAGTATATTTCAATTACTTTTATAATGAACCGAAGGATAGTCGAACATTAAAAATTTACTCTTCGAATTTGAAAGGTGAAAATATTCAGGAAGTAGATATTGTGCATCCTCCAGTCGTTTCCATGTTCAAAAAAGATGATCGTTACTCTTATATTTCTGTTGCAAGTTTTTATGAAGTGGACTTGGACGAGGGAGAGCCGTTTGATCTGTCCATATATGAAAATGGCGAAAAAATATTCCGCTTTGATCTCTTTTCAATTCCAAGAAATCATTATATTGTAACAGGTGATGATCGTTACATTTTTTTATTTTGCATTGACGATGAGGAAGAATACTATATGATGCTGGACAAAGAAAAGCTTGGAACAGAGGAAGCGGCATTTGAAAGGCTGACATTATAATTGTATAAATGGAATGAAGTGGATATAAAGGAGCTTGCCTATGAAGCTGGCAGGATATGAATGGTATAAGCTATGGAAAAAGAAGATTGTATGGATAGCCGGTATTTTATTACTTGGGGTGAATATCGGCTATTTTTACTATCAGCAATACGATAAAAATGCTTTGTTGCTTTCCTATCAGCAGGAATACAAGGAGATGCTTGGAAACTACCAATCCTTGTCGCTGGAAGCGGGAATGGAAAAGGCAACTGAACAAAAGAAGTTGCTTGAGCTATATAATATTTTAAGTAAAGAGGTCTTTTTTGCTGGCAGCGGAATACTCGAGCAGTTGTTGGAGGAAAATAAGTTAAGTAGTGAAGCAGCACGAGAGTTATATGAACATAGTATTTATTTCGAACAAGTGCAAGATATTGAACGTGATTTTTATTTGACCAGCTTGATATCAGGGCAATATGAAAAGATTGAGCAGTTTCGACATGACATGCTGACAATGAAAGAACGAGCAGAAAGTATGCTTGCCGTTTCTATTTTTTATGAAAAGGACTCTTTCTCGTATCGTAATATTGTAAAAACAGTGAAAGATTTTTCCGGACTTGAGCATTTACCTTTGTCGGTAGGGGAGGAGGAAGGTTTTAAGGCGCTGGCCTCTACTTCAATAACCGATATAAGTGTCATTATATTAATGTTTCTGTATGCGTTTATCTTATTTCAAACAGAGAAGGAAGAGGGGATGATTCCTCTCTTGCGTTCAACTCGTCATGGGAGATGGCATATTGCTGTTGCAAAGCTGATTGTTTTTGGCATAATGGCGCTTGGAACGGCTTCTATATTCTATGGAGCACAAATTGTTGCTGCGCACTATATATACGGTTTTGACTCCTTGGCAAGATATGTACAATCTATGCCATTATTTTCCCGTACAACTTGGGTGATGACCGCTGGACAGTTTCTTATTTTATTTTTTGTGTTAAAACTGGCTGCTCAACTAGTGCTGGCTTGGGGCATAGCTGTTATTTTTCTTTTATTCCGGCAAATTTCATTGGTCTATATTGCTGGAGCTATTTTGGGTGCTGGCAGTTATTTATTATATACTCTCATTCATCCTAATTCGTATATCAACTTGCTCAAATACAGTAACTTTGCAGCGGTGCTGGACAGCTTTCAACTACTGACGGATTACAGAAATGTCAATCTGTTTGGACTGCCGCTAGGCAAGGAGCTGTTTCTCGCTATCATTGCTATAATGCTGTTTATCGGACTGCCATTAGCAGCTATACGACTGTATTTGACGGACACTGCAGTATCAATTCGTTCAAGCCGTGTTTTATACAAGTTAAGAAGGTTTCTATTTCAGCATCGAAGAAGTAACAGTCTTACTCAGCATGAACTGTTCAAGCTATTTATATCGGGAAAAGTATGGGCGGTATTAGGTATTGCATTCATTGTGGCATGGCAACAAGTAGAAGTGAAGGACTGGAAGCTTAATAGGAAAGAGGAAGTTTACAATAAATATATAGAGCAAATTGCAGGTACATTGACTGAGCAAAAATTACAATTTATTGAGCAGGAGAGAGACAGATTTTCAGCAATACCGAATGAGATGGCAAAGCTTGATGAATTGTTGGAATCTGGGGAAATTGATTTATTACAGTTTCGTCAAGAGACTGGGGCATTGGAGTTTTTTGCGAATAAGCAGGAAATATTCGTTTATGTTGAAAAACAACGGGATTATTTGGTGAATTTGCAGCAGCAGACAGGAATAACGGGTAGCTTTATTAATGAAATAAGCAGTGATGCTTTATTTGATCGGCAGAAGCAAGCGGTGAGGGATAGTATGATCTATACGTTATTACTGCTTGCTGGTATAAGTCCGCTGCTCGCCAAGGATTTCAGGAATGGGATGAATCCGCTTATCATCAGTACGTTAAAAGGACGTATGTATCTGTTTGCAGTTAAATATGGTCTTGCCTATGCCTATGCTTTGGGGATATTTCTTATTTTGAATTTTCCGTTGTACTATAATGTTTTACGACATTATCCAGCCATGGACTGGCATGCGCCAGTGCAAAGCGTAAAGGCGCTAGCACATATTGATTGGCAGATAAGCTTGCTGCAATTTACAGTTGTAACTGAACTGCTTAAATTAATCGGAATATGGTTAATGCTGCATACGGTAATGCTTATAGCCGTTTACGTGAAAAAACAGGCATTTATATTATTCGGCGGTTCTGCGTTACTTTTATTTCCATTAAGTGTTCAAGTTATATCTGGCCAATTATGGATGTACTCCTATAGTCCAGTATTTCAGCTTTTTTATCCACTTGGTGGCAACTCCTATAGCATGACTGTGCTGATTTACTATTTGATACTCATCATTGTAGCTTTAGCGACAACAGCTATTGCTCATCGACGAAGAATTACTGTATTGCAGTAAAGGAATGGAGGGGGTTATTGGTGAAGCTAACTGTTGAAAAAGCGGTAAAGAGATACAATCGAGGCAAAAAAACGGCTCTACAGCCTTTTAGTGCAGAACTTACTCCAGGTATATATGGTCTGTTAGGTCCAAATGGAGCAGGTAAATCAACATTAATAAATTTAATAACCGGACAATTGGAGCCGGATGAAGGAACAGTGCTATATAATGATCAGCCTATTAAACAATTAGGCAAGCAATATCGTAGCTTGATTGGCTATATGCCGCAGCAGCAAGGGTTATACCATGATTTTACTGGTCGCCGATTCCTATGGTATATGGCAGCTCTAAAAGGGTTGAAAGCAGAAGAGACGAGAAGCAAGGTTGAGGAATTGCTGGCAGCGGTTAATTTGACTGACGAGGCAGACAAGAAGATTGGTGCTTATTCGGGCGGCATGAAGCAGCGTATACTAATTGCCCAGGCGCTGCTGAATGATCCGGATTTACTTATTATGGATGAGCCGACCGCTGGTCTTGATCCGAGGGAGCGAATAAGGATTCGCAACCTCATCGCTTCTATTTCTCTGCAAAAGATTGTAATTATCGCGACTCATGTTGTTTCGGACATCGAGTATATTGCCAAGGAAGTAATGCTGCTCAAATCGGGAGAATTGCTTATTAAGGATACTCCGGCTAATGTTGCTGGTATGTTGTCAGGAAAAGTAGTTGAGCTGCTTACGAGCAATGAGAAGGCGGAACTGCTGCAGAAGAAATATAGAGTCAGCCATATGGCAAGCCGTCAAGACGGCATATTGGTGCGAATTGTTCATCCAGCGCCCGAAGAACTGAGAAAAAGTACTGGCGATATAGATCATATGCAATTTGTTCAGCCGAGTCTGGAGGATGTGTATTTGCATTATTTTGATTGAAGCAATAAAGGCAGCTTTAAGCTTGCTCCCACGGAGCAAGCTCTTTTTGTATCGCCTTCTCTATATTGGCTATAGCTTCATCAAGTGAGTGCCCAAACACTTTCATGCCATTGACGAGAGCGTAAGGGCGAGCTTGACAAAGATGGCATTCGTTCAAACATTCCATTGGCATTACGGCTATATCCGGATACGTTTGTTCCAATGCTTCGAGCATATCGAGATTAAGTGCATTGCGATTGCATTTCTCAATAATAACTAATCCAAGTCCCATACCTATCTCACCACTTGTATATGATATAATAGATAGACAAAAAGCTTTGTTTACTTCACAATTAATATACATAATACTATAATATATATAAAGATTAAACAGGGCATTATTGGGGAATGGTTATAGGATTATGCCAATAGTATCCATACAGGAGGAATTAGAGATGAAACTGACTATAACTACTGCAGCAGCGGAGTGCTTCCGCGATGATTGGAATTTTGCTTCTGGTGATAATATCCGTATATTTGTTCGTTACAGCGGGGGCGGCGAAGATGCCTTTGCTTTTGGAATTATGAAGGATGATTTGCGTGAGGTAGCAATAAGCTCGACTGTTGACGGTATTACTTTCTATGTTTCTCGCAACGATGCCTGGTACTGGGAAGGGCATGATTTGCTGGTGGATTGCCGTAATAATGAAATTAGTGTTGTACGTCAATAGTCGGTACGCTGTAATAATGTACTTATATATTGAACAAAAGGGGAGTAAGGCATGTTAACAGCAGGCAAGCTGGATAGTTTAATGGAGTATATGAAATTTCCTAACCGCCGTTTGAAGGTTATTGAAATAGCCGGTGAACGGGGAGTAAATTTCACAGGGAAAGTGCTTCATACGATTTTGCAAAACAGTGGTTATTTAATCGGTTGGTACAGTATGCCAAAAGGCGCTGAGAAACCGCGGCTGGAGCTAAACGGGGAGTGCAGACTTGATCAAGCCTGCACAATGTTCGGACAAGCGGTCGATGAGGCTTGTGCCTCTCTGGGAGCAGAGAAGTTGACGCCGGAAGAGCGATTTGAATTAATTGCGATTAATTATTTTGCCAAAGAGGGATGCCCGGATCTGCTTTTTTGGAATAAAGCGGATCAGTTGAATAATAGTGTGGATCAAGCTTTATATCCAATTCTGGCTGTATTGACGGATGGGAGCGAGCAGTTTGTTGCGCAATATGTTGAGATGCATCCATTGAGCGTTCCTATAGCGAGCGGACTAAGAAAGGCGGAAACGATTGCAGTTATAGATGATTGGGTAAAGGAGAAGCGCAACAATCATTATTTGTTGAAGCGCGATTACCGCTCCAATCTGGCATACTCAATGGGCAATGATTTATTAATTCATGTGGAAGGACCATATCGCAAAATAGATAATATTCCTGTCGTTAGCGGCAATGAATCTGATATTTGGTCAACCACTGTTGCAGTGATGGCATCGGAACTGCTTCGTCAGCACTATGCGATTCTGATTGAGGATAATTGGCATGGATTGAATAGTGAAGTTCATACTTCCTGATGAGTTGAACTGTTAAGTTTAAATAGCAAAAAACGCGCTCGGCAATTTGCCAAGCGCGTTTTTATAAGGTTGTCCATTAATGATTTTTAAAAAATTCAATCATTTTTGTGTAGTAAATTTGCTGAGTTTCCGGCAAGTCCTCTTCATAGTAAATCGCCGCTACCGGGCAGGCTGCTTCGCAAGCTCCACAGTCAATGCATAAATCCGGGTTAATAAAGTATTGATCCTCACCCTCAAAAATACAATCGACAGGGCAAACATCAACACAGTCAGCTGCTTTTTCTTGAATACAAGGGTCTGCAATAACATAGGCCATTTATACGTACCGCCTTTCAGCTCTTACTTCACTGCTGCTTCGTAACGTTTGCCGACTTCATCCCAGTTTACAACATTCCAGAATGCAGCGATGTAGTCTGGGCGTTTGTTTTGGTAGTTCAAGTAGTAAGCATGCTCCCATACATCAAGACCAAGGATTGGCGTTTCGCCTTCCATAATTGGGCTGTCCTGATTAGGCAAGCTGTATACTTTCAATTTGCCGTCAGCTATAGCAAGGAAAGCCCAGCCGCTGCCGAAACGAGTTGTTGCTGCTTTGGCGAATTCTGTTTTGAATGTTTCAAAACCACCAAGCTCGCTGTCAATTGCAGCCGCAAGAGCGCCAGTTGGAGCGCCGCCAGCATTTGGTCCGATTGTTTCCCAGAACAGGCTATGGTTAGCATGACCGCCGCCGTTGTTCCGAACTGCTGTGCGAATAGCTTCTGGTACAGAAGCCAGATCACCGATCAGTTCTTCAACGGACTTGCTTTGCAACTCAGGAGCAGATTCAAGCGCAGCGTTCAGGTTTGTTACATAAGTATTATGATGACGGTCATGGTGGATCATCATTGTCGTTTCATCGATATGAGGTTCTAGTGCATTATTTGGGTAAGGAAGTGCCGGTAGTTGATGTGCCATTATTAATTCCTCCAATTCAATATTTGTAATAAGTACATAATTATCATACTATACTTTTTGAACTTATTCAACAAAAGTGTATAATAACTATACAATTACAAGTGTGAGAAATGTCTCATTTTTATATGCAACTTCAAGGACGCTGTTCCCGTATATTTTAGTAACGCCCGTCTTTATTTTACAGCACAATAATACAAAGGTTCATGGTATGATAGTAGCATGTATTTGTTAATAGAAAGAGAAGCCGGGCAGCAAGCTATGGGGGATGAGCCCAACCGCTATACCGGCCAAGCTTGCAACTTGCCTTAAGGATGGTGAGAAAGATGACCAATGTTAATGTAGAACAGCTCCCAACGAGGGAATATATATTGCACCTGCTCAAAACAAAAGGTGATATGAGCACCAAGGATTTAACAGAAGAGCTCGGTATTACTATTATGGCCGTTAGAAGACATATTCAATCATTGGAAAGAGATAATTTAATTGCATCCAAAACAGTTCGCCAATCGATGGGTCGACCAACTGCAGTATACGGTCTGACGGAACAAGCGGAAGGTTTTTTTCCAAATAAGTATCATGCCCTGACACTTGATTTGCTATCCGAACTGGAAGGTCATTTTGGCAGAGAGGCTGTCGAGAAGCTTTTTGAGGGACGCAAAGACAAGCTGATTCAGAGATACGATCCAAGTATGCAAGGCAAAAATTTCTCAGCGCGTGTAGAGGCGCTGGCTGCGATTCAGAATGAGAATGGTTATATGGTTGAACTGGAGAAGATTGATGATGAGCAGTATTTGATTAAAGAGCATAATTGTCCGATCGAGCAAGTAGCCAAGAAATATCAGCATGCTTGTCAGTGTGAATTAAAGATGTTTCGTTCATTGCTAGGCGATGAAGCGGCTGATGTTAGCAGAACGGAATGTTTGGCTGCTGGCGGACAGCGTTGTACCTATTCCATCAAAAAGAAAAAGTAGCTATAAACGGTTTGTTCCTGCAAATAATAAAGGGACAAACCGTTTTTTTATAATGTCAAATTTCTAAAGACGTGAAGCAATCGACAGTTTAGACAGAAAGTTTACAACTTGTTGACAAGTTGGTTGAAAGTTACTGACAATTATTTTGTACAATAAAAATATTTCGATAGGCTGAGGGATCAAATATGAATAAAATAAAAGTTCTAATAATTGAAGATGAAGCGGCAATTGCGGATATTTTGGAATACGGGTTGATGAACGAAGGTTATTTGACTAGCAAGGCTCATTCAGGCAGAGAGGGACTGCAGCAGTTAAAGCAATTTGCACCGGATTTATTGTTGCTGGATTGGATGTTGCCAGATTGCAGCGGTTTGGATATTTGTAAAACAGTTACTGCTTCATACAATATTCCGATACTTATGATTACTGCTAAATCAGATATTACGGATAAAATATTAGGATTAGAGTTTGGTGCGGATGATTATATTACAAAGCCGTTTGATCTGCGCGAGGTTATTGCAAGGATTCGTACCATATTAAGGCGAGTGGATGCGGCAAATCGCGGTTTTTTTGAAGGTCATGAGCTGCGGCTGGAGCAAGAGCATAAACTAGTATCTTCAACGTTGCAACAAATAGACCAGCAGTTGATCCGATTCGGGATGATTGAGGTGGATGTCAGCAACAGGGAAGTGCGCAAGGCGGGACAAGTGATAGAGCTGACTCCAAAGGAATTTGATTTGTTATTAAAGCTATGCTCAAATCGGGGAAAGGTATTTTCCAGAACAGAGCTGCTCGATAAAGTATGGGGCTATGATTATGCGGGAGATACTAGAACAGTGGATACACATATCCAGCGATTGCGAAAAAAACTTGATGCGGGTGAATGGATATTGACAGTGTTTAGCATCGGTTACAAATTCAATAAACAATTAGATGCTGTCGATTAAGGCGGTTTAATCAGATGAAATCGATAAGGACAAAATTTATATTAGGATTTTTAGCGATCTTTTTGCTGTTCTTTTTTATTTTGAATGAGTGGACAACTTCTCATATTGAGTCAGGCAACAAACGGATTATTAAAGAAAATGTAATGGATTTAAAGCGCAATAGCATTAGCTATATACAGCAGTCGTTTCTTACTCATCATTTTGAGAGTGATGAAATTTATTTTGGTCAAATTGCGGAGGAACTAGTGAAGACCTTACAGCACTCCTCTTCCAGCGAGGTAGCGGTTTATTCTTTGCGAGGCGACTTGCTTTATTCATCTAAAGCGAGTTTATTTGCTCATGCAACAGAGGATTTGAGACAGGCGTTGGCAGGTAAGGAAGCGTATACGATTACAACGGGGAAACAGGAAGCATCTGTGCTTTATTCATATCCGGCTGTTATTAATGGAAAAAAAGCTGGCATTGTCCGATTTTCCAAAGATTTTAGTGCGTTATATCAACAAAGCTCCAGCTTACAGCAAACAATTTTTTATATCACGTTAGCTGTTTTTACAGCAGCATTTCTTTTTTCCTATATTTTGTCTCGTCATATTACGATACCGCTTGTAAAATTGACTCAGGCTTCAACCGAGGTTATGGAAGGAAATTTATTTGTAAAGCTTGATTTCAAGCGGCGTGATGAAATAGGACGGCTGGCAGCTAACTTTTCTAGTATGATCGAAAAGCTGCGTCACCAATTTTCTATTATAAAGCAGGATCGAGATCGGCTGGAGCGTTTGAATTTGCATCGCAAACATTTTTATGACAATGTGACGCATGAATTAAAAACGCCGCTTACGACTATTATGGGCTATGCGGATCTTATTCGCACGGATAGCATGCAAGATAAAGCGTTGTTTGAAAAAGGCATGAATCATATTAGTGATGAAAGCAGACGATTGCATGAATTAGTGCTCGAATTGCTTGAGATGTCAAAGAAAGCTGATGAGCAGCGAGTAATCGAGCAAGTTGATGTGTCGCAGTTGCTGCAGGATGTATGCGATTCGATGGCGATGAAAGCCAAGCGATATAGAAAACAAATTCATTGTGTAGTTGAACCAGCTATTTTTGTTGATGGAGAATCTGATCGGCTGCGTCAGCTATTTATTAATTTGCTGGACAATGCGGTTAAATATTCAAGTGTGCAAAGTGCAATTGAAGTAACGGCGACTGAGCAAGGTTTAATTTCGATTGTGAACAGCAGCGAGGAGCTTGCCGAGGAGCAATTGCAGCAATTGTTTGATCCTTACTATCAGGTAAACGAAGAGTCAGAGGAAGAGCAGAGCAGTTTTGGGCTTGGGCTAAGTATTTGTAAAGAGATTGTGAAGGAACATCAAGGGAATATCTGGATTGAGCATAAACAAGGAAAAACGAATGTGTCTGTTGAATTTGGAAGGGCAGAAGCGGAGATTAAAAATGAACATTTTTAAAAGAAAACGCATATTGAAATGGGTGCTGTTTTGTTTTGTTGCAGCTGCAATTACTGTTTGTGCTCAAGGCTGCTCATTATGGAAAAAGGGTTATTCTGAGACGATTGTGATTGATCCGCCAGAGGAAGAGGAAAGACAAACAGTACCATCGGTAATGGAGATTAAAACGATCTATCCTGTGCTGGATAACAATAATGATGGTCTAGTTATCGGGTGGAACAGCAATAATTCTTTAGTGTCACTGAATTATAATTCAGCACGCCCAAAGGTTGCTTACGACAAGAGCAGAAGTCCGCAAATTGTTGTAGAGCAAATAAAACAGCCCTATGTATCCAGAGTAAAGCTAATGGATCTGCAGGTATCCATGCAAGGATGGAAAGGGGCGGTGCTTGCGCCGAAAGGAAAGAAGCTAGCTTATATAGCTGATACAGACGACGGGTTAACGCTAAACTATATTTATTTGGATGAGTCTATGAAAGGTGGAGGCAAAGTTTTTAAAGTAAGGGAGATTAATGCTGACAGTTATGTAAAGGAAATAAGCTGGTCGCAAAACGATAAATATCTGGCGCTTCTTCTAACAGATGAAAATGATCGAAACTTCGTTTGTGTCTATGATACAGAAGCTGATGTACAATCGATGGGGAAATGCTATAGTCTGGATATTTCAGCGGAAGCGTTCTATTATAACTCTGTATATATTTCAGATGATGGAACATCGGCGGCGATGATTCGTTATTGGAATCAAAACAGATTTCAACTGGAGTATGGCAAACTGCAAAATGAGAGCTTTCATGTCAAATATATTCATCCTACGCCTAACTATCATAATTTTGTTCAATGGATCCATCCCGATCAAATTGTATTTATCGGAGAAGATAAGAAGTTGTACGCCTATGATCAGCGTAACGACTCTGTATCAATACTTATGGAGGAAGTTATGCAATTCAGGCTTTCACAAGATAAGCAATTTATCGTTATTGCAAAACATGATGAAACCGTGCAAATTGCCAATTTATATGGAAATAATATTGTGAATATTAAGCAAATTTACAAAGGAATAGACGGATTTGAATTGCTTTGGAGCCCGGATAATAAAAGAATTATGATAAGTGGTGTTATTAGAGAGCGCAAAACATTCGAGCTGATTGCCGGGATGCCATCGCAATTAGTTATTGAATTTGAGTAATAATGTTTACAACTTGGACACATGAAAATGACACCTGTGTGAAACTGCTGTGACAACTGAGCTTTAAGCTATGAATAGATCAGAGAGAGATCAGTATAGCGGACACAGGAGGATGGTTTATGATGAAAGAAAGAGTAAGCAAATATAGTAATCGAGCGTTGAAATTAATGTTGCTTTGGTGTTTAGCAATTGGATTGTTAATAAGTTTGTCAGCATGCGGAGCTTCCTCGGCTGCGGAGCGTAAGAATAAAGCAGGAACGGAAAACAACAGTGTTAGTGATACAGAGGGAAATCAGGCAACTAATTTGAATATGAAGTATAAGGTTATGATTGATCCCGGACATGGCGGAAGTGATCCTGGGGCAACAGTTGATAAATTGTATGAGCGGGATTATACATTGAGCATTGCCAAAAAAGTAATCGACATTTTAAAAACAGACAAGCATATTGAAGCAAAACTAACTCGTTCCGAGGACGTTTTTGTAGATGTCGCAGAACGCGGCGAAATGGCAAATGATTGGAATGCGGATATACTTGTTTCTATTCATGGCAATACATTTACGGATGAGAACGTAAGTGGTACAGAAGTGCTTTATACGCATGAGAATGAAAGCATTAAGCTGGCTCAATCCTTGCAGCAATCGCTTGTAAAGTCATTAGGCTTCCGTGATAGAGGCATACGCAAGGAGCAATTGATTATTTTATCGCATAGTACAATGCCTGGTGCGCTAATAGAAGTAGGTTATTTGACAAATACGGCAGAAAGAACCGAAATGACAAGCAGCAGCGGACAGCTAAAGACAGCGCAGGCGATTGCAGAGGGAATAATAAAGTATTTTGAAGCACTGGAACTGGAACAAGGCATCAATGGATCAAATAGAGCTAACGAGTCACAGGGAGAAAATAATACGACGGGAAACGGCGAGTCTCCGAGTAAGGAAGCAAATGAGCAGGTGGTAACAGATTACAAGATCGATAGAAAGATTTATTATAATGGGAAAAAAGAGGACGGCAAACAAGCGGCTCTTACTTTTGATGATGGACCGGATAAAATCGCAACGCCGCAAGTTCTGGAAATTTTGAAGCGTCATAATGTGAAAGCGACATTTTTTATGTTGGGCACACAAGTCGAGGCAAACCCCAAAATGGTCAAGCGAATTGTAGATGAGGGGCATGTGATAGGCAATCATTCCTGGTCACATCCGAATCTTGCAAAAAACACTATGCAGGAAGTGAAAAAGCAAATTAATGATACGCAGGATATATTGGAAGATATAACAGGTATTAGACCTATATTATTCCGTCCCCCGTATGGAAATTTAACGAAGGAGCAGCAAGACGTTGTATTTGATATGGGGCTTGCGGTAGTCAACTGGTCTGTTGACACGCTGGATTGGAAAGGTGTAAGTTCCGAGGAAATTGTAGAAACTGTCCATAAGGAAATATGGCCGGGCGGGATTATTTTGCAGCATAATTCAGGTGGAAAAGATAATCGTGCTAATACGATTGGAGCGCTGGAGACGATCATTACAGAATTGAAAGAAAAGGGATACTCGTTCGTTACAGTGCCAGAGCTTTTACATTTGCCAGAATCATTGTAATAAGGTTTCTGCTAAAGCGAATTTCAGCTTAACATTGGAGTGTTGGTACAACTTCAAATAAAAAGACGCTTCCGTTTCTCTACTGGGAGAGGCGGAGGCGTCTTTGTTTATTTAAAACTTCATGTTACTGCTATGACCTGGAGCGAGTCGAGCTGTAGGATCGAGATAAACCTTGGCATTGTTAACAGCAGTTGGAGCCTCACCAAAGCCTACAGCAATCAATTTGACTTTGCCCGGATAGCTGGTAATATCACCGGCCGCAAATATACCTGGGATATTCGTTTCCATTCGAGTATCTACCACAATTGAATTGTTTTGGACATCAAGCCCCCACTCATTAATCGGGCCCAGTGAGGATAAAAAGCCGAAATTGACAATCACAGCATCACAAGCAATTTGACGTGTTTCTTCTGATTTTACAAATGCAACTGTTATGCTTGAAATTTCCTGATCTCCATGCAAAGCGGTTATTTCGGCCGGAGTAACGACCTCAACCTTGGAAGCCATTAGCTTTTCAACACTATGCTCATGCGCACGAAACTTGTCTCTGCGATGGATTAGTGTAACTTGCTCAGCAATCGGCTCTAGCATAAGCGCCCAGTCAACAGCAGAATCTCCACCGCCGTTAATCACAACCTTTTTGCCGGCAAATTGATTCAAATCGTTCACAAAATAATGTAAGTTTTTCTGTTCATATTGAGAAGCCTCTGCAAGCTCAAGACGGCGCGGAGTAAATGCGCCAAGCCCGGCAGTAATAATGACAGAACGACTGTAATGAACTGTTTTATCTGTAGTAATTTCAAAATGATGCTCTGCCTTTTTCTCTACAGTTACAACCTTTTCCTCGAGGCAAACCTCTACAGGAAACAGTTGCATTTGCTCAATGAGATTAGAGGTAAGCTGCGCGGCAGTAATTTTGGGAAACCCTGCTATGTCATAAATATATTTTTCAGGATACAACGCAATCGGCTGACCGCCAAGCTGCGGCATACTGTCAATAATTTTTACGGATGCTTGTCTCATACCAGCGTAGAATGCGGCAAACATTCCAGCAGGCCCGCCGCCGATGATTGCAATGTCTGTAAATAATGGTTGTTGCTCAGAAGTCATGGTAACTCTACTCTCCTTCTCTAAAAAAACATATATTTTATAGTATATTGTATAAAAAGTTTTTTTGCCAGTTAAGAGTGATTGGTATACATATATTTTAATTGAATGATGGCAGTTTGCATAGAACAATAGTATTGTGTAAAGTGAGGCTATTGCTACTGAATAACTGTTAATAAACAACTAGTTACTCGACTGTCTCAAAGTCGGATTCTAGCAGATGAATTACATCTGTACTTCGAACAACATCGAGAAGCATGATAAGCATGATATTGAAGTAGGAGGCTGTCCGTATGAACGGAACTATGCAGAGGAAATATTGGCTTGACACAATGTTGCAAATTACAGGGCCAGTGCTGGAGGCACTTGCTGCAGGCAAGCTGAAAGAGCGGTTGCCGCTTGTTGCAGAATCAGCTCGCAATCGTTTTGCGCCGCTTGAGGCATTCGGAAGAACTGCATGCGGAATTGCCCCTTGGCTGGAACTTGAGGGTTTGGAAGGGGAGGAGGAAGCGCTTCGGCAGCAATATTTGCAGTTGATGCATAAAGCTATCGCTGCTGCTGTTTCGCCTGACTCCCCTGATTATATGGATTTCGAAACAAAAAGCCAGCCGCTGGTCGATGCTGCGTTTCTGTCACACGCGCTGCTGCGGGCACCAAAGCAAATTGCGGGCAAGCTAGATGCGAAAGTAAAAGTTGATTTGATAGCCGCTTTGAAGAAAACACGCACCATTCCACCATTTATGAATAATTGGCTCTTGTTCAGTGCAATGGTTGAAGCTGCTCTCAAGCTGCTTGGAGAGCCAGATTACGATTTGATGAGGGTCAGCTATGCTATAGAGAAATTTGAAGATTGGTATGTCGGCGATGGGACATATGGAGACGGCAAGCATTATCATTGGGATTACTATAATAGCTTTGTTATCCAGCCGATGCTGGTGGATATCATGCATATGTTTGAAGAAGACAGCAGCAGGAATGCACAACTGAAGCCGCTTATTATGGAGCGGGCAAAACGTCATGCAGCAGTACTGGAACGGTTCATTTCACCCGAAGGAACTTATCCGGTTATTGGTCGCTCGGTTTTGTACCGGTTTGGGGCATTTCAACTGTTGTCGCAAGCGGCATTGCAGCATTTTATTTGTGAAAGCTTGAAGCCGTCGCAAGTGCGCTGCGCACTAACTGCAGTAATCAGACGAATTATGGATGCGCCGGGCAATTTTGACGACAATGGCTGGCTGCGGCTTGGTGTATATGGTTATCAACCTGCTACAGCGGAGGAATATATAAATACTGGGAGTCTCTATTTATGTTCAGCGGTTTTCTTGCCGCTTGGCTTGCCACCGCAGGATGAGTTTTGGTCGGGTGCTAATGAGCGCTGGACAGCACAGAGATTTTTGGCAGGAGAAAACTTATCAGCCGATCATGCTATTATGATATAGTAAATAACAGAAAGAGGACGAAACTTCGTCCTCTCTATGGACAGAATATAGAGAATTAAGCTATATTTAAGTAACAAGTTAAAAATAACAACGTTGTTAAAAAAGGAGCGGAGGTAGCTGTATGTTTAATTTGAAAAATACAGTTTCAGTTGTAATTGGCGGCAATGGTGTTCTTGGCGGGGCAATGAGTGAAGCGTTGGCAGAAGCTGGCTCTAAAGTGGCGATTGTAGGTCGCAATATGGAAAAGGCAAACGCTGTTGTTGAGCAAATCACAAATAATGGTGGAGAAGCAAAGGCGTTTCAGGCAGATGCGTCAAGCAAAGAACAATTGCAACAGCTGCTTCAGGATGTACTGGCCTGGGGCGGTTCTGTAGATACGCTTATCAATGCTTCTGGTATTAACAGCTCTACTCCTTTCTTCGATTTGGAGATGGATGAGTGGGATCGTATTATGGATACAAACCTGAAAAGTGTTGTGCTGGCATGTCAGTTGTTCGGCAAGCAGATGATCGAACAGGGCAATGGCGGCTCAATCATTAATATTTCATCTGTATCTTCTACAACCCCGTTGTCGAAGGTGTTTACGTATTCGGCTTCCAAAGCGGGAGTCAACAGCATTACACAGTTTTTGGCGCGTGAATTTGCTGAGCAGGGCGTACGAGTAAATGCGATTATTCCAGGCTTTTTTCCAGCTGAACAAAATAAAAAAATATTATCGCCTGAGCGTGTTGAATCCATTATGCGCCATACTCCGATGAACCGTTTTGGCGAGCCTAAGGAGCTAAAAGGAGCTGTTGTTTTCCTTGCTTCCAAAGAAGCCTCCTCTTTTGTTACAGGTTCGTTTATTCGTGTAGATGGCGGATACGGAGCTATGACGATTTAATAGCAATATCTCTATTAGGATGAAAGTTATACATTAAGGCTGTCGAGTAACACTTAGCCATTATTAGATTGAATTTTGAAGCAAAGCTGGTTTAGCCGTAATTAATAGTGAATTGACAGCCAGCCTCACATTAATAGTTAAGGAGATACAACGATGAGCAAGCATCAAATAGGTGTTATCGGTCTTGCCGTTATGGGCAAGAATTTGGCTCTTAATCTAGAGAGCCGCGGTTTTGAAGTAGCCGTGTACAACAGATCTTATAGCAAAACGGCAGATCTTGCAGCTGAAGCAAAAGGACGCAACTTGTATGGATATGAGCAATTAGCAGACTTCACGGCATCGCTCGCAAAGCCGCGCAAAGTGCTATTGATGGTTCAGGCGGGAAATCCGACTGATGCAACGATTGAGCAGCTGATTCCTTTGCTGGAGGAAGGCGACATTATTATCGATGGCGGCAATGCTTACTTTGCAGATACAGAACGACGCGCAAAGCAGCTTGCTGAGCATGGTCTTCGCTTTGTCGGTTCAGGTGTTTCCGGCGGTGAGCAAGGAGCGCTTGAGGGACCCGCGATTATGCCTGGTGGTGAAAAAGCAGCCTACGCTGAGATAGAGCCGTTTTTGAAGGCAATTTCTGCCAAGGTAGATGGCGATGCATGCTGCACATATATTGGTCCAGGCGGTGCCGGACATTACGTGAAAATGGTGCATAATGGTATTGAGTACGGTGATATGCAGCTTATTTGCGAAGCGTACCAATTGCTTAAAGATGTAATTGGAGCAGATGCTGGGGAGCTGCACAGCATTTTCAAAGAGTGGAATGAAGGAGAGCTAAACAGCTATCTGATTGAAATTACAGAACAGATTTTTACGAAAACAGATCCGGAAACAGGCAAGCCAATGGTGGAAGTGATCAAGGATTCAGCAGGTCAAAAGGGGACAGGCAAATGGACCTCCCAAAATGCGCTTGATCTTGGGGTTCCCCTTCCTGTTATTACAGAGTCTGTCTTTATGCGTTTTCTGTCTTCATTGAAAGAGGAGCGAATACACGCTTCAACGCTTTTTGATAAGCCGGAAGTTACTTTTAAGGGCGACCGCAAGCAGTTTATCGAATTAGTGAGAAAAGCATTGTATGCAAGCAAGATATGTTCTTATGCTCAAGGGTTTGCCCAAATGAAGCAAGCTTCTGATCAGTATAACTGGGGATTGGAGTGCGGCAGTATTGCGATGATATTCCGTGGTGGATGTATTATTCGCGCTCAATTCCTTGATAAAATTAAAGCAGCTTTTGAGAAGGACGCCAGCTTGCCTAACCTGCTTGTGGATGATTACTTCCGCAATATTGTCAATGAGTACCAGAGCGCTTGGCGTGAAGTTGTATCCATTGCTGCGCTTAACGGTATTGCTATCCCGGCATTTTCGGCTGCGCTATCCTACTTCGATGCATATCGCACACCAGTTTTGCCAGCGAATTTGCTGCAAGCTCAGCGTGACTTTTTCGGTGCGCATACTTTTGAACGACTGGATAAGGAAGGCGTGTTCCACTTTGAGTGGAACGAAGCCTGAGTCAATAAACTGCAGCAACCTAAAATATGAGGAGGCCGTTACAATGGCTAATCAAACAATCGCTAAAGAACAATTGCGAGAAACCACATTAAAGCTTGCACATGCGATGCCAGTTACAGATATGCATACGCATTTGTATGCGCCGCAATTTGGAGAATTGTTGCTATGGGGCGCGGATGAACTGCTAACTTATCATTATTTGATTTCTGAATCATTCCGCTGGTCGACGGAAGAATACGATGTATTCTGGTCAATGTCCAAACGTGAGCAGGCTGACTGGATTTGGAATAAGCTATTTATCGAGCATTCGCCAGTCAGTGAGGCTGCTACAGGCTTTCTGACTGTGCTTAAGCGTATGGGGATTGATACATCTTCCCGTAATTTGGATGATATTCGCGAAGCGTTTGCCAAGCGCAATACTGAACAGCAAGTAGATTACATTATGGAATTATCCAACGTGAAGAAAATTGTAATGACGAATGACCCTTTTGATTCGCTGGAGCGTCCGGTTTGGGATGTAGGCAAAGGGAAAGAGGATAGTCGTTTCTACGCCGCTTTGCGTGTGGACAGCTTGCTTGGCAACTGGCCTGTAGCAGTAGAAGAGCTGCAAAAGCTTGGTTATTCTGTAACGGAGCAATGGACAGAAGAAACTAAAGCTGAAACTCGCCGCTTCCTGGCAGAGTGGATCGATCGTATGGATGCTCTGTACTTGGCTGTATCCATGACAGGTGATTTCCAATACCCGGCAGAAGAGCATCGCAGCCGGATGATCGATGAGGTAATGATTCCGGTATGTCAGGACAAAAACATTCCATTTGCCCTAATGATTGGTGTTAAACGTCGTGTCAATCCTTCCTTGCAGTTGGCTGGAGATATGAGCATGCGTTCTGATGTAACAGCAGTGGAAGCATTATGCCGCAACTATCCGAATCAGAAGTTTCTGGTCACGATGCTTGCCAGAGAAAATCAACATGAACTGGCAGTGCTTGCACGCAAGTTCCGTAATTTGATGGTATTCGGCTGCTGGTGGTTCCTGCATATCGAATCTATGGTAGAAGAAATGACACGATTCCGTATCGAGTTGCTAGGCACATCTATGATTCCTCAGCATTCGGATTGCCGAGTCTTCGAACAGCTTATTTACAAGTGGGAGCATTCCAGAAGAATTATTGGCAATGTGCTTGCTGATAAATATGAGAAACTCGCAGATAGCGGCTGGCTTGTAACGGAAGAGGAGATCAAGCGTGATCTTGACGATATGCTGAACCGCAACTTCTGGCGTTTCCTCGGCAAAGAGGAAATTGCTGATGAGGTAGTGGGCTCTTAATGATTCGTTTCAAAACATGTTAAAATATTATAGAAGTTAAGTAAAAACAGGGGAACTGTCATTAAAATGGCTGGACTCCTGTTTTTTCTAACTATAGATATGTTGTGAAAGGCGGTGACTAGGTGCTTGCACTTGAATTTACTCGAAAATTATTAAAAGATTTGAAAGCCGCACCTGAGCAGACAAGCTGCCAGCCTATAGATTATGAACAGCCCAATCAAACGTTTAAAAAGCTATTAACCGATAGATATTCAAAAACAGCTATAAAACAAGCAGAGTCTACTGCTGTAGCGCTGTAGCGACGCAGCTGCTTTGAGTTTTTTAAATAACCGATGCTCGCATCATACAAAGTCAAAATATTTCACCTAATGTCAATTTTAACTCTTCAAAGCACCTCCTTATTCATCTATTCTTATTAGTACGTATATAGACCGCATTAGCTCTTCCTAATCAGGGCAGTCTAAGGCATGGTATTTACCTATGGATAATGGCGGTTAGAAATCAGGCAGAAATAAGGAGTGACGAGATGATGTTGTATCCACAAATGAATGAGCATCGTTCCATATATAGTTTGGATGGTTTTTGGAAATTCCGGGCGGACGAGCAAAGAATCGGCGAACAGGAAAACTGGCAGCAGTCTATTCCTTATGATAGAGAGATTGCTGTTCCGGCAAGCTGGAATGAGCAGTGCAACGATTTGATGTATTTCTTCGGCACTGGTTGGTATGAAAAGCAATTTACAGCTCCAAAGCTGGAAGAGGGACAAGCGTTATGGATTAGAATTGGTTCAGCGAACTATTACTCCAAGGTGTGGGTAAACGGACAGCTGGTAGGAGAAAACGAAGGAGCGCATTTGCCGTTTCAATTTGAAATTTCACAATTTGTGAAGCCAGGCAAACTTAATACGTTTACTGTTTCAGTCAATGCGGATATTTTGCCGGATCGCTTGCCGCCAGGGGCTGTTGAGGATGAAATGATTGTCGGATTCAAAGGACAATATCCTAATAACTATTATGACTTTTTCCCTTATGCAGGCATTCAGCGCCCTGTGCAGCTGCTGGTTCTGCCGAAGGCGCATATTGCAAAAGTTGTTTCTGAACCTAGCTTTACTGAGAAAACAGGCTATGCGAACATTAGAGTGGAGCTAAGTGAAGCGATTAACGGTGAAATTCAAGTAAGCTTCGATGCAGGGAAACAACTGAAGTTAACTGTTAAAGATGGCATTGCCTCTGGTCAGGCTGTTATTGAGCAAGTAAAGCTATGGTCACCGGAGCAACCGCATCTTTATACATTTGAACTTGCACTTTATCCAGAAGGCAGCAAGGAAGCAGCGGATAGCTACACGCTTGAAACAGGTATTCGTACTGCGGAAGTAAGCGGCGATAAGTTTTTGCTGAACGGACAGCCCATCTTCTTGCGCGGTGCAGGTATGCACGAGGATTTCCCGGTTATCGGCAAAGGGTTGAACCATGCTGTTATTGTGAAGGATCTTGGCTTGATGAAGTGGCTCGGCTCCAATTCCTTGCGTACAACACACTATCCTTATAGTGAGGAGTTCCTTAACTTTGCAGATCGCAATGGTATCCTTGTTATTGGAGAAAGCCCATTTGTCGGCTTTGTGAAGAGTCATTACAAGAGTGAGGCTATGGAGAAGCTGGCTAAAAAAGGGTTAGCTAGAATGGTTGACCGTGACTACAATCATCCATCTATTATAGCCTGGAGTCTTGCAAATGAGCCGGATTCCAAAGATGAGGGTGCCGGACCGTTTTTCAAAAAGTTGTATGATTCCGTTCGTGCGCTTGATCCAGCCAGACCAATTACATTTGTCAATTGTGTAGATACAGATATCGATACAGCGATGGAGCATATGGATTTTGTCAGCTTGAACCGTTATCATGGCTGGTATGAGCAGGCAGGTCAACTCGATGAAGGCTGCAAGGTTCTTGATGAGGCATTGGATCGTTGTTATCGCCGCTTTAAGAAACCGGTTATTATTACAGAGTTTGGCGCAGATGCGATTGCAGGCGTGCATACAGATCCTGCAGAATTGTTCTCTGAGGAATATCAGGCGGATATGATTACTCGTCAGTATGAAATAATTCGCAGCAAGCCATATGCAATGGGTGCGCATGTGTGGGCGCTGTGTGATTTCAAAACGAGCCAAACACCGTCTCGTGTTGTCGTTAACCGCAAGGGGTTATTTACCAGAGAGCGTTATCCGAAGCTTGCTGCGCATCGTGTGAAGGAGCAATGGGCAAAAGAGGACGGCAAACTAAAATAAAAGCCATCTGATTGACAAAGCTGGAGCTTTGGATTAACTAGTGGAAATTAGATCGAAACAATATTAAGGATACCGAAATAAAAAATGAAGCCAAGCTTTGGTCTGATTGCCAAGCTTGGCTTTATGATTATAGAGACTTTGTGAAAAAAGGTACGAAGTTCTTATTTACAAGCTGCACCTATTCGATTAAAGTAGGGGATACTATAAGCTATCGGAAAAGGAAGGTGTTTATTGATGAAGGCTTTGCTCGTTGTTGACTATACTGTTGATTTTGTTACAGGAAAGCTGCCGTGTGGTCAGCCCGCAATTGATTTGGAGGCGCGCATATGCGAATTGACGCAACAATTTGTGGATCAGGGAGATTTTGTCGTGATGGCAGTAGATTTGCATGAGGAGGGAGACACGCTTCATCCAGAACATGCACTGTTTCCCCCTCATAATATTAGAGGGACTTCCGGCAGAGATTTGTACGGGAAACTGCAAGAAGTATACAGTAACAATAAAGAATCGATTTACTGGATGGACAAAACGAGATACAGCTCCTTTTGCGGTACAGACCTGGAGCTCCAGCTGCGTATGAGAGGAATTGAGGAAATCCATCTGGTTGGCGTATGTACGGATATTTGCATTTTGCATACAGCGGTGGATGCTTATAATAAAGGGTTTAAAGTGGTCGTGCATGAGGATGGCGTTGCTTCATTCAACGAGCAAGGGCATGAATGGGCTTTAACACACTTTACCAATTCGCTTGGCGCGCAAGTGACGAAAGCCAACTAAAGAAAGTGCAATGAAAGAAGTTATTAATGATGAAAGTGTAAACGTGTAATGAAGGAAGCAATTATGAAAAAGTGTCAATTAAAAAAGTACGATAAAGAATTTATAAAAAAGATGGTAAACAGACATGAGCAGGAACGGAAGTGACACTAATGGCAGAGGGCAAAGCTATGAATCAGACAGTTTGGGAACAGCTTGAGAAGGAGCATAATTTGACGCTCCATACTGATAAATATCAGATTAATATGATGTATGCGCATTGGAAGCACGGTACACTTTATGATAAAGCGGTTTTTGAAATCTTTTTCCGCAAACTGCCGTTTGGCAACGGTTATGCTGTATTTGCCGGACTCGAACGATTGGTTCATTATTTGCAAAGTCTTCGTTTCACGGATACAGAAATTTCGTTTTTAGCGCAACAGGAAGAAAATTACGAGCCGGAGTTTTTGGAGCTGCTGCGCAGCTTCAAGTTTACAGGCACACTGATGTCAGCGCTGGAGGGAAGCTTTGTATTCGCAAATGAACCGTTTATTCGAATAGAGGCTTCAATGTTCGAGGGACATTTGATCGAAACAGCAATGTTGAATTTTGTCAATTTCCAGACCCTGATTGCTACCAAAGCAGCTCGTGTCAAGCAGGCTGCAGGTCAAGATACATTAATGGAATTCGGCACAAGAAGGGCGCAGGAAGCTGATGCAGCATTATGGGGAGCAAGAGCGGCTTATATAGGCGGCTTCCACGCCACTTCCAACATGCGTGCGGGCATGCTATTTGGCATCCCGGTAAAGGGAACACATGCCCACGCTTGGGTGCAGGGGCATAATACGGAAGAAGAAGCATTCAGCCGGTATGCGGAAGCATTGCCAGATCAAGTTACTTTACTTGTTGATACTTACGATACACTAAGAAGCGGCGTCCCAAATGCGATCAAAATCGCGAAGCGGCTGGAAGAACAGGGCAAAAAAATGCGTGGTATTCGGCTGGATAGCGGAGATTTGACTTATTTGTCGCAGCAGGCAAGGAAAATGCTGGATGAAGCTGGGCTTGCGTATGTGCAAATTGTGGCATCGAACGATTTGGATGAAAATATTATTACAGAACTGAAGGCGCAAGGTGCCAAAATTGACTCTTGGGGAGTAGGCACGCAGCTGATTACAGCAGCTGACCAGCCTTCACTTGGCGGTGTCTATAAACTGACGGCGAGAGAGAAGGATGGAGAGTTTATTCCTGTCATTAAAATTTCTGGCAATCCGGAGAAAATGACAACACCAGGCAAGAAAAAGGTGTATCGACTGATAAGCCTTACAACTGGCAAGGCTGAGGCTGATTATTTGGCATTAGATGATGAGGTTGATATATTGGAGGGCAAGCGGATCAAATTGTTTGATCCTGTTCATCCCTATATTTTCAAGTATCTTGAAAACTATGCTGCGCAGCCTTTATTGCAAACTATTTTTGAGAAGGGTGAGCTTATATATGAGTTGCCTTCACTTGAGCAGATACGTGAATATCATGACGGGCAAAAGCAATTGTTCTGGCCGGAATATTTGCGCAAATTGAACCCGGAGAAGTATCGCATCAACCTAAGTATTGCTACCTGGGAATTGAAGCAGAAGCTGATTGAAGAGCATAGTTGAGAATTATAGCTTTAAATAAAAGACTTATAAAAGCTAAAGGATTGGCTAAAGAGGCGGTAATCACTGCCACCTCTGGCAATCCTTTTTTTGCATGCGCATAGAGTCGAAGTTTGAGCTTGCTGCATCTGCATCTAATATTTCTAACGGCTAAGGGATGCCTTAGCCCCTAATCAGTGCTTTTCGCAAATTTTTAAATTCTAATGGTTGCCCGGACGGCTATTTTATCATTTTCAATAGATTTCGTTGCTTTTTCCACAAATAGCCGCTGTCACAGCCGTTAGCCCACAAAAAGTTACTTTTAAGCGCCCATTAAGCGCTACGGCAACCGTTAGACTCAGACTCCAGACCCCAGACTCAAACTCCAGACCTCAAACTCAAACTTATCTACCTACTTCTTATTCCATCATGCTGCCATCCGGCAGAATAATATCGCCATCACCGCTTGCATCGAAGAAGCCGACGTGATGCTTCTGCGCAAGCTCGCGAAATACAGGGTATGCTTGATCCGCCAATGACCAGCCAAAGGCGGCGTATATTACGCTGCGTCCGACTGAATAGTCGGTTAAATAAGCCTCTTTGTGCTCATCCAGTTCTTCTATTTCTTCATCGGTCGGAGCAAATGGACCGTTCATCGCAGGATACGTTTTGATCATATCCATAAACCAATTGCGAAGCCCCTCTGAAGAGACTGCTGGATCCTCATAGCTATGCTCTTCTTCCCACTCTGTTTGTTGCTCGTACCACTCCATAAAAGCCTGTTTATTCGTTGGCGCATCCCTTACTTCAAAAACCATCAAGTCGTAGCTCATCATAAACCTCCAGTGCAAAGTATAAGTGAAGTGCAAAGTGTAACCATCAATGACTCTTTTAATAGAGCATATGTCTAATATAGCATGTGTCCCAGATAGCATGCAAACAAGTGTTCTTAAACCGCAATAAATCATGGTGGGTTTATTGCGTAATTAGTTAGCACGGTCAATTGTTATAAAATCTGTGACAGTTTTCTATATTCAGTAGCGGATATTCCCTCATGTTGACGAAACAGCCTGCTAAAATAATGAATGCTGGAGTAACCGACTTGTTCACCAATCTGTTCAATTGTCATACTTGTCTCTCTTAGCAAGCGCCTTGCCTCGCGATGTCTTGCTGTATGGATAAAATGATTGGGGGGCATGCCGGCAAGTTGCTTGAACAGCTTGGCTGCATGATCGGTGCTCAAGCTGACGCGCTTGGCAATCAGCTGATTGCTCCAGGGAAGCCCCGGGTTGCTTTCAATTTCTTTAATAAGCTTTAGCAGTCGAGCGTCGTGTTGCGAAGCAAGTTGGGCAGAGCCCCTGTATGGGGTGCGAAGCAAATAGGCAAGTATTTGCAGCATCAATGCTTTGCATACCAGCTCATAGCCGAGCGGGCGCATCGTATATTCATCCTCTAACTGTTCCATTAACTGCACGCAAGCAAGCGGCGGCTCATAGATGAATTGGTTGGAAAGCGGAGGGAAATTATCGGCTACAGCTTCAATCGCAAACTTTTCTTCATAGACCTGCGCTTCATTAACAATCATATCGGCTTCCTTTTGAATATCCAGCTCACTGAAAAAATCAAAGTGAATACCTAGCAATCGTGTTACCCCATCTGCTGTAATTTCATTTTGATGATGAACACCGGATGGAAGAAAGATAAGTTGCCCAGCTGTTATACTAAGCCGTTTGCCACGGATGGATACAGAAAGTTCTCCACTGTAACAGTATAATATTTCAAAATCATACAACCGGCGCGATGCAAATGAAATGCGTTCCACTCTTTGCGGACTAACGTAATGTATGCTGGGCGACCATTCATGGAATGACGCTCTTTTCTGCAGAGGAAACTTTAGACTTTGATCAATCATTGGCGTATCCCCTTTACAAATAAGAAAATATTTTTCACGGTATTGTGCAAATATTATCTTTTATTACTAAATAAAAAAGTAATCATTTCTTATATTATAAGTATTATTACATGAGTTTCGCAGTAATTCAATATAACGGAATTAGTTAAAAATTTCTGAATAAACAAGAAGAAGGAGCGATAAGCGATGAAAAAGGGTATTAACATTTGGTCCTTTAAAGATGGCAAGTCCATTAAGGATTGCATTGCACTGGCGAAGGATGCTGGATTTGACGGTATTGAGCTTGCTCTTAATGAAACAGGAGAGTTAAGTTTGACAGCCTCTGACAAAGAGATTGCAGAAATCCGTGAGCGTCTGGTGGATGCAAATCTGGAGCTTGCGGGTCTTGCAACAGGCCTGTACTGGTCTTACTCAATGACTAGCGAGGATGCTAATATTCGTGCAAAGGCTGTAGATGTGTGCAAAAAGCAGCTGGAAACAGCAGCAGCTCTTGGCGTGGACGCAATTCTTGTTATACCTGGAGCGGTTGGTGTAGATTTTATTCCTGATGCACCAGTTGTTAATTATGAGCGTGCGTATGAGCGTGCATTTGAAGCGATTAACGGTCTTGTGCCATTTGCAGAAAGCGCTGGTGTAGCGATTTCACTTGAGAATGTATGGAATAAGTTTTTGCTGTCGCCGCTTGAGCTGCGCAACTTTATTGATGAGCATAAATCGGAGTTTGTAGGTTCTTATTTTGATGTGGGCAACGTTGTGTTCAGCGGCTATCCGGAGCATTGGATCAGCATTTTGGGGCATCGAATCAAGCGAGTTCACTTTAAGGATTACCGGAGAACAGCAGGCGGACTGCATGGCTTTGTAGATTTGCTTGCGGGCGATGTAGACTACCCGGCAGTTACTGCGGCACTTCGCGAAATCGGCTACAATAACTTTGTAACTGCGGAAATGATTCCAAACTATGCTCATTACACCGATCAAATTATTTATAATACATCCGGTGCGATGGATGCGATTCTTGGGCGTACCGAGCGTTAATAGAATGTAAATTAAATAACAATAATATGTGGGAGGAATAACAATGCTAAAAATAGGTCTAATCGGCTTTGGCTTTATGGGAAGAATGCACTTTGAAAACTATGAGCGTTTGATGAAGGAAGGCAAGGAAATTCAGTTGGTTGCGGTTTGCGATTTGAAAATCGAGACATTGAAGGACAGCGCTAGCTGGGGAAATATTGCTACTGAGCAAAGCATCTATGATTTGAGCCCATACAAGCTGTACGAGAGCGCAGAGGATATGCTTGCCAATGAGCAGTTGGATATGATCGATCTATGTCTTCCAACACCGCTTCATGCTGACTTTGCATGCCGAATGATGGAGCAGGGAAAACATGTGCTTTGCGAGAAGCCAATTGCTCTAACTTCAGCTGAGGCGCTGCGTATGGCGGAAACCTCCAAGAAAACAGGTAAGAAACTGATGATCGGACAATGCTTGCGCTTCTGGCCTGCCTATGAATTGTTGAAAGAATGTGTAGAAGACGGACGTTACGGTCAGGTTGTATCAGGCAACTTCTTTAGAGGCAGCGGGCTGCCGCAGTCAGAATGGTTCCTGGACGGAGAGCTGAGCGGCGGTTGTATGGTTGATATGCATATTCATGATACAGATGTAATCAACTGGCTATTTGGGGCGCCTGAGCATGTTTCATCAATTGCCCGCAACGTTATTCCAGGGAGCGCATATGATACAGTGGCAACAAATTACTTCTACCCGGATGGGAAGGTTATTAATGCACAAGCGGATTGGACATTGCAGGGAGATTTCGGATTTTCAATGACATTCCGGGTTAACTTTGAGAAGGCTAATCTGATCATGGATGCTCAAGGAGTTAAAGTGAATCCAATTGATGCGCCTGGTTTTATGGCTGAGCTTTCCAGCGATATGGGCTATTACCGAGAACTAAATTACTTCATTGACACAATTGTGAATGATACTGAAAATACAGTGTGTACTCCAGAAAGTGCAGTAAAGTCGCTTGAAATTGTTGAAGCTGAAATTCGTTCTGCAAACAATAAAGGCGCTTTGGAGAAATTGGCATAAACCCGACAGTATTCATTAAGTTTCAATCCGCCTCGCGTTACTCAGCCCTTTGTTGAGGACCGCGAGGTTTTTTTATTGGCTGAGCAGTTCCTCACAAATTTGCATTAGCACCTATTACATAATATCATTAAATTATTAGTTGAATGTTTAGATGTTTGGTTAATTGGTTAGTCCTTTGTATGATCATGGATTCAAGCATTACGTCGCACTTGGCGGCAAAGCAATTTTATTTTAAAAATAGAATGGAATATATATTTAGGTGTATGTGAGGAGTTTTATATATGAAAAATGGTTATCCAATAGAACAATTCAAACGTTTGAAGGACGAAGTCACCCGTTTTATGATGCTGTACCAATTTGCGCTGAGCGAGCTGGAAACCAAAATAGATATTTTAAAAGAGGAATTTCATCTGCTGCACGATTACAATCCGATTGAGCATTCGAAGTCGCGAGTCAAAACAATTGAAAGTGTGATCAATAAGGTAGGCAGGAAAGGGCTTCCACTGTCTTTAACCAGCATTAAGGAAAATATTAAGGATATTGCAGGGCTAAGGATTACCTGTTCATTTATTTCAGATATATACAAAATTTGCGGCATGCTGGAGAAACAATCAGATTTGAAGGTGCTTGAAATTAAGGATTATATTAAAAACCCCAAACCCAATGGTTACCGCAGCTTGCATATGCTTGTAGAGGTTCCAGTATTTATGTCGGACGGAAAAGAAGATATTTGTGTTGAAATACAGATCCGTACCATTGCGATGGATTTTTGGGCAAGTCTGGAACATAAAATATTTTACAAGTACAACCAGACTGTTCCGGCTGAGCTCATTAATGAACTAAAGGAAGCAGCTGATAATGCCAATTCACTCGATCAGCAAATGGAGAGATTGAATCGGGATATATCGGCAATCAAGGAATTGCAGGGTGATGACAGTCAGGAAGAGTTTGTCCGAATGCTATTGTCTAACGAGCAATTTATGCTTCCGGCTAGCTTGATAGATGTAACGCCTGCTCCTGAATCGCAGTCATAATAGCAATTACAGACTGGAATAAACAGGGCGGTAAATGTTGCTGGAAGCAGTTGCTATTCTGGTCGGAGAAGAGTCGTTGTAATTGGCAACACTGGTCTATGATGGCATTGGACAGAATCGCCTGTTTCTAGTAGGATATTAAGCATAGATGGAAGAGGAAGAATCAGCGACGAAGTATAGGGGATGAGACGATGCTGCCATTGGGATCGAAGGTCGTCATTGTGGCTGACCAATTTGAACAACATCTCCCCTTGGGGGAGTATGGATACATTATTGCTTATGACCGTAATGCAGACAATGTATTTGATTACGTGCTGCGTGTGCCGAGAGCGAACCGTAACTTTCTGGTTCCAGATGAAGATGTAGAACTGGAAGAGGAATTAATTAAAATGGAGATCGACAGAGTAGAGAAAGAATTACTGATCGATTACGCATTGGCAACTCATAATGAGCAATTGTTCAAACAGATTATGCGCGGTGAAGAGGACGAGGAAGAAAACGAACAGGCTGAAAGTGAGCCGCAAACGAAGGAAGACTTTATAAAGCAAATTAATCTTCGAGCATGGATTTAATCGTTTGAGAGTAAGGGTATAAAAAACTATGGATTTTAAGAATATTGAAATTAATTAATTTAGAATAGTTTGTATATCTAAGGCTCGTAGAAATTTGGCTTATATGGATTAACCTATCCGTCATAAAGCATTTCATTTTCACATGTTACAAAGGCGCGTTAAATTAGCAAGCAGCTATTATTTTAATTGTTTTTTTATTCTAGTGTAGTTGTTGCGATGCGGTTGATGGCGGACAAGTTGCTGCTTAGCAGACTGCTGTGTTGCATACGATGGTAATGCTGAGGTTGGCGATGAATAATCGGCAGCCTCATTGACGTTTCTGAGCAGAGCGAGCCTTCTCTTGCGAATCTAACGGGGAGCGGTTGTATACAAATAAGCGTATAAAACAAGACCATGCAGTCGCGAATCGAGCGCGTTTATACGAAATATCGTATAAAGCAATATCATGTAGGCTCCATTTGTAGTCACGATTGAGTTTTGGAGCAAAGTTTATCTTTGTAACTATACTTTACATTGGGTAGGGACTGCTCAGATTGTCGGTAAGGAATGACCTGATGAGCAGCCTTTTCTTTGGCCAGGAAACATTGCTGTATCTTGCCTGTATACGTTATAATAATAAGCATGACTTTTATTAAGGAGAGTATAACGATGAGCATAACGATAAAGGATGTTGAGCATGTTGCCGCGCTTGGACGCTTGCGGTTGACGGAGGATGAAAAGGTTATGTATACGGAGCAGCTTAATACGATCATTAATTATGCGAACAAGCTCAACAGCTTGAATACGGATGATGTTGCTCCAACTAGCCATATATTGCCGCTTGTTAATGTTACGCGGGCTGACGAGCGCAAGCCTTCTTTGCCGATCGATAAGGTATTGGCTAATGCTCCTGAAGATGAGGACGGACAATTTAAAGTGCCTGCGGTGCTTGAATAATATATTTTGGATGAAAGAAAGGGGGAGCTGCTGGTGGCACTTATGGACATGCGTCTGAAGGACGTACAAAAGAAGCTGCAACAAAAGGAAGTATCGGTATCTGAACTGGTAGATGCTTCGTTAGCTCGTATTAAGGAAACGGATTCGAAAATTGAGGCGTTTATTACTTTGGATGAAGAGGGAGCACGCAAACAGGCGGCTTCACTTGATCAGGCTGGACAAGCTGCAGAAGGAAATCTGCTGTTCGGCGTTCCGGTAGGGATTAAAGATAATATAGTGACGGAAGGCTTGCTTACAACTTGTGCAAGTCAATTTTTGAGCAACTATAATCCGGTGTTTGATGCAGAATCAGTAAGCAAGCTGAAAGCTTCGCAAGCTGTTATTATGGGCAAAATGAATATGGACGAGTTTGGCATGGGCGGCTCTAGCGAGAACTCCAGCTATCATGTTACGCGCAACCCTTGGGACTTGGAGCGTGTAGCGGGCGGATCCAGCAGCGGCTCTGCAGCTGCGGTGGCAGCCGGACAAGTATTCTATGCGCTTGGCTCTGATACTGGCGGATCGATTCGTCAGCCGGCTGCTTACTGCGGTATTGTTGGGCTTAAGCCGACCTACGGGCTAGTGTCTCGCTTTGGTCTGGTTGCCTTTGCGTCATCCTTTGACCAAATTGGACCGCTTGCAAGAAACGTAGAAGATGCGGCCGCAGCGCTGCAAGCTATTGCTGGTTATGACCAGAAGGATACCACTTCGGCTAATGTGGAAATTCCGAATTATGCAGCTGCACTTACAGGTGATGTAAAAGGGATGAAAATCGGCGTTCCTAGAGAGTATTTGGGCGAGGGTGTTGATCCTCGTGTGAAAGAAGCGATTATGGATGCACTGAAAGTATTCGAATCGATGGGCGCAGTATGGGAAGAAGTATCGATGCCGCATACCGAGTATGCTGTGGCAACGTACTACTTGCTGTCCTCCTCCGAGGCATCGTCTAACCTGGCTCGCTTTGATGGTGTACGTTACGGTGTACGTGCCGACAATCCGGACAATCTGCTTGATATGTACTTGAAATCCCGCAGCGAGGGATTTGGTGATGAAGTGAAGCGCCGCATTATGCTTGGAACTTACACATTAAGCTCCGGCTATTATGATGCATATTATTTGAAAGCACAAAAAGTGCGTACTTTGATCAAACAAGATTTCGAGAATGTATTCAAGCAATATGATCTTGTTATTGGACCAACCGTTCCAGCACCGGCTTATAAATTTGGCGAGCATGCTGGCGATCCTTTGACCATGTATATGAACGACATTTGCACAATTCCAGCGAGCTTGTCCGGTGTGCCGTCAATTAGCGTGCCTTGCGGGCTTGTGGACGGAATGCCGATCGGTATGCAAATTATCGGCAAGCCGTTTGATGAATCAACGGTATTGCGTGCTGCGCATGCTTATGAAGGGCAAACCGAGCATCACAATAATCGCCCGTCATTGTAGAAATTAAGCTCCATTAGAAAGTCCAATAGCAAGATATATTTGTTTGAAGAAAGGAACGATCTCCATGTCTGAACCGAAAAAATACGAGACGGTTGTCGGGCTCGAAGTTCACGTTGAACTGCATACAGAAACGAAAATTTTCTGTGGCTGCTCTACAGCCTTTGGCGCACCGCCTAACTCTAATACATGTCCGGTTTGCTTGGGTCACCCAGGCGTATTGCCGGTATTAAACCAAAAAGCTCTTGAATATGCGATTAAAGCTGCAATGGCGATAAATTGTCAAGTTGCTGATATAAGCAAGTTTGATCGTAAAAACTACTACTACCCGGATTCGCCCAAAGCTTATCAAATTTCCCAATTTGATAAGCCAGTCGGTGAGCATGGCTGGGTTGATATTGAAGTGAACGGCGAGACGAAGCGGATTCGGATCAACCGCATTCATCTGGAAGAGGACGCTGGCAAGCTGACACACGTGGATGGCGGATATGCCTCATTGGTTGATTTTAACCGTGTTGGTACACCGCTTGTTGAAATTGTAACAGAGCCGGACATTCGCACGCCGGAGGAAGCGAAGCTCTTCTTGGAAAAACTGCGCGCCATTATGCTTTATTGCGAAGTTTCCGATGTGAAAATGGAAGAAGGAAGCATGCGTTGCGATGCCAATATTTCCTTGCGTCCATATGGACAAGAGAAATTAGGCACGCGTGCTGAGCTGAAAAATATGAACTCCTACCGCGGCGTAGTGCGCGGCTTGGAATATGAGGAGATTCGTCAGGCGGAGATTTTGGACAATGGGGAAGAGGTTGTGCAGGAAACACGCAGATTTGACGATACATCAGGCAAAACGTTCTCTATGCGCGGCAAGGAAGAAGCACATGATTACCGTTACTTCCCGGACCCTGACCTTGTAAAGCTGGAAATTAGCCAGGAGTGGAAGGAACAAATCAGAGCAACAATTCCAGAGCTTCCAGATGCTCGCAAAGCACGTTATACAGAGCAGTTTGGGTTGCCTTCTTATGATGCGGAAGTCATCACATCTTCCAGAAAGCTTGCAGATCTCTTTGAGGAAAGCATGACTTACACGAAGGATGCCAAAGCTGTATCGAACTGGATTATGGGAGATTTGCTTGGCTACTTGAATGCTAATAACCAAGAGCTATCTGATGTGAAAATTACAGGGCAAGGTCTTGGCGAGATGATCGGTTTGCTTGAAAAAGGTACAATTAGCGGAAAAATTGCTAAAACGGTCTTTAAATCTATGGTAGAAACCGGCAAGCTGCCGCAACAGATTGTTGAGGAGCAGGGCTTGGTGCAAATTAGCGACGAGGGTGCATTGCTTGCGATCGTTGATAAAATTATTGAATCCAATCCGCAATCCGTTGAGGATTACCAAGCTGGAAAAGAGAAGGCAATTGGCTTCCTTGTGGGTCAAATTATGAAGGAAACTCGCGGTAAAGCGAATCCTGCGCTTGTAAACAAATTGTTGATCGATCGTTTGTCTCAGTAAGCGGATCAAACGTATAGCGACTGTCGATTTAAAGAGATGTTGTATAATAAAAAGATGGTCATAGCTTGATTATAACTAAATTATAGATTGAACCTGACTTGGTCCATATCTCTGCCTAAAAGAAAAATCCTGCAGCCGTTCTCTATTGACGGTTGCAGGATTTTTTTGCAATAAAAAGGGGGGCATACGGCATACTATAGTAAAAGCAATGTGTTATAACACTACAAATCACTGATGAACATACGTTTCATTGACAAAATGTGAACATTGAACGTACAATAGTAATAAGAATAATTACAAAGAAGGGCGTGAGGGGAATGGGACAGAATGTAAAGATGGCACTGGAACAGCTAAAAATGACAGGCGTCCGTATGACCCCGCAGCGACACGCTATTTTAAGCTTCCTAATGGAATCCAAGTCACACCCGACAGCGGATGAGATATACAAAGCACTCTCTCCGGATTATCCGAGCATGAGTGTCGCTACAATTTATAACAATCTGAGATTGTTTGTTGAAGCGGGCTTAGTGCGTGAACTGACATATGGCGATGCATCCAGCAGGTTTGATGCGGATTTGTCTGATCATTACCATGCAATCTGCAAGTGCTGCGGCGATATTGTTGATTTCGGCTATCCTCCATTGCTGGAAGTGGAGCGGGTTGCCTCCAAAGAAACGGGTTTTGTTGTGCAAGGTCATCGTATGGAGATCTATGGAATTTGCACAAGATGCAATTCGACGCTTGATGCAGAAGAGTTGCAAAGCTGCAGCTTAAATCCTAATCCGTCTTGATTAAGGGATTAAGCACAATAGCTTGAAACAAGACGAGCTTAAACTGAATAATGAATGGGATGAATCCGCGCTACGAAAGCTTCGTGCTTTTGCAGTGCGGATTTTTAATTTGGGAACGAAACTAATGAAGGCTTTGAAAACAACGGCAGAGTAAGCAAGGTTTTGTTGCTTGCTGCCATATGTGACTTTTTCCAAATGGTAAGAAACTCTTAAAGAAGTTTTTGACAGTAAGCATTATAATAGATTAAGAGAGTGCGATAAAGTATGTGTGGGGCATACGTCTTGAAGCAAGATTAGCCACTTTGGCGTCAATTTGCTTCGGTGCACAATCAAAACGAGAAAAATAGAGGAATTAGGAGTGTGATTAAGTGGAAACGAGATATGCCCCTCGCGGTCAAAAAAAGGGGAAGAAAAACGGATTTTGGACCTTTATAATCGTTGTTGCTATATTAGGATTAAGCGGCAAATATATATACGATAACTATATACCTAGCTTTGAGCAAGCAACGCCTCAATATAAATATGAACATCCGATCGTAACCAACGGAACTGTCTCGGATTATGAGGCTGTTATTGAAAATGAACAAATCAAGCTTCCGCTACCTCTATTGCAGGACTGGCTTGGAGAGGATAATCCAATACACTATGAGGAAGATAGCGGTACATTGATTTTTACCACATCCGACCATGTATTGAAATTGAAAACAGATTCTTTGACAGGCAAATTGAATCAAAAGCCATATGAGCTTAGAATCGTTGCAGAGAAAGTAGACGGGACGATATACATTCCGCTTGCTCCGCTGGAGGAACTGTACGGTCTTCAGGCAAATAGGGCGCAGGGAAGCGGTATAGTGACACTTTATCATGAAGGACAAGTGATTCAACAATTGCAAGCTGAATCTGGCAAAGGGACAGCAGTCCGCACTACACCTTCCATAAAATCGCCTTTTTTGTTCAAAGTAAAATCGGAAGAGAAGCTTCAGCTTTGGGGTGAAGAAAAAGATTGGTATCTTGTTCAGCTAGAGGATGGACATCTTGGTTATATAAAAAAGAAGGATGCTAAATTGACTACCAAAGAGCAAATTCCTCCATTAGAGAAGGCAGAGCCGTTTGTAGCATGGAAACTGGACGGAAAAAAAATCAATATGACATGGGAGGCTGTTTACCAGCGTCCGATCAATCCCGATAATATTGGAGAGATGCAAGGTCTTAACGTCGTTAGCCCTACCTGGTTTGAATTAGTGGACGGCAAAGGAGCGATCAAAGGAAAAGCGGATAACAATTACATCAAATGGGCTCATGATCGGGGCTACCAAGTGTGGGCGCTGTTCAATAACAGTTTTGATCCCGAAATGACCACAGAGGCACTGTCGACGGCAGAATCCCGTTTCTATATGATCCAGCAGCTGCTTGCTTTTGCAGAAATTTATAAGCTGCAGGGCATTAATATTGATTTTGAAAATGTGCACACAAAGGACAAAGAAAATTTTGTTCAATTCATTCGTGAGCTTACACCGCTTTTGCATGAACAAGGCTTGGTTGTTTCGGTCGATGTCACGCCGAAGTCCAATAGCGAAATGTGGTCCTTGTTTCTAGATCGACCTGCGCTTGCCAAGTCAGTCGATTTTATGATGGTCATGGCTTATGATGAGCATTGGGCTGCCAGTCCAAAATCCGGTTCAGTCGCATCCTTGCCTTGGACGGAGCAATCGATCAAGCGAATTATAGAGGATGATGGCGTGCCTCCTGAAAAGCTGGTGCTCAGCATGCCGCTCTATACGCGAGTATGGACCGAGGAGAAGCAAGAAGATGGCAAAGTAAAGGTATCCTCCAAAGCATATGGTATGGACAAGATAAAGTCGATTATAGAGGAGAAAAAGCTGACGCCAGTGCTTGATGAACAAGCTGGACAGCATTATGTTGAATATACGGAAGAAGGAAGCTTAAAGCGGATCTGGATAGAAGATGATCTTTCCATTGCGGCACGTATAGAGCTTGTCAAAAAGCATAGGCTAGCAGGTGTAGCAACCTGGCAGCGTGGATTTCAAACCTCATCAATATGGAAGACAATAGACGAGCATTTGCAGAAATAATAGGATTAGTTGGAATATGATATTGAAAAGGAGGGTGGATTAATCCGCCTTCTTTTCTTTTATCCATCATGGCCGAATCAGCAGCTTGGTAAGATGGCAGATCTCTTGAGCAAATAGCTTCGCAGCTGTTGAAAAAAAGAAGAGTTTTGCCGATATATTAAAAGAGGTGTGCATTATGGATACATAAGTGCTATTCAAAAGAATATTATGTAAATTTCTATTTCGCAAGAATGATGGACGGTTGAAGGTTTGAGAGAGCGGTAATAGGGAATCATTTGAATATGATAAAAAATCTATTGCAGCAGAAAATAAAAAGAGCTGAATCCAATGCCAGACAGGCTGGAAACAGCTCTTAACCCTTGTATGACTCTAATTAGCTGGTTGTTCAGCATTATTAGAGACAGCCTTGTCCAATTGCACAGGCTGGGCATTCGCCTGATTCGGGTCAAGTGTAAGCATAGTTTTGCAAAACATGCATCTGTCTGTAGTACCGAGCATTTTGGTTAAACGGTTGCATTCGGGACATTGCAGGGCGGTCGCACTGGTAGACATCATGCCAGCCCAGAAGTACACAGCTACACTGACGAGCAGAGCAATCATTCCGATAACGAGGAAGATGCCTGCGAAAAGACGGCCAGCAGTTCCCCAAAGGACTATGCCGAGTGTGCCAAGAATCATAACACCCATACCGACCATCGTGAAAACAAGTCCCCAAAGACGGAACTCATTGAGCTTGGCAGATTTAAAAAAGAACTTTTTCATAATCACATACCTTTCTTAAGCACTAGAGAGCCAGTAAAATTTGACCAAAAATATTGTCGTACAAGCAGGAAACTGCGCTATGCTTGTCGAAATCGAAATAGAAATAACTTTAGAATACCATTATAGCTTAATCTGGAATGATTAGCTATACGGAGGACTTTTACGTGGATGCTATAAAATCGCATTTGATAGAGGCCTATCGCCGCCAGTCCAATATCGCTTCGCTCATTCTGGTTCCCAGTCCTGTTACATCACGACCACTCGCAGAAGGAACAAAGGCGCTTGCTGTAGTCATTAGCGATCAGCATGCAGGAACTGAGGAAATGGAGCAAATTATTCTGGATAAACAGCGTATTGTCATTCATACGTTAACGAAAGCTGTTTTACAAAGCCGACTGCAAAGCAGACTAGATATAAGCAGTAATATTATGGAGTGGCTGGCTCGAGGAGAGATATTGTTGGATATCGATAGTTATTGGGCAAATACAAGAGATGAAATATTATCCTTTCCGGATGCCTTACGGAGACAAAAATGTTTCAAGTCATTTACACTTTTTTTGCAAGCTTACACACAAGCCAAACAGTTTTTGGTTGATGGTCATATACTGGATGCTTACAGCAAAGTGCTGCATGCGCTTCATCATTGGGCACATATTGTACTGGTTGAGGAAGGGATACGGCCGGAATTGACAGTTTGGAAGCAATTAAAGCGTGTTCATCCAGGTGTGTACAAGCTGTACGAGGAATTATCAGCAAGTCCTGAATCAATTGAACAACGCGTTCAGCTTGTTATGCTTGCCTGTGAATTTACGGCAATGAACAAGATGAAATCCAGCTGTGATTTCTTATTTGATATTATGAGTGAGAAGGAGGAGCCTTGGAGTGTAACGCAGTTGCAGCAGCATCCTGCTTTAGCTCCGCTTCAGCTGGAACTGGCGCCTGTATTGCAGAAGCTTGTTCAGCGCTCTTATATTGAGGAAGTGGCGACTATCTCCGATATTGATGAGGAATGGATGGAGCTTTGTTACAAAAATATTGACTAAACAGATAGCGATTGGAAGCACGTGCTTGGATAGTGAGGTTTTGCCGACAGCGTGCTTTTTTGCTGTTCTCCTTCAATAGTTGTACGCTAGAGAAAAAAGTGCCTTATTAATAGTCGCCAAAAAAACAGTTGCAAAATTGTTCCCCGTTAAATATGATATAAAATGTGATTTTGGAAATGAAAGTGAGGATAGAGGTCAGAACGTAATACAAAGCGCCAGAGCTTGCATGGGACGAACGAGCGGTGGCATACAGCCGCATCATAAGCAAGCTGACGAGGCGAGGGTGTTCGAAAATTCGGCGGGGACCCTCCGGTAGGAGCAGCATACCGAAAGCCAATACTCAAATCGTTCGGGCGACCGGGCGGACAAAAGATTGGCGGGCTGCAACCATTAACATGAAATGGTTATTTTTCCCATCGTTCGAATTCAGCCGGTACAGCGGAAGGAATAAGGACAAACGTAGGAAATGAGAGTAGCTTTTAAATAGCCGAAATGAGCTAATTAGCAAGTGAAATTGCAATGTAATAGTGAAGGCTGACAGCCAACTATACATCCAAAAAAACTAAAGCGCATACCGACTGAAAAACCGGGCGTGGGCATTAACCCTATCGGAGGTCAGTTCATATGTGCGGAATTGTAGGATATATTGGAAAGCGCGATGCCCAGTCTATATTGCTGGAAGGATTAAATCGATTGGAATATCGGGGATATGATTCTGCTGGAGTGGCAGTGATCACCAACAAAGGTCTGGAAACCGTCAAATCTCTTGGCAGATTAGCAGCATTGGAAGTGAAGACGGAACTAAACTCGCTGCAAGGTGCGGCAGGCATTGGTCATACACGCTGGGCAACCCATGGCAAACCATCTGATCGCAACTCGCATCCACATACAGATAACAGCGGCAAATTTGCGATTGTTCATAATGGCATCATCGAAAACTATATGCAATTAAAGGAAGAACTGATGATGCGTGGACATCGTTTTGCCTCTGAAACAGATACAGAAGTAATTGTCCATTTGATCGCGGAACAGTATAAAGCATTAAGTGAACAGAGTGCTTCTGCAGGAATAGAAAAATCAGCAATAGAAAAATTAGCAGTGGACGATGCTCGCGAACAGAAGGGGACGGACAATCGGGACCATAATAGAAGCAGTAACAGTCATAACAACCATGACAGCTGTAACAACGATGACAGACATGGCAACGATAACAGCTATAATAGTGAGATTGGCTTTAGTATGCTTGCAGACGCAGTACGCAGAGCTGTTCAGCAGCTAAAAGGAGCGTATGCTCTAGGGGTAATGAGCGAATATGAGCCTGACAAACTTATAGCTGTACGTCAAGCGAGTCCGCTTATCATTGGAGTTGGTGAGAAAGAAAGCTTTATCGGATCGGATATTTCAGCGATACTATCCCATACGCGCAGCATATATATTTTGGACGACGGGGAAATGGCAATACTGACCGCAAATAAAATAGAGCTAAGTACGCTGGACGGAACTAAAGTTTCAAAACAAATACAGCATATTGACTGGGATCTGGCTGTGGCAGAGAAGGCTGGATATGACCACTTTATGCTAAAAGAAATTTACGAGCAGCCACGCGCCTATCGTGATACGATGCGAGGTTTTTTGCAAAAAAATAAACAATCAACAAACTTGATCACTCTTCAATCGATCGGTATAACCGAACAACAAATAAAAAGCATCGACAGAGTGCAGATTGTTGCATGCGGAACGGCATATCATGCAGGGCTGGCTGGGAGAAACGCATTGGAGCAACTGGCACGCATACCGACAGAAGCAGAAGCAGCTTCTGAATATCGCTATCGTCAGCCTATTATTACTCCGACCACATTGGTTATCGCAGTAAGCCAATCAGGGGAAACGGCAGATACCTTAGCGGCGCTTCGAGAAGCGCAGAAAAATGGAGCAAAGGTGCTTGCCATTACAAACGTGATTGGTAGCACAATTTCTCGCGAAGCGGATTATGTCTATTTAACAGGCGCAGGGCCGGAAATAGCTGTCGCTTCAACCAAGGCATACACAGCTCAATTAATCGCCTTCAGCATTATAGCGTTGCACTTCGCTATGGTGCGCAGCGAGATTAATTCGGAAGAGGCGGCTCACTTTGCTGAGCAAATCCGCAAGTTGCCTGAGCAAGCAGAGCAGCTGTTGCAACAAACCGCCCAGTTGCAACAGCTGGGCAAAAAGCTTGCCCAGTATAAAGACCTGTTCTTTATTGGACGCGGAATCGACTATGCCGTTGCACAGGAAGGCTCACTAAAGCTGAAGGAAATCTCCTATATCCATTCCGAAGCTTATGCAGCCGGAGAGCTGAAACATGGCACACTTGCCCTAATTGAACAAGGAACACCAGTAATTGCAATAGTGACCCAGGACGCCCTATATGAGAAAACAGTCAGCAATATAAAAGAAGTCATCGCCCGCGGTGCCAGTGTAATAGCAGTTGCATCTGGGCATTTGGCAACTGAACTTAGCGCCGTCGTGGACGAAGTCATCACCATCCCCGCTACTCATGCGCTGCTGACACCTGCGCTATCAGTCATACCGCTACAGCTGCTATCTTATTACACAGCACTCGCACTTGAGCACGATATCGATAAGCCACGGAACTTGGCGAAGAGTGTGACGGTGGAGTAGGGGGAATGAATATTTTTTTGTTATTGTAGACTTGCATTATAGTCTGCCCATGTCCCACAAAGTCTACCTCTAATCACTTAAAGTTTACCGCTAAGCCGAACGAATTTCAGGTATTCTCCCTGATTATCGCTCGGCTTTTTTCTCGCCCTTATTTCCAGGCATCCATTCGCCCTAACGCCCCAAACTCCTTATTATGCAGTGATTTTTACATTAGAACGAACAGATGGCGATAATCAATATACGGAAATCGCAGAGAAAATAGTGAAACCTACATCCGTCCAACCTGGATTTCTAGGAGTAAAAAGTACCAGATAAGGTGTAGGTATTACTGTATCTTATTGGATTCTCTCGAGCTATATAAAAATGGAAAAAAACGAACGACAATAGTTCATATTTGGGATTAGCAAGTCATAAGAAACAACCCTAACAAGCCTGGAATGTTCTATAATATAGTTAATCTAGATATCCTTCATTAACAAAGGAGAACTGAAAATGAGAAAACTTGTTCTATTTCTGCACACATCGCTTGACGGTTTTGTAGAAGGGCCGAAAGGTGAAATGGACATTGGCTGGGTTTCCTACGATGCTGATTTGGAGAAACTTGCGAAAGAAATTCTGAGTACTGCCGACACTGTCATTTGGGGACGTGGGACTTATCAGATGATGCACAGTTACTGGCCATCTGTGCCTTCGAACCCATCAGCTTCGCAGTATGAACGGAATCATGCCGAGTGGATCGAAAAGACAGCAAAACTCGTTTTTTCCACGACGCTGGAGCAAGTCGAATGGAACAATTCCAGACTGGTGAAAGAAGATGTCGAGGAAGAGATCAAGAAACTCAAACAGCAGCCAGGCAAGGATATGGTCATTCTCGGCAGTCCTAGGTTCGCACACTACCTTATGCAGCTTGATTTAATAGATGAGTATAAAATTACGGTTTCTCCCGTCCTGATCGGCAGTGGGTTGCCGTTATTCCAAGGCTTCAAGGAGAGAATCAATCTTAAACTTATCGAAAACAAGACATTCGATTCTGGAGCCATAGGTCTCATTTACCAGACGATAAGATGACCTTGTCACCTAAAGTAGATGACGCTAACGGGTAACGATAGCTCAATAAATACACCACGAGGCTGCCGCAGATGATAGGCAGCCTCGTTCAGCTATCGGTCAGTATAACGCAATTTAAGTCATGTCTATAACGTCTTGTTATTAAATGGATTTTTCAGGGAGGGGGATAAATGTATAAAAAACTGATTTTCTGTTTAACCTTTTGTGCCCTCTTGCGATTGAACATTCAACGTGATATACATATTCTCTCTCTTGAGACAAGTATGATTCAAATCGTTAAATCCATACATTATTATTCAAGCATTTATGTACATGTTTTAGGTTAGCATTTGTAATTATTATCGATAGATTTTCAAAAACAACTTATTAGGAATGGCTTCGCCCTTAATTTTCAAGGGTGAAGCCATTCGTCGTTTAGAAATGGAAAGTTAAAACAAACGAGCAACTCGTTACAGTGCGTTTTGCGGAAACTTAAAATGGAGGTGAGTATTGTGTCTAAACGAGGAACAAGTAGGGGGAATTGCAAAAACATCATACCATTTCTAGTATAACAATGTGAACTAACAGGTATTTTACAAGGTAATTTATTAGCTGGTTTACGACTCATGAGGTCTATGGAAAACCTATTATTAGAACTTAAGGCGCTAGAATAAGGAGTATAGTAGGTGGATGGATTTCATGGAAATTTTCTTTGTGCTTGTAATCAGTGAACTACTCACCACTTAGATTAACGCCTTGAAGCGGGAGCTTCTCAACTACACGACGAGAGCAACCTGTCGTCACCTGAGCGTTACTTCGGGTTGTTCCAACTCTATATATTCAGTTATTAAAGAACAACATGGGTTGATCTTACCCGGATGTCAGACACTGAACAGATCAAAGCCTGTTTCTCATCCGAAATCGATTTATCCCTTACTAAAGCCAAAAAGCTGTAAGGCTTTTGAAGTGACGGACATCTCGATTGAATATCTTAAATAAAGATTTCGTAAAAATAAAAAACATAACTTGATCAATTCTGAAATAGGATATATTAAATATTAAATAGATTTATTTCCAAATTTATGTTTTATATCTGTTTATTGTTTGAACTAAAGCGCAATTGTATTACTTAGGTGAAGCGAAATGCCCCAGTAAAGGAGGATATAAGCGACGTCCACCCTGGAGAGGGAGAACGAGGAACTGTAGGGCATAGACCCAGTGTGACATGAGAGGGTAAACCGTCGAGGGAATGGTGATATCCAAGGTGCGATCATAGGAACGTTTCCATAGATTAGGAAATGAGTCCCAAGCTCTATTTCAGCCTACGGTTTTCTCAAAGACATATGTCATCAAAAAGCAAACGAGAGCAAAAGAAAAAAAGAAAATATTAATTGATAATGGGAGATGAGAAACGGTATGAATTCAGTATCCGATGCAAAAATGAAAGAAATTATATTGGAAAAATACATGTTTTCAGAAGATTTCGTAAATGATTTATCATATGAAGATCTTCAGAAATATTATAAGAATAGTTACCAGATATTAAATTCAACTAAGACTGAGACATATTTCAAATTTGAATATGATATGTCTGATCCGGAAGACCCTAAAGAGATATCTCAAACTAAAGCAACAAAAATAGAATATGAACTCTCTCTCAATCAGCCAGCAATTCAAACAAAATCTTCAAACGGTTATGATTGCATCCAAGAAAATTGGCTTAAATTAGAAACCTATATTAGCAAAACTTCATCAACTGAGGGAAATGTTTCTGCCAGATTTCATTGGTTAAAGGTACCACGTAATGAAAGAGCAGACGATGTTTTCTCAATTGGATTGAATTCAAACTTTTCTCCTGTACCTGGCTCTGAAAGTGCGTATTTTCAATACGAAACAAAGGGCAAAGGTGAAACAACAACAAAAGATTTAGGTACCCCTGCTACTAAAAGAGATATTGGTGGATATGCTTATATCATGGACACATGGTCGCTTTTATATCCATATTATCCTAGGTTTGGTCCTACAGCCGATGAAATCACTACTAGAGGTTATATGCAATACGATTTTATAGCAAATAATAGTGTTGCAACTGTTATTGATGCCTATTCTCATTATGCGCATCAAATAAAAGGGAAATATGTAAGTGTCTCAGTATCAATTCCTCTAGGTGGTAGCCTTTCAATATCAAGTTCAGAAAAATTCGATATCATGACTGGCCACGCTCAATTAAAGTGGTGATATCGAAAGAAAATGTCCCAAAAGTAACAATTCAAGAAGATTTGGGTTTATCTTATTCCCAGAAATCATAAATATTAGAATGGAAAAGGAGTTAAGCGACTTGCAAGTGCTTAACTCCTTTGTTTCTTTCGCCTATGGCTGCTTTTTCGTAGATTGTGGTAAGCGAAAGCCACCCAACCTCAAGGCTAAAGATCTGAAAGCAGACCACGTTAGCATCCCCCTATTCCTATAAATCAACTGCAGGATATAATGAAATTGGTTAATATGTTATTTTTAAGCATAAAAAAGGAACAAATATACATTAGTACTCGTCTAAATGAAAGGAGGTGTCTTGTGAAACAATTAATGATTTTAATGGTTGTCGTTGTATTACTAAGTGGATGTTCGAGTATGAAAAAGAGTTTGTTTCCAGGAAATTCAGTAATTGACTGGGTGGATTTCGTAAAACTAAATGGCATTTCATATACTGGATTGTATCAACATGTGATTAAGGATCCGAATGATGTAACCAATCAGGTTGCTGGAGAAGTAAATTTTAAAGTGGCGGATGTCGTGACCAACTCCAAATATAAGACAAAATCAGGAGATGCTTCATTTTTAGAAATCGGAACAAAACTTTATCGTGTTAAGGGCTTTGAGGAAAATGAAATTATCGCCGCAGAAGATGTGACCAAAATTGGAGGTTACAGATTATATGCTAGCGATGAGTTTGCAAAAACAATGACGCACCACTATAAAGACGTACCTAAAGACAAAGTCGAGCAAGTAGAACTCTATCATTATAATGAAACAAAACCTTACAGGACTCTCTACAAAAGCGATAAAGAACAATTTATTATGCTATTGGAAAACGGAAAGGATATTCAAAACTACAGCTCTCAAATCAATGGGAGCGATCCGACATATTATAAAATGATCTTTTATACTGATGAGTCCTTTGCTTATGATTTTACATTAGTCGATGATGGTACAAATGTATTTTTCTCCCCTTGGGATACAAGAATTGTTGATGATGAGATTCGGAAATTGATTCATCGTTAATCGGAGCTAATTATTTTAAAGAGGTGCACGAATTGGTTAATATCGATGTGAATCTAGTTAAGAGATTAATAATTGAACAGTTTCCTGAATGGTCAAACCTGGAGATCAGGCCTGTAAAAAATAGCGGAAATGACAATAGGACTTTTCATTTAGGGGAAGATATGAGTGTGAGGCTGCCTAGTGCTGAGCAATATGCTCCACAAGTGGAGAAAGAACAACGATGGCTGTCCAAGTTATTTGAGCAACTTTCTATACCTATCTCAACACCTTTGGCAAAAGGAAAACCCAGTAAAGATTATCCCTTCCCATGGTCGGTCAATATGTGGTTAGATGGAGAGACATTGAGCTCTAATAATATTAGTGATCTGAGCCAATTTGCAAAGGATTTGGCTACATTTTTAATTGAACTTCAACGGATTGATGCTAGTGATGGTCCTGTAGCCGGGAAGCATAATTTTTATAGAGGCGGAAGTCTCTCCGTTTACGATCAAGAGACAAGAGATGCCATTGAACAGAATAAGGACGCTCTAGACATACCGCTTTTAAATGAAATATGGCAGCTTGCATTGCACTCCGCTTGGAACGGAAATCTGGTTTGGATTCATGGTGATATTGCGCCGGGCAATATTTTAGTTAAGGATGGACGCTTGACGGCTATTATTGATTTTGGAATTCTAGGAGTCGGAGACCCGTCCTGTGATGCTGTGATGGGGTGGACATTTTTTGATGATAGTAGTAGAGAGGTATTTAAGAATACATTGAAGATTGATGAGGGTACCTGGAACCGTGCCAGAGGATGGGCATTGTGGAAGGCTTTAATTACTTATAATTGGAGCAGAAACTTAAACAAAGCAGTGGCTGAAGAGTCCTATCATACTATAAAAATAATCGAAAAAGAATATATATTAATGAAGATGTTGCGATAAGAACGAGATAAGCTTTACATCATATTCGGCAGCATGCTCGCCGATCCAGATTAGATGCCTCCAGGAATCTAGCATAAATGGCAATCCGAATGACCGCCATGAAATCATAACATTGGAATATTTACATTTTATCTATTGCGGAGGTACTCACATGAAAAAAGTTATTATATCCGTAATATTGGTACTAGTTTTATTTTCGGGTGGCTGTTCAAAAGATCATGAAAACCTTATTAAAGATGAGCTAACACAACTGAAGGAAATCGCATGGGATAGCCTTTCAAATAAGGAGAAGAAAGTTGTAGAAAATAACTGGGAAAGAGCCAAAATCGAACAAATCGAACAGTCTAAGCTACAATTGATAGGACTAGAAAATAACTCTACAAATGTCTACAGAGTTATATTTAATACTACTCAGGACGAGATGCTAGGTCCTATTGGAATATACATTGATGCGGATAGAAAGGAGATTATTGGTCACGAGCCAAGAGAATAGTCATCTCTCGAAATTAAGTTAAATAATAAACGTACCAATCATTTCGAAACGACAATATTTCAGAAAAGAGCCTTTACAAAAGCCTTTGGCTTACTCTAGTTAAAGAGTATGCCAAAGGCTTTTTGTAGATGAACGGTAAAGGAAGTTCAATTGATCCATTCTGCATGCTGCAGCATTCTCATAATCATACTGGCAGCCTGAGCACGGGTAGTGAAGTTTTGAGGTATGATACGATCATCAGAATACCCTTTAACGATATTTTTTTGTGTTGCATAAGCTAGAGCATGGCGTGCCCAGTCGCTTATATTATTGTTATCTATAAATGAGTTGAGTACAGTGCTGTCTGTTTGTGTAGTTTGCAAACCAGTTAAATCCAAAGCTCGGACGATTAGAACCGCTGCTTCTTCTCTTGTAATCGGCTTGTCAGGCAGAAAAAGGTTTGAGCCCTTGCCTTTAATAAGCCCTTTTTTTTCAGCTATAGCTATGGATGCGGTATACCAAGCGGCGCCAGGCACATCCAAGAATGTTGAGCTTGACACGGAGGAACTATTATTTAGGCCCAGCACCCGTACAAGCAGCGCGGTGAATTCCGCGCGAGTGATCTGGTCATCTGGTAAGAATGCTCGGGAGCTTTTTCCCATTGCGATCCCTTTGGCAGCTAAAGCATCAATAGCTGTTTTTGCCCAATGCGATGTAAGGTCGATAAATGTTGCCTTTTTTGCAGTAATAACATAAATACCATTTATGTCAGTTTTGATATGGGCTATGGTATTCTCTTCAACTGCCTTGAAAATGGACGGCATAAAATGAAAAGTGTCTGTTGCATTGTCAAATAGCGCAGCAGTAGCCGTGCTAGGGTCGATTGTGCCATTCACTGTTAAGGTACGGGAAACATTCACGCCAGCAGCCCCTGAAATATCTTTGGTCTGTTCAGCTCCATCAATATATAGTCTGAATAGATAGCCTTCATGAAGCAACTCGGAGGCAGAGGACTTGGCTGCAGCAATCATTTTTTTCTTAATGTGATCGGGTATTTGTTTGATTTCAATAACAAGTGATCCCTTTTGCGTATCAGCTGTAAACTTCCGAAGACCTGCCAGCAAGTTTGCATGAGCAACCGGCAAAGAGTAGGACATATCGGCTCCTTTAACGACAATAACGGCTGCTGGCGTACTTGATGCGGCATCGACAAGAACATCTATTGGCAGTTCAATTTTCCAGCCGGTTTTTCCAATGCTATAGCCTGTGACAGTGAATACTACAGTCGGCAAGTCAGGATTGGATTCTGCTGCTTGGGATATAGCTTTACTTAGCAGATCAGATGGAACGCTTGCTCCTAGTATAGTTACGCCATCAATATTATCAGTTGTTGTTGGAGTGAGAGCCCGACCATTAAGCTTAATCCCCTCCAATTGCGGTGATGGTACTTGTGGCTCTGATGTTCCCTCATTGTTGGTTGAAGCCGCTACAACAAACTGTTCAACCGCAATGATTTCTTCTTTTCCTGCCACTACTTTATAAATACCTTGTTGTGCATCTTGGGGCAATTTGAAATTTAGTGTGAATATACCATTAGATACAGGCACAATCGCAAAGTGAAAAATCGTCTGATCTGGTCGAATCACCTTGATGATAACTTCTTCCAAAGTGGAGGAACCGGACAAGTTGACGAATTCTCCAGCTCGTTTGTTTGTCGGTTTAGACCATTGCACAGAGTGGACTTCTGGAGCAGGCGCAGCTGCAGCTGCGGGCACTTCGATCGCCAAGCAGATCAAAAGCATAAGTGACAGAAAGCAAATCCATTTTGTATGTTGCATATGATTACCTCGCTTTCAATGAAAAACTTATTAATATATACTACCAGCATTGCTATTGCAAGGTTAGCGGTGCTGCCAGTGAGTTGCCGATATTTTCAAAACTGTTGTCATAACGATCAACAACATACACATGGACAGAGTAATCATTACCGTTAACGTTGAAATGCGCAGTTAATTGCTCCGACTCAGCTATATTTTGGCTGACAGCGACGAGGCTGACAGGCTCCTGTCCTTTCATAAGCGCGAACACAATCACCTCGTTTCCAATATGGTCAGCTGCGCCTACTGTTCGAGCAACGGTTACTGTTGCTGACACCCCGCTTGTACGGTTTAGCGTCCCGTCCTTTAATGTGAAGGGTTTCAACTTAGGATCATTATCTGTCATTGGCGATTGTAAACCATTATTGAACATATAAACCAATCCTTGTTCAAAACCGGAACCCCAAACATTTGTATCATGTCCGCCATTAACGATGCGAAGCTCAGCAGGACTTCCAGGAACATCTTCCCACTTATCAAAAGGAAGATTGAATAGATTAGCCCGATGCAGATGCTGATATAAAGTAACAGCTTGAACTTCCATGTTGTATTTATTGGCATCAGCTGGCAGATCTTCCTTCTCGCTCAGATGATTCCAATCATCATCACCTGCATAGATATACATTGGAACAATCTCTTTCTGGGCCGCATAGGATGCAAGCATTTTTGGATAATTCAACTCATCCCAACGACTTGGATCGAATGGTTCTCCGAATGAACCGCGCTCCACAGCTCCGGAAGTAGCAGGTGCCTCTCCATATTGAATGGCAGGACTTAGTAGTGTTGTAGCTGCGAATAGATTGGGGTAAGCAAGTGAATACCGAAGCGCGCCATAGCCTCCCATTGAAAAGCCAACAAGTCCGCGTCCTTTACGTGTAGGAATCGTTTTGTAGCTGCTATCTAAAAAGGGAATCAGATCGTTAATAATGGCAGACTCCACAGCTCCAAACTTGTCAGAATCTACCCAATAGCTGTTGCCACTCACTGGGGCAATTGCGATAACTGGCGGTATTTTTTTGTCCTCAATCAGTTTATCGAGAATGGGCCAAAATTTGTTCCAGCTTGTTGCTGTACCTCCGCTACCATGCAGCAGATATATAACAGGATAACGGGTTGGGGCATCCTGATCATAGCCATGAGGCAAGTAAAGATTATAGCTCAACGTATCCCCAACGACTGTCTCTGAAGTTAGACTTGCTAGTTTAACTGACTGAGTAGAGACGATTCCTTTCTGCACAGCATTATAATGACTGATATCATATTTAGGGCTTAGACTTTCACTTTCGGATTTGCCAAACATGTAGAGAAGCCCTTCTCTAAACCCAATTTTCCAGAGACCTGAATCATGTGCACCATCTATAATACGCAGCTCGGCGGGATTGCTGGGGACATCCTCCCATTTGTCAAACGGCTTGTCAAAAAGATTTGTACGGTGAAGCTCTTGATAGAGCTGTACAGCCTGAACCTCCATATTGTATTTGTAAGCATCGGCAGGCAGATCTTCCTTCTCGCTCAGGTGGTTCCAGTCATCGTCTCCAGCAAAAATATAAACAGGAACTCTATAGGGTTGCTTGACATAGCTTTGTATCGCTGTAGGATAGTTTTTAGCTGTCCAAAGGGATGGATCATATGGGACACCGAAGGCTCCACGTTCTACTGCTCCGGAAGTGGAGGGAGGCTCTTCATTTTGAATAGCCGGGCTAAGCAAGGTGGTCGCCTTGAATAGTTCGGGATATGCCATTGCATATCGCAGTGCCCCGTATCCACCCATGGAATATCCCATCAAATAACGTCCAGTCCGCTCAGGAATGGTATTGTAATCCTGATCAATTTTGGCGATTAAATCCTTTGTAACTGCAGATTCGTACGCACCGAATTTTTCAGAGTCAACCCAATAACTGTTGCCTGAGCTAGGAACTACGGCAAGAACAGGTTCGATGGAACCGTTTTCAATCATTGCATCAAGTGTCTCCCAAAAATCATCCCAGCCCTTTTCATTGCCATGGCTGCCATGAAGCAAGTAGAGCACAGGATAGCCTTCGGTGCGATTGTCATCATACCCTTTGGGTATGTAAATCTTGTAAGTTAGTTCATTATTATCTAAGGTAGAATCATTGACAAGCGCGTTTGAAACAAAAGAAACAACTTTGGTTGTGCGTTCCGTTTGCTGTGCGGCAAGAACGGGGGTAAAATGAACGGTAGGCACGATAAGCATTATGGATGTTAACAGCACAAAAAGAAATTTTGACATACTGCGAAACATAAATATCCCTCCAGTAATTAGGTGTGAGTAAAGAGAATACGAGAAAACTGGGTGATCCAGTTATCCGAATTTATGCTAATACGAATTGATAAATCTGTCAATTAGAAAATGAAAGCGATTTTAACCTGTTGACAGCTCAGAGAAAAGAGATTATTCTAATATCGTGGTTAAGTGGATGACCCAGTTGTTGCAAATGTACTTTTGAAAGTGAAGTGTCGCAAATGAGCATTAAGAAGATTAAGTACCACAGAGTGTATGAGGATGTTATTGAGCAGATTAAAAATCTTATTCTGGAAGGTAATCTTTCCCCTGGCGATGTGTTGCCAACGGAGAGGGAGCTGGCTCAATCATTCGGTATTAGTCGCGGTACGCTGCGCGAAGCTTTTCGTATATTGGAGCGCGAGGGGCTCATTGACGCGAGACCTGGCGGCGGACGTTATTTGAGCAAGGCGCTGGATGTCATCGAAGATAAGAACAGAATTATGGACAATATCGAACGGGCAACCATCATAGAGTTGCTTGAAGCAAGAGAGCTGTTCGAGACTGGGATTGTGGAACTGGCAGCCAAGCGGGCAACGGAAGAAGATATTGCCGAGATCGAGGCGGCTTTTGCCAAATGGGGAGAGATTGATAAGGATGCAGATGATCGCTCGAAGCCAGATCAGGCGTTTCATTTGTCAATTGCCAAAGCTACCCACAATGTTGTTTTGCTCAATATGATTGAATTGCATATGGATTTGCTTCAACGGACGTTGAATAAAACAGCTGCTATTCCAGGCAGAAAAAGTGAAGTTTACGAAGAGCACTTGCTTATTTTGCAAGCGATTAAAGAACGCGATCCGGTCAAGGCAAGACTGGCGCTGCTCAATCATTTGAGCAAAGTAAAAGAAAATATACAAATGAACTATGCAGGCGTAAAAGGGTAACCTGCCCTTTTTTTAATAAAACTGGGTGACCCAGTTACCCAGAAATCCAAAGTGTATAGTATCTGGAATGAATGAAGGAGTGGTCGCGAATGAACAGAGACATTCGAATTTTATCCCCGTGCGGCATGCTCGGTTATGGTTTTCCGGAGCAATCCTTTCTAAATGGCATGCAGCATGAGCTTCATGGCATTGTGGTAGATGCGGGCTCGACAGACGCAGGACCCCATAAGCTGGGCGCTGGCGTATCGATCGTAAGCAAGCGAGCAGCCAAAAAGGATCTCGATATTATTATTGCTAACGGTGTGCCGCGCGGCATTCCGATTATTATAGGATCAGCTGGTGGCTCCGGTGCAAAAAAGCATGTGGAGTGGACGCTGGACATTATTCAAGAAATATTGCAAGAACGCTCGCTGAAAGCAAAAATTACAGTGATTTGGGCAGATTTTGCGCAAGATGAGGTACTGCAGGCGAAGCAAGAAGGGCGCATACAGTCGCTCAGCCCCAATATTCCTTTGTTGGATGAAGCAGCGATTAAGGAAACGAACAGCATTGTAGGACAGATGGGGCATGAGCCTATTGTTGAAGCGCTGAAGCAAGGCGGAGAAATTATTATTTGCGGGCGTGCTTACGATCCATCGCCATTTGCTGCCATTGGAATTTATTATGGGAAGGATGCCGGACTTTCTTATCATCTTGGAAAAATATTGGAGTGCGGTGCTCTATGTGCTGAGCCGGGGACGACAAAGGATAGTATTCTCGGCACTATTACGGATGATTCCTTCTTAGTACAATCGATGAATCCGGCGAGAAGATGCAGTCCAATAAGCGTTGCAGCGCATACCTTTTATGAAAAAGAACATCCTTATCTGTTGCATGGTCCGGGATTTACGCTCGATCTGGAGCTTTGCCGGTTTGAAGAAATTGCAGAGGGTGTTGTTCGCGTCACAGGCAGCCGCTATTTGCCCGCTGACAAATATTTTGTCAAGCTGGAAGGCGCCAGACGAGTAGCCTATCGCACCTTTGTTGTAGCAGGGATTAGAGATCCGCTTTTAATTGACAGGCTGGAAGAAATTGAAGGATATGTTCGCTCAGGTGCACAGGAGTATTATAACGATATCCCTAAGTCCGACTACAATATTCATTTTTATAACTATGGCATAAATGGTGTGCTTGGCAGCAAGGAGCCGGAAACATTCCGCGGTCATGAGATAGGGGTTATGTTCGAAGTGGTTGCGAAGACACAAGAGCTCGCGAATAGTATATGCGCAACGGTGCGTTCCACCTTTTTGCATTATGGTTATGAAGGACGCAAATCAACAGCTGGTAATTTGGCATTTCCGTTTGCGCCAAGCGATGTGGAATTCGGACCGGTGTATGAGTTTTCTGTATATCATTTAATGGAGATGTCGCAAAATCATTTTCAATTGGAGCATCTGGAAGGGGGAGGGGAGTAATGGCTAAGCTAGGTGAGTTGGCTAAAGTGTTGCGAAGCAAAAACTCCGGCCCCTTTGAGCTGACGCTTGATGTATTATTTGATTCCGCAGACAGGTATTTAATGGTGAAGCAATCAGGGAAAATTACAAAAGAAACGATTGCTCATCTTTACGGAATTAGCGAGGAGCAAATCCATCATCTTGTTTTTTTTGATCAGGCGCTTGGTTTTAAGATAACAATTTCTCGTCAAATATCTTCTGGTACTGTAGGAGATCGCGATGTATACGGAGCACAACAGCATGCTCCATTAATGCTTCTGAATATCGACACGATGGAGGTGAATGTATGAGAGTAATAAAACGATTGCGGCAGGATTGGATTATTTACGGCATGCTTGCTCTTCCGCTCACTTATTTTATTATCTTTCATTTGATTCCGCTCTATGGCATGAAGCTCGCATTTCAGGATTATCGCATATTGGGCGATCATGTATGGGTCGGCTGGAAGCACTTCAATGTGCTGTTCAGCTCCCCGGCGTTCACAACTGTGCTTGGGAACACAATCATTATCAGTTTAATGAAAATTGTGTTCGTATTCCCGATACCGATTGCTCTATCTTTGCTGATTAACGAAGTGCGAAGCTCCAAATACCGTAAATACGTACAATCCGTTGTTTATTTGCCTCACTTTTTATCATGGGTGGTTATTGCGGGAATTTGGATCAGCTTGCTAAATCCGAAAGATGGCGGAGTCAATTTGATTGCAAATTTCTTTCATATTCCGTCTATCGACTATATGACAAGCAAGGAGCATATTCGCTGGGTTTTCGTTGTATCCGAAGTTTGGCGAAGCGCTGGCTGGGACTCGATTATTTATATGGCTGCCATTATGAAAATTAGCCCCGGTTTGTATGAGGCCGCCAAGATTGATGGCGCTACCAAATTGCAGCAGATGAGATATATTACGCTACCTCATTTGTATAGCACAGTTGTAACCGTATTCATCTTGAACCTGGGCTTCTTTATGAATGCAGGCTTTGATCAGGTTTTCAACTTTATGAACGATTCAATCATTAGCGTTGTAGATATTCTGGATACTTATGTGTACCGTATCGGGATTGGCAATGGACAGTTTGCCTATGCGACAGCAGCCAGCTTGTTCAAGGGCGCGATTGGTATTGTGCTTATACTGGGAACACATTTTTTATCAAAACGAATTTCGGGCAAGGGTGTCTGGTAGGGGGGATTAGCAGATGAGACGACTCGAACTATCAAAAATAATAATCTACTCCATCCTGTTTTTGGCGACATTAACGGTTTTGGTTCCGATTTTGAACTTGCTTGCGCTATCGTTTACTGATCCGGATAAGGCACATTTGATGGATGGTCTGGACATTTTGCCAAAGGGCTTTTCGCTTATTAACTATGAACTGCTCTTTTCCAACCCGTTAATTACAGGCAGTATCATGAACTCGATTTGGATTACGAGTGTGGGCACAGCGCTTAGCTTGCTGCTTACCTCGATGGCAGCGTATGTACTGGCAAGAACGAATTTTATTGGGAAAAATGTAGTTATTGTCTTTTTAATTGTCATAATGGTTTTTGAACCGGGGCTTATTCCAGAGTATTTGCTGGTCAAAGACCTTGGCTTAATGAATAGCTTTAACGCTTTAATTTTGTACAAAGCAGTTAATGTGTATTATTTATTCATTCTCATGCGCTTTTTTCAAGATATTCCAGAAGAAATTTTGGAAGCAGCACGTATTGATGGCGCCGGCCACTTGCGTATCTATACGGGCATGATCTTGCCGTTGTCGAAGCCGGGCTTGGCAACGATGGGATTGTTCTACGGAGTATTTCGCTGGAACGAGTATTTCAGAGCGACGATTTATATTTCTGAACCGAGCAAATGGCCGCTGCAAGTAGTGCTTAGACAGTTTGTTGTCCGCAAGGACAATACGTCAATACTAGGCTCGCAAAATGGATTATTCGACAGCTCGATTACTTTTGACTTTGCTTCTCTGCAAGCAGGTACAATTATGATCGCCATTGTGCCGCTGTTAATTTTATATCCCTTCATTTTAAAATATTACGCCAAAGGGGCGCTTGAGGGAGGGGTAAAGGATTAACGGGGAAGACTGCAAGAGAGGATAAGAGAGGATAGCAAGAGAGGAACGTACAAAAACATTATTTTATAACAAGGGGAGATTGAAAAATATGAAAAAGATTAGCTTAGTGCTTATTATCGCCATGCTAACGGTTGTTATGGCTGCATGTTCGTCCAAAACAAATACGCCTGAAACAAAACCGTCTTCGGCTCCAGAAAGCAGTGGGTCTGGTGAAAATGCTAATACTGATCCGGTAACCTTGAAAATCGTCTATAAGGACGAAGGATCGACAAATCCTGTATCCGTCAAGTTTTTTCAAAATTTAGAGAAGGCGCTACAACAGGATGAAGGCTTGAATGTCAAGTTTGAGCTAGTTGATGTTGCACAAGGGAGCTATTCGGAAAACCTTAATTTATTGCTGCTTGGCGGTACCATTCCAGATATTATTTACTTCCAGGGCGGCGACCAGCTTATATCGGATCAAGGCTTGCTTGAGGATTTGACCCCTTATATTGAGAAATCGACGCATTTGAAAAATATGATTATGCCGCATAACCAAACAAGAATGGAAAGCTACCCTTACTTGCTCTGGATTAAGCCGCTCGCACCTAAAACGCCGGTTGTTCGCGCTGATTGGCTGAACGCAATGGATAGTTCCAAAGCGTTGCTGGAAAATCCGACTGTTGATAACTACTATGCATTTTTCAAGGAAATTGTAGAGAAAAAGCCGGGCAGCGGCAAACCTAACTATGCATTGACAGCTGCGGGAGATATTGCAGAAATCAACTTTATGTTTAACGCGGCATTTGGGCTGGAGCAGACATGGCTGAAAAAAGACGATGGCAGTTATGAATTTGCCAAAGTATCGCAAAATGAAAAAGAAAAACTGGCATTCTACAATAAATTGTACACAGAAGGCTTGCTTGATCCTCAATTTATAACGAAGCAATGGGATACGAAAGAGGATGCTTTCTACAAGGGAGAAGCGGCAGTTATTACAGGAACAGCTGGCAAAATTATCGACTTGTATGAAGGCAGAATGAAGGAGCTGAATGGCGACGGAGCTAGTCTTGTTGTACTGCCTCCTGCCAAAGGAAAATCGCAGGGCTTCGGAGCGACAGATGTCACGAAGGAATCGCGCGGCTTGGCTATTTCTTCTCAGTCTGCGCATAAGGATACAGCTTTCAAAGTATTCGATTACTTGGCTAGCCCGAAAGGTCAAATGCTTGATAGACTTGGCTTTGAAAATGAGCATTACACAATTGTTGACGGCAAGATTGAGCTGAGCGACAAGTATTACACGGATTGGTATGCGCGTTTCTGGGAGCCGATTGAAATCAATTCGGAAATTCCGCTGAAAACGCCGTTGCTTGGCGAGCCTGGTTCTCTATCGTTGCAAGCGGCTTCTGATTTTTATTCAGCAGATAACAGCTTTATTATTCCAGAGCAATATATTGCTAACTGGGATGCGATGAACAATTTGTACAAAGAGTATTCCACCGATTTTATTACAGGTAAAAAGGATTTGTCCGAATTTGATAAATTCGTAGAGGCTTGGAATGCGGCTGGCGGTGCTGAAATTACAAAATATGCGAATGAAAACATCAAGTAAGGAGATTATACATGACTTCATTTCGTGACAGAGTAAGAGGTGTTGTTGCTTCTACAGCGCTTGGAGATGCGATGGGAGCGCCAATTGAGAAACTGACGTATGAACAGATCAAGTCGCAGTATGGACGAGTAGAGTCATTAATGACTCGCTGGCACAAAATCGACTGGCCGGCGGAGGCGCGCTTCGGCAGGGTGAGGGGCGATGGAATCATTACTGATGATACATTAATGACCATTGCGCTTATCAATGTGTACAACACAGAGCGAAGACATTTGGACGCTTATGATATGGGCAATGAATTCGTGAAGGAAATTGCTTTTCGCAAAACCTATGTGCCAGAGCTGAATCAGGAAACCTTTATTATGGACCGATTGTTCTATCCGGAAAAATATATTTTTATGCGTCATGTGTTAGCCAACTGCGATCCGCGCGAAGGCGGTATCGGCAATATGGTCAATTGCGGGGCGGCGATGTATATCGCCCCGATAGGTATTGTCAATGCCGGGCATCCGAAGGCTGCTTATGATGAAGCGATTTTATTCGCGATGGGTCATCAATGCAGCTACGGCTTGGAAGCAGCAGGGGTGCTCGCTGCATGTGTCGCAAAAGCATTTGAGCCGGGAGCTACGATAGAGGGGATTGTGAGCACAGCAATTGCATTGGCTAAGGATGGCACGAAGCTTGCGATTGCGGAGATGACCGAAGCGGCAAGAGAGCTGCGTCCGGAGCGGGATAATATGGACAAAGTAATTGAAGTATTTCAATCGATTATGTCCAAATATTCTCCAATGGGCGATGATGTGAATCGCCATATTGATAAGGTTGGCGTGCCGAGCAATCATTATACGCCGAACCGGCTATGGTCAATCGAGGAACTGCCCATGGCACTTGCCTTTATCGTATTGAATGATGGCGATTATTACCGCTCCATTGCTGATGGGGTCAACTCGGGACGAGATACCGATTCCATCGGAGTGATGGCAGGCGTTATTCTAGGAGCGTTATATGGTTCAGCGGTCATACGTTCAGAAGATATTGAGCAGTTGAACAAAGTGAACCGATTTGATTTATACGAGATTGCCGATCAATTCAGCAAGGTGGCAGCTGCTATTATTTCCGAGGATTTGCAGGCGCATCAAGCAAGAGAACAGATCATTCAATAATGCTTCGTTAAAAATAGATTTGCTGCTAGGAGTGGAGAGAAATGATACCTAAACAATATGTGGAAACAGTTTATGCGGGCTTTATTGGGATGAATATCGGCATTCGGTTAGGCGCTCCGATTGAGCCGATCGCTTGGACGCATGATCGTATTCGCGATGTATATGGTGATATTAGGGGCTATGTAAAAGATTACAGAACGTTCTCGGCAGATGATGATGCGAATGGACCGGTATTTTTTGTTCGCGCACTGTATGATGATGCAGTGAATCGTGAACTGGAACCTGAAGATGTGGGGAAGGCGTGGCTCAATTACGCCAGAGAAGGCATTGGTATGTTCTGGTGGGGCGGCGAAAATATTAGTACCGAGCATCGAGCCTATGTTAATTTGCAGAAAGGCATTCCTGCCCCCCTATCCGGTGCTATAGAAACTAACGGACTTGAGATGGCAGAGCAAATCGGCGGTCAAATATTTATTGATTCTTGGGGGCTGCTGTTTCCGGGACAGATTGAGAAAGCGGCTGATTATGCTCAAAAGGCAGCGAGCGTTTCTCATGACGGCAACGGTCTGTATGGTGCAAGATTTATGGCGGCTTGCATCGCCAAAGCATTCGAAGCAAAAACGATTGACGAAATCATTGCAGCCAGTCTTAGCGTCATACCTGCTGATTCTACCTATACAAAGGTCGTACAGGCTGTTATCGATTTTCACCGCAGTAATCCGAATGATTTCCGGGCATGCCGCCAATACCTTGAGGATCATTGGGGATACGACAAATATACAGGGGTTTGCCACATTATTCCGAATGCGGGCATCTGTGTGCTTGCCCTGTTGTACGGGGCGGGAGATTTGGCAAGAACGGTGGAAATTGCCTCAATGTGCGGCTGGGATACGGATTGCAATGCAGGCAATGTCGGCACGATAATCGGTGTATTGGTCGGTATTGACGGCATACCTGAGCATTATCGCAAACCAATCAATGATTTTATTGTGGCATCTAGCGTATCAGGCTATTTGAATCTGGTAGACTTTCCGACATTTTCGAAGGAGTTGGCATTGCTTGGTTACCGGATGAATGGTGTGGATGCCCCTGCTGATCTTGTAGAGCGGGTGAAGCCAGGCGAAGTATATTTTGATTTCGATTTGCCAGGGGCGACACACGGCTTTCGAACAAGCAATCCCTTCAAAACTCCTGTAGTCCGCCATTCTAACAAATTTACAACAGATAGCAGAGGGGCGCTAGAAATCGTTGTTGATCGAATGGTTACAGGCGATAGCAGCAAGCTTTACTTCAAGCCGTTCTACCGGCGAGAGGAATTCAACGACGAGAAATATAAACCAACCTTCGCGCCGCTTGCTTGCGCCGGGCAGAAGGTAACAGCGAAATTTTATGTGGATCAATGGGAAGGTGAGCCGATCACACTCACTCCTTATGTACGTGATACCTTTACAAAAGCAGACATCAAGCTGGATAAAGCAACACCTGTTCATGGAGAGTGGACAACAGTCGAATTTACAATTCCCGATACTAATGGTGCTGTTATAGATGAGCTTGGCTGGGTAATCGAAAGCCCGTCGCCATTGCTTGATCGGGCAATTGGCAGTCTGTTCTTAGGAAGCTTTCATGTAACAGGAGCGGCTGAGTATAGTATTGATTTTTCCAAACAATACAAAGAATTTGGCTCGATTACACCATTTTCTCAGCACAGAGGGAGCTGGGAGCTGCAGGATAACGTGCTCCATTGCGTTTCTGAGAGCGACTGCTCCGCCTATTCGGGCAATTACTACGCTAGAAATATAGAGCTGGAAACAACGATTAAGCCACTGTCTGGTAACAGTCATATGTTAATTGTCCGCGCACAGGGCATTAAACGTCACTATTTGGCTGGCTTTGACGGAGAGGGAACAGTATCGTTTATTCGGCAAAACTTCGGCTGCGAGCGTCTGGCAAGCGCCAAATATAATTGGCGGCACGGCGAAGAATATCGATTGAAGATAGTAGCAGAAGGCGATCATTTCACACTCTATATTAATGAAGAAAACGTACTGGAATGCAGAGACAGCTCATTTGCACATGGCATGTTTGGATTTGGCTCATTACAGCCAGGGGGATTCAATATCTCGGCTCTGCAAATTAAAACTTCGTAACCGAAAGCTATACTGCAACAAACAAAAATTAGAGCACAAATAGATAAGACATACCAGAGAAATAAGGGATTGCCCAAGAAATCAGTGCTACTGATCTTCTGGGCAATCCCTATTGCTGTTGCGAATGAACAGTAGAGACATCAGTTGTCCAGTTGTTTATTGACAGTTAATCGGCAGCCTCATTAGGCCGCCTAACTATGCTTAAAAGTAACTTCATCCAATGAAAACTGCAAATACACGCCAATAGCAAACAGACGAAATAACGTAGCCACTCTGATCATTTTAGTAGCTCGTAGTTTCGTCTGTTTTATTATAAAACAAACTGGAATTTTAACCTAATTTCAACGAATGCCGCAAGCAATTGCTGCTAGCAATAACTTATTGCTTCTGTATGCTGTTTGAGGACGGCTCTCCAATAACTTTAACCTCAGTCTCCAGTTCAACATCGAACTTTTCCTTCACCGTTTTTTTAACATGAGCAATAAGCTGCAAATAATCGGTCGCTGTAGCATGATCAATATTTACGATAAATCCGGCATGCTTTGTTGAAACCTCAGCTCCTCCTACTCGAAAACCCTTTAGCCCGCTATCGGAAATAAGTTTGCCTGCAAACAGGTTGGGAGGACGCTTAAATACGCTGCCGCAAGATGGATACTCAAGAGGCTGCTTTTGTTCACGCAGTGTCGTGTTTATATCCATTTTCTCCTGAATGGCTGCAAGCTCGGCTTTTTCCAGTACAAAAGTTGCCTCAAGCACAATATACTTCTCTTTTTCAAACACACTGGATCGATAACCAAATTGAAAATCTGCTTCCTGCAAAGTAAGTAACTCACCGGATTGAGTTAGTGCTTGTGCGCTTTTGAGAACGTAGGAAACCTCGCCTCCATAAGCCCCGGCATTCATCATTAACGCTCCGCCGACACTGCCTGGAATACCGCAAGCAAATTCAAGCCCGGTCAAATGATGATCACGCGCTGTTCGCGACACTTGAATAATGCTTGCCCCGCAACCAGCTACTATGGTGCTTTCTGTGACATTAATTTGATTCAAATAGTTTAGGTTCAGAACGATTCCACGGATTCCGTTATCAGATATAATAACATTGGTGCCGAAGCCCAAAATGGTTAATGGAATTTGATGATTATAAGCAATGCGCACAATATGGCTAACCTCTTGCACCTCAGTCGGCTGTACGTAAATATCTGCAGCTCCGCCTAATCGGATAAACGTATGCTTAGCCATTTGTTCTGACAGATGGATGGACAAATTGGGGCAAACTGTTTTTAATTCATGTAAAATATGATCGTAACTCAGAATGGAACCTCCTTTAAACCATCTTGTATCTCTTATGATGTATCACTTACGGACTGTTAAGTAAGCGTGAATTGTGAAATGTGAAGAAGCCATTTTCTCTATTTTTCGTTCTTACGGTTGCGACAGCGCTTGACCACCGATATTTGCAGTGTTTTGTTTTCTAACGGTCATGACGGCGGCTATTTTGTGCTTTCAGCACAATTTCTACTGATTTTTTGCAAATAGCCGCTGTGGCAACCGTAAAACTTCAAAAAGTTACTTTTTAGCATAAATAGCCGCTAGGGCGAGGCTGTCTATTAACTGTGGGCAACTTGGAGCACAACAAAATGCTAGCTCACGGAAAGCAAAAATGGAACTGTAGAAGCGCTAGCGTCCGCCTTTGTATGGAAATTTTCACCTTAATAAGGAGAAATTCAATAAAAATTTGCATACAACAGCGGTCGGAAGTCCATTTTTGTTTGTAGTGACGATTGAATTTTGCAGCTATTTGCTTATTCACAGTTAATCGACGGCCTAAGGGCAACCGTTATACTTTGTTACTCACTATTCAGCGACAGCCTCAGTCCATACATTATATTTCAAAGATACAACTAAAATGAGTGGACGGCAAATAGTTTACCATATTTAAGCAAGGAGTTTTGGAATTTAAGCAATATGATTCGAATTATGAGCTTTTTATAACAAACTCAAACTGAAATGTGCTTATCGCGCTTGTAAAACAAACTTATTCAGCTCTGATTGCAACAGCACAGACTTGTACAAACTCGGCTATTTGTCCCCTCGCATCCGTTGATTCCTGGGCTACAATAAGCAGGCTGCTGGAAGATTCCATGACTGTATTGGCAATAAGCTGATTTTGATGAAGAACACGGCTGACTGCAGCCTGCATTTCATTAAAAGCAGAGGCCACCTCACTTAACTCGTCTCGAGTAGAAGCTCGAACTAATAAATCCATCATATAGTAAGAGCTAATATTGCTATCCAATAGTAAGGCAGACTAATCCGCAACAAATTTCATTATGCTTAAAACATTGGCAACCAGCTCTGAATGAGCTTGAAAGCTCTCGGCTGTCCCCATAGGGGGATAGTTATTGCTTAGTTTTGGTCATGTCTCAACAAAATCTACCCACTCACTATAAGCGTCAAATTTGCGATAGTTGCTCCAAATCATTCTGTTCATTTAATAGATGATTGATTTCCATTTGTTTTTCATGAAACCAGGATAATGTTAAATAAATAAGTGGCACAGCAAATAAAATACTAATAAATAAAAACTTCTGTTTGTATGATGATCTGCTCATCACCATCATAAACGGCATTAACAACTTCTCCCACATGTCCATGTCCCTCCAGTTAGTTGTTTGAGTCTTAGGAACTATATCGAAAAATCGTGACCGGAAATGGATGAAGAAAGTCTTATAAATTACATTAATAAATTACATTATAGGGAAAATAGGTGTTTGAAAGAGACACTTAAATCTGTTTTTAGAAAAACAGATTTAGTAAGGTGTATGAAGTTAAGAGGTTTGATATCCGTATTACAGTATACATTAAGTGGTATTTTTCTAAAAAAGAATGTAACTTAAAAAAACGAAATATACAACACATGATATATAGGTATATATAACTATGTAGTAATTTGTCGAAATAAAATGTAAAATGTCGGAAGAAGTTTTGGAAAAGATGCTGTACCAGGGACTTTATGTCTAATTATATAGTATTAAAGATCTAATATTGTTTTAATTGTATTACTTTTTTGGATTTAATAGGTTATATTTAGCTGTAAAAGGGTGTAGTACTTTTGTACTTTTTGCAGATTTTTGTAGTCTTGAATTTTATATTACTTCATGAAAAGAGTGGGTCTTGTGTCTCGGTTTGTTTATAAAAGATCTCCTAAAGTTATATCACTGCAGGAAAAAGAAGAAATAACTATACAAAAACCACCGGTTGAGCCTGTTAAACCAACTTTAAATATTATTTCTATTATTGTACCAATAATGACGACCGTTGTTGGATCCAGTGCCATGATTATGTTTTCAAAATCGATGGGACGAGGAAACTATTACATTATTCAACTTATTGCAATGATTACAATGGTTGTATCTTATTTGGTCCCTATTGTTTTGCATATTCAGCAAAAAAAACAATTTAGTGACCAGGTTAAAAAAAGAAAAAAGTTATATGCTAACTATTTGGATGAAAATCGAGAAAAGCTTCAATCCATGAAAAATGAACTTATTTTAAATTTGCACACTAATCATCCAGAGCCAGATTTTGCATTGCAGTGGGCAAAAGAAAGGAACTCAGCTATTTGGAGCAGAATTCCGTCCGATCCTGATTTTATGAAAATAAGATTGGGCTTGGGGACAATCCCAAGTGAGTTTCCTGTCACGGTCCCGCAGCAGGACTCCATAGAGAAGGAACCATTAATTGAAAATGCTCATGAGATGGTAGAGAAATTTGTGAATATTTCTAATGTACCGGTACTGCTAAATTTTAGAAAATATAGAGTTGTTGGGATCGTTGGAACTGCGGACCGGACAAAATCGCTCACAAGAGCTATCATCAAACACTTAGCCTTGCATCATTCACCAGATGAGTTAAAGCTGGCAACCTTCTATAGCAGACATGAAGCTGAGGAGTGGCAATGGTTAAGGTGGCTGCCTCATATATGGGATGATCAACGCAAGTTTAGATTTATGTTTGAAGAATTCCGGTATAATTATCAAATTTTAGAAAATTTGGTTTCGTATCTACAAAGGCGCAGATGGATTGGACAAACAGCTAATAATCGTATGTCATTTCCTAGTTATATGTTTATTGTTCCAGAAATGCACTTAGTTGAACAGGATCCTATATGGCCAATGCTATTAAATGAATCTGACAAAATTAATACAAGCTGTATTGTTTTGGCTGAAAATAGAGAGGACCTTCCTAAGGAATGCCAGTTAGTAATCGAATGTCATGATGAGCAGGCGACAATGCGTTCAACGACTGTAGCAACAAGTGATAATCCTGAAAAAGAGCAAGTCGTTCAGCTTACTATTAGTCCAGACTACGTAACCATAGAACGAGCAAGATTGTTTGCGAGAGCGATGGCTCCTTATCAGCTTAAAAAGGCTACTGCAGATGAAATACCAGGGATTTTAACACTATTTCAATTATTTGAAATTGAGCAAATCGAGAAATTGAAGGTTGTAGAACATTGGAATGCTCAAAGATTCCCCAATACACTGCCAGCTTCTATAGGAGTAAAGGGTGGCGGAAAAAAGGTTGCTTTAAATATTCATGACAAGATAGAGAAAAAGGGGCATGGTCCGCACGGTTTGATGGCGGGGACAACAGGGTCAGGAAAAAGTGAGGTTATTCAAACACTTATTGCTTCTTTGGCAGTAAATTACCATCCTCATGATCTTGCTTTTATGCTGATTGATTACAAAGGGGGCGGGATGTCCAACACCTTTGCAAACCTGCCTCATGTTATTGCGACGATAACGAATTTAGAAGAAGAAGGGTTAATTGAGAGATCTAAAGTATCTTTGAAAGCAGAACTGGAACGAAGACAAAAGCTGTTTGTACAAGCAGGCAATGTCCAGCACATTGATGAGTACTATAAAAGCAGCTTGAAACTAAGTCATCCGCTCCCTCACTTGGTTATTGTCATTGACGAGTTCGCACAGCTTAAGAAGGATCAACCCGAATTTATGAGTGAACTGGTTAGTATAGCGGCTATCGGGAGAACGCTTGGGGTTCACTTACTGCTAGCGACTCAAAAGCCTAGCGGGGTAGTCGATGATAAAATTTGGAGTAACTCCAGATATAAAATCTGTTTAAGAGTCCAGGACGAGGCGGACAGTAGAGAGATGATCAAAATACCAGATGCCTCATATATTACAATTCCAGGGCGAGGCTATTTGCAAGTAGGAACGAATGAAGTATTTGAATCAGTGCAATATGCTTGGAGCGGAGCACCGTATAATCCAGATGCAGCTATGCAGGCAGCTGATGAAAATCTTTATTCAATAAGTATAGATGGCAGCAGGAAGAAACTGGAACATCATAACCAACTATTTTTTGCGTCACAGAATGAGGATAAAAAGGAGCTTAAGTCAAAGCAGCTGGACATCCTTATTCAATGGATCGCAAACAAGGCTGAAGAGGCGGGAGTACATAGACTGCCTGGACCATGGCTTCCTCCATTACCGAACTATTTGACATTGGAGCAAGTTTTGGATGGGCACTATGCAAAAGAAAGCTTGTTAAAACCTGTTATTGGACTAATAGATGATGTGTCTAAGCAATCACAAATACCACTGATCATAGATATAGAATCTGGTAATTGGCTGGTTTTCGGTATGCCTGGCACAGGTAAAACTACTTTATTACAAACTATGCTCTACTCTCTTTCAGAAAATAGCAGTCCTGAGGAAGTACATGTCTACATTATAGATTTTAGTCGAATGTTCAAAGACTATATCTTACTTCCACAAGTGGCGGACGTATTGCAGGAAGAAGATTTTGAAAAGTTTACAAGACTTTTTTCATACTTGGATTCAGTCATTACGCAACGAAAGCAATTGTTTTCAGATACTGGTGTAAAGTCACGAAAAGCATACTGTGAAGATACTGGACAATCTATGCCTGCTATTGTATTAGCGATAGATGGTTACATTAACTTGAAAGCTATAAGCGAGACAGTCCATGAACGTTTTGAAAACCTGATTCGCATTGGAGCGTCTTTGGGAATCTACGTAGTGATGACAGCAAATCGTCCATCAGAGATATTGGAAAAAATTAAAAGTAACTTCCCTAATACGTTAAGCCTAGAGCTCGCAGATTCAAGTGACTACCATTATGTTGTAGGTAGAATGCCAAGTTCACCAGGAAGATTGCCAGAAGGGCGAGGTTTTGTCAAAGGACAAATTCCGCCGTTACAATTTCAGACAGCACTCTCTATAGATGCAAGAAATGATGCTGAACGATCAAAGCAGCTAAGAGAAAGATTTACACATATGGATCAGCTATGGGTTGGAGATAAACCGTCTCCGATTGCTACTCTTCCCGAGATCATAACCTTTGACATGCTGTCAGATAGACGAGAACAACATGTAAAGACGACTTTAATGATTGGTCTTCAAGTAGCTGATTTAAAGCCATTCTTATTTAAGCTTGACGATGGTCCTTATTTTATAGTTTCCGGGAGAATGGAATCCGGGAAAACGGCATTATTAACTTCAATTGCAATGGAAATGACAAAGGTGATGCCTCCTTCACGATTAAAGCTGTTTCTGTCTGACTTCAGAAGGAATGAAGAGGGGCTAGTATCTATTAATCAGTTAGACCAAGTAGAAGGGTATGTAACTGAGGAACGAAGCCTGGAGCAAATGATTACAACTATGCGCAATGAAGTTGAAAGACGTGTGCATGAGGGTTATCAGCCAAATGAGGATCCTGAACTGGTGTTTATTATGGATGACGCAGATATTACTGCAAAAAGGATATCTTCTATGTCTACAATTACACAGGCACTTGACTATATTGTACAAAATGGAAGGGATAATGGCTTTAAACTCTTTATTTCAGGTGCAGCATCTGATTTGCAACAAATTTATGATGGCTGGATGAAGAGTGTTAAAGCTGCCCAAACTGGTTTTCTATTAGGTACAACCGAAATGTCAGACTTGCAGTTCTTCGGAATTAAGCTTCCGTATGAACTGAGTGGCAAGCAGCTTCCAGCTGGAGAAGGGTTCTATATTAGAAGAAAATATCAAAACATCAAATCGGTATACCCATTTGATGAAAAAATAGCAGCTGGAAGTTTATTGTAATTGTTTCGTGATGACTAAGAGTTTTCACTAATAAAGCAAGGTTTATCTATTGCAAAATATTTATATATAGCTTTGCACAGTGAAGGTAAACAATAAAATAATGGAGGTTTTACATATGCAAATTAGAATTACACCAGAAGAAATGGAACAGGTGGCTGCAAAATTTAAATCAAATGCTGACCAAGTAGATCAGGTTATTAATAACCTTAATTCTACAATGGAGGGCTTGCTAGCAAATTGGGAAGGGGTTACTAAAAATTCTTTTTATTCTGAGTTTCAGGATCAAAAAAGATATATGTCAGAATTTGTAGCGCTGCTAAATAGAATCAATGATGATTTAAAAGTTATTGCTGGAAACTTCAGGCAAGCTGATCAGCAATTTTAATTGTTGATCTAAAGGAAGACCAGGAAATCACCTGGTCTTCTGTTCACTTTCTGCCTGGCAGCAAGAAGGGAAGATAGATTATGTTTCGCTCATTATTAACTGTTCAAATTGCTTCTACAGAAAAACAGCAGGATATGGAGCTTCCATCTAATATGCCTTTAGAAGAGCTTGGTAAACTTATCCTGCTCAGTATGGACGAGCTTTTGGATGGAACCGAGTCACTGTATTATGAAGCATCTATAGGAGACGGCGAGTGGAGAACTCTGAATAGTTTTCAGTCACTGACAGAAAATAATGTGATGGATGGTTCGATATTAAAGCTTGATAAGTGCTAAGCATGGATAAGGAGAAGGAAAATGGTATTTAGCCCAAAGCCATTTCAGCAAGTAGAGATTAATGGTAGTATGTATCATTTTGCTGAACATAGTGAGAAATCTGGGGAAACCTATTTTCAAGAAGGAACCCATGGCACGATACATCAGCTCGTTCGGCAAGCTGATAATAAATTGTTCGCTTTGAAAATAATGAAAAGCTCATTTCGGCATCCTTACTTGCTTGAACAAGCTAATCAATTACAAAAGTATACTCATATTAAAGGATTATCAGCCTGTGACTGGATGATCATTGAACCAATTAATAGCAAGCAATTAGTGAAAGAATATTCTGAATTATTATATGCAATAGTAATGCCTTGGGTTGATGGTGTTAGCTGGTCTGAAATACTCTTTAATAAACAAGCTATAAGGCTTGAGGAGAGTAGACAACTTGGTCGAGCATTTCTAGCTGTAATGATAAAGTTGGAGAAAGAAAGAATTGCTCACAGTCAACTATCTGCTGAGAATCTGATTGTAGATGATAAACTTCAATCTGTTGAATGTATTGAGTTGGAGCATTTTTACTCTGCACATTTGGAGGTTCCCGATTTATGGGAGAATGAGCTGAATGGATACATGTCCCAGTATCAGTTAAAGAGAGAAGCGAAGATGGATCGCTTTGCCGGCGGTATTCTGCTAGCCGAAATGCTTGCTTGGCATGATGTAGGAATAAGGGAAGCAGCTTGGGGAAACAGTTATTTTGATCCTTCTCTATCTCAAACTGATGAGCGTTTTGAAATATTGAAAATAAGTTTAGAGAATACATATGGTTTACAAGCTGGAGAATTAATTAGTAGGTTATGGTACAGCAAGACTATTGATGAATGTCCATCTTTTCAGGAATGGAATAATATGCTTTTAACAAAGCATGGGGATAGTGAAGTAGAGCAGGATACAGTTTCAGCTTTAGATACGAAGCAAGAACAAACTGTTGAAATCCATGAAAAAATAAAGCCTATTAGCGATATGGAAGAAGCAGAAAACGAGTCGATTGGTCGTACAAAAGTAGAAAGTTTATTGGAAACTAATTCTCAGGATTTAAAAGAAGGTCATAAAATTCTGGGAATTTTTGATCAAAAAAATGATAAGGGTAGGCGGGCTTATCATTATATGTGGTTTGCTGCATGGGTAATTGTAGGAGTTTCATCGCTTTTTTCATTAATTATGTACTTGGTATAAGTGCGGAGGTGAAATAATGTCAAAGTTAATTAAGGTTACCCCAGAACAGTTACTTGAGATAGGAAATAAATTTTTAGCATCAAGCAACCAAAATAACAATATGGCAACTGAATTGGAAAAACTAATAAATGGACTAAGTGGGCAATGGCAAGGAGTATCAAAAGAACGCTTTTATACTGCGTACTCTAACGCAGATAAGGATTTAAAGCAAGTTTCTATACTGCTTAAGGATGTTGGAGATGAATTGAAGGCTATTGCTAATCGCTTTAAAGAAGCGGATGAAGTTAATTAGGAGGAAAGGTTATGCCAATTAGACCAGATGTGGCACGCCTACAAAATACGGCAGCAATATTAAAAACATACAGTAGTCAAATCGGTACTTTTAACAGTCAATTATACCAACCGATCAGCAATATGAAGTGGTCTGGAAATGCATATAATCAATTCGATAGGGATTATAAAGAAATAAGAGAGAATTTAATTAAACTAATGTCTTTAATGTCAAGTTACGCATCAACATTAGAAGAGTTGGCGCGCGCATTTCGGCTGGCAGATGAAGAAGCTGATCGTCTAGAGCGTGAGCGTAGAGCAAGGGAAGCCGCCGCAGTTGCAGCCGCAGCCGCAGCAGCCGCAGCAGCCGCTCAAAAAAAATACTAAGTATCCTTTAAGCAAGAGGAGTGCAATATGGCTAGAATCCGACCAAGAACTAAACAATTTTTAATAGCAGGCGGCATTGGGGCAATAGGAGTTCTCTTGATTTGTGTTCCCATTTTTTATTTTGGATACGATTATATGAGTCGTGAACAAACAGCGATGAAACTAAAATATCAACATGAGTTGGATGAGGCTAGAGAGCTAATTGAGCAATATGAGGCCTCCCATTCTGAAGTGTGGCTATTAGGAAATGATATTGAAGCTGGGCATGTCATGGAAGCAACAGATTTTGTCGCTGTGCAAATGCTCACTGAGCTAATTCCTGATAATGCCATGGACAAAAGGGATGCTATTGGCAAAGTGACAAAAATTCCATTGAGAAATCAAACCTTGATTGTAGACACTATGCTGTTTGAAGAAGGAGAGATATCTCCCGATCTGCGCAGTCACGAATACAGCTTGATTAGATTGCCAATGATGCTTCAGCCGAAAGATTTTGTGGATATTCGAATAGGTTTTCCGGGTGGACAGGATTATATTGTACTGTCTAAGAAAAGAGTAGAGTATCTACATGAGGGAACAATCTGGCACCAACTAAATGAAGAAGAAATTATGAGAATGTCTAGTGCTGTCGTAGATGCTTATCTAAATAATGCATATATATATGCTATAACTTACGTTGACCCATATATGCAACGAGAAGCGATTGTGAACTATCCAGCCAATGAAGTGGTTCGCAAGCTCATGGAAAGAGATCCAAACATTATTGGTATGGCAACAAGAGAACTGGAAAAGAGGGAACGACAGTTATTAGAGGAACAACTGGATGCAATGAGTAGTTTGGATATAGATAAATATAAAAATAATGGTCAAATACATTCAACTATTGAGCCACCAAATGGAATAAGTGAGGATAATACTGTTTACACACCTCCAATAAATAATATTGAGGGAGAAAAAACTGGAACTGATTCACAATATAATAATACTGCTACGGACAACAATAAACCCCGTCAGGATGATGCAAGTAATAGTGAAGAGTCTCAAGGTGCATTCCCCAATATTAATGACCAGCAGGATATATTTCTAGAACAGCCACCAGGCGACTAAGATTGGGAGGATGCATAGTGAAGATAATCCATTTTCTAGGTGCATGTTCCAAACATGAACTCCTGTTATATATAGGCAAGCTAACAGGTGAAATGGGAATTAAAACAGTGGTAGTAGATGCTACATCAAATCAAAACTATAAATATGTTGTTCCGCTCATTGGCGAGAAGATGAACATAACGGAATTCGATTCATTTGATGTAGCGTTCGGATTTTCCCAACTAGATGATCTATCCAAACAATTAATACAGCAAGATGAAAATATGAATCATTATGAGCTTATGTTAGTGGATATAGATTCTATCGAACAATTAAGCAAGTGGGAAACATCTGAACAAACCTATTTAGTAACAAATTTTGAGAGATTCACTGTAAGAAAGAATATTGAATTATTAGAAAATTACTTCTCAAACATTGGTGAACGAGAAGTACAACCAATTATATTGCCATTCATCACATGCAATATAAACTTTACAGATTTAGAAGCAGAGGTAGCTCATTTGCCTATTATTTGGGGAGAGGAAGTAATTGAGTTTTGGTATGACGAAAGAGACTATGAAGCATCAGTACAAAATCAATATGCTAATCGAATATCGTTTAAGGGGATTACAAAGCAAACAAAAAAAAATCTGTTAAAATTAACGACTCAAATAAGCGGTGCTAATGAAAAAGAGTTGAATAAGGCAATACGGAAAGCGACTAGGAGAAGATAGTATGGGATTAATCACATTTTGGAGCCCTAATAACGAGACAACAGATCGTATATCTTGCCTCAGTGCAATTGCGAGCTATATTGGCCTAAATTATGAAATAAGTTCTTTAATAGGTCATGCTAAATTAACATTTAGCGAACTGGATCAGATATTTTTGGAAAAAAAGAGGAAAATGGGACAAGGTTATCCGTTAATGGATATTGGAATGAATGCTTTAAAGCGACTAGCAATTAGCAATAAACTGTCACATGAAAGTATTAAAATGAACTCTGTTTCACTGGAGTCAAACTATTTGGATATACTACCAGGCACTATAGATGTGAGTGGTGAGCAAGCAGATAAAAAAGAAGATATTGACTCTATTGTTGAAATTGTATTTCGTGCATCCAAGCTTTATCATGCTGTGTTGCTTGATGTAAATTGTAACAGCTCTTCTTTGGCTGACGCAGTACTAATGCAAGCCAATGCTATTGTAGTTGTACTTGATCAGGATATTAACAAGCTGAACAAGTATTTTATGGAAACAAGCTGGTCAGAGCAATTAGAGGATATTCCTAAGATTCTGGTTATTCAAAATTATGATACAGATTCCAAATATACAGCAAATAATATTAAACGATATTTTAATATTAAACAACCGATCTATACGATCCCCTATAATACTGGGTTTAGAGATTCCATAAATGATCGTGATGTTATGGGGTGGATGAAAAGACAAATTTCTATATCAAAGAAACATACCAACTATGATTTTATCCAAAGCTTAGATAAGTTATCAAAAGTGCTATTGGAAGAGTTGGACGTCAATCACAGTCTGAAGGCGATTGAGAGGGGCGTAATTTAGTATGGTATGGAATTTTATATTGATACTAACTATTTTACTATGCTTGGTTGTTTATTTAATATATCGTTTCAAAAATCCGGTGGACCTTCCTACCTCGAAAAAAGAAAAGCATTTCGATAAGCGTAAGTATTCGATTAAAGAGATGACTTCGTTTATGAAAAAAACAATTAATGAAATGACAGGCAGCGATCTATACGATCTTGCATTGGATCAAACGGACTTTGAAAGAAGACAAAAAAAACGTGCCGAATTAAAAAGTGCACTTAAGGGTGCGACAAGTGGAGATATTAATGAAAAGACTTATGTAAAGTCTTTTATGTATGATATTTACTTACAAAACTATGGAATAAATAATGTGAATATTAATTATGTTATTCCATTTGATAATGAAGAGGAACTCTCTGTTCAAGATAAATTTGAGATACTTATTCATTCATTTAAAAAAAAGTATAATTATCGAGCATTGCCTATGTTAATAGAAAAATATGCAATGGATGAACTGAAAGCCTGTATAGAAGCTGGAGAAACCTTGTCATATGTAATCACCACAGAAGAAATTGAAGAGGCCTATTTAAAGGAAATGATAGAGCCGCTTACCTTCGATGATAAATTAGAAATTATCGTTCAGCGTATATATCAATATTACAGAGGTTTTGGGGTAATCGATGAGATTAGGGATATGGCTATTGATGGAGTTTCTGGAGGTGTTTCGGGATATTCAGGCTACAGTTCTGATATGGAAGATGAATTGCAGTTGCAGCAGAGGATGAGAGAGTCCTCTACTGACGGTCATCATTCTGTATGGATAATGTACAGAGGAAAAACGATTCATTTATCATTCCTTACTTTTGGTTCCGATTTAGAGCTGAAACGCGTTTGTCAAAATATTTATAAATATAATAATCCCGGCCAGCTGACAGAAACGAATGGTTTCATTGTGAATGAGCTAAAAGATGGTTCGCGTATAGTAGTCATGCGTCCTCCATTTGCAGAGTCCTGGGTTTTTTTTAATCGGAAATTTGATTTAACCTATACAAGCCTTGAAAGCTTTTTGAATCCACCTAATGCTAGTGTACAAATCGGTAATACAGAACTGCCGATAGGTTTGCTTCCATTTTTAATGAAGGGAGCAAGGGTTACCGCCATTACAGGCGATCAAGGAACTGGAAAATCAACATTAATGATGGCATTGATGAGACATATTTATGGATGGCTGACGCTGAGGGTGCAAGAAATGTCTTTTGAACTGCATCTAAGAAAGCTGTATCCAGAAAGAAATATAGTGACCACTCGACAAACAGATTCTATAACTGGGCAAAAGGGAATGGATGTGCAAAAAAAATCAGATGGTGCTGTTAACATTATTGGTGAGGTAGCAACAGATGAGCAGGCAGCATGGATGGTACAGGCTGCACAAGTAGCAAGCTTATTTACAGTTTTTTCACATCATGCGAAAACATTTTTTCAACTAATCTTTTCACTGCGAAATTCCATGATTAAAAGCGGGATGTTTCGAAATGAAACGATTGCAGAACAGCAGGTTGTAGACGTTATTCATTTTGACGTTCACTTGAATAAAGATGCCAATGGCAGAAGATACATTGAGCGCATTACCGAATGTGTACCTATGCTTGAAACAACGGAATATCCTGAAAACCTTCGAGAGGCAGCCAAAGAATTTTTTCGTCGAATGACAGATCGTCGAACATTCAGGGCAGTTGATATTGTGCTTTTCCATGAAGGAGCATATATTGCTGGTGATTCTATATCTGAAGCCAATCGTTTAGAAATGCTAAAGTACATGTCAGCAGCTGATCAGGACGAATTTAATCAGTTTCTTCAAACCTTTTGGAAGAGGGGGGTGGAGAGATGAGTAATTGGCTGCTGTTTGTAGTATTGCTGTCTGTTGGTTTTGTCTTTTTAATTCTGTTTTTTTTAATTACTGTAAAAAAAGAAGGCGGACGAAGACGCGCAGCCTATGCAATTGATCAATTGCTTGATCAGCAATCTACCAGACGAAAAATAAATTTAATTTTGCAGGTCTCTTATGTTCGTTTTTCTCGTATCCCCCTATTAAAGATTTACATACAAAAAATAAGAAAACGATTAGAGGTACTTCATGCAGATGATGAGTACTCTATTCGTAGAGAAACAATGCAAATAACATACCTGACTTTGGGGGTATCTGTAGCAGCACTTGTCATATTGCTGTTATTAAGTGGGGGATTGTTATCTATATTGTGGATTATCCTTGGAACCGTTATTGCTAACGGAATACTGGTTGATACATTTGTCAATCGGGCAGAAGATAGATTGCTTAAGCAATCTGTTATTTTTTTGGAGGATACTAGACATTTTTTTCAACAAACTAAAAACGTTGAAGAATCTGTATATGAAGCCTCTCAAACTGCAACACATACGATGGGCAGACATGGTGAGCGAATTTATGAGGTGCTTACTGCTGATAACCAGCAGGAAGCAATTGAAACTTATTATGAGGTATCACCAAATCGTTATCTTCGATTGTTTACAGGAATCAGCTTTTTAGTATCTGAATTCGGGGATAGATACATCAAAACAGGATCCATGTATTTGAATGCATTGGCCAAACTAGTCCAAGAGATTAATTATGAAATTCTTCGCAGAGACAAGCTCCATTATTTATTAAAGGGACTGGCTGCTATTGCAATTGCTCCTGCTCTGTTTATGGCGCCCCTTGAGACGTGGGCAAGGACATACTTTCCAATTATGAGCGATTTTTATGAAAGTAAGACAGGGACCATTGTAAAAGTAGCATTTTTTGTTGTAATAATTTCTTGTTATTTAATAATAAGAAAAATGCTAGAGCATGATGAAGCTAGATATCAAAGCAAGCGTAAGAGAATAAATTGGGAAAAATGGCTGTATGATCGAAAATTAGTTCAGCTGGTCGTTAATCGATTAGTCCCACAGCCACATAAACGGTTGCATTTTCAACTTACGACATTAATAAAACAAGCGAATTCTCCACTAACAATAGAATGGTTATATGTTCAAAGAGTAGTGATTTGCTTGGGCAGCTTCTTAGCAGCAATAGGATTAATTTTTTATTTGCATAGCAGTACGGTGAGTAATATTCTAACAAATCCCTTACAGGGTATGGGAATGTTTGGGAACTTATCAGAAGATGATGTACAACTGGCGGAGGAACGAAGAAAATTTGATGTGGAGTTGCTGGATCAACTAAAGGAACAGAAAGAAGTTACTCATGATACGGTAATACACTTGGTTAGTGAACATACGGAGGAAAGTGTAAACGATCTTACAGTACTACAAGCAGCTAAGCGTATATATGAAAAATATGTTGTGATTAATAATGAATATTTTAAATGGTGGGAGTTGTTACTTGCAATTTCTATAAGTTCTTTAGTTTATCAAGCCCCTGTTTGGCTGCTGCAGTTTCAAAGAAAAATGCGTCAAATTGAGATGCAAAACGAAGTGGATCAATTTCATACTATTATTTCAATACTAGCCGAATTTGAGCGTGTGAGTGTTGAAAATATACTAGAGTGGATGGAACGTTTTTCTATTATATTTCAGGAATCTATTAAGAATAGCTTAAATAATTTTAATAGCGGTCCTATAGAGGCTTTGGAAACAATGAAGGACGAATCGCCCTTTATTCCTTATGTCAGAATTATCGAAAAATTGCAACTGGCTATTGAAAAAATACCGGTAAAGGATGCGTTCGATGATCTTGAGATGGCAAGGGAATACTATCTTGAGAAGCGGAAAGAGCATAATGCAAGAGTGATAGAACAGAAATCCTCATTTGGAAAAATTGTAGGATTTGTTCCGCTTGGTTACATCGTATTCTTTGACTTGGTATTACCTATGCTTTACCTAAGCGTCGTTGAGATGGGGACATCTATGCGAAGTATTTCCGGAATTTAAAATAATTTAAAAGGGAGAAATAATAATATGAACAATGCTCAAAGAGCACTATTAATTGCAGCAGGTTTATTTTTAACAATTGCACTAATTACTTTGGTCGTAAATCTGTTTGGTTCAGCCCAGGAGGCTTCGAAGCAAGCGCAAAACGACTTCTCTTCCATGCAGACAGAATTAGCCGCTGCTGCTTTTGACGGTTATGATAATACAACCTTAACGGGGAGTCAGGTTATGAATGCGGTAAGAAAATATAGTGGGAAGAATAGTTTTGGCATTCAAGTAATTACAGGAAAACAGGCTGCAAAAGGTGATGAAATTGGAGCATGGTATATCAATCGCGTAAATACTGTTATTAATTCTGAAGACTATGGTAGTGTATTCACTAATGTAGCCAATTTAAGTAAATTATCAGATGCTACAGACGAAAGTCTAGACACTTATATTAACCCGAGCGGACAATTTAAAGGTGAAGTTATAAGGGATAAAAGTGGTGCTGTTCGTGGACTGATCTTCAAGCAGAAATAATGCAACAGATTCTTAAACTAGCGGCATTTTTTCTGTTGTTCGTTGTTGCAGCTACAGCGGCTATAGAGCTTACACGCTCTACATCGATCGCTATTGATTTTACAGAAGCTCTTATTCTGGAAAAGGATCATACTATAACTCAGCGCTCCGTAGAAGAATTGCGAACTGTGACAGGATCAGAGGTTATGCACTCGATCTATCATATACGTGCAATAAATGTCCCTATTAAAGTTGTAAATGGCGAGGAAGCTTACACTTATTCACCTGATATGGAACCGGAGCTTGCAGATTATTCTGCGATTGAATTATTAGGAACTTATACGAAACAGTTAGTACGTGGAACTAATGGTGAAATTAGGATGGTGTTATTTGTAAGGTTGAGGGAGGGGTAGCGGTGTCTAATGTATTGTCGTTAATAACAGCTGCTATTGTCGCTTGTATGCTGCTATTTATTTATCCAGTTAGCAAAAGCTATGAACAGCAAGATCAGGTGTCATATTCAGTAGCATACAAGTCGGTTACAAAATTTGCAGACTCTGTACGATCGAAAGGCTACATTACTCCCGAAATGTATACTGATTTTATGAGGGAACTGGATCTTACCGGGAATCTATATAAGGTAGAGCTTCAGCATGATCAAAAATTGTATTATCCAATTTATACGGATCCTGCTGATCCTTCCTCATTTCAAATGGACTTCGAGGTACATTATCAATCGAATTATTCAGACCATATCATGGATGTACTTTTTCCAAAAGATTTGGTGTCAGCTGCTGAACGCAAATATTATTTAAAGCAATACGACTATTTTTTAGTCACCATTCATAACACCAACGTCACCAAAGGGACGTTGGTTCGTCAATTTCTAAATATGAGTCCGGGCGGCGATGAGACTCGCATTTATATTCCATACGGTGGGATGGTACTAAATGAAGACTACTAGTTTTGGCTTTCTTACTATATTTTCGTTGATTCTAGTTATAGTATTGCTACCGATGCATGTGTATCAGGATAATCGCTTGCGTACCCAAGAAAAAGTTTTGGAATTGGTTACCTACTATGATGGAGCATTGCGTACAGCGGTCCAAGATGCTGGAGTCGCATTGGTAGCAAACGAAAGACAAATGATGGGCGACGAAATCAAATACGATTCAGAAAAAAAAATTAAGCTCAACAAAGAAGAAGCGATCGAAGCGTTTTATCGAACATTGTATTTGAACTTTGGGATCGTTGAGGATAAGTTGGCACAGGATTTGCTCAGACGTTATATCCCAGCAGCGGCTATAGTGGAGTATGATGGTTTGTGGGTTTTTTCGGATGAAGAATATTCCAAGGAAAATGGTATGGTTGCAATGCAACAAGTATGGCATGGAAAGAAACCGTTTGTTTATACGGATGCTAATGGAAACAGCTTATCATTTACTTTAGATGATTTTGTATATGCTTATGTAGCAGATGAAAAGAAATGGTATGAGGGCAAAAGAGAAGATGTTCATCGTTGGACTGATGAGGTGATCCCTCTTTTAAGAGATGAAAATCTATTTGATCAGGTACGGCGGTTAACTATTGTGCAGGTTATACAATCCGAGCTGGAGCATTTTATTAATAGACATAATGAATATGTGAGAAGGCTGGGAATATCCTACACCTTTACCTTACCTACAATTAGTCAGGAAGAGTGGAACAATACAATTGATGATACAAGTTTCATCGCATTTTTACAAGGGGTTCCAGCTGGTACTAACAGTTACAATAATTACGCTTTTGGCGGCGGGAGATTAGTACGCAAGCATGATATATATGGTGCTACCCAAAACGGGAGAAAAATCTATTATAGGGCAGGCTGCAACTACCCAGATGCTCAGATAGAAGAGGTTTTTACATCTGAAAAGGCTGCTGCTGCAAAAGGTTATCATCCTAAGCCATGTGAAAACAATTAAATGACCATGTTCAAAATGATAGTTAGGTGGTGTTGCAATGACTCAGCAATGGGGAGTATTACCTTATGCCATAGTTTTCACATTATATCTTGTGATGTTTGCAGTCGTTATTGTGCTTTATATGAAATGGAGAAATAAGCATTATCTTAATTTTGTTGGGGTTTTGGCGTTTTCAGGATTGTTATCCTTTATTTCGTATCTATTTTATGACTATTTAAATGATTTTACTTTATTTATTGCAGCGCTGGTTGGATGCAGCTTTGTGGCTCAACAGGTGTCCTTTATGCGTTTGTACCAGCCAAGGAGAGAAGAGAGGCAATACATTCATTTGGCGGGTGTTATCTTGTTTGGATTGCTTGCCTCAAATGCATTATCTAATCAGTCACTGTTTTTCTCTTATATTTTATTAATTCTATCACTTGGTTTTTCTGCTTATTCCTTTTTCTTAACGTCGCGTTTGTTTGGAAGAAGATTAAAATACTTGGCGGCAATTTCATGTTTTGCTATGTACAATCTATTACTGTGGCTCTCATTTGTTATTAATAATAATGGTATAAAGCATTTTAGCATGTTTTTATTTGCAGGTGCACAATTTGCTTTGTTCTTACTATTAATAGAACGAATGATAGAGCTTATGCAGGCAGCGACCTATTCTTCCTCAAGAGATGAGAGTACTGGGCTTCATAATAATAAATATTTCATACAGCTTTCCAATCAGTATCTGCAAGCGAATAAAATGACAGGATTCATTTATGTTGAATTGAACGGCGCTGATCAATATTTGTTAGATAAGGGTCAGGAAGCGTATAACAAATTACTGGGCATTATAGGGGAATTGGTAAAAGAATGCTGCGGTTCAAATGGCAGCGGGGGACGTTTGGATGATAGATCAGTGGCGCTGATCATATTTCAGTCCTCGTTGACTGTTGCTTCAATTGCAGAAGAATTAAGAAAAAGGATTGAGGAGGTTACTGATATTACAGCCAGCATTGGTTATGTTGTCGGGGGAAATGGGATGGATTTACCGACCATATTAGGGCAGGCGAAGCAATCAGCAGAAATAGCATCTGAAGCAGGAAACAAAATGGCTGTCGGGCAGCAGCTTAAAAAAAGTGTGAGTTAACCAGAATAATCGGAAGAAGGAAGGAACGGAAATGTATGCAATTCTAACAACTTCTGAACATGCTGCTGAAGCACGGCATGCAACAGGAAATGGTGAAATCAGCTTTGAAAAGATCGGTAATTTTAATACAGAAAAATTTCTGCAGCATTGTATGACGATTGCTACGCTTCCTATTCATTGTTTGGTGCTTGATATTGAATGTACTTCCGAGGAAGCATTTAGAGAAGGAATGCAGGCCTATAAGCAATTAAGACCCTCCACTAAAATTATTATTATTGCTACGCAACGACCAGCTATAGACGGGACAGTCGCACGTTTTCTAAAGGATGGCTATGATGTTAGAACTGTCTCGGCATTGGAAGAGCAATCGGATGTGGAGGATGAAGAAAATGGTAAAATTGCGGGTGCCATTAATCGACTAACAACAGCTTTAAATCAACCTGTTATAATGGACAGCCCGGATGCGCTTGTCATGGACTTGCCAAATGTGCCTGTTCAAGAAAAAATTATTGTGCAACAGAAGATCATTGGTTCCGTTGTTATAGGAATTATTGGTGTTGAGCCGCGGGCTGGCTGTACACACCAAGCGATTCTGATAGCAAATTATTTGAACAGTCAAGGTAAAAAAGTTGGGCTAATTGAAGCTAATGAATCTGGGGATTATGCACGAATAGAGCAACTATATGAAGGGGTTAAAGATTTTGTAGGCAAAGATCGCAGTTTTAGTATTCAAAAAACAGATTACTATAAAAAAGTTGCACAAACAGAGCTGACTTCTCTAATGTCTGAAAAATATGACTATATTATTTTGGACATAGGCAATACCGAAAATATGCATTGGCTTGAGGAATTTGCGCGAGCTGATCTTCAAATTATAGTAGGAGCAGGAATTGATTGGAGACAGCATAAAAATATTAGCCTCTCTGAAAAGCATAAGCGGATGGATCAATCCAGGTGGAAATATATTATTCCTTTTACGGATTCCGTTACTGTTAATGATATAAAAAAGCAACACTCAGCCAACACAGTGCAGCATATTCCTTATCATCCAGATCCATATACGATGCAAAGAGACTCCAACGCAGAACTTAACAAGTTGTTATCAACATATATTGGTCAAAAAAAGAATGGTATGCCAAGAGGAGTAATTTATAGTGCTCTTGTTGTCAGCTTTATTACTATCATCGTCCTAATCGTACTTTTACTAATAAAATAATTGATTTTACTAGGAGGAAACCATGAGCGAAACAACAGAAATCAGTTACCCGATGACAGAAGAAGAATTGTTTTTCTTATCTCATATGATGAAACTAAAATCTATTTTTGGAGCAAAGGATCCCTTTCGAGGATATTTAGTAGCAGAGATTGAGGAAAGATATAAAGTGGTTAAGAAGGAGCTATTGAAAAAAGGATATTTGCTGCAGGACGAGAATGGGGAATTGGAGATTGCTCCTTTGCTGGGGGCTTGTCTTCTCGCTTGTGGCGAGGATGATGGTATTCAACTAGCTAAGCGTTCAATAGAAGGGAAAATTGTGCAAAGTAATCTATATGCAACGAAACATATAGTTGCTGAAATCAGTCCCAACCCTGAACAAGAGAAAGGGTATGTGCTAAGACCGTTGGCTTCTGCTGAGCAAACATTGGGAGAATTGTTTTTCTTCTTTCCCGAACAGCAAGAAATAGAAGAAGAATGGGCAGTTGATATTAGTGGTATGAACATTGATAAATGGTTAGAGCTGGAGCTTGAAGAGCAGGCATCTTACTTGCTTCAGGCGGGGATTGAAGAAAATAAAGTAATTGACGCCTTACATGCATTTCAATTCAGAGAGTCGCAGGGAGCAATGCGCAAATGGAAACGCGAAAGCAACTACTGGCTGGCAGTAGCTATTCAGTATGTAAGCTATGAAAACCGTTTTTATTTAGCAAGCGAGCAACCAGGTAAAAGACTACGCATTGAAACATACAATATTGCTGAAGTAGAGCATTTTCTTACCGGCTTCTGCGAAAGATTCATGATCGAGGAGGCGACTGATGATATGGATGGAGAAGGTACTCCAGATACAACAGAAATAAATGAAAAAAGGACAGAAACGCAATGAAAAAAATAAAGCTGTTAGGTTCAATTCTGCTAATGACTGCCCTTCTTACTGGCTTGACGGGAGGTATAACCTATGCCGAAGATGAGCCAATAGAAACTCTGGGTGTTTCTGAGGTAGTAACAGATACGGAGGATCGTGATCTTTCTACAGGTAACGGTGTAGAAGATAGTGGAGAACAACAGGTTATTCTGACAGATATAGCGGGACATTGGTCAGAGAAATATATTATAAAAGCGATTGAGCATGGCTACGTAGATGGATTCCCTAATGGAACGTTCCGCCCAGACGCTCAAGTAAGTCGTGCACAATTTACAAAAATGCTGGTTGGCGCATTGGGACTACCGGTTGAAGGCAAAACAGGCGGTTCAAACTGGCATGAAGCCTATGCAACAGCAGCTGTAAAAGCAGGGATTCATGCGAAAGCAGATTTTAAAGCAAATAGCTGGTCAACTGCAATGACACGAAACGAAATGGCGCGTATGGGGGCAAGAGCCATCGGAGAAAAGGCAGAAGAGGAGAAACAATGGATGTTTCTGGCTACCTGGGCAGGATTAATCAAAGGTGTAGATAAATACGGTACATTAGCCGAGGAAAAATCGATGACACGGGCACAAGCCGTGACCGTCATCGATCGTGTTTTACGCGTGCGTGCAGGCGAAAAGCTGGAGATAGACAAGCGTGCGATGTCCAACGCAGAAGTGCTGTGGCGCAAGACAAATATTTATACGATGCTGCCCGAGATGTCTCGTTGGAGAAAATACGACATGTCAGATAAAAATCTGACGAACACAGTCCATAAAGGAAATATAAGCTGCACGGTCTCCAAATTTGTAGTGATAGATCTGTCTGATCCGCTCGACCCTAATCGTCATTATATAAAGGATGTGACATATTTAAAACTAAGAGGAGAAAACCTTCCAATGCCCCAGACTGGACATATATTTGTATCGGTAAGCCATTTGGAAGTAAAAAAGAATGAAACCTCCTTACGAGAAATGCAAGGTTGTCATATTTATTTTAGTATGTATTTACTTGATAAGAACGGAAAGAGTGTCTTTCCATCAGCTGGAATATCTACAAATGGCAAGGGAGATATAATCAGCTCATCCAATATTCCGGTGGCAGATGTCAAGAATCTATCATTAACCTATCATGTTATTGAATATATTCCATTTGAAAAATACCAAATCGATTATGTGGGGGGGATGACCTTCTATGGCCTTGCTGATTTTGGGATTCAGCCAGAACGATTATCTAAGGGATTCTATCCAATACGTGAGAAATAATTGAGAAGAAAAAGAGAAAGGACAGAAACGCAATGAAAAAAATAAAGCTGTTAGGCTCAATTCTGCTAATGATTGCCCTTCTTACTGGCTTGACGGGAGGTATAACCTATGCAGAAGATGAGCCAATAGAAACTCAAGGTATTTCAGACGTAGTAACAGATATCGATCGTGATCTTTCTACAGGTAACGGTGTAGAAGATAGTGGAGAACAACAGGTTATTCTGACAGATATAGCGGGACATTGGTCAGAGAAATATATTATAAAAGCGATTGAGCATGGCTACGTAGATGGATTCCCTAATGGAACGTTCCGCCCAGACGCTCAAGTAAGTCGTGCACAATTTACAAAAATGCTGGTTGGCGCATTGGGACTACCGGTTGAAGGCAAAACAGGCGGTTCAAACTGGCATGAAGCCTATGCAACAGCAGCTGTAAAAGCAGGGATTCATGCGAAAGCAGATTTTAAAGCAAATAGCTGGTCAACTGCAATGACACGAAACGAAATGGCGCGTATGGGGGCAAGAGCCATCGGAGAAAAGGCAGAAGAGGAGAAACAATGGATGTTTCTGGCTACCTGGGCAGGATTAATCAAAGGTGTAGATAAATACGGTACATTAGCCGAGGAAAAATCGATGACACGGGCACAAGCCGTGACCGTCATCGATCGTGTTTTACGCGTGCGTGCAGGCGAAAAGCTGGAGATAGACAAGCGTGCGATGTCCAACGCAGAAGTGCTGTGGCGCAAGACAAATATTTATACGATGCTGCCCGAGATGTCTCGTTGGAGAAAATACGACATGTCAGATAAAAATCTAACGAACACAGTGCATAAAGGAAACATAAGCTGCACGGTCTCCAAGTTTGTAGTGATAGATCTGTCTGATCCATTTGATCCTAATCGTCATTATATAAAGGGTTTGACGTATTTAAAAATGGATGGAGAAAACGTCCCAATGCCCCAGACTGGATATATATTTGTATCTGTGAATCATTTGGAAGTAAAAAAGAATGAGACCTTCTTACGGGACATGCAGGGCTGTTATATTTACTTTAGTATGAAATTACTTGATAAGGATGGAAAAAGAGTTTTTCCATCATCAGGAATAGCAACAAATGACAAGAGAAAAATAATCAGTTCCTCCCATATTCCAGTGGCAGATGTCAAGAATCTATCATTAACCTATCACGTTATAGAATACATTCCATTTGAAAAATACCAAATCGATTATGTGGGGGGAATGACTTTTTACGGTCTGGCCGATTTTGGTATTGATCCAAAACAGTTATCTAAGGGACTTTATCCAATACGGGAGAAATAAATGAAGAAAGGACAGAAATGCAATGAAAAAAATAAAGCTGTTAGGCTCAATTCTGCTGATGACTGCCCTTCTTACTGGTTTGATGGGAGGCATAACCTATGCCGAAGATGAACCGATGGAAACTCAAGGGATTTCTGAGGTAGTAACAGATATTGAGGATCGTGATCTTTCTACAGGAAAAGATGCAGAGGCTAATGGAGAGCAACAGGTTATTCTGACAGATATAGCGGGACATTGGTCAGAGAAATATATTATAAAAGCGATTGAGCATGGCTACGTAGATGGATTCCCTAATGGAACGTTCCGCCCAGACGCTCAAGTAAGTCGTGCACAATTTACAAAAATGCTGGTTGGCGCATTGGGACTACCGGTTGAAGGCAAAACAGGCGGTTCAAACTGGCATGAAGCCTATGCAACAGCAGCTGTAAAAGCAGGGATTCATGCGAAAGCAGATTTTAAAGCAAATAGCTGGTCAACTGCAATGACACGAAACGAAATGGCGCGTATGGGGGCAAGAGCCATCGGAGAAAAGGCAGAAGAGGAGAAACAATGGATGTTTCTGGCTACCTGGGCAGGATTAATCAAAGGTGTAGATAAATACGGTACATTAGCCGAGGAAAAATCGATGACACGGGCACAAGCCGTGACCGTCATCGATCGTGTTTTACGCGTGCGCGCGGGCGAAAAGCTGGAAATAGACAAGCGTGCGATGTCCAACGCCGAAGTGCTGTGGCGCAAGACAAATATTTATACGATGCTGCCAAATATCGCCAGATGGGAAAGATATGATATGTCAGACAAAAATCTGACGAACACAGTGCATAAAGGAAACATAAGCTGCACGGTTTCCAAATTTGTAGTGATAGATCTATCCGATCCGCTGGATCCTAATCGTCATTATATCAAGGATGTGACATATTTAAAACTAAGAGGAAAAAACCTTCCAATGCCCCAGACTGGACATATATTTGTGTCGGTGAGCCATATGGAAGTAAAGAAGAATGAAACCTCTCTACGGGACATGCAAGCCTGTTATATTTATTTTGATATGGATCTATTTGATGAGAATGAAAATCGAGTCTTTTCGTCTGCGGTGATAGCTAAAGATGATAAGGGGAAAGTAGTCGCTTCTTCCACTATTCCTGTCGTAGGTGTAAAGAATCTATCATCAACCTATCACCGTATTCAACATATTCCATTTGAAAAATACCGAATCGGTTATGTCGGGGGAATGACCTTTTATGGTCTAGCCGATTTTGGCATTGAGCCGAAACAATTATCTAAGGAGTCTTACCCGAGGCGAGAGAGATAAATGAGAAGAAAAGTAAGGATAGGGCTACTTATACTTTTAGTAGGAATGTTGGTCTTGCCAGACCTTTCCCCTTTTTTTCAGCATGCATCAGCAGCACGCACCTCTAAAGTTATTAAAAACTTAGAGCCCCCTGAGCCTATGCACAAGCAAGGTGATGAATTCTTTTATTATACTTCAAGAAGCCCGGATTTAGGCACAGTGACTGTGCCTGAGGAAGAGGGGAAATATTTGACCAAGGTGGAGCTGTGGAATGATAAAAATGAATATGTAAAAACTCTCCAATCATCTGGAAATAACATTTATTCGCTAGGCACCATTGCGCGAAGCAGAGTCGTGCCAATTGAAGGGAAAATGAAGTCGGGTGATGGGTATTTTGCCTGGTTTCGGGCAAAGGAGCGAACTAGATTATGGGCGTATGATCTGGATGGTGTGCGCCATTGGCGATTATATGATGAGACATTGAAGCAGCCAGGAAAAAATGCTAAATATTACAATACTGCCAACTATGATGAGATACCAGATCTATCCAAGTTTCAAACAGTAGGGAATCATCCTGCTGGCTATACGCCAACAGGCATATATGCTAATCAAAAACTACGCTTTTTGCAGGATGAAGTGAAAGGCAGAGCAGATATCGGTTGGGAATCCAGAGAGATAACTATACAAAAAGTTACAATGACGGAGAAAGTGGTGCCAGGCGTCCCCAAAACTGTTAATGCTAAATTCAATTCAGATTTGGTGGTTGATCCTGAGTTTAGTTATGCTCCCATTGAACCAGATAGAATCGAAGGCGGGAACTTACTCACAGACAAAGTACTAATGGATACGATATTTCACGAATGGGATCATCCCAATAAAAAGCTGCATATTTGGTTCGCAGCAGTGATGGATCAGGATGATGTGCATGAAGAAACTTCTGGCACTACGTTAGTCGTAAAGTTCTATAACCGCTGGGAAATTACCGTTGAGGCGAATGTCTATGCTTATCCGGCACTTAAGGTTGTTGCCTTCTATGAGGATGTTCCAAAGGGGGAGCAGAAATGTGAGGTCACACCAGGCACCACGATGAAGAAAGCCTATATGGATCCCCAAGCAACTGGGGTGATTCGCGCAGATAGCCGAGGCAATGAGCGATTTCAGGTGGAGCTGGGTATCCCTACGTCAGAATCCTTATATGCCAATGTGGATGCCAATCACTATTTGATTCAGCATGAATTTCAACAAATGAATGGCATGTGCAAGATGGAGATTCCAGTCTCGAAAACGTACACATTAACATGGATGGAGGAGGGGGCAGAGGAGCCTCAAACGCGGCAAGAAACCGTCGTTAAAATCGTGAAGCTTGAGCGTCCTTTTTCCTATTGGAAAGTGAAAAACTGGGAGGTCTATCGCT
>JBEBPB010000013.1:0-153459 GCA_040396195.1 Paenibacillus nanensis
GAGGATCAGTACCTTTAACGGAAAGGTGTTGAGTACCAATAGTTTTAGATATGAGTTGGATTGGAATTTAGGTGACATAGTAACCATTCAAAATAAACGATGGAGCCTTACAATGGACGCGCGTATTACAGAAATAAAAGAAATATATGAGCAGGATGTAAAACTCGAATTACAATTTGGAAATGAACTGCCGACAATCACGAAGGAAGTAAAGATTTTGCAGAATAAAGTGAAAAGGAGTGGATAAGGTTTGGTGCAGAAATCAGGCTTTTTTGACACAACGCTCGATGATCCACGCGAGTATCCAGCCAGGGAATTTGCGGAGTATTTTAGCCGTTTCATCGGCAACGGCATATTCGGCGGGGGCACAACCCTAAAAGTAGAGCCAGGCGGTGGGCACACTGTATCAATTAATATCGGGTACGCTTGGATTAATGGCTATATGTATAGTGTGTTTGGTGAGCCTATCATTTTGAACCTACAAGAGTCCGATGGAGCTAATAGGATTGACCGCATTGTACTGCGACTGGATACAAGTATTCGAAAACGATGCATTACTGTAGAGGCAAAGCAAGGTAATTCTGCTACAGTACCACCAGCGTTAGAACGAGCGGGAGAAATCTATGAGCTTTCATTGGCGCGGGTGTTTGTTCAAAATGGGAAGACTATTATCGATGGTTCGCAGATAACCGACGAGCGTCTTGAAAACGAGTTGTGCGGGATTGTAACAGGCGTTATTGAGCAGGCAGATACAACCGCCATATTCAATCAATTTCAGGCATGGTATTCAACGAGAACATTACAGTATCAGCAAGAATGGGACGATTGGCTTTCATCTGCTACAACTTTATTCGGTGAAGAATGGACAACGTGGTTTAATGGCACTAAGCAACAATGGCAAGATTGGTTTGATAGTGTATCTAAAGATGCACCTGTGGTATCCGTAAATGGTAAGGCTGGTGTTGTAGTGTTGAGTGCAGAGGATGTGGGGGCACCTTCAACAAGTGAATTCAACGATTTAAAGTCATCTGTCAGTGACGGTAAAGCAACGGTTGCCGCCGCGATCACTGGCAAGGGAGTGCCAACGGCGGCAGACGCACCTTTTCAAACGATGGCTGATAATATCGATGATATTGTTACTGACCCCTCAGGGGACGCTACAGCAACCGCTGCCGATTTGTTAGCTGGCAAAACTGCGTATTCGCAGTATCAAAAAGTCGTAGGTACGATGCCCAACCGCACAGGACACATCACAGGGCAATCTATTAGCCGCAGCGGTACAACATTGCGTATAAGACCGCAGCAAGGACATTATCCAGCGGATACGGCTAATAGTGTGCAGTGGAGTGATCCGAATTGGGTAGCCGAGAATATCCCTGAAGATTTAAGTATGTTCGGTTTGCAGGGTGTTATGGTTAGGGGAAAAAAATTTGCAACTGGCACCGCATTAACTACTCGATCGTCAGGCTATATTAGAATCTCTGTCAGAGGCTTGACCTTTAAGCCTACGTTAATTGTTGCAAACATAAATGACTATAGAGCCGATTTCCCTGGAGCACGCGATCTGACAAGTGTTATTCATAAGCCGAGTGATTTTGTTGGTGATAACTATGTCAATATTGTTCCTAGTTATCAGTCTGCTTTGAATTATTTGACATTTAATAGAGAAACCATTCAAGGCGCCGAAGGACATGCATTCCAGGTCCTATCTGATGGATTTGATATGCAGGTTTTTTATATACAGGGTAGTACAGATGCGCATGCAGGCAAAAATATTCCATGGATAGCAATAGAATAGGGGGACATCAAATGCAAATAGGAAGGAAACTATATTACGAACTGTCTACCGGAAATATTATAGTAGATACAGGCGAACGAGCAGGGGGTGTAGTTGAAACAACGCTAGAACAAGACTTTTCATCATATGTAGCTTTATCTGAACGCAATCCTGATACAGTAGGTTGCTTACAATTTGAATATGGTCAATACGCAGAGGACTTCGCACAGTGTAATGGGTATCGAATAGACCCAGTTTCGCAGCAAGTCCTTTTTAGTTACCCTGACCCAAACGAGCCAGAGCAGCCAACAGTATATAGACCGCCATTGACCGAGCAAGTCGAGCAACTAGAAATCAAACTTTCACAATCTGAGCAAACAAACCTAACACTGGCAGAAGCTATAGCTGATCTATACGAATTATATCTAGGAGCTGGATAACATGATCAATATGTTATTGCGGCTTCTTTTTATTTTACCGAGAGGGGGTGTGTATAGAATGGCAATCGTAACTGTATATGTAACGTTGATTATCGCTGGTCGCCGTCAGTTTGACCAAGTACCCGCTAACCTACAAGCAGATGTACAAGCAGACTTGGCAGCGCAAGGACTGAAAACAGATGGTAAACCATACATCGTCTAGGTGTTTTTATTTTGCATTTTTAAAGGGGTGGTGTTATGCAGGATATGCAAACCGAAGTAGTACAAAGGCTGACGAGGGTAGAGACAAAATTGGAGGATTTGAACAGCAAACTTGATAGAGCAATACAGGTTAACGATACAGCGGTGGCTGCCCTAGAGTCGTCCAAGTCAGCGCATCATCGATTAAATAAAATTGAAGATAATCAAAAATGGCTCTGGCGAACAATCGCCGGTGCTTTTATTTTGGCAGCAGTAGCCTTTGTAATTAGCGGTGGACTTAGATAATTGAGAGGATGATATCAAATGAAAAAATGGATTAAAGCGGCAAGCATTCGTGCGATTAAGACTGCAGCACAGACTGCGATTGGAGCTATTGGAGCAGCAACAGTATTCAATGGGGTGGATTGGCGTGTAGTTGGCGGTACAGTCTTACTCGCTACAATTACAAGCTTCTTGACTAGTTTGGCAGGATTACCAGAGATAGAAGGTGAGGAGCATGAGTAATTACACTTATTGTAAAGACCATATTCCAAAATCAACGCCATGTAAACGCCGTCCAGGTTATCCGATGAGCGCTTCAACAATTACAATACACAATACCGGCAACCCAAGCTCCACCGCAGCAAACGAGCGTGCCTGGCTTACTAATCCCAGCAACAGCCGCACAGCATCTTACCATATTGTGATTGACGAGCGGGAAGCTATTGAATGCTTAGCGCTGAATGAGGTTGGTTGGCATTCTGGAGACGGTAGCGGAGCTAAGAGTGGCAATCGAACCTCAATCGGCATTGAAATCTGCGAGTCAGGCAACTATGCCCAAACGCTAAGTAATGCTGTTGAACTGGTTGCGTCGATGTTAAAGGAACATGGTTGGGGTGTAGATCGGCTGCGCAGACATTTTGACTGGTCAGGTAAGATATGTCCAAGATTGATGTATGACGGCGGCAAGTGGACAGGCTGGACGGAGTTTAAAAAGAGGGTGCGAGATAGATTGGAGGAGAATAAGCCAATGACAGCAGCAGAGCGTAAGGAAATGGATGATTTGAAAAAGCAGGTTAGTGAGCAGAAGAAAACGATTGAAGCCCAAGAAAAGGTGCTGGCAGCTGCTGCAGGACGAATAGAGGCGCCGGAATGGTTTGTAAAGGAGTTTGGCAGCAACGATCTGGGCGGCTTGCTATTGGATCCAACTATGACCAAAGAAGGCTGGAGAATCACAGCTATTTCTTTGCGTGCTCAAGGTTTAGGTAGCGGACGCGAGAAGGTAATTATTAAATAAGACAAAGCCCACTTACCTAAGATGGTTGGTGGGCTTTGTCTAGATCATTGTTGAATTCTATGTAATCTTTGTATGGTGTGGGATATTTACCTATAGCAGAACAAAAAAATTGAAATTGCTGTTTTATTTTGTTAATAAAATAATCGTTTTGAACTTCAACAGTAATATTACTGAACGGGCCACTTATTTTTATGTATTGATGATAAGCAAAGTGATGATAATTTGCGAAGAAAACGCCCACGTTTCTTTGGAAAATAGTATCTGAGATTGAGCTATCATCTTCTTTATCAAATATAACAAGTAATGAGTTCTCTTTTGCCCAATCTATATATTCGTAAATATTAAAAGTATGTTTTTTTTCATTGCATCTCACTAGAATATAACCCGTTGTAAGTGTGGGAAGATCACAAAATTGAATGAATTGATCGATTTTTTCTTCACTATCTGTCCCTATGGTAGCAAGAGTTTCAGGATGACTTTTGATATTTGGAAAAACAATATTGCCAATACTATTATTTAACTTGTCGAAAGATTCATTGGTTGCTGCATGAAAATGACTCACGCTCTCTCTTAGACCATGTATGGAATCATTTACAGTTTTTTGAGTTTCATTAAGTTTTGTAGATATTTCATCTAGGCTATTAATTTTATCTAGACTTTTGGATAAAACCTCAATTCTTTTCGCTGAATCATCCAGTTTGGAACTAGCATTCCCGAATGCATTTGCTTGTAAAAAAGCATAAATCAAAGCTACAACAGCTAGAATGATCCCTGCAACTGTACCTGTAAACCCAATAAAATCAATCAAACTTTTTACATCTTCAAACTGTTTGAACACTAATAGTAATATCAAAAACGCCATGAATATGATTATATATACCATGTCCCTGATAGTTATTTTCATTATAGTTTTCCTTTTTCAATCTCCATCGGATGGAGTACTTGCTAGGTCATCAGGTCCATACAATTATACTTCATAAGTCATATTTTTACGATATGTGGAATATTGAAAAGATAATGGTGGAAATCCATTCTAAAACTAAAGCCCACTGCCTATAACGGTTGGTGGGCTATGTAAAACTTACGAATGCAATTCATTAAGTAGTCTTTCACGTAGTGCTAGTATTTTATTAGGAGTTTGATATAATATTTTTTGAGCTTCGTTTAATTTATTAGCTAATTGTCTCCTTTGATAATTATGTATTTCAATGATATCCTCACTAGTTTCAGGAGTGTGGACTCCACGATAATAATCCCCTAAACTTGCTACTGATTGCAACAACGTTTCTACCTTGCTAAATTCAATGTAAAGATTTTTATCAATATCAACTGATTGGTCGACTAATGGCGCTAAGCCAGATATTTTCTTTTTAGAATAAAATGATAACCTATAAAAATAAACTTCATTCTCTATTAATTTTATCTCCCTCATAAAGCGATTAAAAGAATCTTGTTCTTCAACTATTTTTAATAGACTATAGTAGATAGTGTCCAATTTTCTTAGTTTATTAGGGAGTTGAGATATGTGTTGTTCTTTAGCCATTTTATCTAAATGTTTATCGTTCCTATTGATTGTGTAATAAACCCCAGCAAAAGTTAATCCTCCACTAACTAGACCGCCAAATATAGCTCCAAGAAAATTAATCCAAACCTCAGGATTATTAACAAATATCACATACATACCTAAAACAATTATTAAAGACATAAAAGCACCAATTATAATCATCATTGAGGACGAAACCCAATTGAATAAAGATTCTGATTTATTATCATTTTTACTCAGCATAGTAATCTCCTATTACAAGTAATTTATTAAATAGAATTAGTTTAACTACTCTCATGTGTTAAAACCTCATCTTATTCTCTTATACTACCATTTTGTTTAAACAAGAAGAATACTTATTCTAATTACTATTAGGGATATTTTGTATCTTGCAATAAGAGCATAAGTTTATATACAATAAGAACAAATGTTCCTATTGGGGTGATTGTAATGTCCAAAAAGTTAACGGGTAATGGATTATGGGAATCCAGCAGAATGATATTGCCTGAACATAAAGCCGCATATCTGGCTTATGAAAAAGAACAAAGACAAAAAGAGAAACGGAACCTTGATGAACAAGAGTTAGCTGTTATATCACGAATTATGCAGGAGTCCTTACAACGGCGTTTGCCAATTACCATTAAAATGTATGATTTGTTTGAGGAAGTTAAGGTAGAAGGAATTATTGAAGCGATCGATCAGCGGGGACGCTTGTTTAGGGTAAGTGGAGATTGGTTCCAGCTGGATGATGTGGAAGGCATAGATGATGACTCGTATCCGTTTTAAATTCCCAAACGTTTGGGAATAAGTAATTTTTCGGTGTCCGATTGGTGTCCAAGACCATAATAATTTGATGTAGTTTGGAGTAGTATATAATAGAAGGGATTTTTTCGATGCTTATTTAATATGGGTTTGAAGAATGATGCACTAGTCTATCTATAGGTATGTGTAAGCCTTCCAAGCTAATAGCGTGGGTTCGATTCCCATCACCCGCTCCATAACTATTGGAGCCAACAAGCCTTGCTACGCAAGGCTTTTTTTGTTTTTATTGGCGATATTAAAAATGCGAAAGAGGACTATTTTTATTTCATGGAGCAGACATAGTGCAGCTTGCAAGAAATTTGGTTTTAAGCTTTCTAAGCGGTCTGCTTGGTATCTACTTACATTTATGGACTAAAAGATAAAGCCTAACTGGTTAAATTGAATAGAAGTACGTTTCAAAAGTAAACTTACTTTCTTTTGTCAGACTCTCGGAAAGTTTCTAATGCTGCATTGCCTTGTCCTTGATCCCCTGGATATTGACGTTCCATTCCTGCGTGAAGTTCTCTATTTTCAAAATCAAATGGAGTAGGAGGGCGTTGGTCAACCCGCCAAGGTGTGCTTTTTCCTAATGCTTCTGCATTTGTTGGCGAACCATAGGGACCATCAGCAAATTCTTCTGGAATTAAGTCATTGCGCTGGGATTCAGCGGAAGCTAAATCAGTATATTGGTTTTTGTTTTCTTTACTAAACCCATTGTTAGACATAAGGAACCTCCGAATTAATTAATTTTAATTAGTATGCTCAAAAATTCCCGAAACAATCTGCAGAGGATTACGAAATAGTGTAATCATATTAACTGAAATAAATAGAGCGCCTTGTATGCCAAGGCGCCCCATTAAACAATTTTAGACTACACGACGACGACGTCTTTTACAGACAAGAAGGACTTTCTGCCCGCGATGAAGAACAATTACGATGGGTTTTCTGTGATATCTCAAGTTAGACACCTACCTTTTTTTTAAAAGATAACCTATTATATGTAAAATACTGCAATGTGCTATGGATAGATGTTTATTTTAAGTTTTTTAGACAAAAGAGATATCAAAATAAGAGCTTCGTCAAAGATTATCTGGGATAATATAAAGCAGGTTATTCAAGTTTATCAAATAGGAATGGGTATAATTTTTATGGACTTTAGAAAATAAACATAAGGGTGGGAATAGCTGATGAAAATTCACATTATACGTCATGCTGATCCGGATTATGCGAATGATACAATTACAGCAGCCGGACATTTGGAAGCAAAGGCTTTGGCTAGAAGGATGGAGAAGATGGGAATTGATGAGATTTATCATTCGCCTGTTCCCAGAGCAGTCTATACAATGGAATATACAGCAAAGCTGACAGGGCTTGAACCAGTGGTGCTGCCGTGGACTGCGGAGCTTGATTGGCGAGTAGAAGGCAGAGATGGTGAATTGCGCTCGGCTTGGAATACTGACGGAGAATGGGTACGTGAGAAAAGACCATTTCCTAATCAGGATAATTGGCATCAGTTCGGTCCATTTGCCAAGCAGGATTTCGCAATAAAGTATAAAGAGATGCAGCAGAACTCGGATCATTTTTTAGCATCGCTTGGCTATAAACGAGAAGAAGGTGTTTATCGAATGACGGATGCCAATCGCAAGCAGATTGCAGTCTTTTGTCATTTGGGGTTTGGTATTACTTGGCTGTCTCATCTGCTCGAACTGCCGTTGCCGCTTGTTTGGTCAGGCTTTTATATGCGTCCTAGTGCAGTGACTACTATTTTGATGGACGAGCGTTCTGAGCAGTTTGCCGTACCGCGTTGTTTGCAATGGGGAGATACTTCACATTTATATGAAGCAGGGCTTCCCTTAAGCACTCAAGGTATTATAGCGAATACCGACTAGTATATGGTTTAAGCTAAAAAGGTAATACGGTGGAGCAAGTATAAGTTTACTATTCAATGAGATATGCATTTAATAGATTTTTTTAATATTTCCGCTAGATGGCTTGGCTTCAGTATGCTGTTTAGCGTTTTTTTTATAATATTTGTGGGATAGAGCTTTCATGTACTATAATAAAATACTGTAATACTGTAATACTGTAACATAGGTTTGTTTAAATTGTGGGGATTATTATTAAGTAGTGGGGTTGCTGTGGTACAATAATGGAATAGAATTGCGGCTTTGTTGGAGGTGTACGGAAGGATGAGTAATGAGAACAAGCCAATAGGCAGGCCCGATTTTTTGTTATTATTTCTTACAGTATTTTTAGTATGTTTTGGGCTTGTTATGTTATTTAGCGCCAGTTCGGCTTTGGGGCTGAAGGAATTTAATAATCCATGGCATTATGTGACGCGGCAGGTTGTTTTTGCCGGAGCTGGCTTGTTCCTTATGTTAGTGTGCATGAGACTTCCGGTGAACTTTTGGAGAAAGATGGCTCCACTGGCTATTCTGACGTCATTGCTTTTGCTTGGTTTGGTTCTATTGTTTGGAAAAACTACGGCCGGAGCTACCCGTTGGTTTAAAATTGCCGATTTTAGCTTTCAGCCTTCGGAGTTTGCAAAAATCGCGATCATTATCTATCTTGCAGCTCTGATTAGCAAGAAGGGGGAAAAGATTAGATCCTTCAAGCGTGGGCTTATGCCCATTTTTATTATGATTGGTATATTGCTCGCCTTGATTTATAAACAGCCGGATTACGGTACAATGCTTGTACTTGCCACCATTACTGGCATTATGATTATTGTTGGCGGCGCCGATTTAAGGCATATCGGCTTAATAGCAGCAGGTGCAATTCCCTTGTTTGTATTTCTGGCATTTAGTTCGGATTACAGGGTAAAGCGGATTATGTCATTTCTCGATCCGATGGGTGATCTATCAAATAATGGGTATCAGCTTAGCCATTCATTATTTGCACTTGGGCATGGAGGCTGGACTGGCACCGGGCTTGGTCAAAGTGTGCAGAAGCTCTTTTATTTGCCAGCGGCCCATACCGATTTTATCTTTTCTATTATTGCAGAAGAGCTTGGTTTTATTGGCTCGTCGATTTATGTGCTGATTTTTCTTCTTTTTTTATGGCGCGGGATCAGAGCAGCGCTGTCAAGCCCAGATACATATGGTGTTTTACTCGGTACAGGAATTGTGACGATGTTCTCCATTCAGTTTGTAATGAATCTGGGAGCAGCGACAGGCAGTTTGCCGATTACGGGCATTACATTGCCGTTTACAAGCTACGGAGGGACCTCGTTAATGTTATGTATGGCTTCAACAGGAATTCTGCTAAGTCTATCGAGATCGGCAGCAGGCACCAAAAAAAGAGATGTGAATCAGGCAGCCCAATAAACATGTAAAGAGGAAAATATATGTTTTTCTTAAACAAATTTAAAAATTTGGATTTTATTACCATTATAGTTACTTGCGTACTTGGAGCAGTTGGGACACTGGCGATTTATGAAGCTACCATGGGTACAAAGCTCGGTGGTTTGTATATACAAAATATTTTTATGTTTTTTGTTTGCTGCATCCCGATGCTGGTGTTGGCATTAGTAGACTATAGGATATTGGTCAGTAAGCTGGCGTACGTTTTTTATGCAGTAGGCATTGGCTTGTTGTTTATGGTTTATAAATTCGGTGTGGACAATAATGGCGCACAACGCTGGTTGAATCTTGCTGGACAGGAGTTTCAGCCTTCAGAGCTCGTTAAAATCAGCACGATATTAATGGTCGCCTATCTATTGCAAAGAAGAAATGGTGAGCAGTTGCGTATTGTAAAAGATATACTACCCATTACGGCTGTTTTTCTAATTCCGATAGCTTTCATTTACAAGCAGCCCGATCTTGGTACTGCACTTGTTTTTGTCGGTATGCTGTTGGCTATTCTGTGGATGGGTAATATTAAAATGCTGTATATGGCTATAATTGTTGGTGTTGGTATATTCGCTATAGCGGCAGTATTTTGGCTCTATTACAATAATTATGAGTTGCTTGCTTCTATTGTGAAGGGGCATCAAATGAGCAGGATCGAAACATTTATTGATCCAACTATTGATCCGCAAAAGTCTTGGCATGTCAAAAATGCTATGATTGCTATTGGCTCTGGCGGTTTAAATGGTGATTCCGGATTCTTTTATCAGACAGGATTTATTCCTTATGTTTATTCTGATTCTATATTTGTAGCAGTTGGAGAAAAGTTTGGTTTTATTGGGGCTGCCGTATTGTTGTTCTTATATTTCATGCTTCTGTATCGGATGATTATAATTGGCAACGAGAGCAGAGATTTGGCAGGCACTTATCTAGTAGTAGGTATTGTTGGTATGCTGGTTTTCCAAATTTTTGTTAATATAGGTATGCATTTGGGGCTAATGCCGCTTACGGGTATTTCTCTTCCATTTATTAGTTATGGGGGAAGTACAATGTTGACGAATATGATTGCCATTGGCATTGTACTAAGTGTTGGCGTTCATAGGAACGAGATTGTTATTGATTAAATAAAGATGGAGATGAATACATGCAAAACGGTTATATGCAAAGAGGGCAATATCGAAGTAAACGAGCCAAGAAAAACAGGATAGTTAATAAGTTGAGCTTTTGGCTGCTTGCGGCTGCCTTTGCAGGAATTACAGTATTTGTGACTATGCAGCCAGTGAATAATTTGGATAATAATATTGCTGCTTTTATACAAGGCTGGGAGTCAGATAGCTTGACTCCAATTATGAAATTTTTCACAGTGCTTGGTTCCACCAAAGTATCCATTTTAATTGCTGCGGTTGTTTTGGGCGTGCTTTATCTGATATATAGAAAGCTGAGCGAGCCCATTTTATTCGCTGCAGCTCTTGGTGGAGCTGCGGCGATGAATGTGCTGTTCAAGCAAATTTTTTCCCGTCCCCGCCCAGAGGTTCATAGATTGATTGAGGAGACAGGTTTTAGCTATCCGAGCGGACATACGATGGGCGCTATGGCTTTGTACGGCGCGATTGCCTTTTTGCTGTGGCGTCATGCGGATAAAGTGTGGAAAAGAACATTAATTATTATCGGTACAATTATTCTCGTTATTATGATTGCAGTTAGCCGCATCTACTTGGGAGTTCATTATCCGAGTGATATTACCGGGGGGATATTAGCAAGCGGAATTTGGCTGTCGATTGTGATCGGAATTTATCAATGGATGCAAGAAAAAAGGGCATAGTCGCTCTTTTTCAAATATGAGGTATGTAACAGAGGGCTTCAACCTTGTTGTATTTTGTAGTATGATAGTAGAAGTGAAAAACGCCAATAACTGATAGTATACTTACGGTTTGTAGCCGGGCATGTGCATAATTATGCACTCAGATGCTTTCAAAGTGAGTTTGCTGTACAGATTTGTAGGAGGAAAAGTATGTCGGATCAATCTTCATCCACAGCAGCTAATCGATCACAACCGAATAATTTGCTACGCCGCGATGTTCGCTTTCTCGGAAATATTCTTGGTGAAGTGCTTGTTCATCAGGGCGGACGAGAACTGCTGGAAATTGTAGAACAAATTCGAGAACAGAGTAAAGCTGTACGTGCCGATTTTGTTCCGGAGTTATTCGAACAGTTCAAGACAACTGTTTCATCGATTAACCCGTCAATTAGACATCAGGTGATTCGAGCTTTCGCCATTTATTTCCAACTAGTGAACATTGCTGAACAAAATCACCGCATCAGAAGAAAGAGAGATTACGAGGTAATAGCTGGCGAGGCTGTACAAAACGGATCGATCGAAAGTGCTATTCAGAAGTTGAAGGAACGTAATACTTCGTTTGAGGATGTCAAAGAAATCATAAGCGGTATTTCGCTGGAACTGGTTATGACCGCGCATCCAACAGAAGCTACACGCCGTGCAGTGCTTGATATCCATAAACGCATTGCAGACGATATGATGGAGCTGGATAATCCTAACCTCACTTATCGCGATCGTGAGAAGTTGAAGGAAAAGCTGATGAACGAGGTGCTCATTCTTTGGCAAACAGATGAATTGCGTGACCGCAAGCCAACGGTTATTGATGAGGTGCGCAACGGGTTGTATTATTTCGACGAGACGTTGTTCGAAGTATTGCCTGATGTGTATGAAGAATTGGAGCGTTGCTTGAGCAAGTATTATCCGGAAGAGAAATGGCATGTGCATGATTACTTGCGTTTTGGTTCCTGGATAGGTGGCGACCGTGACGGAAACCCTTCGGTTAAATCGCATATTACTTGGGAAACGTTAACGTTGCACCGTGAGCTTGTTATTAAGAAATATCAAGAGAAGCTTATTGAACTTATGGATAAGCTCAGCTTTAGCAGCAATCTTGTAACCGTAACAGCAGAACTTATCGCTTCAATTCGTTCCGATCGTGAGAATATTGAATTGCATAATGTAGAGCTATGGCGCAATACGACAGAGCCATACCGTATTAAAATTGGTTTTATGCTAGAGAAGCTGTCTAATACGCTTGATGAGGATATTTGCGAGCCGGAGCTTCGTTACAATACGCCAGAGGAATTGCTGGCAGAGCTTAAACTAATTGACCGAAGCTTGCGTAATCATTACGCAGATTATGTTGCGGATACTGATATCGCTAAGCTGATCCGTCAAGTTGAATTGTTTGGTTTTCATTTGGCAGCACTTGATGTACGTCAACATAGTCAAGAGCATGAGAATGCGATGACCGAAATTTTGGCGAAAATGAATATTGTTGAAAATTATGGAGCACTGGGCGAAGAAGAGAAGACTGAGCTTTTGCATCGTTTGCTTAATGAACCAAGACCGCTTACTTCCAGCCACTTGGAATACTCGGAGTCTACTCGTGAATGTTTGGATGTATACCAGACAATTTACAAAGCGCAGCAGGAATTTGGCGTTGAGTGTATTTCAAGCTATCTGATCAGTATGACTGAAGCCGCTAGCGACTTGCTTGAGGTTATGGTGTTTGCGAAGGAAGTCGGCTTGTTCCGCAAGGATGCTGACGGTACGGTTGTATGTACATTGCAGTCAGTCCCTCTTTTTGAGACTATTGATGACTTGCATGCTGCCCCGGCCATTATGCAGCAATTGTTTGAGTTTCCGATTTACCGTCAAGCGGTAGAAGCGAGAGGAAATCTCCATGAGATTATGCTGGGTTACTCTGACAGCAACAAGGATGGCGGAGTCGTTACAGCCAATTGGGAGCTTCGTGTCGCGTTGCGTGATATTACGAAAACAGGCAGCCGCTATGGCGTCAAGCTGAAGTTCTTCCACGGGCGTGGCGGAGCTCTTGGTCGCGGAGGCATGCCGCTCAACCGCAGTATTCTGGCACAACCGCCTTCAACTGTTGGTGGAGGCATTAAGATTACTGAGCAAGGAGAGGTATTGTCTTCCCGTTATTCCTTGCAAGGTATCGCATATCGTAGCTTGGAACAGGCAACGTGGGCTTTAATTACTGCCGCTCGCTTGGCAAAATATCCAGAAGAAGATAAGGTGAAAGAAGCAGAGTGGGATGAAATTTCCCGTTCAATTTCTGAGACAGCATTGACGAAGTATCAAGACTTGATATTCCGCGATCCTGATTTTCTTACCTTCTTTAAAGAGTCGACGCCGCTGCCAGAGGTGGGAGAGCTTAATATCGGCTCTCGTCCTTCGAAGCGTAAAAATAGCGATCGATTTGAAGATTTGCGTGCAATCCCTTGGGTATTCGCGTGGACGCAAAGCCGTTATTTGTTGCCGGCATGGTATGCTGCAGGTACAGCGTTCAGAGAATATATTGATGGCGATGATGCGAAGCTTGCCAAGCTTAAAGAAATGTATGAGCAGTTCCCATTCTTCCGCATGCTGGTAGATAATTTGCAAATGGCGCTTGCCAAGTCCGATTTGTTAATTGCCAGAGAATATGCCAGTATGATCAAGGATTCCACGATTCGTGATCGTATCTTCAATCAAATTGAAGAGGAATATGAACTGACTTCAGAATTGATTCTAAGCATTACAGGACAAGAGGATATTCTGGATAATGTTCCAGTTATTCAAGAATCCATACGATTGCGTAATCCGTATGTTGATCCGCTAAGCTATTTGCAAGTACAGTTGCTTATTGAGCTGCGCCAACTGCGTGAGAATGAACAAGATGATGCAGTTATGCTTCGTGAAGTGTTGCTGACTATTAATGGAATTGCAGCGGGACTTCGCAATACAGGATAGAATGATAGAAACCTTCAGAGCACTTAGATTAATTGCTCTGAAGGTTTTTTCATTAAACTGGGGATTGATGAGAAAATTGGCGATTAATCCCGAAATATTGTTGATTTTTTGGTTAATGTGCATAATTTCTTTTGTATGATTGCCTAATTTGACTTCATGTTCAGGTGTAGATTTGCTAGAATAGGAATAGTGAGCAGGGTTTGCAGCCCCGTAATCATGAATAATCTTGTTTCTGCAGCAAATGCTAACTGTTCAGGGCAAATTTCTGCCTCAGATAGAAATGCCGGCAATAGGACGCAAGGATGTTTGGAGGAAGAAGCATTGTGAACGATTTAGAGAGTCAGCTTGCCCGATTGGCTGCCAAAGGTGATGAACGAGCTTTTGCAGAAATTGTCGGTTTGTATCAGGACAAGCTTTTTCATATGTCATACCGAATGCTTTACAGTAAACAAGAAGCTGAGGATGTTGTGCAAGACACCTTTCTTCGCGTATATAGAAATTTGGATCGTTTTGATCCTGCTTTGAAGTTTTCCACCTGGATTTATAGAATAGCTACCAATTTATGCATAGACCGTCTTAGGCGACGCAAGCCATCATATTCGCTTGACGCCGAATCAAGTGACCATGAAGGGCTTGACGGCTATTCGATGATGCCAAGCGATCATAAGACACCTGAATCAGAAATGATTATAACGGATACGCAGCGCATTATTCGTGAAGCGATGGAGTCGTTGCCGCCCAAATATAAAACGATTATGATGCTTCGTTACATGCAGGATTTATCTTTGCAAGAAATAGGCGATATTATTAATATGCCTGTTACGACGATCAAGACTCGCGTACATCGAGGCAGAGATTTGTTGCGCAAAAAATTAGAATATCGATTATAAGAAAACCTTCATTTACAAAAGTGAAACGTTCTTGAAACAGTTACGTATCCTATATTGAAGGTGCATTTATTAAAGAAGCAAAGGGAAAGAAGGGACTGGCTGCTATGGATTGCAAAGTCGCCAAGGGCATGATGCACAGTTATTTGGATGGTGAACTGCCTCGCGAAGAAATTTTCCTGCTTCGAGAGCATGTTAGCTCTTGTCCTTCCTGCAGCAAGCATTTAGATGAGCTGGAAAAAACAGATGCGGCAGTATATATGGCATTTGAGACAATGAAGGCGGAATCGAAGTATGATGAGGCGGCATCTTCTGAACTGTACAATCGAATCATGATGCAAATACCGAACAAAAAGAAGAAAAAGAGCAACTTTATTCGCAAGCTGTACAAATATCCGTTGCTCACGGCTGCAGTTGTATTTTTGATTGTGATAGCGGGAGGCTTGTTCTCTCCGTGGGGAGACAACAAGGAGATGAAGCTGTCCGTATCCAATGCAGATTCGCAGCAGCTTGTTTTGGAGGGCAACACGGTTATTGTTCCTGAAGGGGCTCATATAAGTGGTAACTTGATTGTAGAGAACGGCAAGGTCGAGGTGCGTGGCGAGGTTGAGGGGAATATTACTGTTGTTGACGGCAGTATGATGCTGGCATCAACCGGCAAGATCGCCGGGGAAGTGAAAGAGATTGATCAAGCACTCGATTGGTTCTGGTATAAGATTATTTCTGCGTTTAGTGGTCTGACGCCTTAGAAGAGATGCTTCCCTTTTTACAAGGGAAGCGTTTTTTGGAATGAACCAAATGTAATGTTATCCTAACTGTATAATAATGAGGCGCCTGCTTCATGATAAATAGACAGAAGATGCTAATTATGAGAGATCTGTAGAAGTTATATTGACTATGCACCCTTCTGTTCATAGACTGATTTGTTTCGGAGTTTGCTTGCGAAAACTGCAAGCTGTGTTTTATTTTGCAAATAGCCTATTTCATTGTAAAATAAAGAGCGAGAGAGAAAAATGAGGTTGGCTGCTGGGGGTTGGCTCATGAGCTACTTTTCTGATTTAACATGGCAAAAACTTATAAAAGATATGATTGATGTTTTGATTGTTGCCTTTATTATTTACAAAATGATTTTGCAGGTTCGGGGAACGAGAGCGGTTCAACTAGTAAAAGGGATTTTTGTTCTTATTGCGACATGGGGAATCAGTACATGGTTTAATTTATTTACACTCAAATGGTTAATGAATCAAATGTTTACATTAGGTATTTTAACAGTACTTATTATTTTTCAGCCTGAGTTAAGGCGTGTGCTCGAGCAATTGGGCAGAGGGAATTTGTTCTCGAGAGCGTCTTCTGTTGAGAAGGCAGATTTTAGCAACCAAATTGATGAACTAATCAAGGCCGTTCAGTATATGTCTAAAAGGAAAATTGGAGCATTGATTGTTTTTGAGAGGCAGACAGGCATTACAGAGCTGATAGAATCTGGTGTGCAGATGGAGTCCAAGATTACTTCTGAACTGCTGACTAACCTGTTTACTCCAAATTCTCCGCTGCATGATGGAGCAGTAATTATTCGCGGTAATTTGATTATGGCAGCAGGTTGCTATTTGCCGCTTTCTGAGAATCCGTTTATAAGCAAGGAGCTTGGTACAAGGCACCGTGCAGCTATTGGTGTTAGTGAAGTAAGCGACGCACTGGCTATCGTCGTTTCCGAGGAAACCGGACAAATTTCGTTGACGATGAATGGTATGATCGTGCGTGATATTAACGAGGATTCTTTGATTTCCAAGTTATTTGATGAATTGCTTCCGAAGTCAAACGGAAATGGCAAGAAGCGTATCTTTGCTTCTTCTTTCTGGAAACGAAAGGGAGACCGCAATGGATAAATGGTTGAATAATCCAACAGCCTTAAAAATAATATCTTTATTGCTAGCTGTTTTGTTATGGGCGGTTGTACATACAGATGCAGATCCGGCACCGCCAACTACAGCTTCAAATATGAGTACTCAAGTCATTGAGGCGGTTAAAGTTGTGCCGATAGGGCTTGATACGGATCGGTATAAAGTTACTGCGATGGAACCAACAGTGGTGAGGCTTGTTGTGGAGGGACGAATCACTCATTTGCGAGCAGCTGCACTGGAAGATTACTTTGTACAAGTCAATTTGACTAATGTAAAGCCGGGTGTGCATGATCTGCCGCTCACTGCTAAGCTTCCAAAAGGCTTGCAGAAGGTAGAGATTTCTCCACAGTATGTAACGGTTCGGGTAGAGGAGATTGTCACTAAAAGCTTTGATGTACAAGTTCTGACAGAGGGTAAGCCGGCAGAAGGGTTTGTAGCAGGACAGCCGGCGATTATATCGGAATCTGGCAGCAAGGTGCAGATTACTCTGCCGCAGGATGATATGAGCCGTATAGGCACTGTAGCGGTAGTAATGGATATTGAAGGCGCAGATAAAAATGTTGTCAATAAAAAAGCAAGAATATTTGTTTATGATTCGCAGGGCAATGAGTTGACGAATGCTTCAGTTGCTCCTGAAACGTTGCATGTGGAAGTACCTGTTACGTTGCCAAACAAGCAGGTTCCTTTACAGATTCGTTATTCCGGAAACTTGCCTGATGGAGTAAGCATTGTTTCCGTGAAACCAGAGCTGGAGCAAGTGTATGTTTATGCTGAGCAAAGCGAATTGGATGGTTTATCTGTCTTTGATGGCTTTGTATTGGACTTGTCCAAAATAAAGCAAAGCGGTGAATACAAAATAAAGGCTTCGCCAGTCGAAGGAGTAAGAGGGGTATCGCCTCAAGAATTAACGATACAGGTTGAAATCGAGAACTCATCAACACGATTGATGACAGCTATACCGATTTCAATTCAAGGCAAGCCCCAAAGTATGAAAGTACGGATGATTAATCCTGAAAATTCACGAATGAATATAACGGTCAGCGGCTCAGAGCAAGCACTTGCCAAGTTGAATGCAAGCAGTATTCGCATTGTTGCTAATATAGATGGTTTGTCTCCAGGAAGGCATACGGTTCCATTAGAAATTGAGCTTCCGGCTTATATTTCTCCTGTGCTGGAGAATAATGAGCCATTAAAAGTAGAATTGCAGATTGAAGAGGAAGTTCCACCCGAGCCAGGCGGAACAGAGCAGCCTGAAAATACCGAAACCGGAACCCGACCGGAAGAAACGGATGATAATGAACAGCCGAAGGAATCAGAAGCGCCTAGCTCCAGCAAAGAACCAGATACACAGCCTGGCAATGGTAATAATAATAACGCAACGCGTATATAATGCAGTGTTGCTGATGACTTGATGAGATTAGGGTGGAGGAGCAAACAATATGGGGAAATATTTTGGAACTGATGGTGTGCGGGGAATAGCCAATAAAGAATTGACACCTGAACTTGCATATAAAATTGGTCGTTGTGGCGGATATGTGCTGACAAATAAAGCTCATAAGCCTAAAGTGGTGATTGGATTAGATACTCGCATTTCTGGTCCGATGCTGGAAGCTGCTTTAATTGCGGGATTATTGTCTATCGGAGCTAGTGTAGTTCAATTGGGTGTTGTATCCACACCTGCAGTAGCCTATATTACCAAGGAGCTGCAGGCTGATGCGGGGGTAATGATTTCTGCCTCGCATAATCCGGTTGAGGATAACGGGATTAAGTTTTTTGGCGGCGATGGTTTCAAATTATCGGATGAAACAGAGCTTGAAATCGAAGCATTGATGGATGCTGAAGAAGATCAATTGCCTCGTCCTGTCGGTGGAGAGGTTGGCAATGTGGTTCAGGATAATGAAGCGGGAGCACGATATTTAGCCTATTTGAAAACAACAGTGAAAAATTCATTCAATGGTCTGAAAATTGTTTTGGATTGTGCAAATGGCTCTGCATATAAACTTGCTCCAGAAATATTCAAGCAACTGGGCGCCGAAATTGTAATGGTTGGTGCTGAGCCGGATGGACTGAACATTAATGCGGGTGTTGGTTCTACTCATCCAGAATTGCTGAGCAAGGAAGTTTTAAAGCATGAGGCTGATTTTGGATTATCTTTTGATGGAGATGCTGACCGTCTAATTGCTGTCGATGAGGAAGGCAATGAGGTGGATGGCGACTATATCCTAAGCATACTTGGCGATGCTATGAAAAAAGAAGGCACTTTGAAGCATGATACGATTGTAACTACCGTTATGGCTAATATCGGATTTTTTAAAGGTGTTGAAAAAATTGGACTGAAAACAGCGCGAACAGCTGTTGGTGACCGCTATGTCATGGAGGAAATGCGCAAAGGCGGATATAATCTTGGCGGGGAGCAGTCAGGCCATGTTATCTTGCTTGATTATATTACGACAGGTGATGGTATATTGACTGCTTTGCAGTTAACGGATACTTTGGCGGGATCAGGGAAATCACTGAGCGAGCTCAAAGGGATTATGCGCAAATATCCGCAAAAGCTAGTTAATGTAAAGGTAGCTGATAAGAGCAAGTTTGTTGGCAATACTGCAATCGAACAGGCAGTACAAGCGGCGGAAGCTGCTCTTGGCGATAACGGACGTGTGCTGGTTCGACCTTCTGGTACGGAGTCACTTATCCGTGTTATGGCGGAGGGTCCAGATAAAGAAGAAGTAGACCAACTTGTTGACAGCATAGCTGATGTTGTTGAACGGGAGCTTCGCTAATTGATTGGTTATAGATGTTTGAAGCTGCCAATTAACTGAAAACAACTTGGAAAAAAATAAAATGAAAGCTCAAGCAGATTGTCGAAATAACTATTTCCTTGGAAATAATTGCGGATATTGATGTAAAAGATAATGCCCAAAGAACAAAATTGTTCTTTGGGCATTATTTTTTTGAAAATCCAAATAAATAAGAAGGAATCAAAAAAGAAACTACGTTGTTGGTCTGCAGGATCACTTTTATAATTTGAACTGTACACAATATATTGAAGCGATATGAGGGGGATTTCAATGAAACGATCATGGTGGTCAGTCAGCCTAACTACATTAGTTCTATCCAGCTTGTTACTAATGAGCGCATGTGGCGGCAGTAATAGTACGCCGAATAATAGCAATAAAGGCGGCAATGGCACTAGCGAAGCTACTCAAGAACCGAGGAAGGATGGCGAACAGGTTGTCATTCGTCATACGATGTATGATACGGAATTTACCAGCGAGCTTGTAGCAGAGTTTGAGAAGACACATCCGCATATAAAAGTCGAGTTGGTTTCGGCGGATTACAATAAATTAATGGCGATGATGGCTGCGGGCAATAGTCCCGATATTATTCGCACCAATTCAGTAACAGAGCTACCAGGCTTTGTGCTGAAGGAAATGGCCTTGGATCTGACGGATAATTTCAAAGAAAGCAAAGTATTTGATATCGAGGACTTTTTACCGGTTGTCAATCAGTTCAAATATGATATTGATTCCGGAAAGCATGGGGAAGGAGCCATCTATGGTTTTCCGAAGGATTGGTCCCCAGACTATACCATTTACTACAATAAGAAAATGTTTGAAGAGGCAGGAGTACCTGTCCCTAGCAGTACAGAAGCTATGACATGGCAAGAGCTTACTGAGCTTGGACAAAAGCTAACAGTGAAAAATGGCAAGAAGACTAGTCAATATGGTCTTGTGTACTATAACAGCACGATTGCCGCTAACCAGGATTTGTTGAATTTGCAGCTGCTTCAGCAAGGAAGCAGCATGTTTACAGAGGATTACAATCAAGCGGCACTTGATAAGCCAGAAACAAAGGATTTGTTGAATTTCTGGGTGGAAACTGCCAAATCGGGTATTGGACCAAGTCCGTTGCAGCAGGAAACCGATTGGGGCGGACAACTGTTTGTAGATAACAAGGCAGCTATTATTATCGCTGGCTATTGGTTTTCCGGTTTCTTGAAAACAAATGAGTTGACGAAAGATCGTTTGGATGATTTTGGCGTAGCACCGGCTCCAATGGTGGAGGGTGGAGAGCGTATTTCACCTACTGGAGCGGGAACAGGAGCTGTTATTTACAAGGGTACGAAGCATCCGAAGGAAGCTTGGGAAGTATTTGAATGGTTCTTTGGTGCAGAGCCGGCTGTAGAAAGAGCGAAAGCAGGCTACGGTTTGCCAGGAACAAAAACATTGACGGAGATGCTTCCTCAGGAATCAGCTTTCGACAAAATGAATTTCGATTTTATTCAAAATGAGCTGCAATATACAGACGGCAGCTTGCCTTACAATCCATATTTGAACTACCAAGCCGTTAATTCAATCATCGACAAGTATTTTACACCAGTTTATTTCGACAAGGACACAGTAGACGGAGCTGTTCAAAAGATGACGGAGGAGCTTAATACGCTTATCCAAGAAGGCAAGCAACTGGTAAGCCCATAACAGATCGATAGAAGGGTTGCCGTGAGCGTTGCTCCGGTGACCCTTTTTCTCAAAATTTAAAGGAGGGCCATATATGAGCAAATCAGTCATTGAGGAAACGAGCACTGCCTTCCAACCGAAAAGAAAAAGGTTTCGCAGGAGAAGCTTTAAAGAAGCGGTAGAGTTTTATTTTTTTATTTCGCCGTGGTTTATCGTTTTTATTGTGCTTGGTTTGATCCCGCTTTTATACGGGCTATATTTGAGTTTTACTAATTATGCGGGTTTCAATATGGATCGGCTTGTGTTTGTTGGAATTGAAAATTATAGAAAAGTTTTTACGGATAACGATGCTATGTATTCGCTAGGCAGAACGCTGTTTTTCACAGTTATTATGGTGCCGTCGAGTATTATACTTGGCTTTTTACTGGCTGTGCTTTTGAATCAAAACATTAAAAGAATCGGTATTTATCGAACTTTGTTTTTTATTCCGTCCATTATTCCGGTAGTTGCGGTTGGGACGATGTGGCGCTCATTGTTTGTAGATGACGGTGTGGTCAACAATGTTCTGGAAGCGTTGGGGATTGAAGGAGTAGATTGGCTTGGCTATGATTACGCCATCTATCCGCTGATTATTATGCTGCTTTGGGGCGTAGGCGGTGGAATATTGATTTATTTGGCAGGACTAAAAGGGGTATCCAAAGATTTGTATGAAGCTGCAGCTATAGATGGTGCAACGACGGCACAACGATTTGCCAAAATTACAATTCCGCTCGTTACACCTGTTTTATTTTTTCAATTTATTATGAGCATAATTGGCTCACTGCAAATTTTTGTTCAGCCTATTTTGCTGGCGGCTAATTCGAACAGCTTGCTGTCAACGCCATTACGACCAAACTACGTATATTCGGTCCATGCTTTTCAGCAAATTTTTGCCTATGGGCGGTTTGGATATGGGCTGGCGCTTCTGTGGGTGCTGTTTATTATGATTCTTATTCTAACGGTGGTAGTATTTTCAACAAGCAAGCTATGGGTGTTTTATGAAGTCGATCAGGAGGGCAAGTAATATGGTCAATGCGGGAATGAAAAATAAGCCTTTTCGAATTTCAATTTATACGCTGCTTGTTGTGCTATCTATTTTGTTTGTTATGCCTCTGTACTGGCTTATTACAAACTCTTTGCAATTAGTAGGCTCAGCCAGTTCATTTTTGCCTAATGGATTTCATTTTGTTAACTACAAGTACGCTTTAACGTTTATTGACTACTGGGGCTATGCCAAAAACTCAATTATTATTACAGCCTTCTCGGTAATTATTCCGACGATTACTAGTGCTTTTGTAGGCTACGGATTTGCCAGATTAAGAGCGCCGGGAAAAAATATATTATTTCTTCTTATGTTGTCTACGATGATGCTGCCAGGCATTGTAACACAAATTCCGACCTATGTCATTTTCTTCAAAATCGGATTAATTAATACGTTTTGGCCCTGGTTTTTCTGGGGGCTTGGCGGCAGTGCCTTCAGTATATTTTTGTATCGGCAGTTTTTTGCAGGATTTCCTCGTGATTTGGAAGAAGCGGCGCGAATTGATGGCTGCTCGACCTTTCGAATATTTTGGAACATATTTTTGCCGATATCATTGCCCGTAGTAGCTACTGTTTCTATTTTGGCGTTCAACGGAGCGTGGGGAAATGACTACATTACCCCGTTTATGTTTTTGCAAGATGATAAATATCCATTGGCGACTGCTTTATTTTCCATTGGGTATGTGTTCCCCGGTCAGAAGGAAATTACGATGACCCAGGTGCAAAGTGCGGGGCTTGTACTATTTGTTTTGCCGATTATTGTTGTTTTCTTTATTGGTCAGCGCTATTTGGTAGAAGGAGTAGTTGCCTCTGCAGTAAAAGGTTAAAAGCAAAAAATAAATGGTCAAAGGGGAGAGTGTGGATGAAACTGCTCTACAAAAAGAATAGTAATAAAGCTTTCGTTAGTTTTATATCTGCTCTATGCTCGATGCTGCTGCTGGCGGGATGCACGCAAACAAATACAGTCGTTGCAGGATTGTCATCCTTGCTGCCGCCCGAATTAACAGATGAACTGCCTGTACATGCCTATCCGGCGCCAGATGATTTGCCTGTTGAGTATCGTTCATTTGATTTTTCTGTTGAAGCTGGCGGAGCGAACATTGATTTGTATAACGGGGGATCAAATAGCTGGAATGAGCAGGTTTCTTATGGCTATTTTGATATGCCGGGAAAAAGCACCGTCAAAATCACTCCTGATTTCACCTTTGATGGCTTCGATATTGTGCCCAAGTCTTTGGGAATCGAAGGAGAACTTCAGGGTGATGCGATCGTTTTTGAATTAAATCGCCAAGTGCCAGTCTCCCTTGTTTTTGACGGCAATTATAAAGGCAAGGTGCTGCATTTGTTTGCACAAGCACCGGAGAGTGATATCCCGGATAAAAATGATCCTGATGTTATTTTTTTTGAGCCAGGCTTCCATGATAAAGGTGATTATGGAGAGCTGCCAATTATGCTGCAGTCCGGGCAAACCTTGTATATTAGCGGGGGAGCAGTAGTACGTGCCAGAGTACGTGCCGATCAGGCTGATCATATTACGATCCGCGGCAGAGGGATTTTACTGAACGACTATCGTTCTAATGATCAGTATGATGATATTGCACTGACTCTTGGTTATGTCACGAATTCGACTGTGCGGGATATTATTGTGAATCGTGATGCTGCCAGTTGGACAGCAGCGATGCATGGCAGCAGTAATATTGAAGTGTTGAACTATAAAGCAGTAAGTCCGAGATTTGCAAGCAGCGACGGTTTCAATATTAACAGCAGTCATGATATTTTGTTTGATGGCGCATTTATCCATTCGGCTGATGATGCTGTTGCTATTAAGGGACTGTCGCATGAGAAACCGAAGGATGCCCTGCCTGTCTACAATATTACGTATCAAAATGCGCAGCTGTGGGCTGATGCTAACAATACAATTGGAATTGGAGCCGAAACGGTAGCCCCGTATTTTAAAAATATAACTTTCAGCAATATTGATATTTTATTTAACTACGATGATCGGGATCATCCTGATGTGCTTCCAGATCGCTCGGCTATTAATATTTTTGCGCTGCAGGGAACTGAAATTAGCGATATTACCTTTGAAAATATTCGTGTTGAAAAAGCGAAGCGGCTTATGAATATTCAAATGGCAGAAACCTTTTATTTTGGAGCGTTGCAGGGAAATTGGTCTTATCCCGGGTTTATTAAAAATATTACTTATCGAAATATAACTTCTGACTCAGACGGTTCAAATGAAATTAAAATAGAAGGCTGGAGCACAGTCAGGAAGATTACAGATATCACCTATGATAATGTTGTCGTTAACGGCAACAAGCTCACAAATTTGACTGATCCGTTATTTAATCGTAATGCATTTGCTGAAAATATAAATGTGAAATAGGAGGCATCGGCGTGGAACGTTTGAAAGAAGAGGAGAATCGACTATGGCAACTCAATCAAATTCATATTCGCGATCCTTTCGTTTATACCGATAGTAAGAGCGGACAGTATTATATGTACGGTACGATGGGGGCAACAGCCTGGGAGGGCAAGGCAATTGGTTTTGATGGCTATCGAAGTCGTGATTTACAAAACTGGGAAGGGCCTTTTCCGGCATTTCGGTCTCAGGAGGGCTTTTGGGCAGATCATCATTTCTGGGCGCCAGAGGTGCATGAATATAAAGGTGCTTACTATATGTTTGCCAGCTTCAAGGCGGAGGGCAAGTGTCGTGGAACACAAATACTGCAATCGGCAGACCCGCTGGGACCATTTGTGCCAATAGGCAAAGAGCCGATAACCCCTCGTGATTGGGAATGTCTTGATGGGACATTGTATGTCGATAAGGATGAAACACCATGGCTTGTGTTTTGCCACGAATGGACCCAGGTACAAAATGGTGCCATATGCGCCATGCCGTTAAGCAGTGATCTGTTACAAGCAGTGGGCGAGCCTGTTGAATTATTCCGTGCTTCTGATGCGTTTTGGCCTGTTGAGGAAGAAGGGGCAGGCAATTATGTAACCGATGGTCCGTTTTTATATGAAGCTCCAGATGGGAAGCTCCTTATGATATGGTCAAGCCACGGCAAGGATGGCTATGCGATTGGGGTTGCGATCTCAGAGAACGGCAATATAGATGGACCGTGGAGTCAGGAACCAGAGCTGCTTTTTGAAAAAAACGGAGGACACGGCATGTTGTTTCGCACCTTGGATGAGCAACTGCTGTTAGCATTGCATGTACCGAATTCACATCCTGAAGAACGTCCGGTGTTTTTTAATATCGCCTATAGAGATGGACATTTGATTTTGACTTAGCGATTTAATGATAATGCAGCAGAATTGGGTGCACAGAGGCAGCATAAAGGAGTGGGAAACAAAGTGGAATCATCAATTATTGTGAATAGTAATGGAACATTAGTTAAAATAGATCGGGCACCGTTGGAGATAGAATATGCGGCAGATGAAGCGAGATTGGCTCAACAGGGCAACGATGCATTCTCACCAGATCCGGATGGATTGGTACTTTCGAGAGATTGGACGCTATTTGTGGAGGGCGAGGAGGTACCAGTTTATGCGGCTGCCATAACGAATGGCGGTCCTCAATCATTTGCTGTTTTGAGCTATGCCGGCAAGCCTGGACCTGTCCGTCTAGTTGCCAAGCGGACAACTGGCGCAAGAAGCGCTGTTGTCAAACCGCGATCATTGGGCATTGAAGCGGAAGTGAATGAGCAGGATATTGCCATTGTGGCAAATAAGTCGTCGAAGATTATTATTGAAGCGAATGATAATGAAGAAAAGCCATTATTCATTATGCTGCATGCCCAAGAGGAAAAAGTGGCGGATCAAGCTGATGCCAAAGTAAAATATTTTGCTCCAGGATTGCATAAGGTAAGCGCTCTTGAGCTTCAATCCCATCAATCCGTCTATATTGCAGGAGGAGCAGTTGTACAGCTGTATGTACCGGAGGAAGAAGTGCCGGTTATAGCAAGTGATTGGGCAAAAAAACCTAATTATATTGATTTTATAACAGCTGTTCAAGCGGATAATCTTTGTATTCATGGCAGAGGGATTATCGATATGTCGAGGCTGGATTGGCATGCGCGCAGAGCTATGCTTCTAACAGAATGCCATCATGTATCTATTGAAGGATTGACTATTGTAGGCACATCTCACTGGACGGTCCATTTGTCAAAATGTACAGATATATCTATTGCTGACCTGATGTTAATCGGTTATCGTGAAAACAGTGATGGTATCGATATAGTTAACAGTGAGCGCGTCAAAGTAACGAACTGTCTGATCCGTACAGGTGATGATGCAGTAGCGGTAAAGGCAATGGAGGAGCCGCCGGCGCTTGGGGGACGGGATATTTATGTATCCGATTGTACAGTATGGAATGATAAGGTACGCTGCTTTGGCATTGCTGGAGAGGCGAGAACGGATATTTCAGATGTTGTATTTGAAAACTGCGATATTGTGCACTCCACTGCCGTCTGGACGGAAGAAGTAGGCTCTTTATGCATCGTTGTTGGGGATAGAGGAACAATATCCAATATCCGGTTTGAAAATATACGGATCGAAGAAGAGAAGCAGCATGCTTTGATCTGTTTAATTTTTAAAGATCGCTGGTCTGTCGATCAGGAGCCTGGGCAAATTAAAAATATTACGTATCGCAATATAGCGCTGCCAGCTGGATGCGCGTCCTTATTTAAAGGTGCGGATGAGACGCATCTTGTCGATGGTATTTGTATGGAGGGAATCCAGATCGGGGATAAATTGGTGAAAAGCGTTCAGGATTTACCATTGAAAATAAATGAATTTGTTAAAAACATAATGGTAACACGATAATGTTTAAATGGGCATCATCAAAGGCAGGCAAGGCAAACTAGAAGGGATGTACAGCCATGACAAGCAACCGATATAAACTGATGATTGTAGACGATGAATATGAAATTAGACAGGGACTGCGCAGTTTTGATTATTCATCCTATCATATAGATGTTGTAGCAGATTGCGAGAATGGCTTGTTTGCTTTGCAAACAATGATGCTTGAGCAGGTTGATTTGCTTGTTACCGATATACGAATGCCCTTTATGGACGGTCTGGAGCTAGCAGAAAAGGTTTCGCTTCGATATCCGCATATGAAAATTATTATTTTGTCTGGATATGATGATTTTGAGTATGCGCGGACATGTATGAAGCACGGTGCTCTAGACTATTTGCTGAAGCCTTTGGATTTTGAGAATTACGGAATGGCATTGGAACGAGCAGTCGAGCAAATAGAGCAAGAACGAGTGCATGAGCTGCAACGGGCAGCGTGGGAGCGCAAAGCTAAGTTGTCTGTGCAACATTTGCGCCAGCATTTTTTCCGTGATTTGCTTCATTCAGAAATGAAGGAAGAAGCGATTGAAATCGAGAGCAGCGCCGCAGAAGTGATGCTGGAGGAGAATAGCAGCTATATTGTTTGCTTGCTGCGGTTTACGGAATACCCGAACCGTCCCAAAGGTGTTGGTGATAAGGAATGGGAACTTATCCTGTTTACACTGGACAATATTTTGCAGGACTTATGGGATAAGGGCTATCACTATGTCGATGGGAAAGGTCAGTGCGCTTTAATTTGGACAGATACGGAAGCAATAGATCAATTTAAGCAAAGACCGGATCGTCTTGTGGAGGAATTGGAGCAGCTTATCCAGCATTTGAAGCAGTTCCGCGGCTTGTTCCGCTCAAAGCTTATCTATGCCATAGGAACAATTGTACAGCAACCAAATGAAATTTACCGTTCCAGTCAAGCGGCAGCAGCATACTTCAGAGACGTGACCGATCAGGCTGCATATGACTCGCCAAAATTGGCGACAGGAGTAGCGGGCGAATCCGTCAGACTGACAGAATCGGCAAATGGCAATCGACTCATTCAAGAAGCCAGAAAATTTATCGAGCAAAATTATGATCGCACAATTACGCTTGATGATGTAGCTGAACATGTACATCTTAATGCAAGCTATTTCAGCTCGTTGTTTAAGGAATTGACAGGTCAAAAATATATTGATTATATTACTTCCTACCGTATTGAAAAAGCCAAAAACCTGCTCAGGCATACGAATCACAAGGTTCATGAGATAGGCGAGATGGTCGGCTATGAAAATCCGCGCTATTTTACACTTGTTTTTAAAAAATATGTACGGGTTTCGCCTGTAGAGTTCCGAAATGCAGCTTATATGGGAGACGGGCTATGAAATTTCGCTATCATCGCAATATGTTAATTGCTGTGGCGCTGTTACTGACATTACTATCCCAGATCGCAATTTTGGGCATTGGGTTTTGGAATATTAATGATACCGGTTTAGAAATTCGCAAAGCTTCCGAGCAAAATATTAGCCGTCATATTGAAAATCAAATGATAGCGAAGCTGAACGAAATGAATTCACTTGCCTTGCAACTAGAGCAAAATGACTTTATTTTGTATGCCCGATCCTTCTATGGTCTCAAGCCGCTTGAGGAAGAAGTGGCTGCACGGCAAGAGCTGTTGAACCGATTGGAGCAGCTACATCTGTCCTCTGATTCTGTAGAGCGAATTTATTTTATAGGCGATAATGTCAATCAAAAAAACTTTGGGAAATCAATTAAAGACGGGCAATGGATAGAGGATAGTAAAATACCGTGGATTGAAGACCTGCAAAAAGCAGGTCTGCTTCCGCTTCTAACGCAATATTATGGTATGCCGGCATATATCCCTGCAGGTCTGTTCACAGATGTGCTTAAAGCTAATAAAGATGTTATTCCTGCTGATAGCTGGAATCGCCTCTATGAATTTGCCCGCAGCATAGAAGGGCATCTTATTATTAATAATGGGGTCAATGCGCTTAATGTTTTGTCTGTTGTCATATTTGATGAACGGATGCTGACAGCAGAATTGCCTGCTTCACGCATCTGGAACGGCTATGTAGGAATATTGGATGATCACCAGCAAACTTTATGGTCAAACGTACCGAATAAAGAAGCGATGGAAAGAGCGGCACAGCATGCTGCTGCAGGAGATACGCATTGGGAGGAGCAGTGGGATTACCGTTACAATGTACGAATTGTTCCAGTTCCGCCTTATGGTATCCATGTGATTACGTTTGAGCAGTTACAATATGATACGTTATGGAAGCGCGATTATTTTTACGGTTATGTTCTATTTGTAATGGGCAGTTTGCTGCTTAGTTTGTTTATTGCATATAAGTTGTCTAATGCAGTGATGTATCCCTACCAGGTGCTCGCCAGAGCTGTATGGAAAAAAGGCATCGATCTTGACTTTCAGAGCATTCCCGAGCAACGGTTTTCAAAGGGATGGCTGTCCAAGCTGACCATTAGGAAAAAAACATTGGTAATGCTCCTGTCCTCAGTATTGATCCCTGTACTTCTGTCGATCGGGATGTATGCTTTTTTTATGTATACCTATGTTTTTGATAGAGCAGTGGACTTGTCAATTGAGTCGTCCGATCATTTGAATGCCGAGCTGAAAAGTAGAATAGATCGTTATGAAAATTTAACGAATCGTCTGTCAGCAGATAGTCGATTAACTAATCTAAGGGATCTATCTTCACCCTTTTTATTTAAAAGCAATATGGATGATTTTACAGTAGCAAGTTATCCGGGACTAAGCGATATTTCATATTTTGTTATTTACGATGTGAGCGGTATTGCCAAATATTCCTCTGTTTTCAACAACAATCGAAGCTTGTTCAAGCTGCTTTCATCAGATAAAAGCGTGCTGGAACAACTGGAAACTGAAGAGCTGCTTTGGATGACCGGACAAAAGGATGTTTATGGGCATCCTGCCATGATGCTTGTCAAAAAGCTTGAGGTACCCTCAGGAGCTGCCGGTATTCCGTCTGCCGCTTATTTGCAGGTGGTATTGAAGGAAGAAGCTTTCTCATATGCAGCAACAGATCGCAAGCAAAGCTTTGTTATGCTTGATCAGTCGGGCAAGCTAATATACTCGCATCTTACCTCACAGGCTTATCAAGAGGCGGCCTTTGTGAAATGGCGGGGAGGGGCGCTTGAGAAAACAGAGCTGGATGTGCAAACCCAGCAGGTAGAGGGCAGCCATCAAGTCATGATTCAGCGTGAGCTGGAGAAAACGGGCTGGAATGTTTTTATTTTTATGACGATCGACGACGTCTACTTGAAAATACAGTCCATGTTTTATCGATTTGGTGTATTGCTGCTATTGCTTATTGCTATTATCCTGCTCGCTATGCGGCAAATCTCTTACTTGCTAGTGAAACCAATTGAGAGATTGAAGCTGGCGATTGAAAATGAAGAGCCATTGCTTTGGAATATGGCGGAGCAGCATAGAGGGAAGCCGCTGGATGAGGTTGGTCAGCTAGTAGTCAGCTTTAATCAAATGCTGCGGCAAATCCATGAGCTGATGCAGGAAAATGTGAATAAGGAAATTCGTGAGAAGAAGCTGGTTACTTCCAGAATGAAGGCGGAGCTAGGTATGCTGCAGCAGCAAATTAATCCGCACTTTTTATACAATACGCTAGAGGCGATTAATATGCGGGCACGTCAGTACGGAGCAGAAGAAGTAAGTACAATGGTCAAATCGTTGGCAAAGCTATTCCGATTTACTATTAATACAGGCAGTGAGGTCGTTTCATTAGAGGACGAGCTGGAGCATGCGCGAAATTTTTTGACCATCCAGGAGCTGCGTTTTCAGAACAAGTTTTTGGTACGCTGGGAACTGGACAAGGAGGCAATGAAAGTTTCGGTGCTGAAGTTTATTTTGCAACCGATTATCGAAAACTCCCTGCAACACGGTATAGAGGAGCTATATGGAGAAGGAGAATTGGTCATCCGCACTGAAATGATGACAAGCAGGGAAGTTAAGCTCGTTGTCCAGGACAACGGCATCGGTATGACGGAAGAGGAGTTGCAACGAGTACAAAGCAGCCTGACAATGGAGCCGGATGAGGGGAAGGAGACTGCTGAACGAAAATCTCAAAGTCCGTCACGCTCTAGTGGCGTGGGGCTAATCAATGTCTATCAGCGCTTGCGATTGTACTATGGTGAAGAATTGCAATTAACCGTAGAGAGCGAGGAGTTTCAGGGAACTACAGTAACAATTGTGTTGCCTGCTTCCGGTTTGAAAAAAGAAACTAGTTAGTTTGCTTCTGCCGCACCAGAGTGCTAATGAACGGCGAGTAAGTGTTTTACTTTTATGTGCAAAAACTACCGAGTCGAGCAACCACTATCGCGGTCAGGAATCAGTTTAACTGATTTCTGACCGCTTGTTTTAGTTATATGGCTTCAGCATTGTGCTAAAGGTTTCGATAACGACCATATGATTGCCGATCAGCGTTTGTAGAGCTTCGCTTGATACGACTAATTCGGGACAAGGCAGTATTGAGCGGAAACGAATAACCCCATCCTCCGTGTCCAGCTCAAAGCTGCCTTCCTCCAAAGCCTGTTGACATTGCAAGAGAACGAAGGATACCGTTTCATGATGCTCAGGCGCAGCTGTAAAGGGAAAGGTACTGTACGCTGCAATGCTGCTTTTTTTTTCATCAGGATGTAAAATCAGCGTCCACTTGCCGAGCCCTTTTCCGGAAAAAGGAATGCGCAACAGGTTTGGCTCGACTGTATCGAAACGTAGCTTTTCTTTCTCTAAGCACTCATGCAATTGTTGCATGATAGGTAGTTTTTCTATCGTATTTGGCGGAGCTTTTTCAGCAGTCTGAACAGAAGGATTTATAGTTGTAACATTAGGGTGCCAGATGGTGCGCAAACGGGCGTATATGGTTCCTTCCAATTTCAGTTGCTCCGGTATCGTCATTTCTTGTACAGCCTCAAGCAAGTACCAGCACTCAGAGAAAGCAAGCGAGTCATTACAGATTTTGTTCTGGTTAGACTGCTCAGTATGAAAAGGGACGGTTTTATGAAACAGCGCAGTAATGACATCCTCTGCATCCTGCCCATCCCTTAGAACAATAGAGGCAATGCTTGGCTCAAGCTCCAGGGTTACTTTAATCGGTATATTCTCCTCAAAATGTACCGATTCAGTAAGGGCAAAGGGCCAGGTGTGAAACCATCCCTCATGAAGCAACTGATCCATTGCTGTTTTTTGCAGAGACAGTGTCATTTCGATGGATTGTGAACAAGTAATTTCCAATAGTGACGTCTCCAATGTGAAGCCGTGCCAGTTGGTAAAACATAGAGGTGCATTGGTTTTCACAGTTGAGAACTGGTCAGAATAACTTACCTCCCATAAATTCGACGATTGATCCATAGTCAAATCTAACTCCTCTCACGTAAAGTATTAGCGTTTCATGTTATATAATTTTGTGCTTGCTGCAGCTTTCTCACTATCCTTATCTTTTTTGTAAGTAAGTTTGGCGAGGCGCTTTGTTTTTTCAGCCTCCACACTAAATATTCCTGCATCCAGCTCGAAGCTTTTCTTTTTGCCGATATGAATGGACAATTCCCATTCCCCATTGCTTTTTTTGCCGTCCTCTATTTTTCCGCGTTGATACTCAAAATTAAGACCGAGCACCGTTTGAGTTTGGCTTTTAAGACTGCTTTCCTCCTCTGGTTCTGCCATACTGCTAATTGTCTTCACCTGGTTTTGCATGCTGGTAAATTGCTCCTCCAGCATATTATTGTCGGTAATGGCTTGCTGGGCCGCTTGCTTGTCCAGGGCGTCTTGTGCCGGATCGGCAGATTTTGGCGCTTTTTTGGTAAGAGCGCTGGTCAATCTGCTTAATGTCCGTATCGATTGCGGGTACATTTTGCTAAAAACAATTGCCCAATTGGCAACGTCATGGCCGGTTTGCAATGGAAGTGCAATATCGATGGATGCCTCAATTTCCTCCAAACGATCAGTAAAGGTCAGCTCGCCTGCCGCTTCAGCGTCAATACTGCCCAGCGGACCGAAATCGAATGAAGTGCTGAGACTGGCTCCTATGGAGGCATGTACTTCTGCTTTTCGCATCTGCTCTATCTTTTCTTGCAAACTTTCGATATTAGTGTTATCGCCGAAATGATTGTCTGTCAATGCCTCTATAGATTCCTTGTCATATTTGGAAAATATTTTTTCGGTAAAGCCGATTTCGGTTTCATTGAACCCAAGATCAAGCCCGGCAGTTAGTTGAGCGAGCACGCCGATTGTAACGGACGCTTCTTTGTTTGAGAGCTGCTGGTCCTCAATCGCCGATGCCCAAAGTTCTGCTTCCTTGAACAACTCCTGCCCCGATTTACCATTCATGCCCCATAAATGCTGTGCAATTTTCGGTTTTATTCTACTGACTTGTCGGTACATTCCGTACGAAATCAAATTCATCACGCCAGAGGCTTGCTCGGCTTTCGCTTGAGCAAACAGTCCCAATTGGAAATTAAAGTCAAGTATGCCGGCTTCTGCACCAATTCCGATACCTACCTGGGTTTCCGCCTCAATCCCGTCATCGCGTTCAACCTCTGCCTCAAATGAAATAATCGTATAAGCTGGTCCCTTCGCAATAGGGATTTTCAACTCACAGGATAAAGAAGCGGATTCTCCTTCATTCGGGACAATTTTATCGATTATACGGGAAATTTGCGCCAATCCGCTATTAAGCGAGCCGCTTTCAATGGCGATTGTAATAGCGCGGCTGCCAATTTTACTTGATTTGACCTGCTCAGCAACAGTGGATGAGAGTATTTCTATTTGTGCGGAGTGTGCTTGCTTGTCCAAGTTAGCAGCATCTCCTTTGACGAGCTTTCGTGCTTCGTCTATTGCAGATTCTTGGATTTGACTTAGCAAATATTGTGCTTTGTTGCCGGCTGTTTCACCCGCTTTTTTTCGAATCCGTTTCAAATCACTGTGGTTTGCAGTCTGTAATGAAGACACGGCATTTGCGGCTTGTCGCAAATATTGTCTGATATGATCCTCCGGCATAAATTTTGCGATAATCTTTTCTGCTTCCTGCTCCATGACATCATCAACGGATTCTTTGGCGAGCGAGTAGGCTTCTTTTTTTGCCGCTAAATTGTAGAAGGCTTTGCCGATATTGCTTTTATCCTTCAGCTTTTCATGCTCCTCCATCAAATTGTCAATGTCCTCATTGGATTGACCGCGGGCTGCTGCCTTCAATTTATCTCTAAACTTATTTAATTCTTCGGAACGCCGCCATTGCCCGCGACCAATACCCAGCTTAAACATAATTTCTGCTTTTAATGGCTGATAGTATTCTTTCTGAAAAATAGCTTCAAGCTCATCGTCACTCAAATAGGCACTTGGTGCTTCAGCGGGCAATTGTCCAGCTGCCTGATTGCCTACTAGCCGCTGCCATATCGAGGGGGGCAGGCTTTGTTTTTGAGCTTGCGGCGATGAAACTGGCGCTTGATGCTCTCCCGTCTGCTGCTTGTTGGCATCAGACTTGCCAAAAAAGCTAAAGGGCATAGTGATATCCCCCGTTCAAAGTAGTTTTAAAAAAAGTATAATTGTTTATTTTTATAAATTTTGTTAGCTGCGTTACAATGCAAAAATTAAAAGTCGGATATTGTAGAAAGAAGAGAACGCTTGAACGGAGGGAGAGCGCTTGCCGATAGAAAAAAAACTGAAAGATACCTGGCTGCGTTCAGGCGCAGAACGGATTAAACAGTTTGCGCCGGAAATTCGCAAGCAGGATAAACCGGGCGCTGCTTTTGAAAATATCCAGAAGGCTGTCGGAAATATTGCAAGTGGCAATCAATTGCGCCAGCAAACACAAGCTGTGCCATGCAAACAACTGGTAAAGGGAATGCGCGAGCCTTTTGCACGAATAGTTAAATTGCTGACAGAGACTTCCGGCGAGTTGCAGTCTGAACTATGGCTGCGTTTTGCTCAGTTAACTGTAGAACAAAGGCAGGCCGCTTTGCTGTATGCTGCCGGCTCGGACAAAGAAGTTGAGCAGTTGATACAAAACCGTGATAGGTGGTATTTGCTTGGTAAAGGGATAGATGCGCTGCATGGTGTCAGACTTCGTCAGAATGAATCTGTCAAAGAGGGGAGCATTTATGAATCGGGCGCTTTGGACCCGCATCAAACGGCAGATGTTCAAATTGATGATTCCGGCTTGGCGCCTCTTCATAAAACCGTTGTGCGCTGGCTTGTCTATAAAGCAAACAAGCAAGGAGAGAAGGAACTGATGCGACGGTTTGGCAGACTGACTGCTGTTCGGCAAATGAAGCTGATTAATCGCTTGAATGGCGGAACGCGCATTCGGTTTACGGAATTTACAAAGACGATCACCGTTGAAAAGCAATTTAAAAAGTGGGTGGACTGGTCATTATTTTCTCAAATGCTTGCAGGCTTGGAGCAGGAGCAGCAACGTGCTAATCAAAAAGAAACAAGTATGGTGGCAGACAATGACGCAGATTCCGATACCATTAGCTTGTTAAAGGCCAAACATGATCGCCACATGCCTAAAGACAGTACCTCCGAATGGATGGAGGATGAGTCTGGACTGGACAATACGCCGACTGATGTTCATGAAAAGCAAGTTTCATCAAGTAAAAGACAGCAAGATAGCAGGGAGGGAGAGCAGGACGAGCAAGATGGAAAGCTTCCGAATCAGCAGATATCGACAGTACCGCTTCCATTGCCGGCAATTGCCCGAAATCAAAAGTTCAGTAAGGAGCTGAACGCCGCCAGAATAGCTGATGTGCTGTACGGGGGCAAGCAAACTCCTTATGGCGCGGTATGCAGATATTTGGGCGTGGCAGAAGGTTCTTCCGCCAGACAAATGCGAGTAGTATCCAAACGTTTGAAAAAGGAGGGATATGTTTCTGTCCAGCATTGTTATATTGAACTACTAAAAAATATTACAGCTGTGCTTTATCAGTCGGGTGTACTGCGGGGGCGCCCCGAGTATCGCGCTATCATCGCAAAACTAGGGCTGTTCAGACAGTATAAGGCGCCAGAGAAAAAGCAAATCGCGAAGCGGCTGGGGCTTCCATCCGATTCTTGATGGCAACAATTACATTCAGCAAGGAGCAACCTGACAATGAGTGCCAAGCAACTCTTTCATCTTCAATATGAGGATCGCCGCAAGGTACTGATGCTTAGCGCCGTGTTTTTTTTGGCGGGTACTTCGGAAATGGTCAATTACACCTCTTTTATGGCTCTGTTTAATAGCAGAGTTGGTTCAGCTTATATGCCCTATATGTATTTGCTGGAGGCATTTTTGTTGCCGCTTGAGGGGTGGCTATTATCCTTATTGCCGACCAAGATTAAGAAACAAAAGCTTATGGTCCTGCTATACGGACTATTCCTGGCTATCGGGCTCTTGAATGCTGCGGCTCTACTGACTATAAAAATATTTTCGCTAGATGTGTTTTACTTTTATTTTTTACTATTTCTATCCTCCAACTTCGTAATCCGGCAACAGACGCTATTGATGTGGAGTACAGCCTTTGACTCTTGCTCAACACAGCAGGCAAAACGGATGATGCCTTTTTTTGTTACTGCTGCGATTATCGGCGGCATCGCGGCTGGTATATTGTCCCGAACACTGGCTACAGCACTTGGCTCCGAGTTTCTGTATTTACTCGCTGCACTGCTGCTGCTTGCCGGGATAGTGCCGTTCAGGAAGGCAGTGAAACGATATATATCACCGCTTACCGCTTATACAGACAGCAAGGAAAGTGGGATAAGGGAGCACGGATATTGGAAAATGACCCTTCGCTCACCTTTCTTACTGGCAGTTATCGGGCTGATGACGCTAATGCCTGCTATTTATTTTTTAATTGAGTATCAGTATTTAACTGTATCAGAGGCTTATTTTGCAAGTGAGGAACAGTTGACCTCGTTTTATGGGCTGATGGTTATCTTACTGTTTGTTGCAGCGCTTATGCTGCAATTGCTGGCGGCCCGACTGCTCGATCGATTGGGAGCCGGTTACACCATGCTGCTTATTTCCGTCGTATTTGCTATTGCTCTTATATTTGTCAGCACACAGATTGAAACAGACAGAGCATTGCAAGCCGTATCTATCGGCTACGGGCTGCTCTATTTATTGCTCTATTATTTTGCAGAGCCGGGCTTTCAATTGTTTTTCAAAATGCTGCCTGAACAGCAGCGCGATGGTGTGCGCTATGTTGCGCAAAGCATCGCTGCTTCGCTTGGTATTTTGCTTGGTTCAGCGCTTGCCGCACTACATTCAACCAAACTGCTGCCGCTTAGCGGGCAGGCGATACTAGGTGCTGTTTGCGCCATTGTGCTGACTGTATTGGCTCTGTTTGCCCGCAGATTATATGTATCCGTGCTCTTGCAGCGTATTGCTGATAGAGATGCTGGCAGCTCTAATCTATTGCATCAGCTTGCAGAATCGCTTAAGGAAGAGCGTGTAAGAGCAGCTGTACTCAAGCAATTGAAGCAGAAGCAGCCTGCGCTGCGCCGCTATGCGCTCGAAATGCTGAGCCAGCAGCCGCATCCCGATACAGCAGCAGCCTTGCTCAATCATGCTGAGCAGTACGAGGGAGAGGAGCGAAGGCTAGCGCTTGCAGCGATGCATGATGCTGGATGGAGAAGCCTTGTTGCAGAGCAGAGGGCTGCTTTCTTTGCGGATGATGATGAACGGGTACGACTCGTTGCATATAGAGGCTGCTTCAGAAATATGCCGCAGCAGGCTATAAGCAGTGACTATATAGGGAAGGCGCTTGCAGACGGTAGTTTACCGGTGCGGCTTGCTGCTATGGAAGTGATGCCTTGCGGGGAGGAGTTATTGGAGCGAGTTCGCAAATTGCTCATCAGCAGCACGGTGGAGATCGAGGCGGCTTGCGAAATAGTTGCGATGAGGAAGTTGAAGGAGCTGTCAATCGATATGCTGCTGCTGGCGGCAATAGGCGCTCCCACAGTCAAGCAAGCAGCAGTGCGTGCTCTTGGTGCATTAGGTGGGGAAGGGCTCGTTGCAAATTTGATGGAAATGCTCCCTGCCAGCGGTCGTGAACTGCGTACAGCGGTACAAGATGCATTGATTGCAGCTGGACCAGGGATACTGCCGGAACTGCGCCGCTTCTTGTCGATGCCGCAATATGAACTTTGGTGCACAGCCGTCAAGGCGGCAGTCGAGCTAGATGAAGACGGGGCGGTATTGCGCGAGGCGGCTCGTTCCTGCGAGCAGCATATCCGGCAGCTGACAAGCGGGAGAGTCGCTGTTCATAACATAAATAAAGTGGATCAGGGGGTATGGAGCAAGCTGGCACAGCTTCGGCTGCAGGAGTTGTCAAAGCAGGTACTGGATACGGTCTGGCTTGTGATAGAGCGCTTGTATGGCGGGACATCGCTGGGGCAGCTGAGGCAGGCTTTGGAAAGTGGGGACGAGCAACTTATCGGACATGGGCTTGAGGTTTTATCAGAGGGACTCGGCGACCCTAGACTTAGCAAAACGTTACTGACTTACTATAAGAAAGAGAGTGATGGAGATGTTGCAAGCAAGGGAGGAGATAAGGTCGATGATCAAGTGGACACTGAAACAAAAGACAATACCTTTGACGCATGGTTGCAGGCATTGACTGTAAAAGCAGGCGCAGTAGAAGGAGAGGGTTTACTGATGGCGCATTGGGATTATTTGAACGCGCTGGATAAAATATCGCAATTGAGCCAAACCGCACTGTTTCAATCATTAGCGCTGGAGGAGCTCGGCAGGCTGGCGTCGATTTCCAGAGAAAGCACCATTTCCGAAGGAAGCACCGTTATGCGAAGGGGAGAGATATGCACCGAACTGACTATCGTTGTGGAAGGGCATATTGAATTGAGCGGTCTAACAGCCTCTGGAGCAGAAGGCACGATCAAAGTGCTGGGAGCAGCCGATACCTTGGGAGAGGAGTCCATGTTTGATGAACAGCCATCTATTTTCACTGCCGAGGCTATTCTTGGCGAAGCGAGATTGTTGCACATTGCCATTAGCGAACTGGGAACGCTGATGCGCCTCTATCCTGATATTGGTGTAGGTCTGGTTAGAGCAATGAGCCGCCGGATCCGAACGATGGAGCAGCTGTTTATTCAATGGCAGTAGCGAAACAGGAAATGTCAGCGCACAGATGGTCGCTGTACATAAGAGAAAGCGGGGAATGATTATGCATGAACAGCCGCATTATCAGCTTATTGTTTCGGTTGCACCTGCACTCTCCGAATGGCCGGGGCTGCGCCAAAGGCTGCTGGAAGCTGCCGAATGGACAAAACAGGAGGAGCAACTGCTGGAGCTGCTTGCTGAGGAATGGTTTGTCAATATTGTGCATCATGCTTTTGTGGATTTACCCAGCGAATATGCCATGGTGAGAGTCGAGATGAAATGGACGAAACCGCCGCAGCGCAAGCTGGAACTGTCGTTTCGGGATAATGGCAAAGCGTTCGATCCATTGCAGCACCCGCTGCCTGATCTTGCTTTGGGAATGGAGGAGCGCAAGCAGGGCGGACTGGGCATTTATTTTATCCGTTTGAAAAGCAAAGCATGCCACTATTCTCGTAAGAATGGGTGGAACTGTTTTGCGATCAGGCTATTTTAACAGCGTGTTGATTAACTGTTAATAAACAACTCAAGCATATAATTTATTCGTCACTGTAAACAAGAATGGGCTTGCGACCGCTGTTATATTCAAATTTTTTACCGAACTGATCTTTCACAGGTGAAAATTTGCATAGAAAGACGGACGGTTAACGCTTCTACAGTTCCATTTCTGCTTTCCGTGAGCTAGCATTTTGTTTTGCTCCAAGTTGTTTACAGTTAATCGACAGCCTCATCCCAGCGGCTAATTACCGAAAAAGCACTGAAATATGCTTAAACTGATGAAATAGCCGTCAGGAAAACCGTTAGCTATATAAGTTGAACAAAAAAGAAACAATGAGGAGCAGCAAAAGGAGAGATGAATCTGGAGAAGCGGAAGCGCTCGCCTTTGTTCCCGGATTTCCACCGCTCATTCTTATCCAAGAAATCAGTGAACAACAGCGATCGGAAGATCATCTCCCTTTTGTGGCAACCTGGTTGAGTAAAACATTAGTTCAACTTATATAGAAGAGTTTGTAGTGACGATTGAATTCTACAACTAAAAACAGAGCATAGCGGAGGGGCAGAGGGATTCTGGAGAAACGTCAGTGCTCGCCTTTAAAGAACGATTCCCACCATATCCTCTAATAATAAAAGGAATCGGACTTTAACAGCGATCGGAAGAACCCTTTGTCCCGCAGTGTTCTCAAGCGCTGATATAAAAGAAAGGAGCACTTAAATGGCAGTATTTGAAAAGGAAGTGGGCTTTAGTGTAATGAAGCCTGGTGAAAGGCTAGACGGCATAACGATGGCAGAAGCGGAAAGAGGTCTTCTCGATCTGCTTGCGGACGGAGAGACAAATTTGGTGATCGATATGACAAGGCTGGAATATATCAGCAGTGCCGGCTTGCGTGTATTGCTGCTGGCTATGAAGAAAATTAGAGCTGCGGGGGGCAGGCTGGCATTATACGGGCTTGGCGGCATGGCTGAGGAAGTATTTCAAATGTCGGGATTTACTTCCATCTTTATAATTAAACAATCGTTGGCAGCAGCAAAGCGCTATGTGCTTGGAGAGGATGCTGAATAATTCATGAGAATGATGGCGGATATCGTCAGTGGCAAGTTGCCGCTGCTTGTAGTCTGGCTGCCTATCTTGTTCTTGCTTGCGGCGGCATTATTTTTTCTTTTGCGGGAGAGAAGAGCATTAATCCGGATTCAACAAATTACGATTGATCTGCAATCCAATATTAAGCGCAAGCAGCTGCTTGACACGATTATGCATGCAACAGCAGCTCTGTTGCGGGCAGAGGGATCATCCGTATTGCTTCTTGATGAAAAGACAGGGGAGCTGTACTTTGAGGTGGCTACTGGCGAAAAAAATAAGCAGATTAAGCAAATCCGGCTGCAGCCGGGAGAAGGAATTGCCGGATATACGGCGCAGACGGGGCAGTCGGTTTTAATTCAAAACGTGTCACAAGATTCACGCTGGTCAGGAAAGGTTTCTCAAAAAGTACAAATTCCCACCCGCAATATGATTTGTGTTCCGGTGCATTCGGCTGGAAAAGTGCTTGGTGTACTGCAGGTGATCAATAAGAGAGAGGGCAAGCGTTTTACAAAAAGAGATTTAAGGATGCTGGAAATGACGGCTGTTCCGGCAGCTGTCGCTTTGGAAAATATGCATTTATACGAAGCGCTTGCCGAATCTGCAGAGCATTTGCGTCTAACTGCTGCTGCCAAGGAGCGAATGGAAGGGGAATTGGCGATTGCCAAACAAATTCAACAAAGTTTTTTGCCTAGAAATAAATGGGAGTCTACAGTGGCGAGTTTGTATGCCAGTCTTGTTCCGGCGCGTGAGGTGGGCGGAGATTTTTATTATTATACGGAGCTGGCAGATGGCAAAATGTTTTTTTGTATTGGCGATGTTTCAGATAAGGGAATGCCGGCAGCCTTGTTTTTATCGGGCCTTATGATTGCGCTAAAAGCGAAACTGCGCCGGTACAGTTCTCCTGGTACTGTACTGCGTGAGCTGAACGAGGAGATGTATTCGGAGGAATCGGCAATGTTCGCTACTATATTTGCCGGATGTTTCGATTTGCAGAGTGGACAATTGATCTATTGCAATGCTGGTCATTGTCCTCCGTATTTTGTAGCTGCTGATCGTGTAGAGGAACTGCAAGCGGAGAGAAATTTGCCGATTGGCGTTGCAGAACAGGTGCAATATGTCGAAAATGTGGCGCAGATTACGGAAAATGGTTTGTTGTTTTTTTATACTGATGGTATTACAGAAGCTGCAAGTCCTTCCGGTCACTGGTTTGGGCGGGACAGGCTGGAACGATTACTCTATCAGAATCGGCAGAAAACGCCAGAATCAATTGCTACTGCTGTTCTGCAGGATGCAATTAGCTTTAGTGGAGAGAGATCGCAAACGGATGATATAGCAGTGATGACGATTGGCTATCGTGGTTATTAAAATACGAACAAATGGAGCACGGAGAATGGAGCAAACATTGCACTTTACAAGCAACTTAACATCATATAACAGCCTGGATGAGGCGTTGGCGGACGAGCTGTTGCTGCTTGATGTAAAACTGGAGCTGCTTATGGAGAGGCTGGCTCAATCGGGTGCCAGTCAAGATATATCCAACCAAACGATGTATGTCAGTCCAGAGGAAGCGGGGCATTTGTTGCATGGCAGCGCGGAGAATAGCGATAGTTCGGCAGCTGCGCCTGCCGAGTTGCTAATTCACGAGCTGGAGCAGCGAATCGCTCGCAAGATGGAGCTGACCACCAAGTTGCCTGTGTCATATCCTTATTGCCAGCTACGCTTTGATCCATGCAGGAAAGCGTATGAATGGCGTGCATTGATGGTTGGTCTAGCCCCGCATCGCAACGGAAAATACGGCAAGCTGTACGGATATGTGCAAGATGATATGACGCGGCAGTATGTTACGCTCGATTTGCTTTTGCAATTATGCTGCAGCAATCAGGAGGAGCGAAACAAACTGACGGATACGATGCTGCAGCCCGACTCATGGCTAAGAGCTGTGTTTGCTCCGGCACAGGCGCAATTATCCTATGACCCTTCTTTTCTGAAGGCAGGCTGGACGCTTGAACCGTTCATGATTCGTTATTTGCAAGGCATGGAGGATGCCTGCCAACCGCCTTATGAAGAGAAACTGAGCGAGGCTCAATTACAAAAAGTGCCGGCACTGTTGTCAGGGTTTGCGGAGCAGGACACACTGCTTCGTCATGCTGAGGCACAGTGTGAGGGAGGCAACAAAATTCGTCTGCTGCTTTACGGAAGTGAGGGCAGCGGTAAGAATATGCAGGCCAAGCAGTTTTGTTTGCAGATGAAATATACATATATGTCTTTTAATTTGAGATTTGCTTCTACCGAGCCGGATCTATTCGAGAGAAGTCTGAATACATTCTTTTTTCGCGCTGGTTTGCACAAGGCGGTTGCTGTGCTTGACGATATGCATTGTCTATTCCCAGAAAGCGAGACAGGAAGCAGTACGGCTGGTCACACTGCCGTTGACAGGCGGATGCAATGGTTAATGAGAAAAATAGATAATCTGGATATTCCGGTTATTCTGTTAAGTCGAATGCCGCTTAGAAGCTGGAGCGGTTCTGTAAGGCCAATGGTTTTGGAGTTGCCGCCGCCCTCTTACCAAGAAAGCATACAGCTATGGCAATCGCTCACAAGCAGTCAGCTTGAGCTTGCGGATACTGAGGCTCGTTTGCTGGCAGAAAAGTTTAAATTTTATCCCGGAACAGTAGTTGCCGCCGCCGATGCTGCTAGACAGGCGGAGACAGCTATGCTGCTTCACGTAAGTGCTGCCACTCTCTCTCAAGAGGAAAAGGTATCGCTGCTGCACAAATGTGGAAGTCAAGTGGCAGCGCATCAGCTGGGACAGAAGGCGGTGAAGCTGGAGCCGAAGCTGGGCTGGCAAGATCTGATTTTGCCCACCGATACGCTTTCGCTGCTGCAGCAAGCCTGCAATCGAGTGAAGAACCGCCATACCGTTATGTATGAGTGGGGCTTTGAAAGACTGATGCCCTATGGAAAAGGGGTCAGCATGCTGTTTACAGGACCGCCCGGTACGGGGAAAACGATGTCGGCTCTCGTGATGGCCAAACAAATGGATGCTGATTTGTATCGGGTCGATCTTTCGCGTGTAGTAAGCAAATATATTGGCGAGACAGAGAAGAATTTGGGAGAAATATTTGATCAGGCCCGGCAAAGCGGTGCTGTGTTGTTTTTTGATGAGGCTGACGCATTGTTTGGCAAGCGGTCTGAAGTGAAGGACGCCCATGACAAGTATGCCAATATGGAAACTTCTTATCTATTGCAGAAAATGGAGGAGTATGAAGGGATGACCATTCTCGCAACAAATTTTGCACAAAATTTGGACGAGGCATTTACAAGAAGAATTCAGTTTATTATCAAATATCCTTTCCCTGACAAGGAACAGCGCGAACAATTATGGCGTTCGCTTCTGCCGCAAAGATTTCATACAGAAGAAATCGATTTTCCTTTTCTGTCAGATGCCTTTGAAATGACCGGCGGTCCAATTAAAAATATAGTGCTGACGGCTGCTTATTTGGCTGCTGCTGAGGGTGTATCTATACAAATGAAGCATTTGATTGAGGGTGCCATTCAAGAGTACAAAAAAACAGGAAAGCTGCTGCTGAAAGACAGACTGGGATCTTATGCACAATATTGGAAAGGGTGATTGGGATGGCAGGCAGCTCAGTCATTGCGGATATAGGTTTGTCGATTGTACAAGTGATTCGCAGCGCGATGGTCCCGGAATTGATTGATCGCTCAGATGGAGTGGGTATGGCTCATCCGAGCGACAAAGGCGATTTGAATATGAGCATCTACCTTTTTGAGGTAAAAGAAAATACAGAAGTACGAAGCAATGATTTGCTGGATGAAGGCGATATGCTTCGTTATCCGCCAATCGCTCTCGATCTATCCTATCTGATTACAGCCCATTCCTCTTCGGATGTGATGACAAGAGCAATAGATGAACAACGAATGATGGGAAGGGTGATACAACTGCTGCATGATCACAATGTATTGAAAGGGGATGATTTAGCGGGATCGCTCGCCGGGTCAGACGGGATTTATCGGCTGGTCAAGGAGGAGCTTCCATTAGAAACCTTAATGAGTTTTTTTCCAAATGCTCCGTACAAGTTTTCTGTTTGCTATAAGGCAGGGCCTGTCTTTTTGGATTCTACCCGAACGAAGCCTGCAAGCAGAGTGCGTGAACGCCATTTTGCATTGAATGAGAAAAAATAACCTTTAGAAAAGAAGGGAGGAACCGGGCATTGACTGAACAAGTCGCAAGCGCGGGCAACAGCCAAGCCCGGGAGAAATAATGGCAGAATATTTATCGCCGGGTGTTTATGTCGAAGAATTTGATTCGCAAGGTCAGCCTTTAGCAGGGGTGAGCACAAGTATTGCAGGCTTTATCGGTTTGGCTCAAAGAGGGCCGGCAACAGGACTGCCGCAGCTCGTTACCAGCATAAATGATTTTAAACGCCAATACGGTTCCTATTTGACAGAAAATCAGTTCGGCTCTTACCGCTACTTGGCTTATGCCGTGGAACAGTTTTTTGTCAATGGCGGCTCACAAGCCTATATTATGCGAATTGCGCCAACGGACAGCAAAATCGCGGCAGGAGAAAGTGAATGGCTGAAGGCAACAGCGCATAATCCGGGAGCTTGGGGCAATGATATCAAGCTTTTCTGTATACCAGGCATGAAGGCAAAAACACAAATACTGGAGGATTTGGGTGAAGGGAAATACCGTGTTAAAAATAGCGCTGGCTTTGAAGAGGGCGATGAGCTTGTTTTCTTTGATGGTGTTTCCAAGGTATATTCCAAAGTAATCAAATCTGCTGATCATATTATTGAACTGGAAAACGCTCTGGAGAGCGATCCTGTAGATCTTGGTCTGGTGCCCTCCAAAATATTATCAGTTGCTTCCTTTACGCTAAAGGTATCTTATGGAGCCGAGGAAGAAGTGTATGAACGCTGTACCTTTAATCCGGCATCAGCTAATTATGCTGATAAACTACTCGCTCGCTCTGAGCTGGTTCGAATGATTGCCCAGCCGAATGCTGCTGTAGAGACGATGTTTGCCGAAAACGATCAATATAAGCTTATTTTGCAGGGCGGTTCTGATGGAACTGTACAAGGCTTGTCTGCAGCCAGCTACATTGGGGAAGATAATGGACCGGGCAATCGTACGGGCATTCAGTCTTTTATCGATAATGATCAGATCAGCATTATTGCTATTCCGGGTATTACAACGCCTGAAGTGCAATTGGCGCTTGTCGCGCACTGCGAGAACATGGGAAGCCGATTTGCAATTCTTGATATACCGAGAGAGAAAACGAAGGTTCAAGATGTGCTGGCGCATCGCGATATATTCGATTCAAGCTATGCTGCACTGTATAATCCTTGGCTGCAAGTGTTTGATCCAGTAGAAAAACGGAATATTTTTGTTCCGCCATCCGGCACAGTTTCTGGCGTATATGCCCGCAGTGATAATTCACGCGGTGTTGAAAAGGCGCCCGCCAATGAGCCGCTGCGCGGAGTAACTGGACTGGATGTGCAATACAGCAAGGGAGAGCAGGATATATTGAATCCTAAAGGAGTCAATTTGATTCGCAGCTTCTCTGGACAGGGTATTCGTATTTGGGGAGCGCGTACCTTGTCATCCAATTCCTTATGGAAATATATCAACGTACGCCGTTTATTTATTTTTGTAGAGGAATCTATTAAAGCAGGCACAAACTGGGTTGTATTTGAGCCGAATGATGAACGATTATGGGCAAAGGTACATCGCACGATAGACGCATTTTTGACTAGAGTATGGCGTGGAGGTGCGCTGCAAGGCTCATCGCCGGGCGAAGCTTTTTATATCGATATCAGCTCCAATACGATGACGCAGGATGATATTGATAACGGCAGACTGATATGTGTAATCGGTATTGCACCAGTGAAGCCGGCAGAGTTCGTTATTTTCCGGATCACACAAAAAACGAATGAGCAATAATTCTATTGTTAGATAGAGTCTATAACTATATTAATTGTTGAGAGGAAGATGGAGAAATGGCAGGCGAACGCAATGATCCTTTTCGCAAGTTCAGGTTCCGTGTAGAGGTAGAGGGAATCGAGCAAGCGGGCTTTAGTGAAGTATCGGGCTTTGATGCCTCTCTTGATGTAATTGAGTACAGAGAAGGGACAGACGTTATTACGCCGCGTAAGCTTCCGGGCTTGGCGAAATACGGCAATATTTCTCTGAAATGGGGAGCTACGGATTCGCTTGATTTGTTTGAATGGGTGCAGGATTGCATTGTGGAGGGCAATATTGAGCGGAAAACGGTCACGATTATCGCCGTTAATGAAGAAGGCGAGGATGTGGCGACTTGGCAAGTGATTGAGGCTTGGCCTGTCAAATATACAGCGCCTGATTTCAATGCACAAGCATCTGAGGTAGCTATTGAGCTGATGGAGTTGGCTCATGAGGGTATGCTCAGAACGCAATAAAATGCGATTGGTGTAGGCAGGAAACAGGAATGTACATCCGCTTTGGCAATGCGCCAAAAACAGAAGGGAAGGCGTTCGGCTTTTCCTTTCTGCTGGTGGATGTAAGGTTGCAGGCAGTGTAGGTGTACAGATAAGCATGCAGTCCAAATTGGGGAGGAAAAAGGATGTCATTTCAAACGGAGTATGACTTTGAACTGCCACGCGGCTTTGTTGATGAAAATGGAACATTGCATAAACGGGGAACGATGAGGTTGGCTACTGCGGCAGATGAAATTTTGCCGATGCGTGATCAGCGGGTGCAGCAAAACCCCGGATACTTGACCATTATTTTGTTATCGCGGGTAATTACAAAGCTCGGTGACTTGCGGGCAGTTGATACAAAAACAATCGAGCGGTTATTTACAGCTGATCTAGCTTTTCTACAAAATTTCTACAGAGAAATTAATGAGATGGAGAAGCTTTCTGTGCAGGCTGTTTGTCCAAAATGTGATCATGAGCACGAGGTGGATATCTCTTTTTTATCCGCAATGGAAGGAGCTTAAGCGTCTATCCTGAGGACAAGCTGTATGAGGAGGCGGGTTTTATCGCTTACTACTTCCATTGGAGCCATGAACAGATTATGAATATGGAACATAAGGAGCGCCGCAAATGGTGCAATGAAATTTCAAAAATTAATCGAAAAGCCAGCGATGAACCGGAGCGTCGCAATCCGTTTGATGTATTTTGATCTGGGTGTGATGGCGGTTTAATCCGGTGTTGATCGAAAGGGGGATCGGAATGAGCAATCAGGCAACCAGACCACAATTGCTGACAGCTTATCGTTTTATGATTGAGATAGACGGCTTGCTGGCTGCAGGATTTTCTGAGGCATCGGGGCTGGTCAGTGAGACTGAAACGATGGACTACAGGGAGGGCGGATTGAATCAGTTTGTACATCAGCTTCCGTCGCAAACCAAATTTGTACCGATTGTGCTGAAACGTGGAATGGCGTTGTCGGATGAACTTTGGCAATGGTATGCAGCAGTGTCGGCAGGACAGATCGTGCGCAAAAGCGGATCTATTATTCTACTGAATGAGCATGATGAGGAGTGCCGCAGATGGAATTTTTATGATGCCTATCCGACCAAATGGTCAGGACCGGAGCTGAATGCCGCAACAAGCGAGGTGGCTCTGGAAGTGGTGGAGCTGGCTCACAACGGATTCAAAATGATGCACAGATAAGACCTTGACAGATACGTTTGAGATATAGGGAACGGAGGAGAAGCATATGAAGCAGCAACTGCTTCGATCAATCAGATTATCGGACGGAGCATTCGCAGGACGGCTTGCTGCCAAGTATCGCTGGAGCATAGACCGATATGCTGCTCTAAAGGAGGGAGCGCTGGTCTATGTCATATGGAATCGCTCCAGACGGAAAAGTAATGAGGGGGAGAAGAAGCTTCATTTCACTATATCTCCAACGTATCGCATAACGAATATTTACCAGGAGCTTGGCGCAAAGGTTAAGCTGCTAGAACACACTGTGCAGCAAGCTGCCAAGCGACAGAAGCTGTTGACCCGAACGGTTGAGCAAAGCATACGTCACGAGCAGAGGGTACAGCATTCTATTATGAGCCATTTGACTGGAAAAAAGCCAAGCAAATATTTGATAGGAAAGCATCTTCTATCCACAGCCAGCCGCGATAAAGCGGGAGTAAAGAAAAGTGAGAAAGATGTTTCATATCGGTCAGTTGGTACGAGAAGCAGAAATGAAACAGTTGTAGAGTATGCATCAAAAGTACGGTATCAGACGTTTAACCAGTTTTATAGGGGCATAAATATTGCGCTGCGCGACAAGCTTTATGCAATAGAGAAAGGTAACGCTATCCGTGTTGATAAGCCAAACAGGAAAGGCTCAATTTACTCAAATGGTTTCTCGAACGATATAAAACAAGCTAGTCCTGGAAAAATTGATCTGGATAGCCTGCTGCGATCAACAGACATTAGGAATAAACAGCTTTCTCCTATAGCTTACAGGCAATCCGATATTCCAGTTCAGCTGCTGCGCAGGCAAGCCAAAACAGACAAATTGCAAAAACGGGAGCAACTGCTGGACGAGCAGAAGGAACGGATGACCACAGCTAGCAGTTGGCAAACCACACAAAGGCAATTCGCAAACAAGACCATGTTTCATATTAGAGTATCGCCTTCCATCATACGCGATGGCAGAGATAGCAGATATCTGTTTAATTCATCATCACTAAATGTACAATCACCAACTGTACAATCGGATGTACAGCCTGCTGGCACAAACCATGCGGCTAGTAAGCCTGTGAAGCCAGCAGAAAATACAATTGAGGTTGCTCGAGAAATATCCTTTGCGGCACTTGACCCCACTATGCGATCACCGCTTGCAAAGTTATTGCAGATACAGCCGGCTAGGCATTATTCACCACAAGACCAAGAACGGAGCAAGGTAAATGATAGGCAGAGGAAAGCTCGTAGCATTTACGCACGTTTAAAGAATAAAGAACTGTCTATAGTGCAAAGAAAGCATCTGGTGTCAGCCAGCAGCAATGCTTTGCATAAGACAACTCTATTCATTCGATCTGACTATAGCGAAACTTTGCAGAGGGTTAGGCAGTTATTTGCAAAGGAAAGCCGAACTGGCTTGATTCGGTTGCGGATCGGGCAAAAGCAGGAGCAAGAAGATGGGCAGGCTGGGCAGTCCAGCATTATCGTGCATCGGAATGAGCCCCAGCTTGCTAGAGAAAGTAGGCAACATCGCTTAATACCATTGTTGCGAGCTAAATGGTTTACACAGCAGAGCAAGCAAGTGAAGAGCAGCTCATTCAACAATTATATGGAATTGACGAAGAATCACTTTATCTTCAAGCAAGCTCATATGCGTCAACAAATCATGATGGAAATGAGAAAGGATCATGATCGGCAGGCGAAAAAAGCAGGGCATTTGAATAGAGTAGAATATTCTTCCCTAATAGAGAGAAAAGAAAAGATTAACGCACGGTTGAGTGAAGCTGCACAGCTTGCCGCTAATCGGTGGCACAGCGAGCAGGGGCTACAAACGAAGCATACTAATCAATTTGAAGTGCGATCTAGTAAAAAAGAGTCTGAGGTATTGCTGATCTGGCAACAGCTGCAGAGAAAGCTTGTGGGACGGCAAGGTGCAGAGGCTATGCTTCAGGTGGGGAAACCGTCTCAGGCGAGAAAAATGTTGCAGCAGCAACAGGTACAACAAGTACAGCAAAAGCAACAAGCAAAACAACTACTACAAGCACGACAATTGCTGCAAGTAAAGCAAGTAATATCCGTAACTCAAATAGAAAAGAAAAATACACAAATTCTGCGTAAAGAAGAAAGGCGATCATCCGAGCTGATAGCACGTGTACGTGTACAGGGGCGCATGGTACAGCAGGTAAGCCAAGCAAGTACATTGCTATCAACAGCACCTCAGCAGGAAGTAGCAAGATTAGCTTCGATGCAGCAAGCAACACAGTCGAGCTTGCATCTGGACAGAGACTACATGCAAGGTGGAATGTTAGTATCGGCAAAAGCACCTTCGCGGAGGTCATCAAGATTAGCTTCCGTGCAGCATGTATCACAGTCGAGCTTGCATCCTGACAGAGACTACATGCGTGGTGGTAAGTTGCCAACATTAAAGGCACCCCTGCGGGAGGCAGCAAGAACCGCTTCCGTGCAGCATGCATCACAAGCGAAAATGTTGCCAGGCAGACAACCGATGTTGTCTGTAGGGAAAGTACCGCCCATTCAGCAAGTGTCGCACAAATCTCCCGTACAACAGACGGAGTTGCAAGTTCAGGCTGCTACTGTTCATCCAAAAGCGTCTCAACTATCAGCTCCTGTTTCTCACCCTGCATCTGCACCATCAGTTGAAACAGCTGTGATGCAAGTTCTGAAACGCTCGGAGGCGTCAGCAACTGCTGAAAAGCAAAGCAAACAGGCCATCGCCAGTATAGAGGCAGCTGTCAAAGTGGTAGAGAAAGAGCTGCAGCATATGAAGGAGCAGTCCAGTAAACCGCAGACAAGTGTCAAGCAGATGACCGAATTGGTTATGAGAGAAATTACGCAACAATTAAGGATAGGTCAGCTAAAACGAGGATTGTAGAACAGAAGGAGGAGACGAAGTGGCTTTAAAAAAAGCAATGATATGGATTGAACGGGGACATGAGAGCGAACGAGTAGACGTGATGTTTAATCCAAGCGAGTACAGTGTGGAGTCATCCAATCGTTTCTCCTGGAAGCCATCTCCCGGATTGTCGCTGCCGATTGCACAGTTTATTAGCGGGGAGACGACCTCGCTGTCTATGGAATTGTTTTTTGATACTTATGAGGCGGGAACCGATGTGCGCAAAAAGACGATGCAAATTGCTGGCTTGCTTGATGTGGACAAGGATCTGCATGCTCCTCCGCTTTGCAAATTTGTATGGGGGTCGCTTCAGTTCAAAGGAGTTGCGGAGAAGGTAACACAGCGCTATACAATGTTTTTGGATTCTGGCATACCTGTACGAGCGGTATTGAATGTTACCTTTCGAGCAGTCCAAAGTGTTACTGAGCAATTGAAGAAAATACCTCGTCAATCTGCTGACCGTACAAAACAGCGCGCTATAAAACAAGGGGAGCAGCTTTGGCAAATTGCTGCTGAGGAGTATGATGATCCGTCATTATGGCGAGAGATTGCAAGAGCTAATCAGATTGAAAATCCAAAGAAGCTGGAGCCGGGCAGTATGATCCTTATCCCGCGTCTTTATGGACAGTAGATAAATGGAGCGGTGAGTCATGAACGATTTTAAGCTGCAGTCGGATCGGCATACCTACGAGGAACTGGAAAACAAGTACCGGCATTTCATAGCACCAAGCTTTAGAATAGTAGTTAATAACAAGGACTTGGCGAAAGAGGGACTGGTTATTTCTAATTTGCAGGTGGAGACATCTGTCATGAAAGAAGCGGATACTGTCTCCTTTTCGATTGCTAATGCATATGACCTCGTCGTTAGAGATTTCAAGGATATGGAGAAACTGCTTGTGCTTGGTGCTGTAATGGAAATCTATATGGGATACACGGATCGTTTGATGCCGGTTTTCTTCGGATATATAACTTCGGTAACATCAGGGTTTTACTTGGATGAGGCGCCGCAATTAACAGTAACAGGAATGGATCTTTCCTTCAAAATGATGCGCGGTCGCGAGGCGAAAATCTGGTCGAATAAAAGAGTGACCGATATTGTGCGTGAATTGGGACAGCTGTATGGTGCTACTACCTTCGTGATAGATGAGAGCAGCAAGCAGATTCCGGTACTTCCAAAAGCTCCGGGAAATGACTATCATTTTTTGCACAATCTTGCACAAAGTATGAACTATGAATTTTTTGTTGCCGGCAAAACGATCTATTTTCGCGAAAGAAACAAGCATCGTACTCCTGTGCTTACTCTTTATTGGGGAAAGCAGTTGCAATCTTTTTTTGTAGAGCACAACTTAGCAGAGCAGGTGACGGGAGTTGTGGTGCGCGGTTGGGATGAAGTGGGGCAAAGGGTCATCAAGGAGCGTGCCAAGACGGTTGACAGACTAGGGAGCAATACGGTTACAGGTGTCGATGTAATGAAAAAACTGGGCAGCTTTGAGGAGCATTTGTATATCAATACACTTGATGCAGAAGAAGCGAGAGCCAAAGCTGAGGCTGCACTTCATGAGCGCTCTATGCGGCTAGTGAGCGGGGAAGGGGTATGTATCGGCCTGCCGGAATTAAGAGCGGGCAAGTATATTCAACTTGGCGGCTTGGCTAAACGGCTGAATCAGCCCTATTACATTGTTAGCGCGCTTCATGTATTGGATGAGACCGGGTACTCCACACGTTTCAAAGTTCAAGGAAATGCGGTGTAACGAGTATGATTTATGATTCATTATATGATTGGAACGATCGTCTGCTAGGGGCTGTTCATGGTGTTTACATTGGCATTGTAACAGATAACAAGGACCCTGAGGAGCTAGGCAGAGTGAAGGTGAATATACCCGTTCTGGAGGATGCCGCTGTGCTTGATTGGGCTCGTGTAGCTGTTTTTATGGCAGGAAAAGATCGGGGAACACTGTTTATTCCTGAGGTGGGTGATGAGGTGCTGGTTGCTTTTATAATGGGGGATTTGCGCAAACCAATAGTTACGGGCAGTCTCTGGAACAAAGAAATGGCTCCGCCCAAAGGAAAGAATAATCAAAATAATATTCGAAAAATTAAAACGAAGTCAGGTCATGAGATTGTGTTTGATGACGCTGGAGATGACGGGAAAATTACGATTAGCACAAGTAAAGGACATCTTCTGGAAATATCCGATAAACAGGATGAAATTATGCTGGCAGATAAAAGCAAGCAAAACGTGTTGAAAATAAGCGGCTCTGCCAACTCAATTGAGCTAAAGAGCGGCTCCAGCATATTGAAAATGGATAATAGAGGCGCTGTAACGGTAGAAAGTATGAAGAGCATGCAAGTAAAGGCGGCGCAAATTACATTGGAGGCGTCTGCTACGCTGGATTTGAAGGCAAGCGCAGCACTGACTATTAAATCTGACGGGATTGTTGCCATTAAGGGTTCTATGATTAATTTGAATTGAGGATGATGGGAGGGAACAGTATGTCGAAGGAATTTCTTGGACGCGGCTGGAAATTTCCAATAGAGGTGGATGAGGTAACGGGCAGAATTCAATCGGCATCATTCGAGGATGATATTGCTGAGGCAATTCGAATTATAATCGGAACTTCAAAGGGAGAACGGGTGATGCGACCGGAATATGGCTGCAAAATCGACAGATATCTATTTGAGGGGAACGATGACACTACACTTCGATTAATTGAGGCGGAGACGGAGGAAGCGATCCGCTTGTGGGAGCCGCGTGTGCATGAGGTTGAGGTACAGGCAGAGCGGGATTTTGCAGTAGGGCATCGTCTGATGATTCATGTCAAATATACCGTTCGTACAACTAATAATCTGTTCAATCAGGTTTATCCTTATTATTTGCATGAGGGTGCAAATTAAACCTTTAGCGGAAAGAGAGACGGATGATGAAGGAGCAGTTAATAGCAACAGCCGTCAGTGCTAAGCAGCCTGGCGGCGCAGATGTTTTGAACCGATACAGTGCGCAAATGCCGGTCATTGATCGCAGAACAAGGGTAGAGCTGATTGAGCAGATTAAAAAAATGGCGCCAAGCTATGTGCCCGAGTGGCGTTTCAGCCCTGATGATCCGGATTTGGGGACTGCGCTTGCGCTAATGTTTGTGCATTTGCTTGAGGGCAATATTTCGCGATTAAATAAAGTGCCTTATAAAAGTTTTCTTGCTTTTTTAAACTATTTTGATACAGAGCTATCCTCTGCTAGACCCTCTCAGGCTTATGTCACCTTCAAGCTGGCAGAAGGTACGCCGCAGGCCGTTTTCGTAGAGCGCGGAACTAGAATAGCGGCAGATGCTGTTGATGAAGCTGAGCCGATTTTGTTTGAAACAGTGCGCCCGGCTTTGTTGACGCCTGCTAATATGACAGATTTTTTTATCGTAAGCCCGCATCAGGACCGGATTGTGCTTGCAGGCGAGAATGGGGCATTGCTTGATGCTCATAACGGCGGCGTGCAGTTGTTTGCCGGGGGCGGCGTTAATATGCAGGAGCATACGATGTATTTGCGGCATGATTTTCTTTTTTTGCTTAGTGAGCCTGCTTTTATCGAGCTGAAGTTATTTCATTCCAGGCATGAGCACGCAGCTGCAGAAGCGGCAGGTCTGCTTACGGATTCTAACTTCGCGATATGGGAGTATTGGGGCACAGATGGATGGAAAGGCTTCGACCGAACCTATAGCAGAGGGGACGTGATTCGCCTTTTGAAGCTGCAAAATATGGCAGTTTATCCAACAGACTGCTTTGGACGAAGCGGGTATTGGATCAGATGCCGATTGTTGAACAACGCTGACAATCGAGCTGGAAAAAGTGCATCTGCACTGTTCAGTAAGGTGCAGTTCGATAAAATGCTTATCAAAAGCGAGTATGCAGCAGCCTCAGACAGAACCGGACTGGCGGCAGACAAGCAGTATTTTAATGATATACAGCTTATTGACGAAGATGGCTTCTATCCGTTTGGTCATTACTTCGCTCCTTACAGTTTATTCTATACAGCAAGTCGCGAGGCGTTCTCCAAGCTTGGCTCGAGCATCGAGCTTTGCTTTGATGCAGAGCTGATCCCTTATCGGCTTGTGCCGGAGCATCCCAAGCCAATAAGGTGGAAACCTGTGATGCGCCGTGAAGAGGTGGATCAAGTAGATACACCCGATATTGTTGCGATTGCTGAGTTGCAGTGGGAATATTGGAACGGTCGTTCCTGGGCGCTTCTTCAAGTTTCTGTTGAAGCGAGGCAGCTGTTTTCGACTGTTTGGGAAGGGCAGCGCGCTTGCAAAATTAAATTTGATTGTCCGAATGATATTGAGCTTATAACGGTCAATGCTGAGGAGAATTACTGGATTCGGGCTAGGGTGCTGCAAATCACCAATGCATATTCTGCGAATGCTGTTTACTATACTCCACATCTTCGTCAGCTGAAAATTCGCTATGGCTATGAGCAACCGCTGCATGCGCCAATGACTATGTTGGCCTACAACAATATGGCACTTCAGGATCAGACTGTGCAGGTACAGATGGGAACTACGCCAGTTAGGCCTTTTAAAGCACTGGAAGGGGACGCTCCTGCCTTATGGATCGGGTTCGATGCACCGCCTGAACGCGGACCTATTCAATTGTACGCTGAGGTACAGCATCGGCAGCTTTTGGAGAGACAACTGCCAATTATGGAATGGCAATATTTGCGCAAGACAGGAATGAAAACAGAGTGGGCGACACTTCCGGCAGTTGACGAGACAACAGGACTTTCAAGAAGCGGACTGATTCAATTTGCAGGACCGCGGGATTTTGCAAAGTGGTCTTTTTTCGGCAAAGAAAACTATTGGGTTCGTTTGGTTAATAGGGACGGCAAGTTAAATATGGAAGAGTTGTCTGCTGCTTATCCGAGACTGTATGGTTTGCAGCTTAATACTACGCTGGTTGTTCAGCAGGCAACAGTTCGCAATGAACTGCCGGACAGAATAGAACGACCGGCAGGGCAACATATCTCGGCGGGAGTTTATTACAAGCTCCAGCAAACGCCAGTGCTGCATGCTGAAGTATGGGTAGATGAAACGGACACGTTAATGCCGGGGGAGCTTGATCAATTGCGTATGGCAGGAGTCGCTCTTGAGTTAATAGAGGACTCTGAGCAAGAACTGCTGCGGGTGTGGGTGAAGTATGAAGAAGCGGGAAGAGCTGGTTCGAGTAATCAGGCAGCGACGGGTCAAATGAATCGCAGCTATCGTTTGGACAGAGCATCTGGCATCCTCTCCTTTTCAGAAGGCATAGGTACAAATTTATTTCCTGCCGGCACGGATACGGTAAGAGTCAGCTACGCAAGCGGAGGCGGCAGCCGAGGCAATGTGACGGCGGGAGCTATTTCTACCTTGCAAAGCTCGCTTGCTTTTGTAGAGAGTGCGACTAACCATTATCCTGCCGCAGGGGGCTGCGATACCGGAACAATGGAGATGGCGGTTATGAGCGGTTCCAAACGGTTTGCGCATCGTAACAGAGCAGTGACGGCGCAGGATTTTGAATGGCTTGCTTATGACGCCCATCCTAATGCCGCCAAAGTAAAATGTTTGCCGAATACGAATACTTTGTTGCAAAAAGAGCTCGGAGCAGTGTCGATTGTTGTTCTTCCCGGAACAGGAGCTGGCAGCGGCGTTCATTTTCAAGAGTTGAAACAGACCATCGAGCAAAGTCTGCGTTCCAAAGTATCAGCTGGGTTGGCTGCTCCCGGCAAGCTTCAAGTGATAGAGCCGGCAATTTTACAAATTAGTATAAAAGCGACGCTGTGGGTGCGAAGCATGGAGGATATTGTCCCCTCAGAAACGCTATTGCTGGAGAGGCTGAATGCTTTTTTGAATCCTTTGACAGGCGGAGCGAGCGGCAACGGATGGGAAATCGGACAGCGTATCCACGTATCGATGTTCTACGCTTTAATGAAATCAGTCGAAGGGGTTATACATATTCCCCAGCTTTCTATGGAAGTACATAAAATAGAAAACGGACTTTGTGAAGAATGGCATCCTGATCAGCTTGATCGTTTGCCGCATACTATTGTTACTGCCGGGGAGCATTTGTTGAAAATTGAAACACCGCAATCGCAATAAATTGATGAAAAGGAGACATTCTTATGCTGCCTTTGCCGCAATTGGACAATCGGAGTTTTGAACAGCTGGTACGCGAGGCGCGTCATTTGATTCCATCAATTACATCGGAATGGACAGATGAGAATGCCCATGATCCAGGCATTACTTTGCTGGAACTGCTTGCTTGGCATATTGAGATGCAGCAGTATCAGCTGGACAGAATTACAGACAACCATGAGCGTAAATTTTTGCGGCTGCTTGGGGAGCTGCCGCGGGATGTAACTCCTTCCACAACTTCCGTCAGTATTTCAAAATCTACCTATCCGATGTATATTCCATATGGCACCTTGCTGCGGGTAAGAGATTTGCCGTTTGAAACAACTCGTCCAGTTACTGTTCTGCCCGAATCAGGGCAGACAGTGGAACTGAGAAGCAGTGAGGGATTAGTGAGTGTTAAGGACGATGTGGCACTAGGTAGACTGACGCTATATCCATTCGGTTCGGAAGGGGAGCTGCAAGCGTCTATGACTATTATTCGCGAAAAACCGCTGCCCCCCTTGCTTCCCTTATCTTTATGGATTGAACTGGATCGGCAGGATCCTGAGATACGAATACCTGCACGTTATACCCAATACAATTCTTCTGCCGCAATCCAATGGTACTACCGGGATGAACATAACTATGAAAACGAGGAAGAAAGCGGTTGGCAGCCTTTATTGCTAGAGCGGGATGAGACATACCATTTTCATCAGAGCGGACCTATTCTTTTTTCGATCCCCAAAGGAGCTAGAACTGTTCGACAAATACGGGCTGTGCTGGAAGCGGGCAGCTATCACGATGCTCCCCGTATAAAAAGGCTTGTCTGGAACGAAGTATTCGCTGTGCAGGGCAGAACTTTTTGTATGTCACAGTGCTTTGACGGAAGGGAGCCGGGGAGCAATCAGCAGCCGGAAATATTGTTCAAGCACGGGCTGTTTCTGCAAAGCGGTTTAATCGTGCAGCTGCAAATGGAAGAGGGCTGGGAGGATGTACCTGCCTCTATGTATATGGTGAACTATACAGATGAGTTGGCGAGTTTACAATTTACTTCAGGTATCAGGCTCCCCTACGGCAAACAAAGTATTCGGGTAGTTGCTTATGCGGCTGAATTTGAAAAACATCTCTATTTGGCGACAGGAACTGGAGTTTCCGGTCAGCGTTATCCCTTGCCTGTTCAACCGCTGCTTGCAGACACACTACACATCCAAACAGGTAGACTTGATAAAAGCAGCGGACGTATGCTGTGGCAGGATTGGCAGCGGGTGCATGACTTCGATGAATCTTCAGCTACATGTCGTCATTTCGTTATTGATACAGAAGAAGGTTCGGTTTATTTTTCAGATGGCATTCATGGAGCGGTTCCACCAGCTTGCAGCGAGCCGAACATTCGGTTTATATATTATCGGACAGGCACCGGAGCTGCCGGCAATGTAAAGGCGGATACAATCCATGAGTTGGACTATTTTAATATACCGCTTCATGTAACTAATCTTTATCCCGCTTACGGCGGCAGAGAAGGAGAGACGTTAAAGGAGGCTTTACTTCGTGCCAAACAGGCGGTGCTGCAACCGAATTGCGGGGTGACCGAGCACGATATTGAGAGGCGGGTAAGAGAAATTCCCGGCTTGAGACTTGCCCGGGTCAAGGCAATCGGAGGCTATAACCCTGCCCGCATACAAGGGGAAGCCGGTGCCGATTTCGGTCATATTTCGGTAGTTGTTGTGCCGTATAGCAGTCGCGAATTACCCTATCCGAGCGAGGGGATGATCCGAACAATTCGCGCCCATCTGGAGCCGTATCGGTTGCTGACAACTGTCATGCATATTATTCCGCCTGTCTACGTGAAAGTGACCGTTCGAGCTGTACTGGTTGTTCATCCCCAGTATGAGGGCAGGGAGCATGAGCTGACCGAATTGTTGCGAAGCTGGCTGCAGCCATATAGCAAGGATGGCTCTGGCGGCTGGGAGTTTGGCAGGCCTGTTTATAAAAGCGATGTGTTTGATTTGCTGCATCGTTCAGCCGGCGTGCAATATGTTCAGGATGTATGGCTGTCAGTCGACGGAACACAGGCTTTTGTCGATGCGGGAGGGGATATTCGCATTCCTCCTAACGGGCTGGCTATTTCGGGAGAGCATGATATTGAGTTTATAGCTGCTAACAGTTAGGGGGCAGAGGAAATGGGAGAGCGGACTTTTTTTTCTTTTCGCAATGCGCTCGATTGGACCAACGGCTGGCTGCTGCAGCTGGAGCGTGGCGATGAAGGATTGAGTATTGTAAAAGACAAGGTATACCGCAATCAGAGCAGACGCCAGCTGCCTCGCGAGCTATTGGCAGTTAAGGCGGTTGATACAGCTTATGATGCTGCTGGCAGGTGGTATATGCTTGATAATGAGCAGACGGTATGGAGACTCGATGCCTCTTTACGATTTGCTGAGCAGGCGGTAAGACTCAAGGACAAAGAAAATACCGAAGAGACGGAAAATGTAGAAAATGCAGAAGGCACAGAAGATACAGCAATAGCAATTGCTGCTGCGCAGGATAGTGTCGTTGTGTTGTTTGGCGGAGGTTTCAGCAGGCTGGAAGCCTTTCATGCAGATAAAGCGCAGATTCGCTGGCAGACCGATTCCTGGTACGGAGAAAAATTCCATGCCTTCGCAATCGCTGTAGACCATGAGGGCGGGGTAGTAGCTGTAGCGACAATCGGCAAGGAGGAGCAGTTGCAATTATTGCGTTTTGATGTGTCGGGCGCTCCGGCTACTCGTATCCCATTACTGTTCACACAGGTTGAAAGTATTTGCGCAGATGAACATCCCGGCTTTGAGTTTGCTATGGGTGCGGAAAGAAACTGTTTTGTGCTGAACAAGCAGAATGGGGAAATAGCGGAGACGGATTTACGCACAAATTATTCCTCTTTATATGGTTCGCCATCGATAGCCGATTATCAATCTGTTTGCTCCATCTGTTGCAGCCATGATGGTAAGGAGCTTTGGGCGCTAGTGGACAGCGGGCAGGGGCCAAATCTGTTGTTTGAGTTATCTTGCACAGGTGAACAAGCGAGAAGAGGCTATGCTGGTAACGCAAAGGGCGGATTGCTGCTTCCCGGGCAGCAGTGTTTATATATTTGGGATACGCTAGAGCAAATGGTTTATCAAATTAATCCGGTCATAGAGCCGGCGATTTGGGAGCCTTTCGGAACTAGATCGGGCATATGGATAAGCGAGACTTTGGATAGTGGAGAAGACGGAACTAAGTGGCATAGAATTGTAATGGATACGTTAAGGCTTCAAGATACGCAAATTAATATTAAGTATTTTGCCTCCAATGACTTGGAACATTGGATTGGCGATGAACGAACGACGATTGACCGGTGGCTTGCCAAAGAACAAGATGCCAAAAGCAAACTGGAGGCGCTTGAGCCGCTTTGGTCAAAGCCGCTCAAAGATGCTGATGATGCGTTAATTCATCAAGCGGAAGGCAGATATTTGCGGCTCTGCATAGAGCTTTTGGGCACTGTCAGACACGCCCCTGTTATACGCAGCATGGAACTCTACTTTCCCAAACAGTCGATTGCAGATGAACTGCCAGCTATCTATCAGCAGGATTTGCAGACGAGCAGTTTTTTAACCAGATACTTAAGCGTGTTTCAAACCCTACTTGACGATATGGAGGATTCCGTCGAGGGGGTAACCCGAACGCTTGAGGCTAATCAGGCAGAAGGGGCATCCTTGCGCTGGCTGCTTGGCTGGCTCGGTATCGAGGCAGATGATTACTGGAACGATGCGCAGCTGCGTCAATTGCTTAAGGAAGCGCCGATGCTGTATAGTATGCGGGGAACAAAGGCGGCGCTGGAGAGACTTATTGCTATTTATACCGGGGAAACCCCGATTATTCTGGAGTATGGGCAAGTAAAGCCGTTGAAGGAAAATAAAAATTTGGGCGAGGCGGCAGACCGGCTGTATGCAGCAGGTCCCCATATGTTTAATGTGTTGGTCAAAGCTGAGCATGCCGATACTGAAATGAAACGGGTCACGTTGCAGCAATTAATAGAGGCGTTCAAGCCGGCGTTTGCATCGTTCAAGCTGATTGTTTTGCAGCCATGGGTCTATATGGATTTACATTCTTATCTAGGCATGAATACGGTATTGTCGGAGCCGGACTTGCTGCGCCTTGACGGGAAATCTTCAATGCCGCATCATACGATTACAATTGATACCGGTTTGGAGAATCGCATGGACAGACATACAAGACTGGGCATGAATTCTCGATTGGAATAATAGAGAGGCGGGTAAAAAATAATGAACAGGTCGCGTTATATACCATTTGAGCGAAATCGGTATTTTTACGGAAAGCTTTTGACAGTTCGTGATTTTATGTCGGAGCAAACGTATTTTTCAGACAAACGGCGCCTGACAAACAGGCTTCTGTTCGGCACTGGTGTCATAACAGGGCTACAGGTCGTCGCTGTCGATGACAAATCGGTATCTATTGAAGCCGGTGCCGCGCTTGATCAACTGGGCAGAGAAATAATTGTGCCATCGCCAGTAACAGTGAAGCTGTCTAATATTGATGGATTTACCAATCACGACTATGCCAAAAATGTTTATCTGACGCTCTCCTATGATGAGGCGGGCAAGGAACCCGTTCATACGGTAACAGGAACTTTTGGCACAAATGAGGAAGTGAGTGAGCATAACCGGATATTGGAAAGCTACAAGCTGGCAATCCGGGAAACGCCGCCTGCTCCGGCATCGCTGGAGTTCGATGCATTGATCGAAGATACATCCGTCTGGTATGATGACGGGCAAGTTCGGATATTGCAAACAGCACCGCGCTATGTGGAGCCAGGGGAGTGGTTTGAGCTAAAACTGACCATAGAAAAAACATTGCAAACCCCGCATATTTCATTTGAGTACGAGCCTGACGTTCAATTTATTGATTTTGAGGATGGACTTGTTGACGGTAAGCTTCTATTCTCAGAGCCTTCAGATGGCAGTCAAGCTGTTTACTTCAAAAAAGTGAAGATGCGCGCGTTATCGCGCGAGGAATTGGAAGAGCAAGCCGGTTATGTTGCTTCAGCCGTGAAGAATGGCAAGCAGCTGCAGCTGGCATTTATCGGTGTTAAGTCGGGCACAGCACGGCTTGTTATAGGGGATCGGCTGATCTACGAGCTTTCACAGGTGAAGCAAAGAATAGAGATAGCGGAGACAACAGCGTATAATCGTATAATGGAAGCCTTTCATAGCCGTTCGCTTGATCGTGCCATTGAATCGCCTGCCGAGCCATGCATCTATGTGGCAAAAATAAATTTGCTCCAAATGGGAGCAAGCTACGTCATTGATTCTGTGCAGTCGCTCCCGTTTGATGATTATGTGGTTAATCCCTCTCTGTTGCGAAAGCTGCAAAGTAAAGAAATATCGATACCCTCCAGCGTTCATGCCGTTTATGAAGCGGCGGCGGCAGGACAGGGAGTGCAGCAGTTGGCGGAAACCAGCGATAAGCTGCCGACTATCGAAGAGTTTCCTCCTATTGAGGAGGAGTTCAAAACTCTATTCTCTTATGAGCAATCGGAGGAAGTTGAGCGTTACACGGCTACAGGAATCGCGGAAATCTCTATAGTGCCTGAATTGGTGAAGAAGTGGTACCAAAAAAGACAGAAAAATTTCTTCTCTGCGGAAATTGAGCATGGGCTGGGGACAGAAAGTCCTGTTTATATTACAGCATCCTTATCAGATGAGCATGAACTGACAGATGCTCCAGTTCCCGATATGTTCCAGCGCAGCAACACTATATATTCAGGAGCTGAGTCGCAACGTATTTTTGCAGGAAGTGAGTTTGCATCAAGCTATCCTTTAATCACAACAGCAGTAGTACAATTTCCGACAAAGGGCAGCTTCCGCATTGGAGTTGGCGTGCACAAAAAAACGGAACGTACGCGCATCATGGTTCGTTGGTGGGCAATGAAAATACAGGCGGAAGACAACAATGCGGCCATGTCAGCTGAAGTGTTGGAGGAAGGCTGGAGCAATGCCGCTGCCGCTGCAAGCAGGCAGGGGTAGCGCATCTTTAGCACTAATTTGCTTTAATATTGCACGGGGTGAGGAATTAAGGTAACGAAAGATTAGCAAGATAGAGTAGTAGTCTAGAAGTACTGTTGCAGACAACTAGGGCTATAACTCATTGGCTGAATAATAGTTTCTGTTTGAAGCCAAAACTATTTCTGTGGCACGTGACGGATTAGAGATGGAAAGGGGGGAGTTCACTGGCAAAAAACGATAATATGTTAGCTATTTTATGGCTGCTTGGATCACTTCGATCGGACGAGAAAATAACTGCAAAGCAGATAGCCGAACAACTAGAAATAAATATTCGAACGGTTTATCGTTATATTGATTCGCTCTGTGCAAGCGGGGTGCCGATTGTAGCAGAGGCAGGACAGAATGGTGGTTACAGTTTACTGAACAATTTTATCCATGCACCTTTGTTCTTCGATACAGACGAGCAAAAAGCATTGCTTCATGCTGCTGTATTTGCGAACGAAGCAGGGTATCCTTTTAGTGAAAAGTTAGACAGTGCAACAAGGAAATTGAAATTGTATTCCAATCAGGAGCAGGAACGTATTCTGAATCGCCATTTAGCTGGTTTTGAGGTAATAAACAGGGATATTTCCCCAACTGTCAAGCTGACAGTGGAACAATTGGAGCATGCAGTAGCTAACGAATACTCTGTAGAAATGGAGTATCGCAGCAGTCATGATGAACACCCTCGATTAAGAGTAATTGATCCATATGGAATATTTTTTTGGAATAACAAATGGTATACGGTTGGATTTTGTCATTTGCGCAATGAAATTAGAAGTTTTCGAGCTGAACGGATTGTTCGAATACAGCGTACAGAAATGATGTTTAGCAGACCGGAAGCTTTTTCCTCCAAAAATTATTTCCTAAACAGCCTTTTACCGAATTTGGAAAGTAAGGATGATGCAGTTTCATTAATCATTAGAGGACGGTCTGAAGCGTTGGACGATTTAAGTATTCATTGGTTACTTGGTCATTACTTGAAGGAACGCACCTCGAATGAAGCAGTATTTACTATTGATGAAAGGGCGCTTCATGCTTTTGTACCGTATTTCCTTTTATCTTATGGAAAAGCTATTCAAGTGGTTGAACCGCAAAGCTTAAAGAAAAGGCAGGCTTCGGTGGCAGCAGAGTTAATGGAATATTATCAACAATAATAGCTTCACTGACAGTAGTTGTCAGTGAAGCTATTTTATTATGAAAATACAGATCCCTTAATATTTTGAATGGCGGATTGGAAGCTGGTTATTTGATTGAGGATCTGAACTCGGGAGATACTTATATAAAGAGTTGTCTCCGTACAAAGTTTTAATGCGAGTATTAAATATTTAATTACTTTTTAATTTACAAGGAGGAACAAAGATGACAGATAACCAGAAATATGCAGGAGTGTCGGGAGAGTATACAAAAAATGGAGTGCCTAATGGGTTTACATCGATTACTCCGTTTATTGTTGTGAACAACCCAAAAGAAGCAATAGCGTTTTACCAAGCAGTGTTTAATGCGAGAGTTAAGGATGTGACTGAATTTACGGATGAGAATGGCAACAAAATGATTGTTCATGCAGAGCTTGATTTTGGGAATGGCTTCTTGCAGCTAGGAGCAGCAAACCCTGCCTATCAATTGGTCTTGCCTTCCGATGATGAAAATGTATGTTATTCTTTGGCGGTTTACGTTGCGGATGTGGATCAAGCTGTTGAACAAGCAGTGGCAAAGGGAGCGAAAATCAGGGAGCAAGTTGCCAATTTTGTTTCTGGTGACCGATTCGGCAATATTATTGATCCTTTTAACGTAAGGTGGAATATAATGACCAGAATTGAAGATCTGTCGGAAGAGGAAAGTGTTCGCAGAGTGAGAGAATGGGCAGAAAGTTTTAATCAATGAAAAATGAAAAAAGGCATTCGTCCAGTTTTCTGGAACGAGTGCCTTTTAGATTGTGGTTGTATACTTATTCGTTTTTTAATAGTGTTATTTCGGCGAATTGCGCTTGACCTTTACTGTCGGAAGTCAGCTTATAGCTTAAGTCATTCCATATATAGGTGGTGAAGGCGCCGCTTTTGGTACGTTTGATTGCTTCGCTATTATTATCGTACTGGAATTGCAATTGCTTTTGCACTGCTTGTACAACTGCTTTATTGGAGAGTTTGAGCTCCTCAATAATCATATTTTCGACATTGCCGTCCTCACTTCGAGCTTGGAAGATAAGCCCTAATGCTTTGTAGTGCAATATTTTGGTTACTCCTTGGGGCAGGCTTTCTTGCTCCATCACAGGCTCGCCAGTGTTTGACTGATTCGCCTCTTCATTGTGAGAACCTGCACTTGCCATTGAATCAGCTTCTATTGAACCGGCTTCAGGCGAATCTATCGAAGCCGTCTGAATAAGTTCCCCTTTCGCTGTCTCAGCACTATTATTGTCTGAAGGAACATCATCCGGCAATAGCTCAAATGCTGTAGGTTTGCCGAGTAATTGTTCTAGTTCGATTGGTGACATTTTCATTAGCGGACCAGGGTCGGGCATGCCGAGCAGAAAATATCCTTTGTAGATCAGCTGGTTATGCTCTGAGTACCATTCGCCCAGCCCATTCAGCTTGCCTTGAAGAAAGGCTCCCTTATGCTCGATTTGACCTTGCTTGCCGTATAGCTCGCCATTCCCGTGATATTTTCCTTTGGAGAAGGATCCTGTATAGAGCAAATTGCCTTCATTATTGTAAATAGTGCCTGTTCCGTCATATTGCCCGGCTAGCCATCCGCCTTCATACTGTACAGTACCATCAGCGAAATAGGCTTTGCCTGCTCCCGAACGTTCACCGTTATTGAATTGTCCTTCAAAAGCAATCGTGCCCTCGGTATAAAACTGTTTCCCGTCACCGTGATAAAGACCTGTTAAAAAACTGCCTTTGTAGAGGGGCTGTCCTTTTGGGGTGTTCAATGCTCCGTTGCCGGAGTATATGCCGTTTGCAAATTCTCCTTCATAGACAAGCAGTCCCTCACCGGAATAAAGCCGACCATCGCCATGAGGCTTTCCAGCTTTTAATTGACCATCATATTCCACTTGAAGTTGTTCCTCAGCTTGAGCATGAGCAGCATGGTCGGCATGGTTTTGCCGATATATTATTCCCTTGCCCTCATATTGACCTTTTTGCAGTTCCCCGTCATAGAGCAGAAGTCCATTTGCAGAGTAGAGCTTGCCTTTGACAAGCCATCCATCCTCAAATAAGCCTTCCTGCTCCAACAGCTTATCCTGTTCAAGCAATTGCTCTTGCCCAGTTGCTTCGTTTGGCTGCATCATGTCAGCGCTGCGATAGAGCCTGCCTTTGCCGTTGTATTTGCCAATAGAGAAGCTGCCTTCATAACGAAGCCAACCATCCTCGCTCCATTGCTTGCCTGTTCCATCAAACAAGCTGTCCTTGAATTGTCCTTCATACAGTAAAGCTCCATCTGTACTGTTATATAGTTTGCCGAAGCCGTTATATGCTCCGTTCAGAAGTGCCCCTTCATAAACCAGCTGTTTTCCTTTGCCATCCTTGCTGTCATACACTTTGGCATTGCCAGAAATAGCAGGGAGGACTCCTGATGCGTCAACAGTAACTGCTGGAACACGATTAAACAGTTTGTCAATAAACTTTGGCGGCTTAATAAATAGAAAAAAGTATAAAACCAGAATGACTATTACAACGATAACAATCAGCTTTTTGGAAATATAGTAGTTTCCGATAGCAATGTAGCTTGCTTTTGAGACTTCTTTTTGTCCAAGAATTGATTTGAAAAAACGCCTGATTGATTTGGCAACCAGCTTGGGCCAATTTTTGGCGCGTTTTAAAGGTCTTAATAATTTTCTCTGAATAGGATTGATAAATGGTTTAACGATGCGCTCAATCAATTTGTCCGACTCCTTTGAGTCATAATGTTAAGGGTACAGTTACTATTAGTTGGCTTGCACAGATGTCTGTCCCGGATTGGCAACCTGAATCATGCCGCCCCATTGGCACATGCATGATGATGTGCTGGTCAGGGCAGGAAAGGCGCCGATTCGTACTTGCATGGCACCTGGTACCCACGGGGCCAATGTAACCGGAATACAGGGCATTGGTGTAAGTACACCAAGTGCGGCAGCAGTTGCCGAAGTAACCGTCGGATTCGACATTGACATACACATGCCGAATGGAAATATATTCGCAAGCGGCATATGGTCCATAATCGTTGCTGCTGGAGTTGTGCTGATAACTCGATTGGCAGGTGTGACGATCAAGCTGCCTGGAGCTGAGCCAAAGCTGCAGGAGAGAGAAGCTCCTGCACAAACAATTTGTCCGATTGTAATCACCCTTACAAAATTAAATTTGCAGATGCGTTATTCTTAGTTTATCAACCACTATTATTAACTATTATTCTACTATTTAAGTTATTTACAGGCAACATTTATATTTATTTCCTGAGAAATAACGACAAATTTCTACAAATCAAGAGGGGAGGGGCAGTTTGAAGATAAAGCTGCTTGTAGTCGCCAGTTTGTTGCTGCTCGCGACTGTATCTATTTTGTTTCTAAAGGATTATTTTTCACTGACTCCACTCCAGCAACATACCGCTTACTCTAATCTGTCGCGGGCAACAGCAGATGATAGCGGTGCAATATATGCTGTGGCTGAGTCAAAAAAGAAGCTGATTAAAGTAGATAGCACGGGACAACTTGTTTATTCCTATGCAGGTGCTGATTATGCAGATGGCAGTGTGCATATGTTCAATGCTGTTGCGGCTAATACTAGCGGGCATGCTTTTGTGCTGGAAACCAGACTGGATGAGTTTGGTCTGAAAGTTGTTGGAGAACGGATTATCGAGCTGTCAACTAAGGGCGAAGTGCTGAGGACTGTGTATGAGGAGCAAAACTATGAAAATATACTTTATCGAATCGGCAGAATTCAGTCTTTGCAAGTTGATAATGAAGAGTTGCTCTTTTTTCGCAAAGAAACAAACCAGGCTGCATCCTTACTTTCCATTCCTCTGCGCGGTAAGGGAGAGATTGAGCCTAATGCTAGTGCTAGTGAAGGGGAGACTGCAGTGCCGCCGGCTTCGGTTATTTCAGCTGTTGTTTTGCCTGATGCGGAGCAGATTAATGAATTGGCATGGCAACAAGACAGCGAGGAAGGACATAGCAAAATCTTTGTTTCCTCCAAACAAGGGAAGCTCTACATGCAGGAAGAAGGGCGCCTGCAGCAATTGCATATTCGCTCTGCGGATGCGAATCCTTTACTCTACCCGCTATCTGTCATAACAGAGGGAGAGGGAGCGCTCTACTATATTGATGAACATAAACAAACGATTAACAAGCTGTTTGGCAATCGCTACGAAAATGAACAGATCATTCTAGGCAACAACAGCCCCTTTCTGCAAAAGTATGGGCTTGAGGAATTGAAATTTATTAGCCTTGCCCCCGGTAGAGAGGGGCTGCTGGTTACGACTGCGGATGCGGTTGTATTGCTTAATGGCGATGGATCAGTTCACCAGCTCTACGCTTCCTTCGACTATCCGTCACAGCTTGTTTTGAAGCGATTGGCTGTGTGGTTGCTTATTGCCGCTTGGGTTGGACTTTTTATTTATGCTTTACGAATTTTATATATTGATATTATGAAACGCCGTTTGTTTTTGCTGTTAAAGCATTTGGCTGTTGTTCTACCGATTGTTCTTTTATCTATGGCGGGGCTTTCTTATTCGGTGTACAGTTCTTTCTCTAGCGAGATGAAGGCGGATAGCTACAAGCAGTTGAGAATTTTGGCTGCCAACGGCAAATATTTGGTAGACGGAAATGCTTTAAGACAATTAAATATGCCAGACGATTATGGAAGCGAATCCTATCAATTAATTAAAACAAGAATGAATGAGGTATTCTCCAAAGCCGGAGAGGACCGTGCCGGGCTATACAATACCATTTACCGTTATATGAATGGCAATTTGTATGTGGTGATGGATGACGATGATGCTACTGCTATGTTTAAGCCATTTGAGCTGAATGAGGAGAATAGCAAGGTGCTGTCGGACGGTGATTTGATTTTGGGGGAATGGGAGGACGAAAACGGCGAATGGATGTATGCGCTCGGTCCTATCTACCATTCTGATGGCACAATTATTGGAATCTATGAAACTGGCAAGGATATGAATGGTGTAAAACGCAGTAATCTAAATATTTTATATGGGGTATTGAAATTGTTTTCTTTCATTGCTGTCATATTGCTGGGGATGATTACGATGCTGACAGTATATTTGCTCTCCTCCTTACGTACTTTGCGCCGTAATGTCAATTTGATTGCTAGCGGTCAATGGGATGTTAGAGTAGATATTCGTTCGCGCGATGAGGTAGAGGAGTTAGGAGACCGGTTCAATATGATGGCTGGCTCAATTAAACAGTATGTACAGGAAGTAACCAAGCTAAGCCAATCCTATTTTCGCTTTGTTCCCCAATCATTTTTGAAAATGCTTGGAAAAAGCAATATGACACAAATTGAGCTTGGTGAACAGCAGCAACGGCATATGGCGATTCTAGTTTGTCAGATGAGGAAATTTCATGAGCTGTCCAACCAAATGTCCTCTCAGGAAACATTTGAATTTATTAATTTATTTTTAAAGTTTTTTGGACCGGTCATTCGGGAAAATGGCGGTTTTACTAGTCGTTATTTGGGTGCGGGCATGTTGACGATGTTTCCTAACGATCCTGCTAGCGCGGTTAGAGCAGCGGCTATGCTGCGCAAGCGACTTCTACTTTTCAACGAGCAGCTTGCTGCGGCAGGTTTGCCGCAAGCCGATATTGGAATTGCCATTCATACGGGTGATGTCATGCTCGGCATTATCGGGGAAGAGCAGAGGATGGAGGGCAGTGCCGTATCGAAACATGTACAGTTGACACTTGATTTGGAACGTTTGTCTGAAAAACTGGGATCTGCTGTACTGTTAACGAAACAAGCTGCTGAAGCTGCCGGCTTAATCCATTCGGAATATATGCGCACATTGGGGTTAATACGGCTTGGCGACGAACAAGAAGCGATTGAACTGCTGGATTGGTACGGAGAGGACATGGAGCATATACGCAAGCTGAAGCATGAAACGAAGTCTCATTTTGAGCAGGCGGTTGAAGATTTTAAAGGGGGACGTTTCCATGATGCTCGTGAAGGTTTTGTCTATGCTGTGAAGAAAAATCGATACGATCTGGCAGCCAAATTATACTTTTTTGAATGTGACAAACGAACACAAACTGGATCACAGCCGGAACAAAATATTGCTTTGAAAATTTCAGGCTGATTGTCCTGTTGTAACAGAAAAATCAGTTGGGAGGAACAAGCATGGTGCCGGAATTTCCGATTGATAATTACGGAGAATACCGAGCAAATTGCAGCTTGCAGCTCAGATCTGTAGAAAATAAGGCGGATGCAGCACAAGTGTCCCGATTTTTTCTTGGTGAGTATTGTTTTGATGATCAGCGCTTCACTCCAGGGGAGAAGGAACAGCTTTATTCCTTGCCTTTGCGCAGTCTGGATGAGCACCATATTCAATGCTGGCTGATGCGAGAGGATAGTGGGATTACAGCAGCTGTTATATTTTTGGAGAATGAGCATAGAAGCGGCGGCTATCGATTGGAGTATCTGGGCGTGCATCGAGAGAAGCGGGGTCTGAAACTGGGGCATCGCTTGCTGCATGAAATGATTAAATATTGCAAATATCGAAACGGTCGATACATCGAAACATTTACATGTGATTTACCGGAATATGAGGCTGCACGTCGTCTTTTTGAACAGAACGATTTTCAGTTTATGTGCTTGCTGCCGGAGTATTATTATCCCGGTGAAGGAAAACTTCTCTACTTGAGACCATTGTAACGGGTAACAAATCCCTTTTGTTACGAGCAAGATGATTGCAGAAGACTGTGTTGTCTAATGGCGGCAAGCTAGTGATTCTGACAAATAAAGATGGCAGTAAAAAAGTTGCCAAGAGATAAGAAACATTTTGATGCCAAATGCAGCTTGGGCTGCCTGCGGTAGACGTACCCTTTTTATATATGATAAGGGTCGTTTATCACTTATTTGGTGCCAAGATGTTTTTTCTTTTTATGCTAAAATATGATTTGTAGTAGCTTTTATGTTGTCCCAACTAAATCTATCAAAGGAGTTAAGCGATGAATCCTGATCATCTTTTTGAAGGTAAAGCCGCTGTATATGCGCACTCTCGCCCAGGTTATCCGGAAGCTTTATTGACAGAACTTTTGCAGCGGGGGTGGAACAATCATACTCTTTTGGCTGATGTTGGCGCAGGCACTGGAATATTTTCGTTACAACTAGCTGACAAAGGGCTGCGCGTTTTGGCAATTGAGCCTAATGAAGATATGCGAGCCGTAGCCGAATCGGCTTTGCATCCCTATGCAGGCTGCAAGGCATTGCCGGGAACTGCTGAGGAAACCGGATTGGAGACGGGAAGTATAGATGTGATTACTGTGGCACAAGCATTTCATTGGTTTGATAAAGAAAAGTTTCGTGCAGAGTGCAGACGGATTTTAAGACCAGAAGGAGAAGTTGTTTTAATCTGGAACAGTCGAGACGCGGCTTCTGAGGTTATAGCTGTGAATGAGCAAATATGCAAAAAGTTCTGTTCGGAATTTAAAGGGTTTAGCGGAGGATTTGAACAAAGCCCGGAAAATTTGCGACCCTTCTTTCGTAATGGACAATATAAAACAATTGCAGTAAGACAAGATCTTGTTTATGATAAGCCCGGATTTATTGGCAGGAATCTGTCCGCTTCCTACGCACCCAAAGAGGACGATGCAGCTTACCAGCCATTTATTGCAGCGCTGGAAGATATGTTTGAACAGTACGGGGTAGAAGAAAAAGAAACTAAAAAAATTACGATCCCCAATGAATGCAGAGCATATATTGGCTTAGTGTAGCAGATATCAAGTAAAAGGCTCTTCCCGATCTGTTGAAGTATACACCAATGGTCAAAGAAATGAGGAATGAATATTGAAGCTTCCTAGATGCACGCCAGCTAGCAAAGGCATGGATGCAGCGGCTGTTTTGAATTTTATAGATAATATCGAAAAGAAAAAGGTGGAACTGCACAGCTTAATGCTGCTGAAGGAAGGAGAAGTTATTGCAGAGGGCTGGTGGTCGCCGTATCAGGCAGAATACCCTCATCTGCTCAATTCTTTGAGCAAAAGTTTCACATCGGCTGCGATCGGCTTTGCGGCGAATGAAGGGAAGTTATCACTTGATGATAAAGTGATTTCATTCTTCCCCGAAGAGGCGACAGAAGAGATTGCTGCTAATATGGGCGCTATGAATATCCGCCATTTATTAACGATGTCGACGGGACATAATGTGTGTACCAATGCAAAAATGCTGGAGTCAGAACATTGGGTACGGACGTTTTTAAATATTCCGATTGTTTATGAGCCGGGGTCAACCTTTGTCTACAATACGGGTGCGACCTATATGCTGGCAGCTATTTTGCATAAAACAACAGGCGAGGATTTGTTGAGGTATTTGGAGCAGCGATTGTTTGCTCCGCTTGGAATAAGCGGTATTACATCGACATTGTCTCCTCAAGGTGTCCATGCAGGCGGCTATGGGATGAGCATGAAGACAGAGGATATTGCCAAGTTTGGTCAACTACTGTTGCAAAAGGGTGTTTGGCAAGGCAAGCCTCTCTTGCCATCTGGTTGGACAGAGGAAGCTACCGTTAAGCATATTAGTAATGAAGATAATCAAAAGATGGACTGGGCACAAGGATATGGCTATCAATTTTGGATGTGCTCAAATGGTGCTTATCGCGGTGATGGTGCCTTTGGACAGCTTTGCGTTGTATTTCCAGAACAAAAAGCAGTGCTTGCAATTACTGGCGGCGTTCCAGATATGCAAGTCATTATGGATGCGGTATGGGAGCATCTTTATCCGTCCCTGCAACAATATAAGCTTGCTGAACCGGAAGTAGAGCTGCAATTGCAAAAGCGGTTATCTGCTCTTGCTTATCCGGCTCTAGGCAACAGAATTGGTTTTGAAGATAGCGTAAATGAAGGAATTCTGTTTGGACAAACCTTTACGCTGGAGGAAAACCAAGCGGGCATTACGGAGCTAAGGTTTGTAGTAAACGCCGGAAAGCGCGAATTGCACTGGAAGGATGAGCAAGGTGAACAGCAGATTGTTATTGGCGATGGAACCTGGATAGATCATGCAGTTCGGCTTAAGGGAAGGTTGACGAATATTGCTGTATGTGGTGCATGGGCTTCAAGCAACAGCTTTGAAGTGGCGCTGCGGATGTTGAAGCTGCCATACACAGATGTGTGGAGCTTTGCAATCGAGGGCAGTCATCTTTCTATGGAGGCGTCTCGTAATATTGGAGTGTCAGCAGTATCGATATTGCGAGAGCCGTATATTGCAGAGCTTGAAGGAACTAGTATTGCAAATGTATGACCTGTTGAATTGTTAATAGTGAAGCATAAGCTTGCTGGATGGATAGCATCTGGTCGGGCAGGAATAACAGAAAACCGTTGCTCTCCGGGTGCTGCTTATGAGCACATCTTTGGAAAGAACGGTTTTCTTGTTTTCGGAATGCTATCGTTAACGTGTAGCGGCAAGTGATTTCGATTTGTACAATATCGATGCAAATACAAAGCTGACGGCTCCCCATGCTGCCATAATCGCAATGCCGATCCACAAGCTGCTGGAAGCAACACTGCCAGCATAAACCAGTCCCTCACGCATGCCATCTACAAAATAAGTGAGCGGCAATAGATCAGGTACGAATTGCAGCCAGGACGGCAGGTTTTCTACTGGGAAGAATACACCGCTCAAAAACATCATCAGCATACTCGTAATATTGGCCATGCCCATATAGGCTTCCATTGTTTTGCTGAAAGAGGAAAATAAATATCCCATTGCATTAAAGACAAGCGTTCCAGCCAAAAAGGCAACAATTAGCGTCAGCCAATTAATATGCAGGGTAGCACCAAAGCCATATATGCCTACTACAGCAAGAATTGTCATTTGCAATACCGCAACGATCATACGAACAATCATGCTCGATAAGCCGAACAATCCCATTCGAGCAGGTGTCATGCGAAGTCTGGTCAACAAGCCCCGTTTGCGCATATCGACCATATCAACCATTCCGAATAGCCCGCCTTGAGCAATGGACAAGCCAATCATCCCGGTCAGCAGAAAATCAGTATACTTAATATCCTCGGCTGCTGTTGTAATCGATTCTTTTTCTACCGTATACAAAGGCTCTGCACCAACAGCAGCCAAATTGGCATGTTGAACAAATTGTTGCAATATACCCGAAATTGCTTGAGTCGTCGCGCCTTCCTCTTTCTCCCGATTAACGACTAGCCGAACGGCAGCTTGCCCTTCTGTTTCTGGCAATACAATAAGAGCATCGATTTTTTTATCCTCTACCCATTTTTGTCCTTGTTCCAAAGAAACGGGCGCATCCTCTTTCCATTCAAAAACAGGAATATGATGCAGTTGTTCCATCAGCATTGCGGAAGAAGCGTTAGGCGTTTGATCGACAATGGCAAGCTTAACTTTAAAACTGTCGCCAGAGCCGCCTCCACCGAATATAACCATAAATATAACCATTAAAATGACAGGGAAAAAGATACTCCAAAACCACACTTGCTTCTCACGAAGCATCATTTTTAATTGTGCGCTAAACATTGCCCCCAGTTGCTTCACAGCCATTTTCTAATCCCTCCATTCCTTGCCGGTAAAGGCAATAAACACATCTTCAAGACTCATTTCTCTAATTGAAATTTGTTCTACTCTGAAATTCTGCTCTTTGGTGAAGCCGAACAAAGAATAGAGGGTGTCTTCCGGATGCTCTGTCCATATTTTTAGAGATGCTCCATCTCGTTCAGTGCGAGTTACGGAAGGATGCTGCGCAGCCAGTGTTTCTGATTGAATAGCAGCATGGTCACCGTCAAGAAATGATAAACGTACTTCGCGTTCCTTTGTTAATCTTCCAATTAGTGCCGCAGGTGTATCCATTGTTACAACTAGCCCTTGATCAACAATACAAACACGATCACTCAGCTTCTCCGCTTCCTCCATATAATGAGTGGTAAGAATGGTTGTTTTGCCAAGCTCTTTCAGCTTCAGCACGATATCCCATATGTTGCGTCTTGCCTGAGGGTCGAGACCGGTAGTCGGTTCATCCAGAAAAATAATTTGCGGATCATTGATCATAGCCAAACCGATAGCCAACCGTTGTTTTTGACCGCCGGACAATTTTTTGACGTAGCGCTTACGATGCTCTGTTAAATTGACCATCTCAAGAACTTCCTCGACCGGTCTTGTTTGAGTATAGAAAGAAGAGAATAAAGACAAATTTTCTTCCACAGTAAGCAGGTCGAATAATGCGCTTGATTGCGGTTGTACGCCAATCATCATTTTAATTTGGTCGCCCTGCTTTCCCCATTCGAAATCATCAAATGAAATAGTACCGCTATCTTGTTGAACCAGTCCCTCGATCATTTCCAGTGTTGTTGTTTTGCCTGCGCCGTTAGGACCGATAATCGTGAAAACCTCACCTTTCTCAATAGTAAAGCTGATGTCTTTTACGGCATGAACATCTCCGAACGATTTTTTCAATTGTTTGACCTCTAGAATCGGCATAAATTCAAAGCTCCTTCCACATTGAACTGAACTGATCTTATTGTAAGGGAGTTGGCACTAGGCTGTGTACCGTCTGGAGCCTGCACTTTACTCCGTCTGGAGACGGAGAGGCGTTTGATCGGCAATTTTCGTGCTATACTTTTTACAACATCGTGTGTTTCGGTTGAGGGGGATTGTGGTGAGCGATTTGTTTTTGTATGGTGTCATTTGTCATGAGGAGGAACGTCAGTTTTGCGAATTGGAGTTGCGCAGTTTGCTTCAGGTTCAGTATGAAATGGAAGCAGGGCTGAACATTGTAGCTGCTAGCAAAAATATAGATATCAATCGGAGCCCCTTTATAAAGCAGAAGCTGATCGTTAAAGGGAAGTTTGTCAGTTGGGAAGTATTGTTGCAGGAAGTGATGCAAGTTGAATTGGGCAACCAAAGTTTTAGAGTGGAAATGTGGGCAGCTGGAAGTTTCACTTCGAATGAGCGGAAAAAGAGAGCGGCAGATCTGGGCAAGGTACTTTCGGCTGTGGGGACGGTTAATCTGATTCAACCGGATGTAGTGATCGCTGCTGTTTCTTATGCAGATAATTGGTATGTTGGAATAATGGAGAGTAATGATGGGAGCTGGCAAAAGCATAAAGATAAACCGCGTCAATATTCTACAGCGCTTAGTACAAAAATGGCGAGAGCCATCGTCAATATTGCTGTTCCGAAATTAGCTCCAGAGATTAGATTAATTGATCCTTGCTGCGGGATCGGGACTGTGTTGCTAGAGGCACTTGGGCTTGGCATACAAACAGATGGTTGCGAAATCAATCCGCTGGCAGCTATTGGAGCTCGTGAAAATATTGCTTACTATGGTTATTCAGCAAAGGTAACGCTTGGAGATATGAGAGAGATTGCTGTTAGTGATGGGGAACGTTACGACTGTGCGATTATCGACATGCCGTACAATTTATGCTCTGTTTTGCCAGAGCAGGATAAGTTGGATATGCTGAAAAGTATTGCAGGATTTGCGAAAAAAGCTGTCATTATTACAGTAGAAACATTAGATCATTTAATGGAGGAAGCAGGATTGTTTCTTTTTGATCGATGCGCTGTTCATAAGGGGAAATTTAAACGGGATGTACTTATAGTCAAATCGTTGTCAGCAGTTTAAGGACAGAAAAATAACTGGAAAAAGGTACATATTATTGACTTTTTTGTACTATTTTCAGTGGATTGTCATAAAATTAACACAAACTTCCTAACCATTCGAGTAGAAAAAAAATTTTTCCTCCGATATAATATAAAAAGTATCGCACTTACAAAAAAATAGATACACACATTATATATAAATGGGAGAAATCAACTATGAATATGCTAGTAATTAAAGCGAATGATCGTCCATCATCACAAGCTGTTTCTACAAAAATGTATGAGACATTTATGGAAAATATTGAGGGTGTGGATATAACAGTTTACGATGTATTTGCAGAAGATACACCTTATTTTGGCCAACAATTTTTTGATGTATTCGCTAAGCTGCAAAGCGGTGAGCAACTAAATGAAGAAGAAGCTCGTCTAATGGCTGCTAAACAAAAGGCGATGGATTTGCTATCAGCTGCAGACGTAGTTGTACTCGCATTCCCTCTTTGGAATCTTACGATTCCTGCAAAATTGCAAACATTTGTTGACTATGTATACCAATCCGGCTACACTTTCAAATTTACACCAGAAGGTCAAATGGTCAGCTTGATGACAGATAAAAAAGCAATTATTCTAAACGCGCGCGGCGGTGTATACTCTACACCTGAGACGGCATCTCTTGAAATGTCATCTTCTTACATCCGCAACATCTTTGGCGGCGTATTCGGATTGGAAATTGCTGAGGAAGTTATCATTGAAGGACATAACGCATTCCCTGATCGTTCTGCGGCAATAATCGAAGAAGGTCTTGAGAAAGTGAAAGAAGTAGCGAAACGTTATTCTAAAGCGCTAGTGAACTAATAAACGTAATCTACGTGATATACCCGATATACGGGGTAGAGCCTATTTTCCGCAATTTTATTGCGAAGAATAGGCTTTTTGTTATGAATGTGACTTTATAAGGAATCTGAATTTGCATTCATAAGAATATTTTCCGCAATATTTGTACATATGGGAACAATTTATTATGATAAGAGATGCGAAATAACAATGTACGGGTAGTAATAGATGAATCTGAAGTGGGAATATGAAGCTGGATTGGAGCGGTTTGAATGACAAGTAGTAACAATAATAGAAACAACAATAGAATGAGCAAGCTCTACCCTCAAAAAAATAAAAAAGCGGGCGCTGCAAAAGAATGGAAAAAGCAAACAGATTATTCTGCCGAGCAATTGCAGCCAGATGATCGTATTGTCGTTACAATCAAACGAATTGGAATTAATGGAGAAGGTGTCGGCTACTATAAGCGAAAAGCTGTTTTTATAGAAGGGGCTTTGCCAAATGAAGTTGTCCGTGCAAAAGTGATTAAAGCAGACCGCGGTTTCATACAAGCCGAAATGGTCGAGCTGGAAAAAAAATCGGCTGATCGGCAACCACCTCCTTGTCATGTCTATGACAAATGCGGCGGCTGTCAGTTGCAGCATCTCTCTTATGAAGCACAGCTTCAGGCCAAGGAGGAGCTTGTTGTCGAAGCATTTCGTCGTTATACCAGTATTGAGGCAGAGGTGCTGCCATTGCGACCGATTATTGGAATGGAAGAGCCTTGGGGTTATCGAAATAAAGCGCAATTACAGACGGGTATTGGACGAAATGGAAGTATCATTACAGGACTGTATGAGCTTGGCTCAAGAGAATTAGTTGATATTGCAGGCTGCCCGATTCAACAACCAATTATTAATGAAGTCATTGAAGCTGTTAAGCAGATTATTCAGGAACTTAATATTCCTATATATAACGACAAAACGAGAAGAGGAAATATTAGAACAATTATTGCTCGTGCAGATCAAAAAGGACAAGAAGTGCAACTAACAATTGTGACAGCAGAGGATCGGCTGACGGATTCAAAACGTTTTGTCGAGGCTGTGCGGAAAAATATTTCGATAGTCACTTCTATCTCCCATAATATTAACAAGGGCAAAGGACCATTGGTTTTTGGAGAAAAAACGATACTGCTTTGGGGCAAAGAAAGATTGGGCGAGCAACTGGGTAAACTGAAATTCGCGCTATCTCCACGAGCATTCTTTCAACTCAATCCGAAGCAAACAATCAAGCTCTACAATGCGGTGAAAGAAGCGGCAAGTCTAAAAGGAGACGAGCTTGTTGTTGATAGCTATTGTGGAACGGGAACAATCGGCTTATGGCTTGCTGCACAAGCGCAAGAAGTCCGCGGTATTGAAGTCATTGCTGAAGCAGTTCGCGATGCTCGTGAGAATGCTGCCGCCAGCGGGATCAACAATGCCAGATTTTATGAGGGGCGTGCAGAAAGGTTGCTTCCAGAGTGGATCCAGCAAGGTATCCGGCCAGATATTATAGTAGCCGATCCACCGCGCACAGGCTGCGAGCCTGAATTTCTGCAGGCAATCATTGCTGCCAAGCCTAAGAAATTCATCTATGTCTCCTGCAACCCGTCGACACTTGCGAAGGATTGCAAGGTACTGCTGGAAAATGGTTTTGAACTGAAGAATGTGCAGCCAGTGGATATGTTTCCGCAGACGAGTCATGTGGAGTGCGTAATATTGATGGTTCGCAAGGAATAGATAAGATGTGACAGGCTGGCACAAAACCTTCGAGAAAGCAAATCATTTTTTTAAATCAAAGAGCACTTGTGTATCACGTTACGTGATACAGTAAAATTGATTTAAGAGGTGATAAGAATGAATAACATTATAAAAATGCTATCAGGAAACAAAGATTTCAGAATAGTTATTGCTGATACACATCAGATTTCAGAAAAAGCATTAAGTGAATTTACAGGGACTTACTGTATGCGCAAGTTTTTGGAGCAGATCATTACAAATTGTACGCTATTATCTGCTATAAATGATTTTAATGCAAAAATAAGTTTTTCTTTTCGTCTTTCTCAAGGAGTCACTATTTTTTGTCAAATCACAGATTCAAAATTTAGTATAGAGTATAAAGATAAACTTCATAAATTTGATGGGACTGTAGCAGATTTATTTGACAATAAATCTGTCGTGTCCATAACAACAGGGAATTGGGAAACAGGATTACACACAGGGACAGTTGAGGCGTATATGGATAGTGTCGCTATGCTATTTTCTCATTTTACAGTACAGAGCGAACAGCTTCCAAGTCATTTTATAATGGCAGGGGATAATTCTTCAAGGGGGCTTTTAATGCAACCCTTACCATTTGCTGATGAAAAATTAATTTTTAAAAGTAATGATGAATTGGTATACCTATCAAAAGAGTTAGAACAAGCGAATTGGAATAATGTTGAAAATATGTATAACCATTTAGCAAATGTAATATCAGAAAACAAGATAGAATAGAGTGTAGAACTATGGAACAATATATAAAAATTAAAGAGCTTTCTGAATTGACTGGTGTAAGTGTACGAACATTACAATACTATGATGAAATAAACCTACTCACCCCAGGTTATACCAATGAGTATGGTCATCGATTTTATGATTCAAATTCTTTTTCAAAAATTTTCGTAATCATTTCGCTTAAAAATATGGGGATGAGTTTAAGTAACATTAATCAATATGTGAATAATAACAATTTTGATATTCGGCTTTTTATTAAAGAGGAAAAACGGAGAATTGAGACAACAATTACAGATTTACAATTACGTTTAATGCGATTGTCCAGTCTTGACGAGCAGGTTAGCGAAAAACAGGATATAACCCCGTACATTCTTCCGTTTTTTTCACAAATAACAAATGATACTAGAATATCAAAATTACAGATTGAAAACTTGGCACGAAAAAATGATACAAATTTTATCTTCAATATAAAAGGTTGGAATGATTTTATTAAAGACTTGAATTTTTGCTTAGAGCATAAATTGTCTTCAAAAGATAAGAAAACAATTAAATGTATTCAATATTGGAAGGAGAACATTCTTGAGGCAAATCAAGTATCCGACGATACGATAAAATTTGCAGAAGAGTTTTATCAAAAAAAACCCACAAATACTTTTGGAATTACAGAGGAGAATTATAAATATTTAGTCGAATTGATTAATGAATATGATAAAAATCAATAAATTCGAACTGAATTTCAATAATTATAATCACGTGAATCATACCGCAGTTCACTGGTTGGCATTGAACTGAACGATACACAGATGCAAATGCTCCTATCCATCACCCGAAAATATTGCAAGCTTGCTCTTGAGCATAGCCAAGCAAGCACGACTCGGGAGCGGCGGCAGGAAATCATCGAAGAAATTCACATTTGTGAATATTTAAGTGCCCTAGAATTTCCTTTATCACTTAGGGTTTATATTTCTGGCGAGCATAAGTGTGGCTACTGTTTGCCTGAGATCGTGGAAGCGATCGTGGAAGCGGATATGAGATACATCAGCTTTTTTCATAAGCCTATAAAAAGTTTGGAGATATATTGATTCTGAAAATTGGGGATGATATGCTTCTTAATATTATGCCTGTAAGTTCCCAAGGTAACAGGTCTGTCTACGCATAAACGAGAAAGAAGGTGCCTGATGGGGGCAGTTTTTAAATACATAGCTGACGACGCCCTGCATACCAGCGATGGTGACCAATGCCACCTATGCGAGCGCGGAAGCGTTCCCGTCTATGATTACACTGGCGAAATTATCAATCCAGATCTCGCGACGAATCCTCAGCTCGCCAGAGAGGAACCCGAGGTGAGTTGGTTGTGTGCAGATTGCATTAACGGAGGAAATGTCAGGCGCACCGACACCTGGGCCGTAGCTGGCACCGTAGCACAATTTGCCACTGACCCGATGGCTGCTTGGCGTGATTTCAACACATTGCCGAACATTCCGCTATATCTCCAAGGAAAGCTGGATTGGCCGTTGTGCTGCGGTGAATGGTGTGAATTCACGGGCTCCCCGACAGATTTGCAGGAACTGATAGGCGTTCAAGAATCCCATCAGTATTGGGAAAGCGGACCTTCAGGGATGCCAAGAAACTTCGTGTCGGAAGGAGAGCCAGAATCTTTTCGAGAGATTTCTCTGTTCTGTTGCCGTTCCTGCATCAAACGATACTATACCGATCAGTTTACTTGAATTCAGGTTTGCTGGCGCGATCGCCTCTCTTGCATGTCGAAATGGAGCCTCCGTTCGAATTTTCGGACGGTCTGCCTGACATTTGAGGCATCACAACGGTCAGCGATTCACGAATTTTCCGAGATGGAGGAACAACAGTGGCAACTAGTGTAATTGAAGCAGTTCTTGACGATCCAAGAGAAGAACGCGTCTGGGCGCTCCTTCGCGACGAAACCTGCGTGTTCTGGGTGGGCTGGAGACAAAGCGATGCAACCATCATCGACGCCTGCGAGGCGGTTCTACGAACAGGCAACCTTGTGGGGGAATATGTCGAAAGTGAACAAGATGGCGGTTACCGTGTTTTCATTCGGGCCGGGGATCGAAGGAGTGAGATTCCGCTGAGCTATTCGTTGAGGGATCGCCATATTACCATATGCGCGCTGAATAGCTTTCTATCACCGGATTACGAAATCCGACTGTGCCTTGCTTCGACGATTGGTGATACACTGGCGTTCATTCCATTAGCTTCTACTCAATGGCGTGACCTTGAGAAGCGCTTTCCGGAAACGCTGAGCAGACTGTTCTACGTGCTGACGGAGACGCCAAACGTCTTCACCGATCCATTTCCACCGCCAATCACATGGCAAGAACTCGCAAATGATCCGTCATCAAAGCTAGCTGCCATCAAGCTTTATCAAACACAGCATGGCGTTGGAATGAGCGCAGCCAAACAGGTTATAGACGCGTATCTAGTGGGTTGCACCATGGATAGCTGCCAAGAGAATGCGGTCAAAGAACTGGTTCAAGAGTTCGTCCAACTTATCTGCCGAAATGATGTTTCGGCACTTTCGGACAAGTTTGGTATCGATACACCAGTCTTTGAGGAAATTATCGAGGCTCTTGGTCGCTACGGTATTTCGGCCAATGAACTGCAACCCCCAGACTTTGACAAGAGTCGGGTAAGCGATGTTTTTCAGATGGATGATCCAAAATCACTCGGCGTCGAAGTGAATTTATGGGCTAGAGGGAAGCATCAGGAACCAATACTTCATGCAGAAGTAAATTTCGCAACAAAACAGCCTATTTTCCATTTCCAATATATTGGTAGTTGAGAGCAGCTCCTCTTCAGATTCTGAGACAATGTTGTCGTAAAAATCCTAACTTTGCGTCGTCGCAAAAATCAGTGGTTTGCGAAGTCCTTCCTCAATCTCCTCCCCTGTAGGGGGTATGAATAAATCCGAGAGATTATCTCGACATAGATTGGTGACGCCATGAACGATACAAAAATTAAAGAATTAGCGCTGGCTTCAGGGTTGAAGTTAGTGTCGGCAATTAATGAAGGAGATTCATGCTTTCTGGAGCAGGAATACGGAATCTCAAAAAAGATGTATGGCGAGATTTTATCTTACATCGAAAAAGCCGCAATATCCAATACGCACACGTTAGTGGCCGTTCCAGGTCTTAATCCAGATGAATTTTTTTTAAAAACCGAAGCTGGAGAGACGGGGAATTCCAATCAGTGGAACGTTAGTATTTATAAATTTGATGATTCAGATGGTGCGCCGTTTTATGAGGTCGAATTTCCTGTATATATCGGTGAATGCCCGCAGATTAATACAATAATATTCGACATTTCTCTCTATGGAGAGAGGGTGAAAATTGAATACTCTTTGATGGAAGTTATGTGAATTTCCGTTTGATGCGATATGAATTACAGGATCATGCGATCCCCGGTGGAAAGACAGATTTCTGGCTCTCTCCGCTTAGAGAGCATACAGCGTCAAGGAGGGGAGACCTATGCTTGATGTGAAGTTTACTTACTGGCGAAAGAGTAGTACAAATATAATTAAATAGAGCAACTAAAAGAAAACAAGATGCAGGCTATTAGCTTCCAGCGTCTTGTTTTTTTGTTTTTTCTTTTGATTTCTTAATAATACATTAGAGACAGTCAATTAGTTGAGGGCAACTATGATGGCAGTGGTACCCCTTTATTGCTTGTTGCCTTCATCATCTCTTTTGAGATGGAATAAAATGGTATATTACAAAATTAACAAACGTATTACATAAAGTAGTTTATTATTGCAGCAATGTTATCACTTCCAATGCAGTATGTACGGGCATTAGAAGTAGGAAACACAGTTTTTATAAATGAAATCGAATCCAATGATCCAGTGACAGATATAGATTGGATTGAAATTATTAATACTGGCAATGAAGATATAGATGTCAGTGGATGGTTTGTTACAGATGATAAAGATCTAGAGCGTGTGGCAGAAAGTAAGGAATGGCGTATTGAGGAAGGCATTATATTAAAAGCTGGAGAAATTCTGGTTATTGAACATAATGTTTTATTAAACAATCTATCTTTGGGAAAAGACGATACAGTTTCTTTGTATGATCGCAGCAATACGTTATTGGATTCGTACACTTATTCAGGTCATGCAGTTGGCACATATTCAAGGGTTCCGGACGGTACAGGAGGATTTGTTGATCAGGAACCAACCAAAGGCAAGTTAAATATTGTAGAAAAAGAAGAGTTGCCTAAACATAGATTACGAATTAATGAGATTAATTCTTCACCGGATGATTGGGTAGAGTTTATTAATCTAGGAACAGAAGAGATGGATCTTTCTGGTTATGAAATTCGTGATAATTCGAATGACCATCGTTGGAAATTTGAAGAAGGAACAAAACTGCAAGCAGGCGGATTGTTTGTGGTTGAGGCAAGTACGGTTGGTCAAGTATATGATGATCAGACAGGTGCTTATGCTGCAGGAGAATTCCAAGCAGCAATTGGTATTGGTTCAGGAGATTCTATTCGTGTATATGACAATGAAGGAAATTTATTGGATGAATATTCATGGACAGAGCATGCAAGTTTTGAAGGCGATGAAGCAGCGGCGTCTTTCGGAAGATATCCAGATGGGACGGGTTCGTTTGGATTAACAAAAGAAACAAAGGGACTAAAAAACGATTGGTATGCACCTCAGATTGTTATTAATGAAATAGAGTCTAACGATGATGAAACAGATTGGGTTGAAATTTTTAATAGGGGAACAACAGCCGTAGATCTATCTGGTTGGTATTTATATGATGATGACCCGGTAGGGCATGCTGCAGATATAACGCCTGTACTAGATGGAACAGTTCTTAAACCAGGTGAGTTTTATGTTTTTGATCAAAATATCCATTTTACATTTGGTTTAGGGAAGGCAGATAAAGTTACTATTTTTAATAAAGATGGTGTGTCCATTGCGGAATATTCGTGGGAAGTCCATGCAAATGGTGTATACGCACGAATTCCAGATGGAACAGGTGAATTAATAGAGTTTCCCACTTCGACTAAGGGAAAAGCAAATATTGTAACAAATCCTGTTACCTTAAATGAAATACAGTCAAATGACTTGAATAAGGGACCCGATTGGGTAGAACTTGCTAATCCAACAGGAGAAGTTTTAGATATTTCGGGAATAGTAATGAAAGACAGTGAAGATGCACATCAATATGTTATCCCTGAAGGTACAACGATTCCAGCATACGGATTCTTAGTATTGACAGAAGAAGAATTTGGTTTTGGACTTGGAAAGAATGATTCCGTACACCTATTCGAGAATGAGAGGTTAATAGCCAGCACAACATGGCCAGATCATACCAATCCGACTTGGGGATTGTATCCTGATTTAACTGGAACAGAGTATAGAAATACAAAAGAAGCAACACCAGGCGCAGCAAATAAATTCGAAGGTATCCCTGATGTTATTGCATGGCCAGGTAATGACGGAGTTGTGATTTTTGACCTTAAACCAACATTTTTAGAGGATTCCTCCGGGTTAGATTTCTTTAATGGCCAATTATATGCGGTTGATAACGGTACAGGTAAGTTTTGGATTTTGGACGTTTCTAAAAATGGAGAGTTAAGTTTTGCGAAAGGCTTTGAAAACGGTAAGCGTGTTCGATTCCAAAAAGATGCAGACAATGCAAAAGCAGCAGGTCCGGATGCAGAAGGAATTACAGTAGATGGAGATGGGTTTGTTTATATTGCTTCTGAACGTGATAATAATGTTAAGGGCGTTAACTTTAATGCGATTTTGAAAGTCGATCCACGTATAGAAGACAATGACTTAGTTGCCTTACAAGAGTGGGATTTAACCGCTTCATTACCACAGGTTTCTGCCAATATGGGGATTGAAGCTGTAGAATGGGTATCAAATGCAAATGTTAATGGCAAGCTTTATGATCAAAACACGGATGCAATTTTTGATGCAGCTAATTATCCAAACGCCATTGCAAATGGTGTGTTCTTTGTAGCATTGGAAGATAATGGACATGTGTACGCCTATGTTTTAAACGAGAATGGAAGTTCTGTACAAATTGCAGATATTGACGGGAAAATTGGCGGAGCAATGGCCCTCGACTATGATACCTATGAAAATGTATTGTGGGTTGTTGCAGATAATGGATATAATAACCGTGCAGCAAAAATAGCAATCAATGGAGAGAAAAATCCGGAAATTATTCATATCATGCCTGCAAGTGGTGTCGATATTAGTGCCAATAATGAAGGATTTGCAATCGCAGAGGAAAATTTCACAAAAAATGGTCAAAGACCAGTATATCGATTTAAAGATGGAGAAAAATCGGGTTCTTTATCTATAGGTTCTATTGCATCTGATTATAAGGAAAGTGGCGGCACAGGAGGCAGTAACAATGGAATAGTAACTCCAACACCAGGCACGCCGAAAGTAGATCAGAACAGAATCAGCGTTACTTCCGAGGTAAGACAAACTTCTGAAGGCAGTATAGCTAAAGCAGCTCTAACTGAACAAGCATTAGCAGAAGCAATTGCTTTCGTGGAAGCTGCGAACGCAACTACAACCACTGTTAAAATCAAAGTAGAAGCCGTTGCAAATGTCAAAACAGTTGAAGTGATGATTCCAAACCAATCGATTAGAGCATTAGCCGAAGCTCGGGTAGAAGCGCTTGTAATTGTATCACCAATTGCAACCATCTCATTTGACGATATAACTCTAAAAGCAATTGAAAAAGCGGCTAAGGCCGATGTAAAGATATCTGCCAGCATTGTTGATTCAAGCACGCTTTCAGTGTCCGGAGTTACTAAAGAGCGAATCGCAGACAGACCAATATTCGAGTTTACAGTAACAAGCGGTGATGAAGAGATTAGTGATTTCAATGGCGGTTTAGCAAGCGTATCCGTTCCGTACACATTACGCCAAGGTGAGAATCCAAACGCTATCGTGGTATATTACCTGGACAAGAACGGAAAGCTTGAGCATGTCATGGGATTATACGATGCTGAGGCTGGTACAGTAAAGATGACGGTTAACCACTTCTCCAGCTTTGTTATTGGCTACAATAAAGTGGAGTTTGCAGATGTCTCAAGCACACAATGGTATGCAGATGCAGTAGACTTTGTAGCAGCTCGCCAGTACTTCAATGGGATAAGCGAGAATGAGTTTGCACCGAAAAATGAAATGACGAGAGCTATGTTTGCCAAGGTCATTGCAAATATAGAAGGAGCAGACCTTACTAGCTATAATACATCAGTATTTGTGGACGTTGATAAGGATGCTTGGTATGGCGCTGCAATTGCCTGGGCAGCTGATAAAAAGATTGTGTCAGGTATAGGAAATGGAAAATTCAATCCATCTGCACCTATCACCCGTGAGCAAATGGCTGTGATGCTTCATAACTATATGGAGCACAAGGGCACTAAATTAGCAGGCACAAACAAGCCAGCCTTTGCCGATGCAAACGTAGTGAGCGATTGGGCGAAGGATGCGGTGACTACAATTCAAAGTTATGGCATGATAAGCGGAATTGGCGCAAATACATTCGCACCAAAGGCAAATGCCAACAGGGCAGCAGTAGCCACCATATTAAAAAATTTTGTTACAGAGCTTGTTAAGTAGATGAAATGGAAAATCTCCCTTTGGAATTAATCAAAGGGAGATTTTTGGATGGTGGCGCCTGGCATGGGCGACAGCTAGGTGGTGAAAGTCCACTACAGGCTTGGCAGTAGGAACTGTTAGATGAGGGCAAGGGTGTCGGCTGAAAGGAGAGTCGATGTGATGTAAGCAGAATACCAAAAGGGCTGCCTGCAAAGGAATAGTGTGGAACATGAGAAGTATGCAGGAGTGTGGAGCACCGACTCTCGGGAAAGAGAAGAAAGAGACGGTGCAAACGACCTGATGGAACGCGTACTGGACAGAGATAATAGGCGCTGCAATTGTTTTGTCGTTATAGTAGCTGACAACTGCTAAGTTTTCTTAGGTTTACGGAGAATAATACTTAGCATGACTCCAGCAACTGCAAACCATGCAATCAGAAAAAACGTGTCGGCGAAGGCATCAGTCATCGCTGTCAACAGATTTGCTTGACTCGACTGACCAAGGTTCAGCATATGATTCGTTGTTTGCGAGGTCATATAACCTATCAGGCTTGTAATTGCAAAAGAAATGACGATTTGTTGGGCTGATGAAGTGAGTGGTGTGACCCGATTCATTAGATGTGGAGGAGCTGAGTTGAGAACATGCGTGTTAAGCGGCATTAGCGTGCAACCAGCGCCCAGACCCATCAGGATAATCGGTGCATATACCAGTCCCAGGCCCGAATCCGAATGAATTCCAGAGAGTATGAACAGCCCGGCAGCATAAAATGTCATTCCGGTCATGGCTAGTGGCCACGCTCCGATCTTGTCGAACAGCTTGCCGGCGATAGGCATTGAAATTCCAGTAATAAGTGCCATTGGCATTTGAAGTAGTCCCGTATGCAACGGTGTGAGTCCCTGAACGTTCTGTAAATACAACGGGATCATAATGATTGCTCCGTAGTTAACGACGAAGAAGATCCAACTGAGTAAAACACCCCTCGTGAAATCGGACGAGCGAAAGGCACGAAGCTCCAATAACGGCTGTTTTTGCATTAATTCAACAATTATAAACAGAATGAGAGCTGCTCCACCGACACCAAGTCCGACAAGTGCTCCGGTTGAAGTCCAACTCGTTCCCCCTTCACTTACACCATATACAAGCATTGCAAAAGCAATCGGTGCGAGAATCACTCCGAGATAGTCGAAATGTGGTGGCTTACCACGTTCGAAAGTTGGTAAAAATCTCAAGCCGAAAAAAATGGAAAGTATTCCAATCGGTAAATTAATTAAAAAAATCCAGTGCCAGCTTGTGTATTCGATCAACCATCCCGAAACAACAGGACCAAGTGCAGGACCCAGCATTAGAGGGATGCCGACCAGGGCCATAACCGCTCCTCTTTTGTTTGCAGGTGCCAGCTTGAATCCCATTGACATAACGAGTGGCATAACCATCCCGCCTCCGAGCCCTTGGATGATACGGAAAAAAATGAGTTGTTCTGTTGTTTGAGCTAGAGCACAAAGCGCCGATCCGATCGTAAATAAAGCAACCGTCGTAACAAAAATTCGTTTGAAACCGAAACGGTCGCTCAGCCAACCCGCCATTGGAATGACTGCAGACAAAGCCAGTGTGTAAGAGGTGACTGTCCACTGAACCATTTTCAGATTGGTATCAAAATAATCAACTAGCTTTGGAATAGCAACATTAATGACTGTACTGTCGAGAAGAACCATGAACGCCCCGAAGACAAGGGCAAGCATCTGAGGGAGAATGCTCCAGATGGTGAAAGTTTCTGATTGCTGCTCTAGCTTGATATGTTGTGAACTGGCCATATGCAATTCCTACTTCCCTATTTATTTTGTTACCTAGTAAACTATATAACTAGTTTTTAGATTCTGTCAAATTACTTTTTTAAAATTCACATTATGGTTAAACTGAAAATTAATTGAAAGTAAACAGGAAAAAGAATTGAATATAGGATTTTAATTAATTAATAAATCGTTTTTTTTGGAAATTGATTATTTATAAACGATATGATATATTGTTTTCTAGTTAACAATAATTTAAAAATGGTGTGATAGAGTCGGGTCTCGAAAAGACTTTACAAGGAGGAGAACAATGAGTTTGAAGACTTTGATCAGGGAACGGAGAAGCATTCGAAAATTTAACGACGAATCGGTCTCCCAAGAGATAGTTATGGATTTGCTACAAAAGGCGGAACAGTTGTGTGCTTATCATGGCGATGTCAGGTGGCGATACTTGTATGCGGGCACATTCGAAGAGCGAGAACGTCTAGCAGACTGTATTACCGCAAAGATACTGGGAAACAGTCTGGCGAAGATTACCTTGGGGACGGTAATTAACCCTCTTCGTAAATGGATTATAAAGGTGCCGGCTAACCTCATTGCCATTGTCAAGACGAATCCGGACCCCGTCAAAAACAATGAAGCTTATGGGACCCTATGTCGTATTTTACAGAACTTTCAACTGCTGGCATGGGAGCAACGGCTTGGGATGGTTTGGATAACATCACAGCCCATTATTCAGAATGACGTGTTCTATAATCAAATCGGTCTGCAAGAGGATGAACAGTTTGTTGCTCTGCTGCAAATCGGATATTTTGATAAAGCTCCAAAAGGAAGAGAACGGACCTCTGCTGAATGCTTTATGACTGAATTGGCTACAAAATAAGTGGAGAAAAAATCGATTATTCAAGAACAGGAGGGTTCTTATCCGATGAAGCTAAAGGACATGACGATCCCGCAGCACAACAATCAGGCTTTTGAAATGCGCCCCGTTTCTATAGAACTGGTGCTTGAATTGTTAAATCATGCCGTTTGGGCACCCAACCATAAATTAAGAGAGCCTTGGCGATTTATTTATATCCCTTACAGTGGGAAGCCGGATTGGTTTGATAACAAGGTGCCCACACATCTAGTGATTACGCTTAAAAATGACAACAGCAAAAACAGACAAAACGAGGATTTGGCTGCAGTGTTTTGCCTTATTCAAAATTTCAAACTGCTTGCATGGGAAAGGCGACTAGGAGTAAACGTTACATTTCATGAGTGGATGTATGACCCAGAGTATTGCTGTAGACTTGGTATACCCGACAAGGAGAAAGTTGCAGCTGTACTAGAACTGGCCTTTTATTCGGATACCCAGGAGACGTCACTCGCAATTCCCTCGACTTTGAACATGAGTTGGTTACAATAGAAGATAGGATAAAAACCAATCTAGTAAAAAGGGGCCTCTCATAATGAATCCATCCGAGGGACTTAAGCGATTGTTGCACAGCCGGCTTAACCACTACTTGCACTTATTTGATCAAACGATGACAACTCAGATTGATGAGTTTTCAGATCTCGCACAGGAACTGGGTATCACCACAGTTCCGACCAATATGACAAGTATTCATGTCGTTGATTGCATCGGCAAAAACGAACCAATTAACAACACGGCTATTGCGGAAAAATTGAATATGTCCAAAGCAAATATTACGAAAATCAGCACCAAGCTGCTTAAAGAAGACTGCATTAAGCGAAGCCAGATGAACGACAACAAGAAAGAAGTGTATTTCAGTCTTTCGTCAAAAGGAAGGAAGATCTTCGAAGTGCACAATATGATGCATGAAGCCATAGAACACCGTTTTATCAGTGTATTGGACTCATTTTCGGAATCGGAACTTCAGGCATCATTAAAATTCTTACAAGCATTGATCGATCAAATGGACAATATCGTGAAGGGGGACAAAAGAGAGTGACGGGCGTCTTACTCAATGCCCAAGTTCGATGAAGAAGGTCTGACAGTATGAATTATTGCCATTTCGGACATTGCGGAGAGGAAGTCTACATAGCAGTTCCATTGTGAAGGATTGTTCCGGTTTCGTGGCATGCTGCCTTCTCTTCTGCTGCAGTTGTAGGGGTTATTGTCGTATTGGTGTACATCACAATATGATTTATTTTACTCTGGAGATCTATTGTCATATCCAAGCGTGTCGTTGTCATAACCGTTATATATACCTTTAGCAACGACTGCATCAATCATTGCGTTGCTTCAGTCGGGAACTTGCGCGGCGTCTGTAAATTTGCTCAGATTGGCATTCGCGGAAGTGTCGAGCTTTAACAGCTTAGCAATCATCTCAGCCGCTTCCTGACGTGTGACCTTATTACCCGTTCTTATCGTACCATCGCTATAGCCACTAATGTACCCGGCATGTAAAGCGATTGCGACCTGATCATACGCCCTTCTTTGCGAATCTACAGCTTTAACTGTCACTTCAGACTTGTCATTCAACCTGAATGACCGGTTCACCAGAACCATGAATTCTGCTCTTGTGATCGCTCCACCCGGCTTAAATGAGCTATCCCCATAATCCTTAATAAGCCCTTTGCTGATCCAATCCACCAGTTGTTTCTCTGCTCCTTGGATATCGACTTTGTACCTCGCTTGCTGCGTAGGCAGCAGGGAGGTACAAGCTCAGTAGCAACGCTAACAACAAACTTACCATGCGCCTTTTCATAGAGTTTTCCCCTAAAGTATGATCGACTGAATCGATTTTCCACTTTGTATTCTATCATGGTAGATTAGCCCATTAGTGAAACTTAAAGAAAACTTTAAGCTTGCACTTGAGAAAAACTTCAGGAATTTGGGATCGGGTGCTCCTCTCTTTTGGTTAATATTGTATTTGCAAACACCATTCTACCAATGATAAGGACATCTTTTCTGTTTTATTAAACGAGGTGACTACTTTCGTAATTCAGGTTAAATGCAAAATGCTCTGATTTAATAAGCATATGGCTTCAGCAATCCCACTACGGTTTCCAGGTCTTTTCAGTTTTTGTATAGGCCATGGTAGTAAAATAGTCATATACGCTGTGTGAATTTGGTGTATTCTGTAATTTTAAGTATGTAATTGGCTAAGATTATCGACGGAGGGGGAGGAAAGTAGTTACTAAACATTGATCAACCACCCGCACACCAAAGAGCATGTTCGATCATCTGAAACCCTGGAACTATTCGAACCACAGGGGTTAAGTAAATAGTATGTTGTCTTTTGTGCACTACATTGGACAGATGATTTTGTTGATTATTCGAATTTTGGAAAGTGAGGGTAAATTTGGAAATGAAACAAAAACGCAGTATAAGCAAATCTGCGCTGGCTTTCTGTCTAGCGGTTATGCTAATTTTGCAAGTGGTAACGTTCTCAACTTCTGCATATGCGGAGAGTGCGCCAATTGATTCCGGATCGGAAACAGTCAGCGAGGCTGACTCGCCTATCGAGACAGAACTGCCAGTAACTGAAGAAGTGTATGCTGCGTCAGAAGTTATCACCCCGATGGCTGCGCCGGTTCCAGCGAACAAAACGGCAGTATTTATGGGAGCTAATTCAATCTTTCCTCTGGAAATCACGCAGGGAAATGCTGTTATTGATCCAAACGGTATTATTCAGGGCAGACAGCAATTTACGCTCAAGTCGGAAGGACTCAAGGTTCCAGTAAATGGTGATGACGCTAATCCAACTAATGCAGATCCTGAAAATTACATTCAGAAAGGTGACTGGATCGAGCTGAAAAGGGAAGACCACTTCAAGGAAGTGGTGCTGCCGACAGCAACTAGAGCTCTAAATGCACAGACCGAATCAGGCATGAAACAGCTTGGCATCGCCTATTTCACTCCGAATAGCATCAGGATTGTATTTAATGGTGATGACAACTTTTTCAACGGTGTCGGACGAAACATTGTCTTCAGCCTTGAAACTACTGCAGATGCAGATGTAACGGGAATGGAGTATGGCGACACAAAGACTATCAACATCTTTGGGGCAGCTTACGAGTTGAAAAACCCGGATGTCACACCTGCATACAGTATCACATTGCTTTCGCCAGGAATGATCAAGTGGGATCAGTATAGTTATCGTGGGATTCAGCCCGCTCAACTTGTTGACGGGGCAATTACTTGGCAGTCAACCTTATCTGCATTCGATCAGTTTGATAAAACAATCAAACTGCCGTTAGACGGGAAGACATTTTATACGAACCCTGCCTCTTATAATACCAGCGGAAATGTCCGTGGTGTTTATGTGCCAGGTTCATTTAAAGTAAACGGTATTGAGGTAACCCCAAGCATTGGTGAGGACGGATCGCTGACCTATACTCTCCCAACGGGAACAGGTGTAGATCCGAAGGTTGAATATAAAACATGGATTCCAAAGGAAGGCTATTATTACGAGCACCGGAATCCCCCAGGAAATCTTGGTCGCAGCTATCGGGTCATGAATGGCAAAGCGGAACTGAGACAGGACAATGATATGTTGGTACAGGCAGGTCAGGAGATTTCTTTTGCTCCAGATTGGATTCAAGCAAGTGCCTCGTATGATCATGGTAGTGAAAGTATCACGTGGAAAATAATTGTAAATGGTTATAACAAAAAAGGGTTGAAGAACTTTACAATCACAAATGTACTGCCTTCAGGACTGGAGTTTACCTCAGCCACATGGCAGACATGGGTAGATGGTATTGCATCTGGAGAAGTAGCAATTACACCAGATGTGAACAGCGTTTATTCCTTTGGGGATATTAACGGTAAAGTGGAACTAGTGATCAAGAGTAAGGTGAAAAGCGGCTCCAATTTCAGAATCGACCCACGTGCCAACTGGGATTTGGATACACCAGGCGGTATTCAGAATAATGATGTAACCGCTGATAAAAGACCTTTGGCAGTAACTGACGAGGCGGAGGTTACCATCGGTGCGCACACTTTTACAAAAGGTGCCTCTGTTTCGATGGAGGATTTCAACCTCGGCGGTATCACATGGACCGTCAGCCTAACCCCACAATATGCCCTGCCAAATGCGGTGGTATATGACGTACTAGTGCATGGCGGAGATTTGAATGTCTTGAATAACGCTGTGGATGCAACTGGTGAGGTGAGCGCGGAAACGATCACGAAAATCAAAGAAAATGTAGATTCTGCGCAACTTTGGAAGCAATATCACGAAGGTACTCTCAAGAGTGCAAACGGCTTGACTTTGAAGGTTTTTCCTTTGACAGTGAATGGTGAAGTGGTGGCGGATTTAATCAAAGTGACCGGATATACCACCGACAAAGCTTCCTTCTTTAGCTTCCGTGCACTTGAGACCAATCCAGACTTCCTATTTAAGCAGAATATTAACTTAGAGAAAGCGCGTTGGAATCGAGCATTGCTATTTGATGGTGAAGTCGTAAAATCTGCACAAAATTCGGTGAATCTACATGTGCGCATGCTGAATAAAGATATGCTCTTTACGTCGAAGCCATTGAAGGTAGACGGTACACCTGAAAATGTTAATCCAAATAACGTAAGTAGCTACATCAGAGCCGATAACAATGAAGCATGGACGATTTCTGCCTATGACCGAACAACCAAGACGGTCACCTTCCGCCTAGGTGTCAATATGCCGGGATATAATACAGAGGAATTGGCAAAGGCTGGCGGTAATCGAGTAGTCAGCAATATTAAGCTAGTAGACACACTGCCCGAAGGCTGGGAATTCGTTCCGTTTTCCGAGGGAAAGGTTTTTGAGCTTTGGAAAGGCTTATCGAACAATGGCAGCGGCACCGAATATGGGGTTGTAAACAACGCTGTGTCGATCATCGAGCCGAGCAATCCTGCTCATGTGGTAAGCTTCTCTCATAATGGCAACGTAGGGATGTTCACCTTCTCTAAATTGGAAAGCCCTTATGTCATTTTGGTAAAGGCAAGACCATCCAATGCGGCACTGGAAAAATACTTAGAGGAATATACTACAAGCGGCACAAACAAGCAGGTGCTGTATAACAGAGCCGATCTGCATATGACATGGGGCGGAGAGGAAAAAGTTGTTACCGAGCAGCGTAAAATTATCGTACCTGTTCAAACATTAGGCAAGTCGGTAACGAAGCCGTTTCCAGGGGTGTTGGAATGGACAGTGAACTATACTCCGCCATTCAACATGGAGCAGGGTGTTTATTTACAGGATACGATAGGTGCAGGTATGAATCTGCGCTATGATGAAAACGGACTTGTGCTGACAGCACCTAGTATGGCGATTTATCCTGCCAAACTGTCTGCCAGCGGCGCTTTGGAACGCGAGGGTGCAGCACTCGACCTAAGCGATCCGAATAGTGAAATTCAAGTAGAAGCTGTACCAGGCGCGGGAGGCACTACAGTTTTAAAATTCAAAATGAACGACCCGAATAAGTTTTACCAGTTCGTGTACCAAACAGAGGTTGATCCATCTAAAGCGAAAGCTGGAGACAAAATGGGCAACGAGGTAAAGCTGGCGGGCGATGATAAGCTGAAATCTATTAGCGCAAAAAGCGAAAGCACGCTAGATAATTCAGATGTGGCCGGCAGTTCAAGTTCCAATGCTCTATTACCACTGAAAAAGGTTGATCCCGATGGTAAGCCGCTGCAGGGTGTACAGTTTACACTGTATAAGAAGGGCGATGGAACGGAAGTTGCAAAAGGAACAACTGATAGTGGAGGGAAACTTAATCTGCTATTCCCGGATCCAGGGTATTATGAATTGAAGGAAACTTATATTGATACAAATACTTGGTTGCCAACTACAAGAATTTATCAAGTATATGTAGGAAATACGCCAGGGAAGCCTATCTGGGTAGATGGCGTAAAGGTAACTTCTAATGATCCGCTGGTTGTACCAACACCAGATACAGGTGGGCTAACTATTAACAACACCGTGAAAGGCAACGGTGGCGATAAGAATAAGGAATTTAAATACACAATTACCTTTGATGGGGAAGACAAGGATGCGACCTATGAATATGTGAGGAATGGAGTAAAAGCTACTATAAAAAGTGGAGACTCTATCATTCTGAAACATGGTGAGGAAATTATATTCCCTAAATTAATTGACAGCCTTACTTACTCTGTTACCCAAGAGAGCTATAAGGGTGATGGCTATGAGACAGAACCGGGAAATCTAGTTTATGCTGGTGTAATTGAAAAGAAGGTCAATACAGAGCTAAAGTTCGCCAACACTCGGATAATATACGGAAGTCTGTTAATTGATAATACAGTGACCGGTAATGGTGGCAATAAAAACAAGGAATTTGATTATATCATCACCTTCACTGGAGAAGATGCGGACAAATCGTATACCTATACCAAGTCTGACGGTACTACAGGAACAATAGAATCCGGTGGGACTATCAAGCTGAAGCATGACGAGAAAATCACTGTGAATAATCTGCCTGTGGGACTTGCTTACACTGTTAAGCAAACAAATTACACAAGCGACGACTATGTTACTGTCCCGACGGGGTTGTCATTTACAGGTAGCATCGAAGAAGGGAAAACAGCCGAGGCTAAGTTTGTCAATCATAGAGATTTGCCAGGCGGTTTACGAATTAGTAATACAGTAACTGGCAATGGCAGTGATACGAACAAGGAATTCGAGTATACTATTACCTTCACCGGAGCAGGTGCAAACAGAACGTATTCCTATATTAAGCCTGACGGTACTTTTGGAACGATAAAGTCTGGGGATAAACTCCAGCTTAAGCACAAACAGACGGTAATTATTGAAGGTATCCTAAAGGGCACGGGATATGTCGTAACCCAAGCCGACTATACAGCGGGAGGTTATACGACAGAACCAAAGAGCCTAGAGTATATAGGAACTATTGAGGAGAGCAAAATTGCTGAAGCACCGTTTGAGAATGCTAGATACCTTCCGGGTACTTTGGCTTTAGAACCAAAAATACAGAAAGTACGCGGGGACGGTAAGACACCTACCGAGTTAATAGCTACTCTCACGGGAAGGGATGGCAAGCCAGTAGAGGGCGAAGAAATTGTATTTCAGCATGAGGATGGTACGATAATAGGGAAGGCGATTACCGACAAAGATGGTAAAGCAAAAATTGCTTATACGCCACCGAAGTTGAATGGTACAACGCCTAAGAAGCACGAAATCACTGCGACTACTACTGCTACTAGTCCATCAGGTGTGCCGTATAATGAGGATAAGGCAATTGTAATCACGATGCCAGCGGCGCTCACAGGTGTTCTACGAGACAATGAAACTGGATCAGTCATTCCTAATGCAGAAATAATAGTAAAGAATGTTAAGACAGGTGAAGTGCAAACTATCACTACCGATTCGGAAGGGAATTATTATCATCCTGTTCAACGAGATGAAGAGTATACAATTACTTATACTCGAATGGTTGATATTGGTGGGGTACCAACGCCTATTCCATTCACACAAAAAGCATTCATTGAGGACAACAATCCTACAACAGAGGGTAACTTAATTCCAGCAGAAATCACTGCGGTAGGTATCGTACTCTTTAAGCAGCCTGATGGTAAGACCTCGCTGTTGAACAGTGCCTTTGCCGGCAGCCTGCGCGTTTACTTGAAGGATGCTAATAGCAACTATATTTTGGAGAACGGCGTTCCAAAAGCATTCCCATTGGCAACAAACGGTACCTTCTCTGCAGAAGGTCTAACTACAGGCAACTATACGATGGAAGTACGCTATGAATTTGAACCAGGTAAGGAATTGACACTCACTAAGGATAAAGTGCTTAAAGTGGCAGCTAATGGCGAGCTAAATATTTCAGAAGAATTGGTTGACCCGTACGGTATTGTTTACAACCAAAAGACTTTAGCGCCAATTGAGGGAGCTACAGTGACGTTGTACTATGCGAATACACCAAGAAATATCGCTAAAGGAATCATACCAGCTACAAAAGTAACCTTGCCCGAGATTTTAGGTTTTGATCCGAACGATAATGCCAGCCCAAGTCAGGACAGTGACGTAACTGGCTCCTATGCCTATATGGTATTCCCGGAAACGGACTACTATCTGGTGGTAACGAAGACCGGGTACGAGAGGTATACGAGCGTAACGATCTCTGTCGAATTCGATATCGTAAAACACGATGTGCCGATGAAACCAGTAAGTTCCGGCGGACCTGGACCCGTTTATCCAGGTAATCCCGAGCCTGGCGATGGAGACAACGGAACCGATGGAGACAACGAAACCGATGGAGACAACGGAACTGATGGAGACAATGGAACTGATGGTGACAACGGAACCGATGGAGACAACGGAACCGATGGAGACAACGGAACTGATGGTGACAACGGAACTGATGGTGACAACGGAACTGATGGCGACAACGGAACTGATGGCGACAATGAAACTGACGGCAATAGCGGACCTGACGGCAGTAACGAAACTGATGGCAGTAGCGAAACTGACAACAACAATGGGACAGGCAAAGGCAACAATGGAGCCGGTCACGGTAAGAAAGATCTGGACAATGTTCCGAAAACGGGAGACGATAGCCTATCGCCAATCTTCTACATGGCCCTGGCACTAATGTCCTTGCTTGTGATAGGGTTCTGTCTGCGCGGCAGCAAGAAGAAACAACACATTTAGTAATAGGAAAGGCGGTAGGGAAATGAGTAAAACAAAAAAAATTCTTATCGCCTTTTCCTTTCTTCTGTTGATTTATTCTATCGTCTCTCTTGTGAGACCTTTCCTACGGGACTATGGTGAACAGCAACAAATGAAAGAGCTAGCGGAATTATGGAATAAAGAGCCGGATACAGATAAGGGGGCTGCACCGTCTTCCAAGACGACGTATGAGCCAGTCATGCTCCCTGAATTTCGAGAGCTTTACGAGAGAAACTCGGATATCGTCGGTTGGCTGGAAATTGATGGCACACGAGTGGATTATCCGATTGTTCAGAACCAAGAGGATGCGCAATACTATCTCAATCATGATTTCGATAAAAAGAAAAACACAAGCGGACTCCCTTTTTTGGATGAACATAGTCAGATAGACGTTTCAGATATTTTGCTGATTCACGGACATCATATGAAAAGTGGCTCAATGTTTGGAGATTTAATAAAATACAAGAGAGAAAGTTTTTATAAGGAGCATTCTACATTCCGGTTCAGTACGCTTGATGAAAAGGAAGAATATGAGATTATTTCTGTTATTCTCTCAAAGGTTTATCTCAAAACGGACGACGTTTTTAAATTCTATCAGATTGACAAAGTAGAAACATCCGATGAGTTTGACTCGTATATTGAGAACATCAAAGAACTCGCTCTTTACGATACGGGCGTAACAGCCCAGTATGGCGACAAGCTTATTGTTCTGTCTACTTGTGAATACTCAACCAAAGATGGCCGATTAGCGGTAGTCGCCCGAAAGCGTACATGAAGCTTCAAATCACGTTCTCCCTTGGAGGACGTGATTTTTTTATATGTAAATTGGCATGGGTGTGGCTCTCCATGTCTTTTCTCTTTGAAGCTGTTGTTGGCGAGTTTGCATAAGCGCTTCTTCATTTCGTATACCTTCATTTTGCGTTCTTCACTCGTCTTTAATTATGTCGCCTTCATTAATTATTGAATAGAACAAGGATTTTGTAAACTAAGCAATAGGGGGATAAATTGTGGAGAGAAGGTTTGAAAAAGCCCATATCAAGTGGAACAACAACCCCATTCTCTTTCCAGTTAATGAATGGATGCGAGACATAGTTGTAAATTTTGGTGAAACCAGAGATAAAACATTTTATGGGGACACATGGACTGTATTAGTAAGAATAACAAAACATATTGATGGAACATGGGAGACGTATGCGGATGTAGCTTTTATAGTTGATGAAGCACCTTGGCAACTACTCACAACAGGCTATAGCTTTAATCTTTGGGCTGGAAAAGATATTGCGACAGCTACTATTGTTTAACGAATATTGGTGTGGGTACTTTGATAGATTGTTTCCACTGATATTATGTCAAAAAGAGTTTTGGCATGCTAATGATATTCCTGACAAATCTCAAGACATGCAATTGAAATGGTTCGATTGGGAAGTTGAGGAACTAAAAATTTTACTGTTGAAGGAGTCATTAAATCCATTCGGTTCGCTAGAGTACGCTTCAGGGATTATCTCTAAGGCTTTTTTAGTAAAAGGGTCACTGACGTGAATCAAACTGACATTCACTATGCTAAATAATGGATCATAGACAGTTCTGTCTTTAGAAAGCGAGCAGATGTTTTAATGTAATCAATGGGAAATATGGTAATGTAGTATGAAAGTAATAATGTGGTATAAATAGAATATCGAGTTAATTAAGAGATTCAACAAGATCAGAAAAAAATTAAGGGATGGATGAGAATGAAGAATCTTGTCAGGCAAGTCATACATAAATGGAATCCTTATGGGCTATTACCACATGCACCCGATGATGAATTTGATTCTGAAATTACAAAAGCTATAGAAGCGCTTCAACAGGCGAGTACATTAGAAGAATTTGCTGGAAGTATACAAAAGATATTTTCGGAAAGTTTTGGTGAATCGTTTAAGTATGAAGAATGTTTAGCTGTAGCAACCCAAATTTGGAATAAGGCAAGTTAACAATGAACAGATTTGGGAATATCGACATACGTTCCTATTGGATTTGGTTCTCATTTATGGCAGTGGTATGTTTTTTTGCCCTGTATGATTGGTTGGACAGTCCCGATCTAGCTTGGCGTATGACGATGAGCGCTTTGTTTTTTTCTTTGTACTTTATTGCTTCTCTTTTTCAAAAACAACCGTTGGTTTATCGATTATTTTGAGTGCTGCCTCCGTAATTGCTGTTGCCGCATTTTGGCAGGAGAGTGATGGAGTGACCAACCTATATGGGCTTCTTGTGTTTTCACTTTTAGCAGGAGAAGCTGTGTACAGGCTGACAGCCGCTTATGCTATATGCGTCGGTATTGTTATTGCAGGTGGTGCGGCAGTGCTCTTTTATAGTGGAAACCTCGCTATTCCACCAGTATTTATAGGCTTGTATAGTCTGTTGCATGTAGCGGCTTTTGTTTCTTTTCGGCAAATCTGGCATGCGGAGCAGGAAGCGACACTTCGAAATGAAGCTTTGTTAAGTGAATATCGTAAGATGAAACGTCTTATTGTCTTAAGCGAGCAGGCGGCACGACAAGAAGAACGGGTGCTGATTGGGCGCGATATCCATGATTCGGTAGGACATAAGCTGACAGCACTGCTGATGCAGTTGGAAGTATTTCGGATGGGGACAGATGATAAATCGGCGATTCGTGTGCAAGCCTTGAAGGAATTGGCCAAAGAAAGCTTGGAAGAGACGCGAAATGCGGTCAAAGCTTTAAAGCATCATGAAGCTGGAGGGTTGTCTGCTATTTTGGACCTAATCCGCAAGCTGGAAGCAGAGAGCTTCTTTCGGGTGAATTTCTCTGTGAAGCTTGGCGCTTTATCAGCTCCATTAAATACTAAACAATCGATAGCTGTCTATCGTGCAGTACAGGAGTGTTTGACGAATATTATACGGCATAGTCGGGTGCGGGAAGATGATATTTTATTCGAAGCGCCTGGGGACTGGCTATGAAATCGGCAGCCGAAAAACGTGAGAAAGTATTTGAGCGCATCTTATTCACTGGAAGACATCCCATCTATTATTTGACAGGCAAAGGTGCAGCCGCCTTTATTATGGCGATGTTGCAATTAAGTGCTTTACTTTTGCTAACGCATTTTATATTTGATTTATTCCCGAGACGATCACTGCACTTTTGGTGGGGAATGGGACTTATTACAATGATGTTCTGCTTGAGTATAGGTGCAATAACTATATTGTTCACTTCACTGGTTTTTCATATAAAGGAAGCGGCGGCTAACTCACTTTTCACTCTTATTCTTGGTCTGATTGGAACCATCGGAGGGAGCTTCGTACCGATTTATATTTTGCCTGATGATTCCAGTATTTCTCGCGCAATGGATGTGCGTGAAGGTCGTGCAGATGTTGCGGTTAGGCTGATGGAGAATAATTATCAACTTATTGCCACAGTGGATAGTTTGAATGTTGGTCTTGTGGATAGATACATTCACAGTGTGTTCGAGAAAGAATTCCAGTTTCGTGCCGCCACTGAGCATTCCAATAATCCAAGTCAGCTTCTGGATGAGGTGAAAAGGAACCTGATGCAAGCAGCAGTCACGATGAAGGCACTAACAATGGGTGGTGGCAATATGATCAGGTATGATAGGGGTTTTCATTTGATGATTGGTTTTACCTTGTTTTTGGTTATCTTTACAATTGGTTTTAAGCTGAATGCGATCCTTCAAGAGAAAACCTCGGGAATTTGGAATCGGTGCTTCTCTCTCCGGTGGGCAAAACTGCGCAGTATCTCGGACATTTATTTTATTGCTTCATGATCGGATTTTTGCAAATTGCACTTGTTTTATTTTATTTATCTATGGAATTGCTTTTCATATAGAGGGGCAATTCGGCATGCTGTTGCTCATTGCGGCGCTTTACACGCTAACGATGGTCGCATTTGCTATGCTATATGCAGGATTGGTTAGAACACCTAAGCAATTTTCTCTGTATAAAATTTACAGTCACTTTAATCTTTATGAAAAGTGTAATTTTTTAAAATTAAAAAAATAGTATTATTCCTATGTTATAATGACCCTACTGATAATGTTTCTCAATTATGCTAAGGAAGGGTTAATCATGCCGGGACGACAAACTACAAATAAAACCCATGGACAAGCGGGTATTCATTCGAATTATATCCAGGACTCCAAGAGTAAAATAGATAGAACTGTGAATTATATGGAGGACCATTTGGCACATCCCATTTCACGTGAGCAACTTGCCGCTATCGCCAAGCTTAATCCGGAGCATTACTCTCGAATATTTAACAAGTATAAGGGAGTAAGCCCCATTAGTTATTTAACAGGCTTACGTATGGAGAAAGCAATAGAGCTTCTACAGCACTCGCAGCATTCGATTTCCGAGATTGCCCGTATGGTTGGTTTCACGGATCCGTATCACTTCAGCCGTCGCTTTAAACAAGTGCATGGTGTGGCACCTACTCATTTCAAGAAACAGGCTTTGCCCAGAGTAATCGCATTGGAAGGTTTAGGTCACTGTCAGGCAATTGGTATAAATCCGATTGCCGCCAATCTTGCCCATGCAAACGGTTATGTTCGCATGCCTGCCTCCGGGGAGATCCAGAACATTAGCTGCGCTCTAACTCCGAATTTGGATATCAAGCAGCTTATTGCCTTGCGCCCCCAGACTATTGTGACTTCCAATCCTCTTTTGGAGCAGCAATTGGCTAAGGTAGATTCAGTTTCTGTAATCAAGCTCGATGTTCTAGAAGACCCTATTTATAAGCAATTATTTGCTGTAGCTGGCGGTCTTGACCGTGAGCTAGAGGCTCGGGATTGGGTGGAGCATTATCAAGTCCAATGTACGGAACTGAGGTTGCGCTTGTTTGGAGCCATAGGCTGTGAACGGGTGGCGATTTTGCGTGTGAGAGAGCAACTTTTGCAAGTCTATGGCATGCTGAATATGGGTTACCCGCTTTATCATTCCTTGCAATTAACCCCGCCCGAAAAGATATCGATGCAATGCATTTGCAATGTTCATTTTCATTCATGTGTAATTACGATCGAAGAATTGCTTTTTTTTGAGGCGGAGCATCTCTTTGTTGTTGTTCAGCCGGACAATGGAGCGAAGAAGCTGTGGCAAGGAATTACTCAAACCGAAGCCTGGCGCAATTTCCCTGCGGTTCGCAGTGGCAATGTCCATCATCTTGATGTGAATAAATGGCTCGACAATGATCCAATCTCCATCTCTATGCAAATGCATGAGGCAGCAAGGAAGCTGCTGAAGAGAAACAGGCATCACAATTATCCATCCTAAATGCAATAACGGTCTATGGAAGTGGGCTCGAGACTAGACTAAAATTTGTAGTGATAATAATTATCACTATTAAAGAGAGTGTAGGAGGGTAATATGGTACAGTTGTTTCGGGGTCCCAGAGCATTATTACTAGTCATTGTTGCATTTCTCATGCTATTGACGATTTCGGCATGCAGCAATAACGGGAAACAAAATTCTGGTGAATCTTTTCCACCAGTCGAGTCGCAGCAGGCAGAGGTAAACAACACAGAGACGACCGGGGATTCTGAAGAACCGGCGACAAAGAAGGTTACGGATGACTTAGGACGCGAAGTTGAAGTGCCGGTTGCTCCGAAAAGAATCATTGCGGGTGAGTTTGCTAGTGAATTGCTGGCGCTTGGCGTAAAACCTGTTGGCGCAGGCGACAATAGTTTTAAAATCGTATACACAGCCGACCAAATGGCAGGTGTAGAACGAATTGGAGACCCGCCAAATGCGGAGAAAATTTTGGATCTAAAACCGGATCTTGTCTTGGTGCCAACCGTTTTCGGAGAAATTTATAAAGAACAGATGGATCAAATCGGAAAAATCGCTCCAGTTTATTATCTTTCTTTTGATCAGGATCCGATTTACGACATTTTCACTAAAATAGCCGACCTAGTAAACAAGAAGCCGGAAGCCGATGCTTGGATTGAGGGCTACGAGGCTGAAGCAGGTATAGCAAGGGAACAATTAAAGCAATTGCTAGGTGACGAGACGATCACGATTTTCCGTGTAGAAAAAGGACGATTGCGCATATACCTGAACCGGAACTTCGGTGGTTACATGCTTTACAGCGGATTGAAGGCCAACGTTCCAGAGACGGTAAAAGCCGAAATCGCCAAAGCTCCGTTCAGCTCGGCAATCGAAATATCGCTTGAGATGCTTCCCGAATATGCTACCGACCATATGCTGCTTATTGTTCGCAATGAGGGGGATGACAAGGCTGCAATGGAGGAAATAGAGAAGTTAGGTGTATGGAAGAATCTACCTGCTGTCAAAAGTGGTCACGTTCATAAGCTGGAAACGGAAAAATATTATGGTTCGGACATCGTTACGATTCGTGAGACGATGAAGGAAGTAATCGGAATGCTTGTCAATGGGAAAGCAAAATGATGACGGAAGGGAACACTCAAAATGTTAGCGAACTAATTAGGGCGATAAGGGAAAGAAGGACGATACGTGACTTTAATGGTCATCCGTTGGATAAAACAATTATTCTGGATATATTGCGGGATGCGCAATGGGCTCCTTATCACTCTCGTAAGGAACCGTGGAGATTTATTCTCTTTACGGGAGAAGGCAGACTAAAGTTCGCGGAGGCGGTAGGTCTTACCTATTCCAATGAAGTGAGGGAGCGATGGGGAGAATGGGCGCGTAATCAGTATTGCAATCTCATACCTGCTCATCTGATTGTTGCCTTCGATGCGGACCCTCGCCAAAAATATTGGGAGGATGCGTTCTCCGCTACTGCCGCTCTTATTCAAAATATCCAACTTCTAGCCTGGGAGCGTAAAATAGGGGTTGTTTGGAAAACGAACGAATGCAATTGGGATCCTGCCTTCCATCGTGCTGTCGGTGTTAAGCCAGACGAGCGAATTGCGGGGATTCTGCATCTTGGCTATTTTTCTCGGACGCCCAAGCCTCGCAAGCGCAAGGCAATTGAGCAAATCTTAACAATCATTGACTCATAAGCGGTGGCTTCTTGCGATGGAAGGTTAGTCGCAAGAGGCTTTTTTTGTCTATTAATCAGCTATGGATAACAAACATATGAAATTAGGGATGTGCTTAGGCAATTGATGGGTGAATAAGCAAATGGAATCGCATAAATTATTTAAGCAGTTCTGCAATGAATTAATTATTTCTGAAATCAATAATATTGCCGATACTTTTAAAAATGTTAAACTTATATTTAGAAAAATGAAGGAACTATGTTTACATTAAAATCATTTTATTAAATACCCATTAAGGAGCCGTCGATTGAAAAGAAAATACATAAAGATAACATAAACAAGTGTTTCTAACAGTATAAGTTCTTCACGGATAACCGTGTTTATAATATAGAATTATTGATAGGCAGGCTTCATGCAGCAGCCAGGAATTTTATTTCGCCTTCTGGTTTTGTCAGATCTGCTTGGGGTGAGGAAGCCCTATTTTGGATTGTTATGTGAAAACTCAATTCTACAAAAAAAAGGTTTCCTTTTTATACTACGCTGTGATGAGGGAACAGATTCCATTTATTCTAACATAGAGAATGGAGTACTGATTATTGTATGATAGAGAATAGAGGAACTGTCTGACTCCGATTATTAGTAAGGAAGTTGCGACTCTCAGAAACGAAACCTAAGAGAATTTCAGATTCAGTATTGGGATAGACATGATTAAGCAAGTGTATTTCCGTTGTAACAGCAGATATCAGCATGTATGCAAGAAAATATTGAAGGGATTTGAGCTTGAAGTGATCGAAAATTTTTGGAGCAATTTGCCGCGCCCTTTTTTTATACTTGCCCCAATGGAAGATGTGACGGATGTTGTATTTCGTCATGTGGTGAGTCAAGCAGGCAGACCGGATATTTTTTTTACAGAGTTTGCTAATACGGAGAGTTACTGTCACCCGGATGGACATATAAGTGTGCGTGGGCGTTTGATGTTTACAGAGGATGAACAGCCAATGGTTGCTCATATTTGGGGAGATAAACCTGAATATTTCCATCAAATGAGTGTCGGAATGGCAGAGCTAGGGTTTAAAGGCATAGATATCAATATGGGCTGCCCAGTTCCAAATGTAGCAACGCGAGGGAAGGGGAGCGGTCTTATTCTTCGTCCAGATGTTGCCGCAGAAATTATTCAGGCAGCAAAAGCGGGAGGACTGCCCGTAAGTGTGAAGACAAGACTTGGATACGCGGAGATAGACGAGTGGCAGGAGTGGCTGGCCCATATATTAAAACAGGATATTGCAAACCTTTCTATACATTTGCGTACACGGAAAGAAATGAGCCAAGTAGATGCTCATTGGGAGTTAATTCCGGCAATTAAAAAATTACGTGATGAAGTGGCGCCAAACACTCTTCTAACTATAAATGGAGACATTCCTGATCGTGAAACTGGACTAAAGCTTGTGGAGCAATATGGTGTAGATGGCGTTATGATTGGTCGGGGAATATTTAGCAATCCATTTGCATTTGAAAAGGAACCAAAGGAGCATAGCCCGCAAGAACACTTGGATCTGCTTAAATTGCATCTTGATTTACATGATCAATATATCGAAGAGCTGCCACGAGCAATGTCAGGGCTGCAGCGCTTCTTCAAAGTATACGTCAAAGGCTTTCGCGGGGCTAGTGAATTACGACATCAAATGATGAGCACAAAGTCAACGGTTGAGGTACGAGCACTGCTTGATGCTTTTGAAAAAAATGGTGAAGTTTCGACTTAATATAAGGACAAGTTAATAGGGGATGGATTGGCGAAATTGCTCAAGGGAAGCTGCTTTTCATTAAGCAGTTTCTTTTTTTTTACTATATTCAATTTGTTGCAGACAATAGATATACATAGCTAAAAAATCTATTTACAAATTTTTTATATCATATAAAGTTGGATACACGGGTAACCAACCGTACAAGTATTTAATTGTTAGGATCAGAAAGGCGGTTATTGATGAGGACGACATTGGATGAATCTCAGCCGATCTTTCAGCAGATTGCTCAAATGATTATGGATGAGATTGTTGAGGGAGAATTGCGGGAAGGGGAACAAGCACCATCCGAGAATGAGTTGTCGCAGGATTGTGGGGGCGAAATGGTACAGGAAAAACAACGCTGATGAGGCTTCTTGCTGGTCATGTGCGACCTGATCATGAGACTATTGAAAATTATTACTATTGTATATAACCGTCCCATTAACTATCGTATGGATTATCCTTGGAATTTCATTCCACCTCAATAAGTCAACGACTGCTGCGATATCAGGACCAGCCTACTTCTTTGTTGCACTTTTCTCAGTTTTCGGTTTTAAACAATATTCTTACTTGCCATATCTTTTGGAAGTACTCGTACACAATTTATGCAAGTGTTCTACGGCGTTAGTTTAGCCACAGTTGCCATCACCATATTGTGTTTGAATGTTTGTCAATATATTTTTTATGAAGAAGGAAAGCCTACAAGTCAAACAAATAAACAGTTGGAGGAAAGCGTATGATTTCGTTCCAACTGTTTATTTTTGTTTTCTTACGAAAAAATTTTTTTAGACAGTTTGAAATATTGGTAGGTAAGTATGATAAAATAACATTGTTATCTTTTGACGGAGGTGGCTAATTATGAGCAGGAAAGCCGAACAGACAGAAAAAAAACTGTTACAATGCGCAAAAGAAGAGTTTTTGGAAAAAGGCTTTATAGGTGCGAATATGCGGTCTATAGCCCAGAGAGCCGGAATGACGACAGGTGCCATTTATCGTTATTATGAGGATAAAGACGCGTTGTTCAGAACGTTAACGAGGTCCGTATTGGAGGAGTGTGATAGCTCGTTCCAGCAAATCGCAAATGTTCAATATGAGTTGCTGGCTCATAATGAACTTGTATCGAGAATGCCTGTTGCATCGCGTCGATTGCTTGAGTTTGTCGAATATATATACCGACGGTTTGATGAATTTGATTTGTTGGTCAATAGGTCTGCAGGTTCTTCCTTAGAAAATTTTGTGGATAAATGGATTGCAGCTGATACTGAAGCAACGTGGGCTTATATGGAAAAGCTTATGGTCAAGGGGCTGCTCCAGCACTGTCCTTCCATTCGTTTTATCGCTATCTTTGTCAAACAGGGTTACTCGGCTATATTGGAGGTTGTGGCATCTAGGATGACTTATGAAGAGGCAATGGACTACATGCGCTATCTAATTCCCTCCCTGCAAGCAGGCTGGAAAAATTTGCTGGAGGGAGAAGGCGGAGAGGGGGAGTAGATCAGGGCGATACTTGCAAGAAATAAAAGAAATGACATCAGTCAGTAAAATGGGAAGGCGGCATTCTCTATGAGTCTGTATGCAATAGGACATATTTTAATCAAAACGAATCGTTTAAAGCAAACCGTAAGCAGTTATGAAAGTTTGGGCTTTACTATAACTTATCGAGTATTGCCTGAGAAATCGCACAATGCAATGATTTACTTTCGGGACGGCTCTTTTTTGGAATTATTTAATCCCAAGCCGCTGCAAGTGAGTGACAAATTTATTCTTGGATTGCTCAAGCTCTTTAGACCGATTAATCCGGCTATGATTAAACGTTATATGCATTACATTACAAGTAAGGAAGGGATTACGGATTATGCTTTGGACAGTGTGCCTGTTGCAGAGGCTGAGGCAAATCTCATATCAATCAAACAAATGGGCGTGCAGGTGAGCAAAAAAATCAAATTAAGCAAAAAATTGCCCGATGGCAGGAAGCAAACATGGTGGATTGCGATGTTTGAAGAATGCACAATGCCCTTTTTTATGAGTGCTTATGATCCTCCGATTACTTGTCAGGAGCACGAATATGCTCATCGAAATGGAGTGGTAGGTATTGACTGCCTGGTAATTGATGTGCCAGATCTTGACGCATGGGTATTAAAATATGAACCTCTGCAACCAAAGTTCAATTACTGTCAACAAGGAAAACAATGCGAGCTGATTTTTGAAAAACAACATAGAATTATACTTCGCCGATCTAATAAATATCAATTGGCAGAAATTCATTTGATAACGACAGATTCGCTTGAGGAAGACTTGGTCATTCAACCTCAAGAGAGTAATGAAGCAACCCTTGTTCTAAAGAAGCGGCTATAACGCAAGCTTTTTTCAGTCCCCCAATACACTTGATTCTAGAAAGGGTGCATCGAGAATAAATTGTCCCCGTATGAAGATGGTCCCTTCTTATGTGTGACAACTCTATTGTGGTCCAAGGCTGTTGCTATGAATAGGTGGGTTGGGGTTGACGCTAACTATCGACTAGTATGAAGTAGAATGTTCACAAACTTTTTTGTTCCCCGCTGTAACTCCCTCTCTTTCAAGATGCTTATCGCCAGCATCACACATTTCTTTTAACAAAGGAAGAAATGTTCGTCCATAGTCTGTTAGGGTGTATTCTACTCTGATGGGAACCTCCTCTGCATATACCGCACGATTAATTAAGCCGTCCTGTTGCAATTGCTTTAGTTGCTCATTTAATACCTTATGAGAGACGCCTTCACAGATTTTTAGTAAGTCTTTTGTCCGCTTTTTTCCATGACCTAGCTGATAAAGGATAATGCTTTTCCATTTGCCGCTAATTATATTTTGCACCGCATCAAACCCTGTATTTATCTTATTCATGATACTCCTCCTTACTTCAAAGTAACCTAGTGACTATAAAGTGCAGTATTTTCAATTGCATATGTTCAAGATAGTATGATTATAACAAATCTAGGATATGGGGGAGTTAAAGTGAGCTTGAAAAATATTATTTTAAAAAGAAAATCAGTCAGACGTTATGATCCGAACTATGTAATTGGAAGACAGGAAATACTTGATCTGATTGAATTAGCAGCCAAATCACCGAATGGAAATAACATACAAAGTACACGTTTTTTGCTCATTGAAAATAAAGAATTGCGAGCTAAAGTTAAACAAGCTGCCAATAATCAGGAGCAGGTAGCAACCTCAAGTTATCTGATTTTGATTCTGGGGGATTACCGTGCTTTTCATACTGAAAATATCCGTACTATTCAGGATAAGGCTTTTGAAAAGGGCTACTTAAATGAAGAAACTAAAATATTCTTAACAAATGCAGCTATTGACTATTATCGAAATATGGCTCATCAAGATTATTTGAAAGAATTGGTCCGTGACGGGAGTTTGGCAGCAATGACTTTGGTCCTTCTTTTGAATGAAAAGGGCTATCAGACCATTACAATGTCAGGTTATGATAAATCGTCTCTTTTTAAAGTACTCAATATTCCCGAACACTATGAAGATATTATGTTATTAAGTGTTGGCAAAGGGCTTCAAGATGGGCACTCAACAGTCAGACATAATATTAAGGATATAACATTTGTGGATGGGGTGGAATAGGGCGAAGTAGGAGTGAACCTGGGTGATAAAGTGAAGGCTATAGGTAGCTGTACAGGTTAGTAGAATCAGTAGTTGAATAAGCGATAAATATAAGAGCCGCCATATCAGGACAGAAATGTCTGTATGGCGGCTCTGTTCATGCCCCGTTTTCACCCATATTAGCTTGCATAACATCTGTCCAATTCGCATTATGCATCATCTCGGCAGCATCGCCGTGAAATGCTTTCATAGCTTCCTGATCATCAAATAATTGAAATCTCATCCAAGCCGTCAAGTAACCCCTATGATTGCCGCCATTACCTTCTATCGCTGTATGAGCTGCCCCTTTTGCCATTCCCATCATAACAGATATGCCTTCGTTGGCATGATTCAAGGCTAATTGATTGGTTGATACCGGTGAGATTAGAAAATCTCGTGTACCGCCCATAATAAGGAAAGGAACGGTAATACGTGCTGTATCATACACATCTTCTGGGTCACAATGCTTTAAATCGGGGAGTGCAATGGATACAATTGTCTTGATGGAAGATCCATTTGAAAAGTTGGTATGGGCATTAATGACTCCGGTTGATCCTTGAGAATGACCAGCGGCACCAATACGCTCTACTTGTATTTTTTGATAAAACAAGCTATCTTCCTGTTGGTTTTCATTTTTTAAATAATCAATAGCTTCCATAATTTCTTTGCCTGTTCCTGTTGTTTTGCTATAGGAATCTATGACAATAAATCCCCAACTGGCAAGATGAGTTAAGAGCTCATCATAACGTTCTGGCGTAGCGCCTGTTCCATTCCCCCAAGAAATAACAGGATAGGTTTCATCGCCCTGAAATGCCGGGTAGTATATTCTGAACAATGCCCCTTCCATAGTACCTTTAACCTCTGTTACCTTTACATGATAGCTTCCTTGTTGTGCATATCGCTGCTCGATACTGCCTTCAACAAGTTCCGGTACATTAGAATGAATAATAATTCGCATAAAAATGGTCACTGGAATTGCTACAATAAACAAGAAACCTGCCAGCCATAAAATCCACTTTCTTTTTTTAAAAACCAACATGTCTGTTACCTCTGCGATAGTCTACAGGCATCTATCGTTTTCTTCGTTAAAATATAGGACTAAATAAATATACGTGAAAAATGAATTTATGTTTCATTAAACAAGAGGTAACTTGAAAAGCATATTGATTCTGACCTAAGAGGATACTTTATTATCAAAAGCATGATTATACCTTGATTTCCGCACGCTTATATTTTCGAATTTGCATACAAAGGCGGACACTATCGCTTATTTAGCTCCACGTTCGCTTTCCATGAGTTAGCATATAATTTACTCCCAATTGTTAACAGTTAATCGACAGCCTAGGCTTCAACGATCGATTCCAAATGATAGGCCCATAAGTATCCTTTCGATTCCAGTAGAAAAGCATCTTTCCTTTCTTTGGGATCTATTACAATACAGTTGTTGGTATTCATGATGTAGCCATCATTAATTCGATCGATTACTATGGGCACATCAAGCTCCATAAAAATCTGCCGCATGCGGTAGATCGTATTGTACAGATTGGAAAGTGCTCGTTTTTCCTCCACATGAGCCCATATATCATCGATAATTCTCCACTTTAAACATAATTTATTTTCATGAAGCAAGAAATAGTAGAATAGTTCCTCTGTTACGCGAGTTGGCCATTTTATAAGCTGCTCGTCTTTTTTGACGTAGGCTTCTCCATGCAGTTGGATATAAAGCTCATGCTTAATAGTTTGTTTTTGCTTTTGTCCATAGTATTTTTGGAGCCGCTCGTCTAGCTGCTTAACCGTATTTGGGGTCATCGGTTTCAATATATAGTCCAGTGCTTGAACGCGAAAGGCCTGCACAGCATATTGCTGATATGCTGTTGTGAAGATGACAGGCACATCAATCCCATTCTCCACTAATGTTTGTGCGAGCTGAAGTCCAGTCATTCTCGGCATTTCAATATCAAGCAGGAGTGCATCCAAATCCAGCCTTGGTATTTCCTGCAACGCATCAAATGGTGATTGGAAGCAGCCTACAATTTGAAAAGGGCCATAGGCTTCCAGTAATCTGGCATGCAGCCCCAGAATCGGTTGCTCATCCTCTACGATGATCACTTTCCACATGATTTGGTCCCTCCTTGATTGGAATCGTTATTTGAACAGTTGTTCCTTCGCCCGGCAGGGAGCTTATCTCCAGGTTGCCTTGGGTAAGCTCGTTTACACGTCGACGTACATTCGTAAATCCAATGCCGATATTGGCAGTTGCTCCTCCCATTAACTGAGTACATTGCATGGTTGACATACCTACGCCATCATCAGCTACTCGAATAATCACAAAAGATTCTTGCGCGTTGATTGAAACATGAACATGACCTGGACCCTCTTTGTCGAATAGACCATGGCGAATGGCATTCTCTACTAAAGGCTGCAAGAGCAAGCTGGGGATCAGAACGTTCTTAGAAGCAATTTGTGGATCGATGTCGTAGCCGAAGGTTAATCGCTCGCCAAATCTGGCTTTCTCCACCTCGACATAGGCTTCAATAATTTCTAATTCCTTTTGCAGGGAAGAATATTGCCCATCTCGACTCGTATCAAATATGTAACGCAGGAAAGAACTGAGCATCGTTAGAAGATAAGCGGCACGTTCTCCATCTGTGTAACAAAAGGAAATAATATTGCTAAGCGCATTATATAAAAAATGCGGTTTGATTTGGGTTTGCAAAAATGCCATTTCATACTCAATCGCTTTTAGCATAGATTGCTTTGTTTGTTCGGCGGCATTCAGGCGAGCCATCAATGTCTCTTTTGAGAAAGGCTTTATTAAATAGTCATTGGCGCCGGAAGAAAAAATCTTCTCGATATGTCTTGGATACTCGGAAGAAATCATCATAATAATCGGCAGCTCCATTAAAGTCGCCTGTGTACGGAGTTGCTGAAGTAATTCAAGACTATTCAAGCTGCCTGGAATAATATCATCAATGATCATCATTACGATTTCAGGGTGAGTGTTGTAATAGTCAAGTGCTTCCTGAGCTGTATAGGCAATTTTTATTTTATAGGTATCACTCAACATATCTTTCATGACTTCTGCATGCATGACATCATCATCAACAATTAGAATTGTCCGCAGTGCTCGCTCTTCTATAGCCATGTCAGCTTGCATAATGTATTCATACTCTGTTGCGATAGTCGGCTCTTTGAACTCGCTGAAAGCCAGTTGAAGTGTAAAGCTGATTCTGCTATCCGTGCGTTCATATGTTATACTTCCATTCATTTGTTCGATGAGCGTCTCCGCCATCATAAGTCCCGAGGACGGCTGTCGATCCTTTGGTGAAGTCGAGGACTGGTTAGTTGTCGTCACACGCAGCAAAACATTCTCTCCGATTTGCATGGACTCGATGATTAGTTTGCCTTCAGCAGTATCATGAGATATCTCTGTCAGCATGCGGATGAATACCTGAGTCAGTCGTTGCTCATCCGCCCAAACATAAAGCTGCTTCGGAATATTTTCGTTTATTTGGATCTTCTTCTTCCCAAATGTAAGCTGCATTAATTGGACTACATGGAGCATGACCATTCGCAGATTGGTCGATTTGAGCTGAATGGCATAATCATCAAAACGGATGCGGGTATAATCATGCAGATCCCTCAGTAAATAAACCATGTTTCCAATTAGCTGCTCAGCCAAGTAAAGCTGCTCGCCCTGCTTCTTATGATTGTGCTCACGAGTAATCGACTTGATCAAATGAACGGTATCATGCAGCGGTTTCTGCAAATCCTGCGTAGCGACTTTTAAGAAATCATCCTTTGCATCGTTAGCCTTTTTCAATCGCGTAGTTAATTTTTCTGATTCCTCAGCTCGATTCATGAGACGAATGCCGAGAAAAACATTCATCGCCATAACCCCTCCGATTAAGCCAATTCTATTCATAATATTGCGACCAGAGAAGTATAGGCTGTCTGAAGAGCTGCTTAGAGCGAAAATGGTTAGAAATAAAAGCATGACCAAAAGAATGATAGCTTCGTTTCTGCGTATAGTAATTTTATTTTTAACAGTTAAATAGATTATGCGAATAATAATGCCTAAAAATAATCCATCAATATAATAAAAGAACTCATACTGTAAGCCTGACACGGTTCTAGCTGGTAGAATCGCATTTAGAAAAGTATAGATCAGGACCGGCAGAAACAGCAGGAACAGGGTTTTTCGATTCATGATGGAAGACATCATTTTGACAATAAAGACAATAATCAAGATGGCCATCAGGAGCGTAGCAGTGTCTTGCAGACGAAAGTAAAGCTCAAAGGGAAGAGAAGGGAATTCACGCATAAGCAGCCGCTCCCCGCGCAATACAATGACTAGTGCCAGCAGTAGAAAGTGCAATCCGCTATACAAGAAAGCTTCATCCTTTGTTCGCAACAGGTAGATGGTCATATGGAACATGCAGAACAGCAGCAAGCATAATGTTGCCGTCCATTCCAGCGAAAGATCCCGGTGCACATCTTCCTTTATATGCTCGGCGTCACCGATATCAATCGGCAGAATAATGCCGCCCCTAGCATTGTAGAAGTTGGATACATGAATAGTGAGAAGAAGCTGCCGACTATCCGGTTTAAGGTAGATTTCATAGGATGGATTATTCGGGATTGTGTCTTGCTTGGAAGCAGCCACGTTTCCTTTGTTCGAGATTAATGCGCCATTGACATAGATGGTATGAGCGGACCAAATATTTCGAACACGAATACCGATCTCGGACCAATCATCAGGCAGATGCACCATTATCTGATAGGAGCCCCATTGCACATCCGGTGTCCAGGGACCCGGTACAAGCACATTATGCGCTTCTTTTGCAAAGTTGGTCGGGGCGACAAAAGCTTCAGCTGTAAATATCCAATCACCGGCTAACGATACAAACGGTGAGTCGGTAAGTTCTCGCAAATCAAGTACGCCATCTACTGCTTTTAATTTGACCGGGCTTGTATCATGATCGCTAAAAATCATATAAAGAATAGCGAATAAGGCACATGCGGCACCTATGCAGCCAATCCATTTTTTCATGTCTAATTACACTCCTCTAGATACTATCATACGTTAAGAATCTCTCAAAAAACTACCATTCGATCGCAGCTGTTTGAGAGTTTTTTGAGAGCAAACTCTGTTATTTTGTAATCAACAACTAAAGGGATTGGGAAAACAGTCCGTGTAAATCATTTTACAAGGTACTAAATTCTTAATTTGGAGGTTGCTGTGACTTGAGTTTTAATTATTAATCTAGCGAAAAGGGTGAAACAGATGAAGAAAAAAATGATGGCAATGGCAGTGGCTTTCATACTAATGGTTGCGAATACATCAATGGCGCACGCGTTGTCTCCGGTAGCAGAGGTCTACTACAATATCGGAACGAGTCAAAGTTATGATGGCAGTGATCTTGACAGTCTATTGAATGATGCTCTTGCAGAGAAGTTGGAAGAAGCGGGTATTAGTCGTAAATATGTGTCTATTATGGACGCTAGTGCAGATCAGGCAGCCGTAACGGATATGACCCATGTTCATTCTGGTCATGACAGTTGGTACATAGATTTTAACGGGTTTACTATCCCTCCCCTGGTTGAAACTTCCGATCACAATCATGTGCAAATTACTAATGACGGGAAAACGTTGACCTTCTATGGTTACACAGCACCTGCGTATAAGGACTTTATGCTGACGGATGACAGTCCTTCTGGCAAGAAGATCATTACCTTCGACATGGATGAATCCAAAGTGGATTATCACAGCATGGAAGGCGGAGGATTTCTATTCAATACTGAAATTAATAGCGAAGGTAAATTAAGCGGCTATGCTATTTTATATGTTCAAGGCTTTGTGAAGGTATATAGAATTGACGGGGTCAATGCAGAGGATTTGCATAATGAGAAGGGAAAAACTCTAAGTGCAGTAGCAGGTGTTGCCGAAGTGGCAAGTTATCCCAAAGGTGCATCAACTCAGCATACGATTAAAATTATTACAACAGATACCAAATTGAGTATGTGGGATAACGGAGAACAGATTATTAAAGATTTAGCACTCCCTACGGTTTATGGAGATGAATTTGGTCCAATTGTTAGTCATATGAATCATAGTTGCGGGATTATTTCGATTTTTGCATTTGACAATATGAAGCTATACTCTACTTCGAAAAAGGTACTTGATAAAGCTGTAAAGGATATTGTATGGGATACCCATTCACCATTGCGTTATGTTGTGAACATTAACGATGATCCTACAGAGAATTTGGATGGCGGAACGAAACAATCTGAACTGAAAGATTTGTTCGATGATCATGATGCTGAATATATTGGAGTCAGCGGCTCTGAATATAAGACGATCAATGATGAATTTATCAACAGTATTAAGAAACGCGGGCAGCATTTCGATTCTGAACAACCAGGTCCCCAAATTATCAAACAGATTGCAGATAGTATAGCGGATCAAATTATTTCGAATTATAAAGGTGCTATTCTAGCTATTGAAAAGGCAGAAACGGAGACAGATATAACTTTTAATTCTGGTGATACAAAAAGTGCGGTGAAAAATGATATTACACTGCAAGAGGATGAAGATGTAACGACGGTTTGGTCCTCTGATCAGCCTTCGATTATCTCGCCTGACGGGAAAGTTACGCGACCGGCTATTGCTCAATCAGGAACTTATGTGACCTTGAAGGCAACGATTACAAAAGATGGGCTTACAAGCGAAAAAACCTTTACAGTTTATGTTATGGCGGCAGATCCGGCTCCGCTAACCACGTTGTCGGCTACTGCAGGGAACGGACAAGCAACGTTGAGCTTTCCGACTTTAATTGGCGCATTGGACGAAGATATTATTGTTGAACAATCTACAGACGGAATTACCTTTACTCCAGCAACTACATCGGAGACGCTTACTGCTGCTTCTACGAGCGCAACTGTAACTGGATTGAAAAACGGTCAAACCTATCATATCCGATTATCCGTTAGATCAGGTGCATATAAAGGTTTCTCTAATGAGGTTATTGTGAAGCCAGCTGCACCGCCTGTAATTGTGACCGATCAGCCTACTATGAATACAAAGGTTACGGTTTCTGATCCAAACAACGGCGGACAAATCGTTCAAGATAAAATAACAAAATTAATCGGCGACAACCTGAAACTATCCGGAAAAATAAAATCAGCAACAGGGCAGGAGCTTACAATGCCAAATATAGTCATGAATGAGGATGGAAGCTTTACCCTTCCGAAAGTTGCGCCTGGCGAGTACCAACTGTCATTAAACGTTATCGCGCCAAACGGTGAAAAACTTGCTGGTCCTGCAGGCAAACTCATTGTTGACCAGAACGGAAATGCAAGCTTGGCGGTTGATCTTGTTGATCCATATGGCACTATTGTTGATACGGTAACAAATCAGCCTGTTACAGGTGTAAAAATGCAATTGTACTGGGCAGATACAGAATTGAACCGTTCCAAAGGCAGAGTGCCAGGAACTCTAGTTAATCTTCCAGAGCTTCTGAATTTCTTGCCAAACCAAAACCATAACCCGCAAATCAGCTCAGACAGAGGTGAATACGGTTGGATGGTTTATGCAGACGGCGATTACTATTTCTTGGGTGAAAAGAATGGATATATCGCTTTTGACAGTCGCAACGATAAACGTGAAGAACGTTTTGGTGATGATAGCTACATTAAAGATGGTATTATCCACGTAGGTGAAACAATTGTGAAATTCAGCTTTTCCGCACAGCCGAAAGTGAAAGCAACAGGCAAGCATAGTCCCTATATGGTTGGGTATCCGGATGGAACTTTCCAACCAGAGCGTGGTATTGCTCGAGCTGAGGTCGCTGCAATTCTGTCTCGTTTGTATACACCTTCTGTAAGTACCAAACAAGCATCATATTTGGATGTTAGTGCAAATTACTGGGCTGCGGATGCTATCGCAATTGCAACCCGCAACAATTGGATGATCGGTTCCGGCAATAATACCTTCAAGCCGAAGAAGCAGATTACCCGTGCAGAATTTGTACAAATACTCGCGAATGTGTATGAATGGGATCTCGTTAAGGATAGCTCATACACGGATATTGCTGGACACTGGGCTGAAAAAGCAATTGCAACAGCACAGAATCAAGGAGTATTATCTGACTTTATAGGCAAGCAATTTCATCCGAACGAGCCGATTACAAGAGTAGAAGCAATTCGGATATTCAATCAGTTGCTTGATCGTAAACCATGGCATATTGAGGTTGAACAAAAGTGGAGCGATGTTCCGGAAAGTCACAAGTTTTATTCAGACATTATGGAAGCATCCATTCCTCATGAATTTGAACAATTCGAGACTGGAATCGAGAATTGGAAGGAATAGTATTCATTCAAGGCAAGTCTTATGTTTCATGAGAACATATGGCGAGCAAATATAAAATAAGCTGAAAGCTTAATGCCAGTGAAATAAAGTGGGGAAAAGTGCAGGTTCAAGGACTAGATGGTCTCTTGAGCTTGTGCTTTTTTTGTATTTGGACTAATGGTTGCCCTGAGGCTGTCGTTTAACTGTTGATAAACAACTTAGCTACAAAATTCAATCGTCACTACAAACAAAATGGGGCTTTCAAGTTTGGCGATATGGTATAATTTACAACATTATTGTGAGGTGAATAACTTTGAGAAATATTGTTGAGGATTCTCGATATCTTAGTGAGCGAGATGAGATGATGCATTATTTTCAAGATATGTTTTACAAAGCTGAGAAAAAGGAAATAGTGGAATCGCCATCAGGAAAGTACAAACTTGAAATCCATCACTTCAGTCATGAAGAAGGTATTAGAAGCTATAATTATACAAAAGGAATTGTTAAAGATAGTGATGCTAGAGTCATCGATGTAATATATAGAAACTTTGCTTCTTTTATATTTAGTTGGGTGGAGGTAAATGAACTGGAATATCTGTTATGCGGGCTCGATTATCAAGGATATTCCATAGTTGATTTATCCAATAAAGAACCCAGACATTATGTTCCTGAAGAGGCTTATGCAGGGCATGGATTTTGTTGGGCAGAAATCATATACTTCCAACAAAAAAGATTATTAGTAATTGACGGATGTTACTGGGCTGGTCCTTACGAACTTGTTTTTTATGATTTTTCCAATCCAATGAATATGCCCTATAAAGAATTGTTCCGTGTGGAAGTTGATAGCATCACAAATTGGGGGGATTGGAAGGATTCCTGCAGGATTAGCTATCTTGATGAAAAAAATAATGAAAAAGAATTTGTTTTTTAACAAGAGATAATCAGGTAACATAGGGTACCATGTATAAGAAGCATATCCATGCGAAAGTTGGTGGAGGGTGCTGTATGAGAGAGCATAAAATGTAATTCCAGCTACAGAATATTGCTTGATACTCATTTAAAATTAAAATTAATGAGGTAACATTACTTAAGAGAATATGACTACTTTCCGAAAAAAGTGAAAAACAGATTGATCATTAGTAATGAAAATAAGATTAAATATCAAAAATGACGAATAGCAAGTACATTAAGGGGGAGCTTGTATGAAACGTAAAATAGTTCAAGGAAAATGGATATTATCCATCTATCTGGCTATTATGCTTGTCTTACAAACTTTAACGTTTTCTGTTGCAGCATATGCAGAGGGGGCGGCGGATGAATTTAGTACAGCCATTAAGACTGAGGTTTCTTCATCGAATGAGATTGGTCCGATGGAATCCGAGGCATTACTTGAGCAGACAGCCAAATATACTATAACAATGAAATCTAATAGCACCGCTTCCGAAAACGGCTGGATATATCAGAATGCGATGGTAGAAGGGATCGTCGAATGGCAAGTGGAAATCACTGCTGTGGATGCGAATAACTCCAGTGCTCCAATGCCGCTTCAAGGGTTGAAGTTCTATAATATGCTTGATCATACTGAACAAGGGACTTATATAGATGGTTCTCTTGTGGTAAACGAAGTTCCAGTATCGCCGGATAGCGGGACAACGAATGAGTTGTCTTATACCTTCCCGGCTGAAACAGGTAATAAGGCGAAGATTATCTACAAGACATGGATTCCAAAAAAGAAGTATTACTTTGAATATAATGCTGGCGATAGTTCGTGGCAGACCATCACTAATAAAGCAGAACTAAGGGATGCATCGAATAATATACTCCAATCTTCAAATCGATGGCGTATCGCTTTGAAATCCGATTGGATTCAAATGTCCGGAGCGCTTGCCAAGCGAGCGAATCCTGCAGATCCGCGCACCATTGTATGGACGATTGATGTAAACAAGCTCTATAACAAGCAGGGGCTTAAAGACTTTAACATTAAAACTACGTTGCCGACTGGTCTGACTTTTAAATCGGCTGCCTATCAATTATGGGATAACCAAAGAAATGATTGGTCTGCAATAGAAACACCAGTTTCCCCCAATGCAAGCGATATATATGCCTTTGGAGAGGTGAACGGTGGTATTCGGCTGGTTATTGAATCTGAAGTTACTGGAAATATTAGAAGTTTTACCAATAAGGCTATCGTAGAGTGGAAGCTGGATTCCAATTCTGTTCAAGACAATGACATGGCTACTGTAATGGATACTGCAATTGTAATTATTGGCGATCATACTTTGACTAGTCGAGGTGAGGTAACTGCTGATGATTTCAATATAGGCGCATCCACATGGACGGTAAGTCTGACACCGCAAGAAGCCTTGCCTTATGCCTCGGTATATAGTTTGCTGGTGTACGGTGAATCAATCGATCTTGAACAGATAGATGATAACCCGCAAGTGAGTAAGGAAATTCTAAAACTCATAAAACAGAGAGGCGGTACGACGAGCGAGTACTGGCAGAAGTATCTGGGAGGATCCTTTGCATCGAAGGACGGCTTGCAGATGGAAGTTATCCCTTTGATGAAGGACGGGATACAGGTGGCTGACCTGCTCCGTGTTACAGGATATGATAGCGATCAGAGGTCAACCTTTACTTTTCGTTCTGTACAGAATCATCCAGATAAGTTTGCGCGGCAGGGACCTGAAAATGGGAAAACCCGCTATAATCGTGTTCATCTAATCGATAGCAATGAATATGGAAAGTATTATGATGGCTCTGTGAACTCTTATGGACGTATGCTCAATAATGAGCTGCTCTATGCGTCAGCTCCAGCAGGGAGCAATGTTACCCCCAATAGTGTACAGAGCTATCTTGGTGATGATAACAGTGAACAGCTAACGCAGGCAGCTTATGATCAGGTGACTAACACTGTGACATTTCGCTTGGCAGTTAATATGACTGGATTGAAAACAGAGGAGATGGCGCTGGATGGCGGCAATCGTGCAGCCAGTGATATAAGACTTGTCAACACCTTGCCGGAAGGCTGGGAGTTTGTCCCATTTTCTGCAGAGAAGGATTTTGAGCTTTGGCAGGGTTTATCAGGAAATAGTTCAATCTATCAATATGGGAGTAGGAACGATGCCAAGACCATTATTCAGCCAGCTGATCCTCATCATGTGGTGAGCTTCTCCGCAGATAAGAATGTGGGAACATTCCACTTCACCAAGCTGGAAAGTCCCTATGTTATTTTGGTTAAGGCAAGGCCTGCTCAGGACACTCTGAAAAAGTATATTATGAGCGGACAAACAAAAATAGATTTGTATAATACAGCCGATCTGCATATGAAATGGGGGGACATCGCAACTGTTCGTACAGACAAGCGCAAAGTTATTGTTCCAGTAAATTCACTAAGTTCGGGAAATTTAACATTAATGGCAGAGCCGGCAATCGTTCTTGGAGATGGCAGTACTTCGATACAATTGACGGCTGCTTTAAGCGACTATAAGGATGATGCGGTCGCGAATACAGAAGTGGTCTTTACATTACCGGATCAATCAGAGCAAAAATCTACGACAGATGTGCAGGGGAAAGCAACTATCACTTATATAGTGCCAAAGCTGGTTGGAGATCAGTACGAGACCCAAACGATTACAGCGCTAATAGATAGTCCGACAGAGGGCAAATTGACAGCTTCAACATCCGTAATCGTTATACCGGCAGTAATCAGCGGGATAGTACAAAGTTTAAATGATAAGACTGGTGCAGGCATTGAAAATGTTGAATTAACATTATACTATGCGGATACACCAAGAAACAAAACAAGCGGTATCGCAGCAGATGCGAAAGTGAGTTTGCCTGTGCTTTCTGGCTTTGTGCCGAATGACAACGCCAGCCCAAGTCAGAATAGTGATGTGACGGGCTCATATGCCTATATGGTATATCCGAACACGGATTACTATCTCGTTGCGACAAAATCAGGATATGAGACATATAGGAGCTCAATCATCTCAGTCGGATATAACATTACAGACTATACTATAAAGATGAGACTCGAAAATTCCGGAGGCAGCAACGGAAATGGCGGTACCCTGCCAGAGCCTGCGAGTATAGTAAATATGATCATTGATGGTGTTAATTATTCATCACTAATAACCAGCGAGATCGTGCAAACGAATGGCGAATCGACTGCTATTGTTAAGTTCAACGAACAAAAATTGCTCGACATGCTTGCGACAAAGAAGATGGATGTTCTTACACTCTCAGCTGAATCTGATGTTCATGCCCTTGTTGGAAATTTAAGCGGTCGACTTTTGGATGCGCTGGCGGCTAATGGGGCACTGCTAGAGTTGAAGAAGGGGCGCGCAACGTATTCTTTGCCCGTCGATGTTTTGAATATTTCGCAGGTCACGAAATCATTGCAAGCGGGCAACGATTTGGAAAGCATCATATTTACGATGAAAATTAGCGAGACATCTAAGGAAAAGGCGGAAATGGCGCATGCATCAGCAGCGGCAGCAGGACTGACCGTTGCGGCGGAACCGATTGATTTTGATATGGAAGCACAGTACGGAGATAAAAGAATAACAGTGAATCAATTTTCGGGGTTTATAAAACGAACCTTATCTGTGCTTGATAGAGTGGGTGCAACTGCAACGTTGACAGGAGCGTTGCTTGATGAACAGGGAAATTTGTTGCCGGTACCGACTCGAACAGTAATGAGCAACGGAAATAGGCATGCTGTTATTAGCAGTATGACCAATAGCACATATGTCCTTGTTCAAGGAAAAAAAGCGTTTAGTGATTTGCCAGGTCATTGGAGTGAAAAGGATGTAAACGAAATGGCTGCACGGCTTGTCGTGCATGGCGTAGACAAATATCGCTTTGCTCCGGATCGTGCCATTACCCGCGCAGAGTTTGCGGCAATAATGATTCGTGCGTTGGGTTTAAACCTGACTCATGTCCGACAGGATTTCAAAGACGTTGGTGCAGCAGACTGGTACGCTGACCATGTAGCTGCAGCATCTGCCCTTGGTCTAATAAAAGGTTATGAAGACGGCACTTTCCGTCCGAATCAAATTATTACACGGAGTGAGGCATCGGTTATACTGGTGCGAGCTCTGGAGCTAGCGGCAATGGATACGGCAATGTCAGAAGATGAAGCCAACAAGCAGATAGGTGCTTATATGGATGCTGCAAAGACACCCGATTGGGCAAAGAGATTTTTAGCTGCCGCTATTAAAGCGGGTATTATTCGGGGAGATAAACAGCAACGATTGATACCTGAAGGTTCAGTTACACGTGCTCAAGCGGCTGTTATGATGAAACGGCTACTGCAACGAGCAGACTTGATCGATAAGTAGTATGAGCTGCAGAGTCTAATAATAAACTCCAAAAAAAGCTGGTCAGGAAAACGCGAGGGTTTTCCGATCAGCTTTTTTGTGTATTTTGCAGGAATCAGAAAAATGTTGTTTGAGGCTTTCAGAAGACTGCTCCCTAAGGTCTCTAGAACACTGGTGTGCTCATTTTCCTGAAAATAGACGAGCACGATATTTCGCTGGAGGCATACCTATATGCTTGCGGAACAACCGAAAAAAATAATTATAATCAAAGATGCCTACTTGATGGCTAATTTCTTGCAAGGTTAGATCAGTATGTTCCATTAGGGTGACTGCTTTCTTAATACGGATATGATTTAAATATTGCAGCGGGGTCAGACCGGTATGTTTCTTTAGGCACTTTGACAGATAGTCAATCGTATAATTCAATTGTTGAGCCATCGTCTCAAGTTGGAAGGATTGATCCATATTATTGTACAGATAGTGAATAATAGAGTCGCATATTTGTTCCGATCTGGAAAAGGTTTGATCCCGTGTCGTTTTTTGCAAAAATACAAGAAATTGAGAAAACGCTGATTGAAGTGGCAACATATTGTTGAGCACCGGATGATTCCTAAGAGCAACCATTTCCTCAAGAAGAGGTACATATTGATTTACTTTTAAATCGACGTATTTAGGAATATATAGTTTTTGTGGCTGCGGTTCCAAATCATGATAAGAAGTAATAGGAAAAACTTTATTCCATTGTATATTTCGAGAGTGAATGGTTTGGGATGACGTTTGATGACTGAAATGCAGATAGTACAGCAGGGTGTTAACAGGACAAGGTTTATGTCCAAAATGAAACTTGCCTGGCTCAAGAACGAGCATCTGATTTTCATGCAATTCATAGGCAATATTGTCTTCAGTAATAGGGAAGACACCCTGGCAGACGATAATGATATCGTATAGGGAGAAGTTTCTTGCTTCATGAATAAACCCTTTTGGACTGAAAAATTTGTTTATAGTTACAAGATAGGGAAATGGCGGAATATTAAGCTCCAGATAGTCCATTTTCGAATCCTTTCTTAGTGAACATGATAGAAAAAGTATATTATGAGTTATTACTGATAGCAAGATAAAAAGTATTGTTTTGTACTATAAACTAATGATATTTAATATGGTTACGGGCAAAGAGCACGCTTATAATATGTTGATAGGATGCATGGGATGAGACTATTAACTTTAATAGAGGGAGGTTATGGAGTGGAAGAAAAGTCATTTTTTGATCAGTTAATGCCTGCGCCGAGAAATGGCGGATTTACAATGGATGGCTATTGGATATGGTGCGGGTCTGTTGTGCAGGGGGAAGATGGACGTTTCCATATGTTTGCGTCCCGTATACCGAAACGTTTGCCGATGCATCCGGGATGGCTCGTTGAATCCGAGGTTGTGCGTGCTGTTGCAGACACCCCGGAAGGGCCGTATCAATTTCAGGAAGTTGTCTTACCAGCTAGAGGGGCGGAGTATTGGGATGGTCGGAGTACACATAATCCCCACATTATTCGATATAAAGCTACGTACCTTTTATATTATATGGGGACTACTCATCCCTTTGGGGAAGACAGTTATGGAGAGGATATAGACTTGAGTAATCCTGCAATTATTGTCTCCAGATCCAATAAAAGAATCGGATTAGCAACCGCACCAAGCGTGAAGGGTCCCTGGAAGCGACTGGATGAACCCATTTTGGGGGTGCGACCGGGAAAATTCGACAGCTATTTAACCTCGAATCCGGCTCCTTGCGTGCATGAGGATGGTTCAGTGCTGCTGGTTTACAAAGCTAGACGATATATCGGGACTCTCTTCAGTGATATGGCGCTAGGTATTGCCCGGGCTGATCATTATGAGGGACCTTATTATCCTGTAAGTGACAAGCCAATATTTAGTACATCAGATGTACATTTGGAGGATCCTTTTATCTGGAAAACAGATAGCGGCTACAAGATGATCGCCAAGGATATGGAAGGAAATGTAGGAGGAGAAATACATGGCGGTATTTCTGCATTTTCGGAGGATGGTATCATATGGAAAATTACTGACCATCCGAAAGCATATTCCAGAAATATTACTTGGGATGATGGTGTAGTGACACAAATGGGCAACTTAGAAAGACCATTTATATTATTCCAAGAAGGCGAGCCTACTCATTTATTTGCAGCTACTGCGGATGGAAGCGGTGAGTTTCGTGGTCAGAATACATGGAATATGGTCATTCCATTAAAAACAAAATAAAAATATATATTGAGCTGAGAGTAGGAGGAATTTTCCTCCTCTACTCGGTGATTGTATAACCGATTGACAGTACTATTTGTTTATTGCTTAAGTTCATTTTGAAAGCGCTTTACATTTTAAGTTATAAAGTCAAATTGTCAAAGGAGAGATACGTAATGATACGAAAAATGATGCGAACGACAGCAAGCTTGCTTTCCTTATTTGTTTTTATAAATATATTTGCAACCTATACACCTCAAGCTGCATCAAACATTGGGCTTGACTTGGCATATGCTGAATCTGCAGCCTCCCCTGTAGTGCATCTGCCATTCGATGGCAGCGTAGCAAATATTGCCACTAGTGATGTTGTAACCAAAGTGGTTGGTACGCTGCCGCCATATGTTTCAGGAAAAAGTGGAATGGCATTACAACTCGATACAGATTACAACAAAGTCAGCTCGACTGCTCCTGCACCCTATGTTGACTTGGGTAATCATAATGATTTGAAGTTTGAGACAGATACTAATTTTAGTATTGCATTTTGGTTTAAATTTCCGAGCTTAAATCATAATAAGGGATGGCCTGTAATTATTAACAATAAAGCTGGTAAAGAGATGAGCGGCTGGCAGCTTATTACGGATAGCAGTAATACGCTGCGCTGGCAAATGACAGCTGGGGACTATCAATTTCCAGAATTAAAAGTGTATAAAGTGCTTGATACGGATTGGCATCACTTAGCTATTTCCATCGATCGAAAAGGGGCTGCCAAATTTTTTATTGACAGTGTTCAACAGGACGTTGAATATTTTAATTCCATTAATGATGATCCGCTTCAGGTAGCGGCAGCACTCGATCTTGCTGATCATCGGGGTACGATCGATACTAGCCTGACGCCTAAGATTGGCGTACGAGCTGATAATAGATTAGCGAATACGACTGCAGACATTTTGCATATGTATATGGATGAACTGCGCATCTATCGGCATGCTATTTCGTCAGAGGAAGTCACTGCTATGATGGAGGATTTCCCGGACTTGCCTGAGCAACCGGATCCTTCTGTTTTGGATGAAAGATTTAGCCAAGCTATTGTCACTTTTATAGGAAATGAACAATTTTATTTGAATAGGAAGAAGCAGGTCTTTGCAATCGATGAAATTCCCGTAAGAAAAGCACGGTTGTTTTTTGCGCCGACAAACTTTTTTGCAAAAACATTAAATACAGAAATTATAGCCACTGCAGGTGTACAAACTATTACTATTAATGGTATTGAGGAGGTATTAGAAGGACCTGTATTGGAGGAGAACGGTGTAGTTCTCGTTCCATTGGAGGAAGTATCCAAAAAAATCGGAAAAACAGTATATACAGATGTTCGAGGTCTTATTGTAATCAGTTCGGAAAACATACTTGTACGGGATCAGGATCAAGCCCTTGTACATGACCTCGTGAAAAGTCTGACACCGAATATCGTTGCGATAAAAGAGGAATTAGCTTTAGTCGATGATTTTACAACAGACAGCAGTTCAAAATATACGTTTTCTGCAGCTGCTGCCGATTCGAACTTGGCCAGCTTTATTGAGTGGAATACTTCTGGACAAGCGCTAGCACCGAAAAACAGTGGAATGTCGGGTTTGTTCTCTTGGAAACGCGATGATCAAAATCTAACACCTGGCAGTAGTGCGAGTATTGATCTGCTTGTTAAAAAAGGGAATGATAAAGGAGCAGGCTTCAAAGTTGGCGACTATACTATAGAACTAACCAGCTATGTGGAGGATGGTAAAGGCTTCTATTATTTGAGAGATGGCAATGGAATTGAGTGGGATTTAACCTCCAGCGATAGTATGAACACAATAGCAACCCTTCTTATAAGCCGCGGCAGCGGTGAAGCAGCTAATCAAATTAATTGGATTATCCAGGGCGGAGGCTTGTATGGCGCAGGTGAGTTTACAGTAGACCGGCTTCCAGAAGCAGCACCAATCGGCTTAATGTTCAGACATGGACGTCCGATACCTGCCAGCACAGATGTGAAAATTAGCCAGTTTCGTATAGGCGTTCTTCCAGAAACAGTACCTGCTGTGCACCATGCCATGCTGTTGCCATGGATGACCAAGATTGACCATGCAGCATTTATGAAGGACTACGCTTCGCTGGATCAGACAGCGTCTAATCCATGGACGATATTCAAAGAAGCTATGCCGATTCTTCCTTCTGAGGGAATGGTCACCCAGCAAGAAATACTTGCCTTCAAGCATTTTTTCAATTCCCTGCCCAAGCCGTCTAATAACCAGATTAATGATCTATTGGCTTTCGGAAATATGTTTCAGGCTGTCCTGGCTATGGGAAGATTGCATGAGATGACAGGAGATATATACTTTTTGGAAAAGCAATTAGAGTTTACGGATAGAATATTATTTTTAAGAAATGATCCTCAAACCGGGGTTGAGCTTGTTACTGGAAACAGAGAAGCAACCTGGGAGCATCATATGAATTCGTATTATAAAAATGGTGAGTTTGTCGTTAGTTCCGATATTGCCCATGCGGGTCCTGCCTTCCTTCTTGTAGAAGCAGCTAATATTATTTTGAATGATAAGACTCTATGGGACAAAACAGTGCCGGATGGCGACCAATTTCACTATGGCAGCACTTATTTGGAACGGGCCGAGAAATATATAGAGGCTGCTCAAGAAACCATTGATACTTATATATTGAAATATTATTTGCAGCATAATGAGGCAGACAATCTTATTAGATGGCCGGATGATCGCAAAGGTCATATTTTAACAAATTTAACGGAAATAAATCAGCGCGGCAATTACTATGCCTGGAATCGTCAGTTTATTACATTAGCGGTTATGGCAAGAACCGTAGATGCGGTATTGGAGCTGAAAAAAGCATCTGATTCGACAACAGAACGGTATGATCAAGTAGTCAAGGCTCAAGTCGATCATTTCTTCCGATCTGCAACAGAAGTAGCAGCAGGACCAGAGGGAGGTCTTCATTGGGGGTATGTGGATGGACACTTTGCCGAAGATTATAATCATGGTGCTGTAGATATCCATACGTTGATGGTCATGTATAACTCGGGTCGTTACGGTATTACGGAAGCACAAATGGTCAAGCTGGCTAACAATGTTTCCTATAGAATGTTTAAAGGAACCGCAATCGATGATTACCGTTGGGCATATTACCTCAATGGTTCGGGCAGAGTTGAACAGTATCTTGAACCGCTAGGTTTATATATGGATATTTATCCACTGCACGAAAGGTTATTTATGCAGGGAGTCAATCGCGCGAGAACCTCGCAGGGGGCAATTGCTGCTGTTCAACTATTGAAATTCAGGGCTGATCAATGGGGAGTAGAAGCAGCAGGACCGCTATTAGACGGAATTGAGATTGACGGGAAGCAAGTTAATGGCTTTTCGCCATTAATCATGGAATATCAGGTTCCTGTAACGGATAGCTTGAGCAACGTTCCGACTGTGACAGCAAATGGAACGGGGACGATTGAAGTTAAGCAAGCGGAATCAATTGCAGATTTAGCTTCCGTTTCGATAGCAGATGCTTCAGGCCATAAAACGGTATATAAAATTAATTTTGTTCAAAAGAGCATACCAGGTACTCCGGCAGCAAATAAGATTCCAATTAAGAGCGCTAAAGCTAGTTTTACGGATTATGAAAATAACAAGATTGCCAATACGTATGATGGAAGATTGGATACTAGCTTTGTCATGCGAGGGGCTCGCACAATCAAGTATGATCTGGGTTCTGTTCAAAAAGTAGGCGGGATCGCAATTGCTCGTCCATTCGGGGATAGCAGAACGGAATATGTGCTGATTGAGACTTCGAAGGACGGAACAGACTGGACCCGCAGCTATTATGGTACAAACAGTTTATCTGGTACAGGATATGAGATGCATCCGATTGAGGAAATCGATGCGCAGTATATCCGCCTGCAATCATGGGGAAACACTTCGATTAAAAATGTATTTAGTGATTCATGGTTCTGGGATGATAGTGCGATAAGCGACGTGGAAGTATATGCACCATTCAGTCCAGTACTGATTAATATCAATGCAGGAAGCTCTGTATCCCCTGGTATGGTAAAGGAAATAACAGGAGTGGTTTCGAATCTAAGTGGTGAAATACCAGAAGGGGAGTTGACGTTGTCAGTTTCTCCTGAACTTAAGGTTACTCCTTCCAAAGTTCAGATTCCAGCTCTTGAAGCAGGAGATACGTATACTTTTAGTATGGAATTAAGAGTGCCTAACGATACTCCATACGACACTTATTCACTTATAGCTTCTTTAGAGCTGACGGATGCAACGGTTACTAGAACACAAGAAATCGAAGTTGTTCCATTGAATGTGGCGTTTAAAAAGCCTGCGGAGCAGTCAAGCACATTTAATGATGCGGTTGCTTCTCGTGCTGTAGATGGAAATACAAATGGAGCATGGGCAGGAGGCTCAATAACTCATACGGATGAGAAAGAAGCCGCTAATAAAAACCAGCCATGGTGGCAAGTAGATCTTGAAGAGAATTTCTCTATTGAGCAAATTGAATTGTGGAATCGAACCGATGAATGCTGCAAGTCGCGGTTAACCGATTTCTATGTATTTGTTTCTGATCATCCATTTAATAACGAATCATTGAAAGAAGTGCTCGAAAGAGAAGATGTGTGGCAATACCATTATTCTGGCACAGTAAATAAATCTGCTAAGGTGGATGTGAATAAGGCTGGCAGATATGTTCGAATTCAATTAAAAGGCACAAATGTGTTAAGTCTTGCAGAAGTAATGGTGTTTGCAAGATCGTTGAAAGATTATGCTGACTCTGTTGATTTGGCTGACATGACAGTGAGTCATGGTCAATTGACGCCTCACTTCGATCCGTCAGTTACAGCGTATACGGTTGAGGTGGGTTCTGCACAACACAGTATAACGGTAGTCGCAGATGTTGCGGACTTTCAATCGAAATTAACTGTAGAAGGAGCAAGGCAAACGGATAAGGGATGGGTGGTATCACCGCTGGCTACAGGCTCTAATATGGTATCTTTCCATGTCAGTGCCGAAAATGGTGAGAGCAAGACCTATAAGCTGAATGTCATTAGGGCTAAAACTATGGTTTGGCCGTATCCGCCTATAGAAAATGTTGATCCGCCATTAGAGGGGAAAAATACAAGTGAGACGATCCATGCTTTACAAGGCGGTACAGTTTCTCTAGAGGGCGAAGCGTCTATTATTATCCCGGCGGGAGTTTTAGCGGCTGATTCAGAGATTAGTATCGCAATCATGGAGAACGAAGAGGCTCCTGCTGCAGAGGGAATGACAAGATTAAGCAAGATATACGAGATGACCAGCAGTAGTGGCAATACGCTGAAGCATCCGGCAGCTGTAGAATTGGTCTTTGATTCTGAAAAGCTGGAGAATGGCTTTGTTCCGGCTGTCTATTACTACAGCGAAGCGCAAGAGCGCTGGATCTACGTTGGCGGAGCAGAAAGCAACAAAGGCAAACTCTCTTTTGAGTCCCGTCAATTGCACAAGTTCGCAGTTTTTGCTTACAAGCCAGCTGGATTGGTTGATATGGAGAAGCATTGGTCACGTGCAGCGATTGATAGACTAGTTGGCATGGGAATTATTAAAGGCTATCCAGATGCTACCTTTCGACCAAACAATGAAGTGACTCGAGCTGAATTTGTAAAGCTAATCGTTGAGGCGGCAGGACTAAGTAAAAGTGCAGATCAAGTGCGTTTTGATGATGCGGACAGCATACCGCAATGGGCAGTCTCTTATATGGATATTGCTGTTGGAGCTGGTCTTATTCAGGGGTATAGCATCAATGGCGCATATATGATAAAGCCTAATCAAACGATTACTCGGGCGGAAATGGCCGTTATACTCAATCGTTTGCTTCAAATAGAGGCAACTCATACAGTTCCGAATATGACAGATGAGCATACTTTCCCCAATTGGGCAAAATCTGCTGTATCTGCAATGCTGAGTGAGGGCTTAATGGTAGGCTATGGCGATCAAACCTTCCGTTCAATGAACAAAGTAACACGAGCGGAAGCAGCGCAGGTAATTTATCGCCTACTTGATAAGCTGGTTAACTAAATTTCACAATAAGAGAAGGACCGTCTATGAGGACCAAGCATTCATTTGAATAATCTAGTCAAGCAAGGCAGTCCAATAAGGCTCAAAATAAAAGTGGGCGAGAAAACGTAAAGTTTTCCGCCCACTTTTATTTTGTAAATAGTCAACCTCAATTTTCAAGGTATAATAAACATATTTTTTTGGAGCAAAGTGAGGAGAGAAACGGGAAGTAGGATAAAGAGCAAATGGGGCATTTTACATGGCAGGTGATTTGTATATTAGAGGTAAAAAACCATCCTCATCTTTATCGGGTTGTAAGTGTATCATAACGGGGTCTAACTATATGAATTATCTGATAAATGAGAAGGCGTCCTGCACTGATTGTTGGTTTATGCTCTACCTCTCATCTCGCGGTGGACATAGGAAGGCGGGTAGCTCATAATTCGTTTGAACATCCGGTTGAAGTAAGCCTGATCGCTGTAACCAAGATATTCTGCTACTTCTCCAATTGTCATTCTAGCGTCGAGGATTAAATCCCGCGCTGCATAAATACGAACTTGATGCATATAGGTAATGGGCGTCATTCCAGTCACGGCTTTGAATGTTTGAGTAACGTAATTAGGTGCACGGTCAATGTGATTAGACAAATCCTCGATTCTAATGCGTTCTCTATAGTGTTTACGAATATAGTCTTGAACCTCCTCCATAAGCCGCAGCTTAACTGAAGAAATTCTCTCCTCCGCCAATTCCCTTGAGTAATAGCCAAGCAACTCGATTGCGATACCAGTACTAATCAGTTCTCCATGAGGAAGACGCCGGAACCAGTGATGTTCTAGTGCGGCAAATCTTGTTTTCATTAAATCTAGATTCCGAGTTTTCATTTTGCGATACGTACGGGCATGATCAAATGGGAATTGACCCGGATGGTATGGTTTGTAGTGAAACGAATACTTTTGATGGGGTCCCTCTGGGGCATTCATGCCTGAGCGCATTACGCCCTGCGGGATGAACAACATATCCCCTTTGTTTAATTCCACTGTCTCTCCGTTCAAATTATATATCGCTCTTCCTTGGACAATCAAAATAAGCATATCTGTTAAGACGGGCTTGCTTTCAATATGCCAAGCCGGGTTCATATCGTCCAGACACACAGCTAAAAGCTCCATCAATTTCAGTCACCTCACTCTTTCATTTCTACTATATCTTGACATACCAAAAGTAAAAGTGCGAGTAATAAAAACTTCTTTCCAGTGTTTCTAATATTTTATGAACTACGTTAAACAATAAATGATAGTGATGATTACAAGAGAGATTACTATAAAAGTTAAACATTAGAATCGTACAAAAAACAATTGAATCAGCAATCGTATTTAATACGTATTCTCTCTACAATTAAGAAACAATCAACTGTAAGGGGGAGGAGTGAATGGCTTTTTATCCAGTTGCCAAATCAGAAGAAATCCCGGTTGGAACTTTCAAAATTGTACAAATAGAGGAACGTTCCATTGGTGTTTATAATGTCAAAGGTGAATATTTTGCTTTAAACAATTATTGTCCTCATCAGGGAGCTGAACTGTGTAAGGGCCCGGTATGCGGCACGACACTAGAATCGCAGGTAAATGAGTTTATCTACGGGCGAGATCAGGAAATTGTACGTTGCCCGTGGCATGGTTGGGAATTTGATATTAAGACAGGCATATCGCTATTTAGCGATAAGGTACGGGTGCGAAGCTACCCTGTTGTAGTAGAGGATGGACAGATCGGCATTATAATTGGCCAAGTGAGAAGAAAGGAGGAAACGGAAGCATGATAAAGGGCGCTCAAGAAAAGTTGCCAATAATTGATTGTGATGTGCATAACCAGTTTCGGAATGGGGGGGATTTGCTTCCCTATCTGGATGAGCCCTGGCGCAGTCATGCCAGTAGCTTCGGCGTGCCAAGTGCCAGAATGCCCTATGTATCTCCAGTTGGGAACAAACGGAAGGATGCTGATCCACCGAGCGGGTTGCCAGTGGGCTCAGATCCGGATTTCATACTGAAACATTATGTTGAACCATTCCATGTCGAATACGCACTTCTCTGTTCGGATTCGATAATCGGCATCTCTGGATTCGCCGATGCCGATTATGCCGCTGCTGTCTGCCGAGCCTATAACGACTTTATCCTTGCTGAATGGTTCCCAGTTAGTCCCAAGTTTAAAGGATATATGTGTGTCGCCATGCAGGACCCTGCTCAGGCTGTTCGTGAGATTGAGCGAATCGGATCACATCCGGACATTGTTGCCGTCAGTGTTGTAGGCGGTTCGAGAATGCCTTATGGCGATCGATACTTTCATCCTATCTACGAAGCCTGTCAACGCAATAGGTTGCCACTCTTCATCCATCCCGGTGCTGAAGGCGCTGGCATCTTCAATCCGCCTACTGCTGTTGGTTATGTTTCCAACTACTTGCAATGGCATACCTGTTTGCCGCAGACATATATGGCTCATCTGGTCAGTTTGGTATGCGACGGAGTATTCGAGAAATTTCCAGAGTTTAAAGTTGTACTAGGTGAAGGCGGCGTGACGTGGCTGCCACCGCTGTTATGGCGACTGGATAAGAATTTCAAGGCGCTGCGCTCATCCGCGCCATGGTTAAAACGTATGCCAAGCGAATATGTAAGGGATCATTGCTATTTGACAACCCAGCCAATCGAGGAGCCGAACAACCCGAAGCATCTGGATATGATGTTTGAGATGTTCGATGCTGAGAATATGTTGTTGTTCTCCAGTGACTACCCGCACTGGGATTTTGATGACCCTACAAAGATATTGCGTCGTTTGTCCGAGGAAAAGAAACGTAAAATATTTAGCGAGAATGCAAGGAAGTTGTTCCTATTAGAAAATTGAAGAAACACAATGATGATGGAGGTATATTTTTACGTGACTACAATGAAGCAAGAAAATGATTGCAGTGAGATATTGATTATTGGGGGAGGACCAGCGGGCATGTTTGCTGCCTTTTATGGTGGAATGCGGCAAGCTACCGTTAAGCTTATTGAAAGTATGCCGCAACTTGGCGGGCAGCTTGCTTCACTTTATCCAGAGAAATTTATTTATGATGTGGCAGGTTTTCCAAAAATCACGGCTCAAGAGCTGGTAAATAATCTTTCTAGTCAGATGAAGTTGTTTCATACGGATATCCGCCTTAAAGAGAGGGTAGAGTCTGTGCAGAAGATGGATGATCGACACTTCATCATTAGAACAGATAAGGGTGAGCATCATGCCAAGACAGTCATTATAACCGCTGGTGTAGGAGCCTTCGAGCCTCGTAGATTGGATATAGAGAGGGCTGATATATTCGAGGACAGAAATCTGCATTATTTTATTGATGATCTTCATCGTTTTCAGGGTAAAAAAATACTTATCACTGGCGGCGGAGATTCTGCGGTAGACTGGGCGCTTATGCTTGAACCGATTGCCAAGCAGGTTCATCTGGTACATCGACGGGATAAATTTCGCGCACATGAGCATAGTGTTGAGAAGTTGTATAAATCCAATGTAAACGTTATCGTGCCGTCTGAAGTCACTGAACTGCATGGCGATGATCAAATTGATCGAGTGATCTTGACTGATGTCAAAACGAAAGAGAAGCAAGTGATTGAAGTAGATGATCTTATTGTAAATTTCGGTTTTGTATCCACTCTTGGACCGATATCTGATTGGGGGATAGCCATTGAAAATCATTCTATTCTAGTCAATTCCCGCATGGAGACGAGTGTATCTGGCATATTTGCTGCAGGCGATATAACGACGTATCCAGGCAAAGTAAAGCTGATTGCTGTTGGTTTCGGGGAAGCGCCTACAGCCGTAAATAATGCCAAGGTCTATATGGATCCCAATGCGCGTCTAGCTCCGGGACATAGTAGTAATAGGAAGCTTTGAAGCTTTAAGCAGAACAGAAGTGCCCTTTCATTTTGCGAGCCAAGCAATGGACAAGCAGCCCGACCCCATCAGGAAGGGCTGCTTTTTAGAGGCTTGATATAAATGGCATCAAGTCAGGATTAAAAAATATAAAAGATAAGTCCTTTACCCTCGGCTGCTGTTTGGCTGTAGAAGCGCTGAATTTCGTTAAAATGCTGTAGCATAAAGGCAAAAAATTCTTCCTTATCATCTTCTGTGTTTGCGTAAGGATCAAGAGGATATACCTCTTCTTTTAACATGGTGGAGAAATCATACCGTAAGAGGAGCTGATCTTGATCTAGCTCAGATATAGCTTGATGCGCTTTAGCAACTTGCTCGGCACGCAAGAAAAATGCTCCAAATGAGCCGAAGTTGATGCCCTGATCTAACATCATCGGAACAACATAACCAAGGGGCGGCTCTCCATCAGAAATATCCCCACAAAGTAAGAAGTGAATGGCCTCCCAGGTTCTATCAATATCCAGTCCGGGATAATCGGCCACCTTTAAACTTCCCAGTTCAACTTCACCTGCACCAATTTGCTGTACCAGCTTGTCATCAATAGAAAAGTAATACCCGTACATTCCCATATTGTCATCCAGCTTTCTTTATTTAATCGTGACCATATTGCACTATTTAAATGTAACATCCGGAAATTATAGACTTCAATGATGAATATATTTTCTGCACCAAATTCAATTGTAATTTTTAAACCGGACTTTAAACCTTTGGGTTTTATCCTTTCGCCGCCAAGTAAAGATTCTGCTATTATATAATTCTATTTGTACTATTTCATCGTAGCGTTATTTCTTGCTTGATTGCCATAAAGCCAACGCAGAGCACGGATAAAGTGCGGGCTGAAAAAATAAACATCATGCGTGCCTTCAGGATGCGTTTCAAATAAAAATTTTGAATCCAGAAATCCTTCCTGCATAAGTTCGACCGATGCCTTTTTGGTATAGTCCACCATATACATTTGAGCACTATCCCGATAAATACCTTCTAACTCGCCAACATATAGATACATTTGATGTGGTTTGCGATTAATTAGTGGTTTTTTATAGCTTTTTCCACTGCGGATGATCTCCTCACCTTGCAAATACTGCAAGACACCATCATACCAAAATGATGCCGACAAAATAATATAATGATGAAACACCTCAGGATAGTAGTAAGAAGCAAAAACGGAGACAAGACCCCCGAATGAGCAGCCGCAAATGGCAGTATGAGCAGGCGATGGGTCAGTTGCATATTTTGCATCTACTACAGGTTTAATATGATTCACAAGAATATGCAAATATTTTTCCGCTTCCCCTCCCAAATTGGGCGTATTTGGCTGAAAGGAAGGGGACTCCCACGGGGTATAGTCATTATTACGATCTATAGGTACTATCCCAACAATAATGATAGGTTCAATTTGCTTGGTAATAATAAGGTGATCAATTAGATTCATAGCTTGTATCGCAGCATTGCCGCCATCATGCATATAGATTGTACGGTATTTATTGCTGGTATTATAGCCGGAGGGTAGAACAACAGTGACCTGATAATGATGGATTTTTTCTAACTGTACCTGCAGCAATGAAATTCCTCATTTCTTTTTTATATTAATGATAATGATAATCAATACTGATTAATGTAATAGTATAGCAAATTAACAATATTTAAAAGTGAAATTAGATTGTAAAGCGGGGATGTACTAATTTTTGATGCAGAGCAATGATTAAAGTTCGATAGAGTGTGGAAATTGAAAGAGACAAGAAGAGGCATTGAGGGAAAGCGAGGGAGTTCGTCAAATAAGCAGCACTTCACACTTTCATAAATAAATTAGCCCTCACGATAAGTGAAGGCTAATTTGTTTGACTACAATTCCATTAACATTACATTATAAATTCCAAAATCAAGCATGTCATCGTTTGTCCAATATACTCCTCCAGATTGCCCATCGGACTTTACTTCCTGTGCACCAGTGTATTGGTTATAACCCCAAATGTATTTAAAATCTTTGTTGGCTCTAAGCCCGAGCTTGTTATTACACCAAACCTCATAATTTTCAGTTGTATTTATTGTTTTAAACTTTCCACTAAAGAAACTTTGAATTTCGCCAGCTACAATTCCAATTACTATACCTCCTATCAATGCCACAATAGTACCAGGAGCAATCGCGCTAAAAATAACAAATGACACAATAGAAGCAGCGATTGAAGTTATAGCAGTTCCTTTATTAAATTCAAAGACATATTCTGCAGATTCTTTTTTAGTTACATCTACATAAAGATAACCAAAACGTTCCCAGGGCTCGCTGTACTTTCCACCAATAAGTGATCCTTTTGGGCTGTCAGAAGCAATTTTTAAACTAGAGTTTTGATTATCACTTACAGAATTGTCGGTAATATCAAGATTTTGTATTACGTGATCTACAGTGGTTTTAATTGATGCATTCCCAAAATCTTTAAATCCAGTAATATTGCCGGTTGATCTTTCTACAATTGATTCTTGGTTTAAAGTTCCTTCAATATAAAGTTGAGCAATAACTTGTTCGCTTGTCCGTACAACAACCAACTCATTCATTTTTCCTTCATCGTCATAAAAAGTATGACTTCCACTTTCTTCATTTTGTTGAGGCGCTGCCATAGCTGTCGAAGATACATTAAATAATAAAGCGAAAACCAGTAGGGAACCTAGCACTAACCTGACTCTAGCAAACTTCCACTTCACAAAAAAACACCTCCTGAATTTTATACTAATTACAATATTATGAAAAATATAACAAAAAAGGTAGTCTGTTAATATAATAAAATGTATGTTAGTATTAAGGGATGGAAAAAAATGGAGGTGAACCAATTGATAAAAAACCAAAAAGGGATCATCGTCGTTATACTTGTTGTTGTACTTGCATTAGCAAGTATTCCATTATTAAGTATATCTTTAGAAACGTATTTAATCACAGTGATAATTAGCGTTTTAATTGTCTTACTAGTCTTTTTCTTGAGAAAAAGGCTGAAAAATAAATTAATTCTTGGTCATATAGGAGCTGTTATATTATTTATATTCTTTTGGTATATGAATCGTTTTACAGACACTAATGTGTCATACTTGACTGTATTAATATATTTATTTTTAGTATGGTTGTTTTACTTTATCAGCAAGAGAAAGTGAATAAATACAATATTGATCCTTTTCTTCAAATGGTTATACTTTGATCAACACTTCATGTTTATGTTCGCCATATACAAATTACAGCCCAAATAGCTTTAGGGAGAACCGCAAACAGTTCCCCCTAAAGCTATTCTTAGTTCTCCTCGCAAGCCCTATTTCTTGTGATAGACCATATCAATCTCAAAGATCATTATAAGCACATTTAAGTTCAATTACATCACTTTCTCCCGATGCTCCTAGCTATGCTTTTATGCCCCTCATCATGCTCTTATGCTGGGAATAACCACGCTTCCTATGCTCGTACGATGTTTCTAAATCCTTGATTCTGATAACGGTTAATCTCTTCTTCGTCAAAGTCTGTGTCTGTAATAACAAGGTCAACTTGATCTGGAGATGCGTAACCAATAAATGAGCTTCGACCAAATTTGCTGGAATCGGCAAGTACGATGCTTCGTGTAGACCGTGCAATCACCATCTCATCAAGATGGGCGGTGTTCAGATCAGTTGTCATAAAGCCATCCGCCAGGCTGATGCCGTCTGCACCGATAAAGCTTTGTGTAAAGTAAAAAAAACTAAGAAACTTGACGCTGGCTACTCCGGCAACGTCTTTTCGATGAGGTCTGTAATTTCCGCCAATCAGAATAACATCACAATACTCGGCTAGTATTTGCATGTTTGCAATGGAGTTGGTAAGCACCTGTAAATTACGGAGCTCCCCTTGTTGCAATCGTTCACATAAAGCAATTGCCAACTGGTAAGTAGTAGTGCCGCAATCCAGAAATATAATATCAGTGTCTTCAATCATATTGCAGGCAGAATTTGCTATCTTTCTTTTCTCTTCTAGTTGTTTATGCTCCAGGTCTATAAAAGAATATTCGGGCATGGTAGGGGCTGCCAGCTGTACGCCTCCAAATACCCGTACAAGCAGACCTCTTTTTTCCATATCGGCAAAAATACGAAGCACGGTTGACTTGGAGATGTTTAAAAGCTGCATGACTTCCCGAGTTTCTAATCTGGAGCTAATTTTCAATTGGTTCAAAATAATTTGTTCACGTTTGAGCGACTTTTTCATTTTATATATTGGCACCTAGCTTTTCTGATAATAAATATATCTTTACTGTACACTTTTCGGGAAAGTACGTCAATTATTCAAATAAAATGAACCAAAGTATTAAATAATGACGCAAAGAATCAAATATTTCTTGACAACGTTTTTAGCCGGCAATATACTTTGGATATAAAACGCTTACACTTTTTTTGAAAAAGAACAGATATTTTTCTCTATGGAGGTGAAAAGATAGGTAGGAGTGTTAGATATTATAGACGGGTGAAAGCAGTTTTGCATCTTGAAAATACTGGTGATTTATAGGATGTAAAGGGGAGCGAGGAGAGGGAGTAGATGAAAGTGCAAATAACCCCGCCTTTTTTTGAAATAGGGGTGAAGAACTACGTATACGGGGATCAAGTGTTGGAATTAGCAAAGTCAGCGGATAAGGCAGCCCAACAGTATAATATTGATGTTATTTTTATTGCGCCTTATGTAGATATACGTAGAGTTGCTGAGAATACGGACAGACTTATCGTATTTGCTCCATATATGGATGTGCTTCGACCAGGGCGCGGCATAGCTGATATTTTGCCGGAAGCAATTAAAGCTGCGGGGGCTAAAGGAGTTGTGCTGAATCACTGCGAACGTCCAATGACGCTTTCAGCTATTCGACAAACCATCGAAAGGGCAAATGAGCTGGATCTGCTCTCCTTTGTTTGTACGGATACGATTGACGAGTCTCGTGCTATTGCCCAACTCCGACCCGATATTATCAACCCGGAACCTACGGAGCTTATTGGAACGGGGACTACTAGCAGTATGAGTTATGTGCAGGAATCGATTAAAGCAATCAAAGAGGTTTATCCATCTATTTTAGTGGAACAGGCTGCCGGTATTACTTCAGGAAAGCAAGTATACGACAATATTATGGCAGGAGCTGACGCAGCAGGTGCTGCTTCCGGCATTATTCATGCCGCTGACCCAATCGCCATGATAGACGAGATGGTGTTCCATGTTAGAAAAGCTTATGACGACAAAACCAAATAAACAAATGGGAATAAGGGGAGGTTTCTTTGTGAAAGTATTTAGAGAATCGATTCAGTTAACGTCAACAGGGATGCGTCCCACCTTTCATACGATTACGGATCAAGTGCAGAATATGGTGACGCAATCGAATGTGAAAAACGGAATTTGTGTAGTGTATTCGCATCATACCACATGCTCTGTCATGACTCAGGAATGTTCTTTTGATAAAACTTATAACGGACTGGAATATTTACAGCAAGACCTATGGGATATTTTTGAGAAGCTGGTTCCAACTTGCCGAGTAGAAGGACAGTATATGCACCCTGGTCCTGAACTTACGGAGTTTTCAAAGCTGCACGGGGAGGACAAGCCTGAAACATTAAATACGGATGCACATTTAAGATCCGTCTTTCTGGGCAGAAGCGAGACAATTGTTTTAATAGACGGGAAGCTTGATCTGGGGTCATTTGGTCATATTTACTTTGTTGATTTTGATCAGACTCGCGCACGAGACAGACAAGTAGAAGTTCAGATTATAGGGGAGTAGATATTGAATCAAGTGGTGGTTTTAGAGACTGTTATAAAAAAATAAAGAGTGAGGAGCTATCCAGCCTATGATTATTCATGACAATTTCAAAATCCAATCGCCTGCCCGTCCTACCTTTCATGATGTGACGGATGAAGTTGCTGCCATTATTAAAGAACAAGCTGTTAAGGATGGTATAGTATTAGTATTTTCCCAGCATACAACCTGCAGTGTATTTATTCAGGAGCAATCCGATGATGTTGATTACTTTGGTACTCAGTTTATTTTACAAGATATGGTTAACGCTATGAGCAAAATTATGCCTACATGTGAAACAGAAGGTCAGTATTTACATCCGGGGCCGGTTCATATTGATATTGCTGGACGTGAACGAAATGAGGAACCCTGGTGGAGCTTGAATACGGATGCACATCTGCGTTCAGTTTTGCTCGGGCGTTCAGAGTCTGTTCCTATTGTTAATGGCGAAATGTTGCTTGGAGAGTTTGGAAGAATTTACTTCGCTGACTTTGATCAAGTCAGGGCACGAGAAAGAATTGTAAGAGTTCAGATCGTACAATAGATATGGATTAAAATTATGAACCAAAAGATCAAATTGTATTGCGTTATTGATTAGATGTGGTACTTTAAGAGCTAAAGTATCAAATGAATAGTTAGAAAATTGAAAAAATAAACAAAAATTATACTATTATTTTGAGCGAAAATTAGCGTCTTTGAGGAAAGGAGGGGACACAATGGCTGATTTGCTGCTGGGAGTCGATATTGGCACGACTGGTACGAAGTGCATCCTGCTGGATTCCTCCGGTAAAATGCTGGCTCAAGCCTATAAGGGATATGCTGTTCAGAGAAAAGCCGCCTACTTAGCTGAGCAGAATGCTGAGGAATGGTGGACGGCACTCGTTCATGTTGTGCGACAATGCACGCAAGATTGCAATAAATCTGCTATTCGGGCAATGTCTTTATCTGTTCAAGGCGGTTCGTTAGTATTGGCGGATCATTCAGGAACACCGCTGGCTCCTGCAAGATCCTGGCTGGACAGTCGCGCTATTCATGAAGCGGAACATGTGAAAAAGCAGTTTGGTGAGCGAGAATTTTTTGAAAAAACAGGTTGGAAGGTTTATTCCTCATATAACTGTGTACAAATCATGAATGTAAAAAACAAAGATCGTCGTCTTTTTGATGAAACGTATTATTTTTTCTCCACACAAGACTTTTTACTTTATCGCTTGACTGGACGAGCTTGTGTTGATCATAACAGTACTGGTATTACCCAACTGATGAATGTAAAAACGAAGCAATGGGATACAGAAGTGCTCGATATGCTGGAAATAGCTGAGGACAATCTGTCGAAGCTGGTAGCACCAGGAGAATCTGTTGGAGCGTTAACGGCGACAGCAGCCGAGCTGCTTGGATTGCCTCAAGATGTACGGGTTGTAGCGGGCGGACATGACCAATATTGCGCAGCGCTTGGAGCGGGAGTGATGAAAGCGGGAGATGTGTTGGTTTCGACAGGAACAGCATGGGTATTATTGGGGATTACAGAACAGCCTTTGCATGATTCAAAAATGAACTTTGCATTAGGAAATCATGTTGTGAATGGAACTTGGGGGCAGTTTGGGTCGCTGAGAAACGGAGGAGTTTGTCTCGAATGGATGCGAGATAATATGGGCGTTACAGAAACTCCACTTGGTAAATATCCGGCTTCGTATGAGCAAGTGAATGAATGGGTAGAATCATGTCAGCTTGGAGCGGACGGATTAATGTTTTTTCCACACTTTGATGGCTCGAATATTCCTACTTGGAATTATAGCAGTCAAGGCAGCTTCCTCGGTATGCAGATGGGGCACCGGGCACCGCAATTTTATCGTGCAGTAATGGAAGGTGTTGGTATGGAAATGCGCTGGATATGGGATACCTACAACAAGTTGGACGAGCAAAAGCATATCATTCGTATGTTGGGGGGAGCTGCAAAGAGCAGGATTTGGACGCAAATCGTCGCTAATATATTGAATCAAACGATTCAATTACCGCGAATTGCTGATAGTGCTTGTATCGGAGCTGCAATTTTGGCAGGCATTGGAGCGGGAGTTTATCGGGATGCGCAAGAAGGTTTTAACGAGATGAATATTCAAGTTGATATCGTTGATCCAGAGCCTCACCATGCGCAGCTTTATGATGAGCAGTTCAGCAAATATAAGCAATGCTTTAATTATTTGAAGCAGGCATATACAACGATGAAAGGGTGAGATCGGCATGGCGCTATTCGAACTGACGACTTATGACAGAGACTACTATGCGCAATATATAAGAGATTTTCTGCCGGATACTGTGATTGACTGTCATACGCATGTTTGGAAAAAAGAGTTTATATTGCCGGAAGGAAGCTATACGCAAAGTCGTTCTGCCATTTGGGCTTCAAGGGTTGCTGAGCAGCAATCCGTTGAAGAGCTGATAAGCTCATATGAACTGTTATTTCCGAAAAAAAAGATAACACCGGTCATATTCGGAGGCATTGAAACCTATATCGATGCGGCGCGAAATAATGAATACGTTAGTGAGTGTTCACAAAAGTACGGTATTCCAGGGCTGGCGCTTACCAAGCCGGAGATGAGTGCGGAGACCTTCGAAGCTTTAATAAGGGATGGCGGTTTTCATGGCAGCAAGCCTTATCTGAACTTTGCGCCGCCATATATTCCTGCGGATGAAATTCGTATCTATGATTTTTTGCCGCATGAGCATTTGGAGGTGTTACACAAAAACGGCTGGGCAGCTATGTTGCATATTGCCAGACCAGGCAGGCTGAAGGATCCGGTGAACTTGGCACATCTGGTGGAAATAGATAAGCAGTACAGTAACGCTAAAATTATTGTTGCGCATATCGGTCGAGCTTACAGCATGGAGGATGTAGGGGATGCTATGGAGGTGCTCGCGAAAACCGAAAATTTATATTTTGATATTACAGCAAACACTAATGATGAAGTAATGGAGCAATTGATTCGAACGGTTGGAACAGAGCGGATTATGTATGGCAGCGATCTTCCGATTTTCCGTTTGCGAGCACATCGAATTACTGAGAATGGCAAGTATGTCAATATCGTACCAAGAGGGATGTATGGTGATGTGTCCATGGAAAGCACAATGCGGGAAACAGATGAGTCAGAACGAATCACCATTATTCTTTATGAGGAAATTGCTGCTATGGCAAAAGCGGCAAAAAGACTTAAGCTGACAGACAAGCAGGTGGAGGATGTTTTCTGCAATGTAGCAAGCCGGATGTTTTCGATTCAGTAACGGTAGCAGTAAGTATTTGAAGAGCAGAACTAATGTAAGCCCTTTCAAGAAAAGGTTGAACCAATACTTGATAATGAGGAGAAATAAACATGAAAAAAATACTATCGATATTTTTAACAATGACATTTCTATTCATATTTGCTTCCTGTTCTAATTCAGAAAATGGAACTGGAGCATCATCAGACCCTGCCGGTAATGGGAAGTTGAAGGTTGGAATTTCACTTTATGACCGTGATCAGTTTTTTGCCAATCAGGAAAAAGCAATGCTTGCCATTGAGAAAAATGATCCGGAGTTAAGTCTCACTTCATTCGATTCCCAAAATGATATGCAAAAGCAACAGGAGCATGTGAATACTTTTGCTACTCAAAAATATGATGCCATTATAATGAGTTTGGTCAATACGGATATTGCAGAGGAGTTAATTGGGTTAGCTGGTGATATTCCAGTTGTTTTCACAAATCGTTTGCCGGATGAGAAGGTGCTTAGAGAAGGCAAGGATGTGTACGTAGGCTCTGAAGAAACGGAAGCCGGCCGCATGCAAGGCGAGTATCTCGCCAATTACTTTAAAGATTCGGGAAAAACAGAGTTGAATGTTGTACTGCTAATGGGACAACTTGGGCTAGACAATACAACGAAACGTTCCTCGTCAGCGAAGGAAGCACTTGAAAAAGCGGGCTATAAATTAAATATGATTTTGGAAGATACGGCAGAGTGGGATCGCTTTAAAGCAATGTCCAAAATGGAGCAGGTGCTCGGCACAGGCAAGATGATTGATTGTGTTATTGCGAACAATGATGAGATGGCGCTGGGTGCTATTGAGGCATTGAAGTCTGTTGATAAATTAAAGGATGTTCAAGTAGTCGGCATCGATGCGACAGATAACGCACTAGCTGCAGTGAAAGCTGGAGAAATGGGAATGACCGTGCTTCAGGATGCTGCAGCCCAAGGAGAAGCGGCAATTGAATTGGCGAAAAAAGCAGCCAAGGGAGAATCGATTGAAAAGTTTAATTGGATCCCTTTTACAAGCATAACTAAAGAGAATGTAAGTGACTATTTAAAATAATCCTCGCTTGAATGCCTGTATGCCGGACTGTTTATGGCGGGCCTGCATACAGGCAATATGAAGGAGTGACAGGCTATGGGTGAACTGCTCGAAATGAGGGGAATTAGTAAAGCCTTTTCTAATGTTAACGTATTGGACAATGTTTCCTTCACTTTGAAAAGAGGCTCTGTTCATGCCCTAATGGGAGAAAACGGAGCAGGAAAGTCTACTTTGATCAAGTGTTTGGCAGGAATGTATACGCCTACAGAAGGAGAAATTTATATTAACGGTGAGCTGCAAAATTTCTCGAATACTTCACAAGCTTTGAAAAAGGGAATTGCAGTAATTCATCAAGAATTGACTCCGGTTTTGGAAAGAAATGTGATGGAAAATATTTGGTTGGGCAGAGAACCGCTCAAATTTGGTTGTTTTATCGATTATAAAAAGATGTATCAGATGACAAAGGAGCTTTTGGGAGAGCTTTCTCTAAACATTGATCCTCATCAAAAAATGAAAAACTGCTCGATTGCACAAATGCAGATGATCGAGATTGCAAAAGCATTATCCTATCATGCCAATATTATAGCGATGGACGAGCCTACTTCTTCTTTGACAACAACAGAGGTGGAGCAGCTTTTCCGAATCATAGCAAGACTGAAAGGCTTAGGGATCGGAATCATTTATGTTTCGCATAAAATGGACGAAATTTTTAGAGTTTGTGATGAAATTACAGTTTTACGAGATGGCAAATATATTTTGACAGACAGAATTGACGCAATTGATATGAACCAGGTTATTTTGAAAATGGTTGGTCGTGAGCTAAAAGATTTATTTCCTAAAGTGGCGAGTAAAAAGGGAGAGGCGATTCTGCAGGTCGAAGGGCTTACCTCAGGTCATGCGGTTCAAAATGCAAGTTTTGAGCTTAAAAAGGGAGAAATTATGGGGGTTGCCGGCTTAGTTGGTGCAGGACGAACCGAACTAATGGAAGCGTTATTTGGCATTCGTCCCAAAAGCGGCTCGATTAAAATTAGAGGAAAGAGCGTGACGATCGAATCTCCAGCAGATGCGATAGCAGAAGGTATCGCTATGCTGACAGAGGACAGGAGACTTTCGGGAATCGTTCCTATGCTTAGCGTAGGTTACAATATGCTGCTGGTTAACTTAAAAAAATATGAAAATAAATGTTATATGCTTAACCGCAAGTATATGCGCAACGATATTCAAGAGTATATGTCAAAGCTGAAAGTTCGCGCGATATCCAGCGATGTTCCGATTCAAACTCTATCGGGGGGAAATCAGCAAAAAGCGCTAATCGCAAGATGGCTGCTGATGGCGCCAGACATTCTTATTTTGGATGAACCAACCAGAGGGATAGATATTGGGGCAAAATCAGAAATCTATACATTAATTTCGAAGTTGGCATCCGAAGGAAAGTCTATTATTATGGTTTCCTCTGAGTTGCCGGAAATTTTAGGAATGAGTGATCGGATTATGGTGATGCACGAAGGAAAAGTAACAGGCATTTTGGATAATACAGATATCGATCAATCCACCATTATGAAATACGCCACCAACAAGGTGTAAGGGAAGAAGGTTTGAAGCAAATGGGAGCATACAAAGCTAATATAAAAGGGAAGCTTGGGCAATCTCCGATCTATATTGTATTGTTTGTCATGATCGTTGCTATGGGGATTACTTCGAAGGACTTTTTCACGCTAACGAATATTATTAATGTTTTGGTAGCTGAGTCTGGACGCGGATTATTGGCATTAGGTGTGGCATTTACCATTATGTCCAGAGGGATCGACTTATCTGTTGGCTCTACTGTGGCATTAACGTCTGTAGTTTGCGCCTCAATCGTACAAGATCCTGGTTATACAAACCGGTTATTATCATTTGTTCCAATAGAGAACCCTATTCTGGCATCCATTCTGGCAGTAGTCGTAGGGTTGTTAATAGGCGCCTTGATTGGACTTTTCAATGGAATGCTTGTAGCTTATACAAAAATCCCACCTTTTATTGCAACTCTAGGCAGTATGGTAATCGCGAAGGGCTTGGCTTTAATGTACACCAACGCGTATCCTGTCTCCATGCTTATTCCTGAGTTTAAAAGCTTGGGACAGGGCAAGCTCGGCAGAATTCCATTTATGGTCATTATTTTTATCGTAATCGCTATTATAGCTTGGATATTACTGAACAAAACGAGATTCGGCAAAAATATATACGCCATTGGGGGCAATGAAATTGCGGCTCGATATGCAGGGGTGAAGGTGGAGAAAAACCATTGCATGATTTATGTATGGTCGGGTTTACTTGCGGGTCTTGCGGGTGTGCTGATTACATCTCGTTCGGGATCGGGAATAGCGACATTAGGAAGCGGGTATGAGTTGGACGCCATTGCCGCTGCGACGGTAGGAGGGATAAGTCACTCTGGCGGAATTGGTACGGTCGGCGGAGTTCTTATAGGAATTCTGATTCTCGGCGTATTGAATAATGGATTGCTGCTGCTAGGCGTTTCGCCATATCTGCAACAAGTCATTAAGGGGATTATTATTGTGGGAGCTGTAGTCTTTGATATGAGAAGGAATGCGAGAAAAGCATAATTTTGATAAGTATAGATAAGGGAGTTAAGAAGCTATGAAAAATATAAAAATCGGGTTTCTGCCGCTTTATGTGGAGCTGTATGATAACACTTGCCCCGAGATGCGTCCCAAGATTGAAGCTTTTAATGCAGCTGTAATCGAAAAGATCAGCAAATATGTGGACGTTGTACAAGCACCGATATGTAGACTGGAGCATGAATTTGAGCAAGCGGTATCTTTGTTTGAAGAGGAAGATGTGGATGCTATCGTAACGATGCATCTTGCTTATTCTCCATCTTTGGAATCCTCTCGTGTACTAGCAGCAACCAAGCTGCCGATCATCGTGCTGGATACTACGGCGGAATATGATTTTGGACCATTGCAAAGTTCCGATGAAATCATGTATAACCATGGAATTCATGGGGTTCAAGATATGTGCAACCTTTTGTTGCGCAATGGAAAACAATTTTTTGTAGAAGCGGGACATTGGGATAAGTCAGATGTTATTGAGCGAGTCGTCAGTTGTGTACGTTCAGCGGTCATAGCCAAGACTTTGCGCAATGCACAGGTTGGGGTTGTCGGCGGCGAGTTCAAAGGAATGGGCGACTTTGCAGTTCCGTTTGATGATTTGGAGAGAGAGTTGGGTATCCAAACAGTCCAATATGACTTCGAATGGGGATGCCAGGAACTGGAGAAGATTACTGAGGACGAAATGGATGCATATATGCAGGAGTGTAAGGATGCATACAATTTGGTGGATGTAAGCCGCGAGTTATTTCATCGTTCAGCAGGAATCAATTTGGTGTTGCGCAATTGGATTGAATGCAATCAACTGGATGCGACAACCGTTAACTTTTTGGCAACTGAGGATCAGCCGGGTCTTCCGGTCATGCCGTTTTTGGAAATTAGCAGATCAATGGGGCGTGGAATCGGCTATGCCGGGGAAGGCGATGTATTAACGGCGGCGCTTACAGCTGCTTTGTTGTCCGTATATGAGGAGACTACTTTTACAGAAATGTTCTGCCCGGACTGGAAGGGCAACAGCATCCTGCTGAGTCATATGGGGGAAATCAATATTAATCTTACAGCGGAAAAGGCGCTTGTTGTAGAGAAAGACTTCCCTTTTACAAGTGCTGAAAACCCGGTCGTAGCATATGGTTGCCTTAAGTCCGGTGCAGCTGTACTGGTGGATATTGCACCAATGGGCAACGGGAAATATAGTTTAATTCTTTCAGAGGTAGACATGCTGGGGGTTACAGGGGAAAACAATATGGCAAACAGCGTACACGGTTGGTTTAGACCTCGAAGCTGCGATATTTCTCAGTTTTTAAGCAAGTATTCTATGGCGGGCGGCACTCACCATCTCGTACTGGTGTATGGCGATGTATTGGCAGAAATCGAGCGTTTTGGCATGCTGATAAATTTCAATGTTGTAAAAATATAATGGTAAAAAAGTAATTGTAAAAATATAAGAGGACGTGATCATAATGAATACATTGGAAAAATTGCAGGCGGCAAATCCGCATATTACTATTTATGATATATATAGTACAGAATTCAAGCGCTTCGGGCGAGTCAGCCAATTGGATTGTTCTGAGATGATCGAATATTTGGAGAATCAGACGGAAATCCCCGAGACAGGACATTACTATACACCCGATGATGAACATATGCATAGTTTTAAATTGTATGATGTAGCCTATCGGGAAAACTATGGATTGATCGAGGTAGAGTTAGGCTATTGTAATGGGCACAGCACCTACTTAAATGGTATGGAGTATCATAAAACCAACGAATTCAATATTGCAGCAACGGATATGGTAATATTTCTCGGCTGTGTGATCGATATGGAAGGCAACTATTTTGACACGAAGCATGCGCGTGCATTTTATGTGGCAAAGGGAGAGGTTGTGGAACTCTACCAAACAACACTGCATTATGCTCCATGTAAAGTGTTTGAGTCTGGCTTCAAATGCGGCGTTATTTTATCAAAAAATACGAACGTACTGACCGGAATTGTGGATACAAATGCAGTTGGCGAGCATCGGTTGTTGTTTAAACAGAACACATGGCTAATGGTGCATCCCGATTATACAGAGTTTGTAGAGTTAGGCGCTTTCCCAGGAATTCAAGGCGAGAACTTTCATATTAATGCTCTGAAAGGGTAGCTGCTTGTTGCAGAGGCTGCCGATTAACAGTTGATAAACAACTTGGATACAAAATTGAAACGTCACTACAAACAAAAATGGACTTCCGACCGCTGTTATATTCAAATTTTTTATGAAACTGACCTTTTAAAGGTGAAAATTTGCATATAAAGGCGGACGCTATCGCTTCTCCAGTTCCATTTTCGCTTTCCGTGA